>JACPVJ010000140.1 GCA_016191785.1 Myxococcales bacterium | reverse complement strand
GTCTTGGGGCACCGTCGTCACCGCCTCGCGCAGCGTGCGGAGCTTCCCGGCCTGGCGCGCCATCACGCGGATCCGAATCGGCCGCGACTTGCCCTCGCCGGCCACGACCGCCAGCGTCGCCGGGATCCGCAGGCCCGACGGTCCCACGTCGTACGAGTTGCCGAACAGCATGTCCCCGTCCGCCGTCACCTCGACGCGGATAGTGTCCACGTCCTTCGGGATCGACATGTCCGTCTGCACCGCGATCATCAGCTGACCTTTCGCCGGCGCTTCCTTGCCGGAACAGTTCAGCAGCGCCACGCTGCAAGAGAGGGCAACGACGCCTGCGGAGGCGACGTGTCGGAAAGAGATCCAGCGTGGAAGGTTGGTCATGGCGGGTCTCGCTCAGCGCCACGCGCCACGGAGGGGGAGCTGGACCGTCCCCGGAGCCATCGTTCCCGGAACGGAAGGGGGAGCGTCCTTGTCTTCCGGCCTGAACAGGAAGTAGCCGCCGACGACCGCTCCAGCCAGCAACGCCGTTCCCCCCGTGAGCCACAACCAACCCGAGCTTCCCCCGCTTTCCTTCTCTCGTGTCATCGCTCGCAGACTGAGTCGCAGCTCCCGGGTCTCCTTCTCCCGAACCACGACCTCGCTCTCGTGCACCTGCTTGCCCTCGCCGATGACCCGAATGTCGTGACGGCCTGGCCGCACCTTCCCGTCCCATCGACCCTCCCCCACGACTCTCCCGTCGAGGAAGATGGTCTCGCCGGGTCCCGCAACAATCAGCAGCCGCCCGTCCACCGCGGCCCGCTGGAGATTGACGCTGAGCCTCAGCTCCGTCGCCCCAGCCACCGGCACGTTCTGCGTGTGGTCACGGAAACCCCGCTTGGAGACCTTGATCCGCCGGGTGCCCATGTCCACCAGCACGGGTTCGGCGAACGGCGATCTTGCCACCACCTCGCCATCCACGGAGATGGTCGCACCTGCCTCGTTCACCGTCACCCACACTGGACTGACGAACGCACTCACCGCGTTGACGAGGTCCGTGGCCTCTCGCTTGTCCGCCTCGGAGAGCGTCGGGCCTGCCTCGGTCTGGTAGCGCCGCACCACTCGCAATACCCGGGCGTAGTGACGGAGATTCTTCTCGCACACCGCCACGTTCCAGAGCAGCCGTCCGTCCTTGGACAGGTCGTACGCCCGCTGAAATTTGAGTGTGGCTCCCGCGAAGTCCCCGTCCCCGTAGAGCAGCTTGCCTGCTTCGTATTCCGTCTTCGCCGCTCCGGACAGTGCATCGGCCAGAGGAGGAACCACCGCGCCATCCACCGGTGTTGGGGCCACCGGGGCTACCGGGGCTACCGGTTCACCCGGTGCGGGTTGGGCTGCCACCGTGGTGGCAAGCAGAGCGGAAACGGCGATCGTACTGATGGCTCCACGGAACGTCTGTCGGCGCATTCACATCTCCCTCACTTGATTGCCACATCCAACGGGCTCTTCTTTGAAGTGCTCGCCGGTGGAACCGGCGCTGCTTCCGCGGTGGTGGCCGGTATCTTCTTGTCCGGCGGTGCTGGCGCTGGATCCCCGCCTGGGCGCTTCGCGTCGCGGGTCCGCGCCACGGGCGGGGCCGCGGCTCGTCGCTCCGCCGCCGCCGGTTCCGCTTTCTCGGAAGACGCGTCCGGCGCCGCGGGCGGCCGATCACCAGCGTCGGGCTGCGACGCCGGCGGGACGAGGGTTTCCGAGGGGACGGCGCCGCCGGTGGCAGCGCTGGCGGTGCCCGACGCGACTCCCACTGCGGAAGCCGACGAGCTGCCCCAACTTGCCCAGACCGCGCCCACGCCCACCACCAGCGCCAGGGCGGTCACCGACCCAACGATGAGGATGCCGCGGGGTCGAGGTGCTCTCGGCTCGAACCCGACGGTAGGTGAGCTCGCGGCAACGCCGACGTTGGTGCTCGACATCGCCGGCGGCCGCGGCGCGTCCAGCCCCACGGAGCTCACGGCTGCCTGGCCTGCCACGGGCTCCGGCGGCGGGTGGAGCCGCTCCAGCGTTTGGCGGTCGGCCTGCTCGGCAGCGAACGGACCGAGCGCGAGTGCCAGTGCCGCCACCGTGGGAAAGCGCTTTTCGGGGTCCTTCTCGAGGCAGCGCAGCACGATCGTCTCGAGCTCCGGCGGGATGTCCGCACGCCGCTGCGAGAGCGAAGGCGGCGCCTCGAGCAGCACTTTCGCGAGCACCTCGTGGTACTCGGTTCCCCCGAAGGCGACGCCGCCCGCCAGCAGCTCGTACAGCACGACGCCCAGCCCCCAGATGTCCGCACGCGCATCGACGCCCTTCGCGGACTTGATCTGCTCCGGCGCCATGTAGGTGGGCGACCCCATCACCGCAGCGTCGCTCGTCAGCGCCACGCTGCCGGTCGCAGACAGCAGCTTCGATATTCCGAAGTCCAGCACCTTCACCGTGGTGCTGCCGTCGCCGCGGGTGGCCAAGAACAGATTGGACGGTTTCAGATCGCGATGGACGATCCCCGCGCGATGCGCCTCCGCGATCGCGTCGCAGGCCTCGAGCACGTGCTCGACCGCCTCTTGCACTGGCACCTGACCCCGCTGCGCCACGAGCGAGGCCAGATCCATGCCGGTGAGGAACTCCATCACCATGAACGGAACGCCGTCGGGCAAAGCCCCCACGTCGATCACTTTGGCCACGTGATGACTCTCGAGCATCGCGGCGGCTCGGGCTTCTCGAAGAAAACGAGCCACTACCTCCGGGTTTCGCAGCATCTCCGGCAGAAGGAACTTGATGGCGACTCGCCGCCGCAGCTGCAGATGCATCGCCGCCACGACCACGCCCATCCCGCCCTGGCCGATGATCCGCTCGACCTCGTACTTGTCGAGCAGGATCTGCCCGGGTGCGATAGGACCGGTCACGGCGTGCTCCGCGCCCTCGTGCGGGCTGAGCACGCGCGCACGCCCCTGCTAGTCCCGGGCAAGATTGACGTCGGATGACGGAACACTGCCCCCATCGTCGAGGCACGCTCGGTCTTTGTCGACGTCCGCAAATGTATACAAGCTCGCCCGCCGAGCCCGCCCCGCCTCACCCCTCGTTCCGCTGCGCCCGGAGCGCCGCCGCCAAGCTGAGGCGCAGCTGATCACCGACGGCGGGGCGCGCAACGCCCTCGGGCTAGCGCGCCAGCATCGCGCTAGCGTCGGTGGATGACACGCTCACGTTCATGCGACCGCATGACCATGCGAATCCCAGCGGCGCTGCAACCGTGTAGGGATGGGTCACGCACAGCAGGCGACACTCGCGAACACCGCGAGGGGAGAAGGACGTGATGAAACAACGAGATCTACGCGCACAAATGACCTTGGCCGGCTCGGCGGCGCTTCTGGTGAGCGCGACGGCTGCCGGGGCCGGACCGACGCTTCTGCCGAACACGCAGCCCTACCGGGTGAAGACCCCGAGCGCAGCCACCGGTCGCTCGGGAAACGCGAGGCTCGCGACCCGCGCGCTGCTTGCCAAGGACGGCAAGACGGTATTCGACGTCACGACCGGCGAGCTCGACTCGGGAGCGAGCGCTCCGGGCAACATCGCCAAGGTCCAGTTCAAGACGTTCGACGGTCTCGGTGAGGTGGCCTGGGCGAAGAACTACCCGAGCCTCACAGGCGGAGGCTCCGTCGCGTACACCTTCGATGAGCTGCATCGCGGGCAGCCGGTCCAGACCCAGGCCAACGTGACTGGGATCGACGGGAAGCGCACCGACGTCGTGACCGTCACCGGAAACGTGAAGCTTCGCCCGGATCTAGTCGCGAGAGGTCTCGACTCTCCCAAGCAAGCGACGGTGGGAGCGCCGGTGAACATCGCGGCCACGGTGCTCGAGACGAACGGCGACGTCGGCGCGCGCGCCAACTGCGTGCTGTTCGTCGACGGCGCAGAGATCGACCGTGCGGACGGGATCTACGTGGACGGCGGGAGCGCCGTGAGCTGTGCGTTCACGCCTTCCTTCAGCGCCGTCGGGACGCATGCGCTCGAAGTGCGGGTCACGGACGTGGTGCCCGCCGACTGGGACACGACGAACAACTCGGTCACCGGCTCGATTCAGATCGCGAGCAACGACGTTCCGTTCTACTGGTCTGCGAGCGCCGCCAGCTACCAGTACAGCTCTTCTGGAATGTCGGCGGGCTGGTACCGCGTGGACGACGGGACGTACCGCTCGGAGATGGATTGGACCTCGGTATGGGACAACAAAGGCTGGCATCAGTCCTCTTACCTGTCGGGCCAGCGCCCGGCGGCGCTTTCCTTCCCCCTGACCCAAGTGTCGATCAAGCATCTGGCCGATGACGCGCTCGTCGGCTCCTTCGAGCTGGCCGATGTGACGCCGGACTCGAGCTGGGGCTCGGGCGACTACACGGAGAACCGTGTTTACCGGTTCGATCCGACCACGTACACAATCGTGTACATCGTGTCCTACTCGCATGGCGGGGCTGGGCAGGCTATCGCTTTCACCCACAAGTACGCTGGAGACGTCACCTACTTTTCGAGCAACTACCAGAAGTCCTGGAACAGCTACGACGGGATCTACTATTACTACTCGCGGAACAACGCCGGACACAGCGTGTTCGGCGAAGCCTGGCCGATGACGTCGAGCGCGCATATCTCGCTCGACGTCGCGGACGCAAAGGGTGCGTCGATCTCAGCCGACGCATCAATCGCCGTCGCGGCCTACAGCGACGGGGACGACTACCCCTATCAGTGCCAGACCCAATCCTGGAGCTGGGGCGCGCAGCAGAATTGCTACGAGTCTCACTACAGCGAGAGCGGCGTCCGCGGCTCTGCGAGCGGCGTGAACTGAGGCCAGCCATGCGTCGTTACGTTCTCGCGCTGCTCGTCGTTCCGATCGCCGCAGGGGCCTGGCTCGCGCTGGGTCCCGCGCGGCCATCGAAGTCGCGCGCCCCTGCGGGCTCGGCCGCGGCCGTGCAGCCCACCGTGGTCGTTCGCGTCGACCCAGCCGCACCGACCGAAGCGAAGCTCCCTCGCGCCGCCCCGGCGGCGCCGGACCCCCGAGCCGCAGCCGTCACGAGCGAAGCGGACCTCACTCGCTACCTCGGCACGCTCGAGAACGACGCGCGCGCGCGCGGTGAGGTTCGCCCCGAGGACTACCAACATGGCGGCGCAGCCGTTGTTCGGCTGCAGTCGGTCCTCGGACGGGATCGCGCGGTGGTGATGGCGCGGGAGTTCGGGCGGCGCTTGCACCTGCTGTCCGGAGCCCTCGAGCGCAAGCCGATCACGAACCAGCTCGAGCGCCAGCTGGCTTCGCTCGAGGGCGAGCGGGACCCAGAGGCGCGTCGCAAGCTGGCGGCTCGCTACCGGGCAGTCGCGGCCGGCCTCCCCGGGCTCTACCGGACCGAAGCACTCCTCCGGCTGGAGAGCGCGGAATCGCGGCTCTGACGGGCCGAGCCCGCCCCGCCCTCACCCCTCGTTCCGCTGCCCCCGGAGCGCCGCCGCCAAGCCGAGGCGGCTGTGCACGCGGAGGGTCTTGTAGATCCGCCCCATGTACGTGCGCACGGTGGGCAGCGGCACGCCGAGAGCGCCCGCGATCTCCTTGTCCGACAGCCCCGCGACGGCGAGCGCGGCGATGCGCGCGAGGCTGGGCGGCAGCGCCGAGTCTCCAGCCGGTGCCGGCGTGCGACGCGGGATCACCAGGAACAGGCTCCTGCCCTCGTGATCGACGCGGGTCACGGCGGCGGTTTGCAGGTGCCGCTGCGGCGAGCGCAGCACCGCGTTCAGCCACCCCGGACGGCGCGGGTAGCCGGCGCGGGCCGCGGGGTTCGCGTGCGCGATCGCTCCGGTCTGCGTCGTCAGGAACGCGGGCGCATCGAACGCGTCCAGGACCTGCCCGATCGCGGTGTTTCCCGCGGGCACGAGGCCGAGGGCGCGCGCCGCCGCCAGCGCATCTCGAAGGGCTCTCGACACCGAGTCGAGTCGCGCCGCGTCCTGGCGCGTGAAGTCCCCCCCGCGCTCCTCCTTGCCGAGGGCCGCCAGAGCATGACGCCGCCCCCGCTCGTAGATCATGAGCCGAAGCTGGTAGTGCTGTCCGAGCGGCTTGAAGAGGGTGCGCGTGCACTCCAAGAGTAGCGGGTCGTGGTCGCGGAACAGCTCGCCGGTGGTCACCGCCCGGTTTCTGAACGGATCCGAGCTCGGCGTCGGTGAGTACAGCCGACCTGCGATGGACGAGAGCGCGTCGGTGATGTCGTCGCTCGCAACTCGGAGCGCGCCCCACCCCACGCCGCTGCGGTCGAGGGTGTGCCCGCACTCGCCCAGCGCCCCCTCGGGGGTCCAGTCGTACACCGAGCCCATCCCCGCGGCGGGGAACATCTGGCGCAGGATCTCCGCGACCCTCGCGTAGGCATGCGGGGCCGTCCAGAGCTCACCCAGCGCCGCCCGGGCGACGTCCTCTGGGTGTGTGCTCGCGTCCCCCACCCCAGGCACGCTATGAGAGCGCCGCGGTTCCTGCAACTGGACGTCTGCATCTGCTGACGTTTCGCCGGCGAGGCCGCCGGGCCATGGTCGCGGGGCTGTTCGAGCTTTCGGGCGGATGCCCGCCGAGCGTCGACGCACGGTTCAAGCAAGGAAAGCGCAATGTCAGCCATCAAGTGGTCCACCCTCAGTGTGTGCGCCATCGCCCTTGCCGCGCACGGCGGCTGTGCCAACGACGAGCCGGCGCCCAGCGGGTCGGATCGGGCGCTCGTGGTCTCGGACCAGGTCAACAACCAGGGCATGCAGGGGTTCGTGTTCCTGCCGCCCATGGTGCCGGACCCGAAGGTTGCCTTCGAGCTGGAGCCTCGGCTGCAGCCCGTCGTGCGCATCGATCGCCTGTCGGACTCCGGGCAGATCATCGGCTCGCTCGCCACGTTCTCGCGGACCGACGGCACGGGAGGCGCGCGCCTGCGCGTCGATCCCAAGGGCCATTTCTTCGGGGTCGACTGGCACACCGGCGGGGTGGTCCCGGGTGACCTGTTCCGGATCCGGGTGACGCTCGGGGCTCGGCAGCTCGGCTTCGCAGACGTGGCGGTGGTCGCCAACAAGGGCATCAAGAACGTGCAGAGCACGGACAGCATCCCACTCGTCGACGGCGCGACGCTGCCCATCCGCTTCCGGATCGCCAAGAACGCAGTGCCCGTGCTGGCGCCAGTGACGTTGCGGGTGCTCGATGTCGCCGAGCAGCCCCTCGCGCAGGCCAAGGTCGCCATCGGCGCGCTCCAGCTTGCGAGCGATGCTCAGGGGCGCGTGCACTTCGACAACGTCGCCCCCGGCAGGTTCGTCGCCGAGGTGACGGCCGCGGGGTATGCGCCGTCGACCGTCGTCGCGACGGCCACTCCCGGCGTCGACGTCACGGCAAGCGTCCGCGTGCTCGCGACCCCGCCGCCCGCCACGGTGCCCGTCTCGGCTGGGGCCACCGTGAGCCAGAGCGGGACCTCCGTGACGCTCCCGGCAAGCGGCGTGACGGACAGCCAGGGCAATCCGGTGACTGGGAGCATCGACGTCGCGGTGACTCCGCTGGATCCGACCACGCCCGCGTTGTCCGCGGCGCCGGGCCCGCTCGTGGGCGTCACAGCGGGTGGCGCAGAGGTCCCGCTCGCGCCCCTGGGCATGGCCGAGGTGCGGCTCACCCAGGACGGAGCGCCGCTGAAGATCGCGCCCGGAAGAACGGCGCGCATCGAGCTGCCGTTGCCGGCCGTCGCGCAAGACCTCGCGATTGGCACGGCGATCCCGGCGTGGTGGTACGACGCCACCGCCGGGGTCTGGCGGCAGGAGGGCGCCGGGACCGTGCAGCTCGCGACGGGAACGACCACGCAGAGGGCATGGGTCGCCGACGTGACGCACTTCTCCTGGTGGGCCTTCGTCTGGAGCCTCAACGACCACATCGACTGCATGTCGATCACGGTCAAGGACTCGAATGGCACGCTGCGAGCGGGAGTCCGCGTGCGAGCCGCGGTCACCGGATATCAGGAGTCCACGCAGTGGATCGGCTTCGAGACCTCGAACGACCAAGGCGTGGCGCCCTGCGTCAACTATCCGTACGGCCTTGCCTCGGTGACGGTGGACGACGCGCGCTGGACGCAGGTCGGCGGGCCCGTATACGTCCAGAGCTCCGGCGGCCTGAGCGCGGCGTGCGGGGGCGCGTGCCACAGCGTGATCCTCGTGGTCGACCCAAGCAACGATCCTCAGCGCTGCGAGGACTACAACCCTTGCACGGCCGACAGCCTGGTCGCCGGCAGCTGCGTGTACACGGCCGTCAGCGGGTCGTGCGGAGACCCCTGTCTCGTGAATGCCACCTGCATCAATTCCGTCTGCACCGGCGCGCCGCAGCAAACGAGCTGTGACGACTCGAACCCCTGCACGTCGTACGACGCCTGCAACGCGAGCGGGTTCTGCGCGGGCGTGGCCGCCTGCGATGACGCCAATCCCTGCACCGCCGACGCCTGCACCGCCAACGGCGGTTGCACCCACACGCCCGTGGCGGGGCCCACCTGCAATGACGGCAACGCGTGCACGGCCGGTGACGTCTGCACCATCGTGGCCGGTCAGAGCCACTGTGGCGGCACCCCGATGCCGGTCGGGGCGGCCTGCACCAATACGAACCCGTGCGCGGCAACCGCCGAGTGTATGGAGGTGATCGTAGGACAGCTGCGCTGCATCACCACCGAGTACCAACCGAACTGCTGCTGTGCGAGCTGCCGCTACACCTGCGCGGATGAGGGCGAAGGCGGCCGAGCTTGGGAGGTCCCCTGATGGGTGACTGGCGCGGGGGCCGGAGGGCGCGCGCCGCCGCTCAGCCGCAGTCTCGAGCGAACGCTTCGAGCAGCGCGTCGAAGGCTTCCGGGCGCTCGAGCTGGGGATAGTGCCCCGCACCTTCGATCCTCTGGACCGCGCCGCGCCACAGCGTCGGCATCACGACGGTCTCGATGTAGGCGGCGTTGATCAGGGTGTCGGCGGCTCCGTGGAAGACAGCGATGGGTTGGGTGAGCGCGCGCACGATCTCGATCTCGTCTTCGTAGCCAAGCTGCGCGATCGCCGCCTGCATGCCGCTCCGGAAATGCGGGTCCGTTCGGCGAATGTCCGCGGCGATCTGAGGCGGCACTTCCGACTCGGGCGCGACCATCGCGCGGGCCCAAGCGTCGATCGCTTCGGCGGTCAGCTCGGCGGTGAAGACGCTGCCCAGCACCGGCGTCGGAAGAAAGGCCTGCTCCATCAGCGGCGGCTTGCCGAGCGGCGGCGTCCCCATGATCACGAAACCGCGTGCTCGCGGCAGCTGCGGCGCTGCCTCGAGCAGCAGGTGCCCGCCCAGGCTGTGGCCGACGAAGATCGCGTCCTCGCACCCGCGCTCGTGCGCGAGCCCGACGATGGGCTCGCTCAGCGTCGAGCAGCCGTAGCTGGCGAGCCTCGCTGAGTCACCGCAGCCGGGAAGGTCGAGCGCCACGAGACGCCAGCGTTCGGCGAGCGGCCCCTCGAGCTGCCGAGACCACGCAGCGGTCGAGGACGAGTTTCCGTGAATCAGCACGATGGGCGGGAGTGGGCGCCCCGAGTCGAGAAAGGCGATCGAAGACCCGCAGACGGTGAGCTGGTGCTTCGGAAGCATGAGTTGGGGCCAGTATCGCACCCCTCGCAAGAAAGAAACCCCATCCGCACCGAGGCACGGATGGGGTGGGGGGCTTCTCGGCTAGCGGTTCACTTGTCGGCCCAGTCGACCCACTTGCCGGTCATCCAGTTTCCGGCGCTATCCTTGAACGCGCCAGCATAGTTGGCCGAGGCGTCGAAGAACCCGTCGCTCGGCGGGGTGGCGCCTGCGACCGGCGATGCCGGAATCGGGTTGGGCGTGGCGGCGAAGCAGTTGCCGAGCTTCGGATCGGCGGTCGAGTTGTTCCAGCCGCTGGTGTTGAACCAGCCAATCTCGTCGAAGCCCCCGTCGTCGTTCTTCTTGGTGTCGCTGTTCGACCCGTCCTCGACGTAGGCGATGTTCTCCGGCGCGTTGCCGAAGAAGACGCTGTTCATCAGCTCGATGCTGGTGGGCGGCACGTCGCGGAGGTCGACGCCAGCCTCGAAGCCGCTGACGATGGCGTTCACGATCTTGCCCTTCACGCCGCGCCGCAAGAGCATGCCGTACTGCTGCTTGGCGACCACGGCGTTCTGGCCGCACAGCGTGGCGTTGTACACGGTGGGGTTGGTGGCAGGGGTGGCGGTGAAGTTCGTGCCGTCGGTGTCCCACTCGAAACCGTTGGTTTCGTCGGCCACGCTGGGGTCCGATTGGTGGAAGTAGAACTGCACCTTGCCCGAGTAGCCGAAGTCGAAGTCCAGGCCGTCGTCGCCGTTGCGGAAGCAGACCAGGCGCTTGGCGTTCACGGTCCCGCCGAAGAACTCGAAGCAGTCGTCGAGGGTGTGCTTGACCTGGATGTTCTCGACCACCGTCTTGTTCCCCACCCCGCCCAGCGTCAGGCCGTTGATCTCGTTGTTGGCCGCGATCTCGACGCCGCCGAACTCGATGCGGATGAAGCGCAGAACACCGCTGTCGTCGGCGGGGTCGGTCCCGCCGTAGGTCTCGTTGGTGGTCAGCCCCTCGATCGTGGGGTTGGTCTTGTTGGTCGGTGCCTTGCCGAGCACGATCAGGCCGCCCCAGTCACCCGCCGCCCGCGAGCCCACGGGCGCCGCGCTGGTGAAGACGATGGGCTCGTCCTTCTTGCCGTCGGCGACGATCTTCGCGCCCTGCTTGATCACCAGCGTGCCGGTCGTGGCCTTGTCGCCCATGATCTTGGTGCACGGGTCGATGGTCAGCGTGGCGCCGGCCTCGACGGTGACGATGCCCTTGAGCAGGTAGTGCTTGTCGTTCTTCAGCGCCTTGTTGGCGGTGATCTTGCCGGTGAGGTCTTCGACCGGCTTGGTCGCCGCGAGGTCACAAGTGGCGCCGCCGGTGCCGCCGGTGCCGCCGGTCGCGCCGCCCGTGCCCCCACCGCCGGAGCCGGCCATGCTGCCACCACTCCCGGCCATGCTGCCGCCACTGCCGGCCATGCCGCCGCCGCTGCCACCGCTACCCCCGGTAGCGCCAGTGCCACCCGAGCCTCCGGATGAGGGCTTGTCCGAGTCCGCGTCGTCGCCGCATGCGACCAGCACGGGCAGGGTAACGAGGGAAGAAACCAGCAAGAAACGAGTGAAGTGACGCATGAATAGTCCTCCTTGGGCGAGCGGGACTGTGCGCGCGCTCGGTGACCGAGCGATGCCTCGCGCGTAACTTTCGTGTTTCGAATTGGCGTCGAAAAACGCACGCTTTCCACAGCCTGGGGAACAGATGTGGGGAACCACGGGAACCTCCGGCCTGCCGCGGTGTTCCATCCGCACATGCGGGTGTTCGTCGCGGTGCTGCTCCTGGGCGGATGCGCGGTGCCCAGCGTGACGCCCGGCCGCACGGCACCCCAGGCCGCGGTCCCGGCGGTGGCTCCGGAGCCTGCGTCCAGAGGCCCGGCGCCGGCGCGGCCACCGCCGCCCAACCGCTGCTGGCCCGATGCGCCGCCGAAGCCGCGGGCGACGGCCAAGGTGTCCGGCCACGACACTTGTGCAGACCACCGCCTCGCAGAGGCGCGCCTCGCCAAGAAGATCGCGAAGCAGTACGACCGCACCGTGGCCGGCAGCGTGGTCGACGTGACGTTCGGGTGCGATCCGCTCACCAGCGAAGTCGAGGAAGTGATCGCCGAGACCGGCTCGGGCCACGGGGGCGGGCTCGAGCTTTGGCGGGCGCGCCGCAAGAGCGGCGAGCCCGACTTCGAGGTCGTGGGCCTCGGCAATCACGGGTACTACTCGCACCGCCCCGAAGGCCAGTCGCCGGTACGCATCGCTCGCGGTAGGATCTCGGCCGCTCTGCTGGACAAGGCGCTGACCACCGCCCGCCCGGCGCTGGCCGTCCAGATCCGCGAGATCGAGCCGCCGCCGCCGCCGAACGGGATGTGGGGCCGCAGCTTCTCGACCTCGAGCGGCAACTTCCACCTCTTCTTTCAGCTGTCCGACGGTGCGCACGAGCTCTCGCGTCACTACACGGGCTACCCCGGCAGCAGCGACCAGCCGCGCTACCTGGGCCTGCAAGAAGCGTGGGCGGCGGTCGGCCCGGTGCTCGAGGCGCTGCCGCTCGGGCCGGGCGAAGCGAGCACCGACGAGCGCGACTTCTTCGTGACGGCCTTCTTGCGAGCCGCGCCGCGCTTCGACGACGACTTCGCGTGGTGGGTCCGCGATCGCTACGTCGCGCTCGCCGAGTACCTGGGCACGCGCGAGCTCGTACCGGCCCTGCTCGGCGTGCTCGAGAGCGGCCTTGCCGAAGGACAATCGCAGGCCACCGACGAACGCCAGCGCGAGGTGTGGAAGCGGCGGCTCGAGCAGCCCCTCGCGACGCTGTCGCGCATCACCGGCTGGGATCCTCGAAGGAACGACACCGGCCAGGAACGCGATCTCGTGGCAGTCGCCCGCGAGGTGCTCGCGGAGTGCGCGGTCAAGCAGCCGCCCTAGTAGTTGTACGTCCCGCTCAGGGAGAACGTGCTGCCGTCTTGGTACTTGCGGACCACGTTGTCGCCGTCGTCGGTCTCGCCCTGGGTGCGCACATGAGCTGCGTTCAGGATGTTGGTGGCAGAGAGCTTCAGCTCCACGTGCTTGCCGAGGTCCTTGGCCACCACGGCGTCCATCGAGTGCCGGGGCTGCTCGTACACGTCGGGTAGCCCGTTGGTGCCCACCGTCACGATGCTGCGGCCCGAGATGTTGTACAAGAGCCGCGCCTTCAGCCCCAGGTCTTGGCTGCCGTAGTCGAGCATCGCGTTGACCACCCAGGGGGCCTGGTTCGAGAGCGGGCGGTCCGAGTTGGTGACGAAGGTCGCCTTCTCGGGGTCGAGCGACACGCGCGAGCGCGCCAGCGTCAGGTTGGCGATGAGCGAGACATCCTTCAGGGACTGACTCAGAAACCCGAGTCCCTTCCGCCCCTCGAGCTCGACACCGATCAGAGACGCGCTGTCTGCGTTGTCGAAGGTCGCGATGCCGGCCACCGCGCCCTGAGCCTGCAACACCTGCTCGATGGCGCCGTCGAAGTGCTTGTAGAACGTGCTGAACGCGAGCACCTCGCTCGCCGTCGGAAAGTACTCGAAGCGCAGATCACCGTTGGTGATCAGGGTACGGTCGAGCTCGGGGTTGCCCTCGACGTTGGTCCCACCGAAGTAGTCGGTGAACGAGAACGGGGCCAGCTCGCGCAGCTGCGGGCGGGCAATGGTGCGGGTGACCGAGGCGCGCAGATTGGCGCTGTCGGTCGCCTTGAAGATCAGCGACGCCGAGGGCAAGAGGTCCGTCGTGTCGATCCGCGTGGACACCTTGCCCACGTTCGGGGCAAACGGGTCCACCGACTCGATGCCCTGTCGCGCCACCTCGAGCCTCTGACCCGCCACGAACCGCAGCCGCTTGCTCAGGCTGGTGTCACTCATCAGGTAGACCGCGTACACGTTCAAGTCGGCGGTGTACGAGTCGTTGGCGCGCGTGTCTTCTTGGAGGGCCAGCGCGGTGCCGATGTTGCCGTCGGTGAACAGCTGATCGGGGGGCAGCAAGAGCAGGTTCGGGTCAGACCCCGGGACCTGCCGGTAGCGGAAACGCCGCGCGTCGAACTCGCGGTCACGGAAGCTCATCAGCGTGCCCAGCTTCAGGCTCGCGGGGGCATCGCCTTGGATCAGCGGCTGGGTGAAGTCCAGCGCTCCGCCGTAGGTCTTCTCCTTCTGCTCCGCGAAGAAGTGCGAGCCCGACAGGGCGTCGTCCTCGAAGGTGTAGGCGTCCAGCCCCGAGTCGTAGGTGTAGATGGTGCCACGGGTGTCGGGCTCGTCGCGCCCGGCGCGCGAAGCAAACAGGCTCCAGTCGAGCTTGGCGTCGTCGAGCTCCGAGAGCTCGTGCTCGCCCCTCAGCTGCCCGAAGGTGAGCGCTCGGCTCACGTACCGCAGTCGCGTCT
This sequence comes from Myxococcales bacterium, assembly GCA_016191785.1. Taxonomy (GTDB): domain Bacteria; phylum Myxococcota_A; class Polyangia; order Polyangiales; family Polyangiaceae; genus JADJKB01. Next base: position 34,696 of record JACPVJ010000140.1, on the reverse strand, counting down.
CGCGAATGATGGCGGAGCGCTCTTCGTGGAAGCCCTCGAAGACCCGCGCCTCTTTGTCGCCCGCTTGGCTGTGGAACCCGACCAACCCGATGCGGTGCTTCGGGTTGAATTCGTAGCTGACCCCGGCGAACGCTCCCCATCCGACCTGATCGAAGCCGGTCTCGCCCTCGATGTCGTTCTTCTGTTGCAGCGCGCCGTTGCCGTCCAGGCCGAAGGTGCGGATCTCTTCGCCCGAGCGGCGCAGGAACTTGCGGCCATAGGTCAGCGCGACCAGCGTGCCGAGCCGGCGCTTTTCGCCCAGGTCGAAGCTGTCGCCACCGACCAGGCTCAGGTTGTAGTTCGGCAAGCTCGTCGCCCCTTCGGTGGACATGAAGGCGTTCATGTCGCGCCCCCAGCCGGTGAGCTCGGCCTGGGTGGGCACCGAACCGTCGGGGCGCGGCACGTTGGGACCGATCTTGTGATCGGGAATGCTGCTCGGCAGCTTGCGCGCGCCGCCGTCGAACCCGAGCCAGTCGGTGCTGCTGCCCTGGTACGAGAGCCGCTCTTGAAAGGTGGTTCGTGTGTTGAACCCCAGGCCCAGCGACGCCGAGAGCAGCAGCTTCGAGGGCATTTCGCGGGTGTTGATCCGCACCGAGCCACCGGTGAAGTCACCCGGGGTATCCGGGGTGAAGGTCTTGACGATGGTCAGGTCCTCGAGGACCAGTGACGGAAACAGGTCGAGGGGCACCGCCTGCCGATCTGGCTCGGGGCTGGGCAGTGGGACCCCGTTGAGCAGCGCATTGGTGTACCGCTCGCCCAGGCCGCGCACGTACACGAAGCGGCCGTCCACGATGTTGGCGCCGACCACGCGACGCGCGGCCTCGGCGGCGTTGCGGTCCGGCGTCTTGGCGATCTCGACGCGGCCCACGGCGTCGCCGGTCGCCGCCGCGCGCTTGCGCGTCAGGTTCAGCCCCTCCATGCTGGCTCGGTCGGCTTCGGTCTCGACCTCGACGACGTCCACGGCCTTCTCGTCGGGCACCAGCTGCGCGTCGACCTTCACCAACTGACCGGCGGTCACCACGATGCCCTGCACGCGCTCGGCCTTGTGCAGCTCGTAGAAAAAGCGAATGGCGTAGGTCCCCGGCGGCAGCTCGAGCCGGAACCGCCCGTCGAGATCGGTGATGGCCTTCACCTTGGTGCCGACGACCGTGACGGTCGCCTCGGGCAGCGGCTCTTTCAGCTTGGTGTCGGTCAGCACACCCCAGATCACCCCCTTGCCCTTGGGCGGTGGCCGCGCTGGGCTCTGGCCCTCATCGCCCTCGTCGGCTTCGGGCGCCGGCTTCGCGTCCTCGCTCGGCGCAGGCGCGACCTCGTCACCCTCCTCGTCGTCGGGAGCCTGCGCCAGGGCCCAAGGGCCAGCGGCGATCAGCAGAAGCCAGGTAACGAAGCCATGAGCGATGGGTTGGGCTCTCATGCGTGGGTACACGTCCGCCCGAGCGTCCAAGTGGGCGCCGGGCAGTCCTTCGGGAGTGAACGTCAGCGGACTACGGTTTCGGTCAAGATTGCGATCGAGCGGGCGCCGCCGGCGCGCGCTGCATCCAGCACTTCGACGGCCCGCCCATAGCCGAGCTCGTCGTGCGCATCGAAGTACACGACCTTCTGCTGCTTGGCAGCGAGCATCCGGGGCAGGCGGTCCTTCAGCTCTTGCTTGCTGAGCTCGGTCTGGTTGACCCGGATCGCTCCTGCCCGGTCGATGGTCACTACCAACGGCTTGTTCGCTTCGTCGTTCGGGGGCGGCGGCGGGTCGTCGGGCTTCTCTGACTTCGGCAGGTTGAGCCAGAAGGTCTTGGTCATCAACGGGGTGACGACCATGAAGATGATCAGCACCACCAGCGCGACGTCGACCAGCGGTGTGACGTTCACGTTGGGGGTTGGCTGCTTCTTCGAGTTGCCCTTACCGGCGCTGACGTGCATTCCCATTCTGGCCTCACTGCCCCTGCCCGGGCTTCTTGCGCTCGGTCACCTTCAACGAGATGCCCTTGAACCCCAGGCCTTGAAGCAGATTGAAGGTCTCGCGCACCTTCCCGTAGGGCGCCGCCGAGTCTGCCTTGAGCAGCAGCGCTCGCTCGGGGTCCTTCGCGTGCAGCTCGGCGAGCCGAGCCTTCAGCGTGCCCGGGTCGATCTTCTCCTTGTCCACCACCACGGTGCCGCTCAGCGCGATCGTCACGTCGATGGGGTTCATGTCCTTGGGCTTGGCGTCGGGCTGGAAGACGGCCGGCAGCTCCACGTGCTCGCCCTCGTTGATGGCCGGCGCGATCACCATGAAGATGATCAGCAGCACGAGCACCACGTCGACCAACGGGGTGACGTTGATCTCTGGCTCGGGTCGCTGTGCGGCTGCGCTCATGCCCATGACGTCGTCCCTCAGGCTGCCTGGCGCTCGCCCACGTCCGAGGTCCGTCCGCGGTTCGACGGAGGTGCGTAGCGTGCTTCCATCTCGTCCAAGAGCTCGCCCGCCGAGCGCGCCAGGGCCAGCTCGATGGTGTTCACTCGCGCGGTCAGGTAGTTGAAGAAGAGCACCGCGGGGATCGCCACCATCAGACCGAAGGCCGTCTCGATCAGCGCTTCGGCAATCCCGGCCGACACCGCGCCCAGGCCGCCCGAGCCGGTCGACGCGATCCCCTGGAATGCGGCGATGATCCCCACCACGGTGCCGAGCAGACCTACGAACGGCGCCACCGAGCCCACCGAGGCGAGCACACTCATACCGCGGCGCAGCTCGGCGCCCAGTTGCTCTTTCTGGCGCTCGGACTCGTTGCGGGCGAGCTCGACGGGGGTGATGTTGCCGTCCAGCGTCTCGAAGCCGCCGATGTAGCGCTCGATGATGGCGGCGAAGAGCCGGGCCAGGGCCGAGGCCTTGTGGGCCTTGGCGGTCGCGAGCAAGGTCTCTACCTCCCAGCTGCGGAGCAGGGGCGTGGCCTTCTGGGCAAACGCGAGAGACTCTTTGGCCGAGCGCGAGAACGCGAGCAGGCGCTCGATCACCACGCCGATGCTGGCTATCCCCATCACCAGCAAGACCGCGGCGATGAACTTCGCCAAGAAGCCCATCGAGTGCCAGATGTGAACGAGGTTGAATGACATGGACTTCTCCGTGGTCGTCTTTGGTCAGGTCTTGATGCGGAAGGGAAAGCGCGCGACGCGCGAGACGGCAATGGGCGTGCCGTCGCGGAGCGCCGGCTTGAAGCGCCAGCTCTGAACGGCGGCGATGCAGGCCGCGTGAAGCTCGGGCGGGCCCCGCACCACCTGCACCCCGGTCACCGCGCCGGTCTCGGTCACCACGTACTTGACGACGACCGTCCCCTCGACGCCGGCCGACTTCGCTGCGGCGGGGTACTGGGGCGCGCCCATCGAGATCGACACGGGCGCCACGTCGTTCTCGGACAAGCGCACCGGGCCGGAGGGCTTGGGCTTCGGCGGTGGCGGCGGCGGCGGCGGCGGCGCAGTCTGGGTGACCGCAGGCTTCGCGCTGCCGCCACTCCCTTCGCCGCCGTGGCGGTAGGGGTCACCGTCGCCAGAAGCGTCGGCCGCCGAGCTCGCGCTCTCGGCGGGCTTGTCTTTCGGGATCTCTTTGGGCGGGGCCAGCTTGGGCAGTCGTGGCCCCGGAGCCTTGGGCGCCGGGTCCGGCGTGGGCTCGGGCTCCGGCGGCGGCTCGGGCTCCGCCTTCTGCTCTTCGGGGGCCGTGGCAAGCGTGACGTCGACGGGCACGTCTTCGTCGGCCATCACCACCTTGCCGGCCGTGAGCGCGACGGCGACCGCGACTAACCCAGCGCCGATCGAGCCGACCGCGACGCCGAACACCAAGCGCTTGCGCCGGATCGGGTCCGAGCCCTGGGTGGTCCATGTGGCGAGGTCCATCGAGACAGCGGGAGCCTGCCTCGATCGCGTGACGGCTCGATGGCGAAACGGGAAATTGGCAGTGAACCGGATCGTCGTCAGATCCGCACGGTCGTCGCGATGCCGTCACACGCTGGCGTCGAGCGCTGCGAACCGCCGCGACCGGTGGTCTGCCTCGAGCGCGCTCAGCACGACGTCTTGGATCGCGTCCTCGGTGTCGGGGCGCCGATGGCGAAACTCGACCGCCAGCGCGTTCACCCCTTCCCCGGTGCCGCCGCGCACGATGCGGGCCAGCACCACCACCGGAGGGCAGCCGGGCGACTCGAGGCGAAGCAGGGCCGAGTCGCCTCTGCCCAGCTCGCTGTCGCCGATGAGCAGCGCCCCCGCCGCCGACAAATTCGCCACGATGAAGCGCCCGACCGTCGCCCCCGCCCTGACCACCGTTGCCGTCGCCGGCACGTCGACCCGCCGGTTCGATCGCCGCTCGAATCCCAGGTATGCCATCGCCGTTTTCTCCCGCTCGCCACGCGTTGCGAAGAAAAAGGGAAAGAGGCGCGCCGGTCCCCCGACACGAGATGATGGGAGGATAACCCCGCGCGACCAGCAGGGCTGCCCAAATCCTCGCCGCCCGCCGATTCGCGGCGATTCCGTGTCCGATCTGGCACGGACCCGTCACCCACCGGTCACATCGCTCCGCTAGCCATGGAGCTTCCAAATGACGACCGTGCTCGTGATCGAAGACGAACACGACATCCAGGAGGTGCTCGAGTACAATCTGCGCGCCGCCGGGTTCGACGTGCTCTGCGCGGCGCTGGGCAGCGAGGGGTTGCGGCTGGCGCGCGAAGCGCACCCGGACTTGGTGCTGCTCGACCTGATGTTGCCCGACACTTCTGGGATGGACGTGTGTCGCAGCCTGAAGAGCGAGGCGATCACCCGCCGGACTCCGGTGATGATGGTCACGGCAAAGAACGACGAGATCGACCGCGTGGTGGGCTTCGAGCTGGGCGCCGACGACTACATCGTGAAGCCCTTCAGCGTGCGCGAGCTGGTGCTCCGCGTCCGGGCGGTGCTCCGGCGCAACGACGCCCCGAGCTCCACGAGTCGGGCGGTCGAGTTCGGCGTACTGAAGGTAGATCGCGAGGCTCACCGGGTGTGGGTCCGAGACGAGGAGATTGAGCTGACGGCGCTCGAGCTGAAGCTGCTGGTGACCTTGTTCGACCGCAAGAACCGCGTGCAATCGCGCGAGGCCCTGCTGGACACCGTGTGGGGCATGGACGCCCGGATCAGCACGCGGACCGTCGACGCGCACGTCAAGCGGCTGCGCGAGAAGCTGGGCGACGCGCGTGACTACATCGAGACGGTGCGTGGCGTCGGATACCGCTTCGTCGACGAACCGCTGACGCTTTGAGCGTCACCTGGAATCTACGCCGTGGTCACCTCGCGCTCACCTCGCTCCGCCATGCTGCGCGCCATGAAGAACACGGTGGTTCGTTTCGTCGAGTCCGACGGTGGGGTCTTGTCGCTGCTAGAGGTCGAGACCGCCCGGGGGCGCGGGCTCTTCGGCTGCGTCTCTGCGGCGTTGTTCCTGATGCGCATCCAGCTCGTGCGCGCCGAGTCGAAGCTTCGGGAAGGGCGCCGGGTCGAGCGCCTGTGGCTGGTCGAGTTCGACGGCGCCCCGATTCGGCCGAGGCGCCGTCTCGAGATCCAGGACGAGGTGCTGCGCGCCGTCGAGAGTGCCCCGCCGGCACCGCGCGCCTATTTGACCTCGAGCCGAGCGCGCCGCCTGGACGACGAGCTCGAGCCGGTGGCCTGAGCGTGCCGGGGCGGGGCCGCGGGCAGGCCGGCTTTCTCCGGCCAAAGACGGGCCGTGATGCAATGGGCCGAGGCGTTTGCTAGACCTTCGCCGACTTCGTCACCAGTTCGTCACACACTCACGCTACTCGGAAGGCGCGATGGCCAAAGTGCTCGTCATCGAGGACGAACGGGATCTGCAGCAGGTCCTGACCTACAACCTGCGTCAGGCCGGCTACGAAGCGCTGTCTGCCGAGCGCGGTGTCGAAGGCCTGCGACTGGCGCGCGCCGAAGCACCAGATCTGGTGCTGCTCGACCTGATGCTGCCCGATCTGGCCGGGACCGAGGTCTGCCGTTCGCTCAAAGAGGACGCGGCGACTCGTGGGATCCCGGTGGTCATGCTCACCGCTCGGGGTGAAGAGATCGATCGCGTGGTGGGCTTCGAGCTGGGCGCCGACGACTACATCGTGAAGCCCTTCAGCGTGCGCGAGCTGCTCCTGCGCATCCAGGCGATCTTGCGGCGGGCGGCGACCCCGAGTGACCGGCCGCCCGCAGAGGGCGCCATCGAGTTCGGCTGCCTGCGCATCGACCGCGAGGCCCACCGCGTGTGGGTCGAAGAGCACGAGATCGAGCTGACGGCGCTCGAGTTCCGCCTCTTGGTCACGCTCTACGAACGGCGCAACCGCGTGCAGACCCGCAGCGCGCTGCTCGACGACGTGTGGGGGATCCAAGCCGACATCACCACCCGCACGGTCGACACGCACGTCAAGCGCCTGCGAGAGAAGCTCGAGGGCGCGCGTGACTACGTCGAGACGGTGCGCGGCGTCGGCTATCGCTTCAAGGGGTCTCCCGACGAGGCCAGCGTGTGAAGCTGGGCATCCGCGCCAAGCTCTTTCTACTCTCGCTCGGGTTGATCGTCCTTCCGGTCTTCGCCAGCTATCTCTACCTGCGAGGCGCGCTCGAACAGGCCATGCTGAGCAGCGTGCGCAGCGATCTCGGCGTGCGCGCTCGGCTGGTCGCGCAAGAGGTGGGCGACTCTCCCCCGCGCTCGCCCCAGGAGTGGCAGGACCTCGCCCAGCTGCTGGGCAAACGCGCGGAGGCCCGGGTGACGCTGATCGCGCCCGACGGCACGGTGTACGGCGAATCGGATCTCTCGTTCGCCGCGCTGCAGGGGGTCGAGAACCACGCCGCACGCCCGGAGGTGCAGGCCGCGCTCGGGGGCCGGACCGGTGAAGACGTGCGGCTGAGCGCGACGGTCGGTCAGCGCATGCTCTATCTGGCCGAGCCGGTGAAGCTCAGAGGAGAGGGCGTGGGCGTGGCGCGCCTGGCGCTCTCGCTCTCGCGAGTCGACCAGGTCGTCTCGAACCTGCAGCGCCTGGCCGGCATCGCGGTCCTGTTGGCCATCGGCCTGGCCATCGTGCTCTCGACCGTGGCCGCTCAACTGGTGTGGAGAGACGCGCATGCCCTGACGCAGGCGGCCCGCCGCATGGCCGCGGGAGACCTGGCGACCCGCACGCGACGCACGGAGCAGGACGAGATCGGCGAGCTGGGGCGTGCCCTGGACCAACTGGCCCAGGGCCTGAGCTCGACGCTCTCGGAGCTTCGCGCGGAGCGTGACCGCGTGAGCGGCATCTTGAGCGGAATGCACGAGGGCGTGCTCTTGCTCGACCGCGACGGGCGAGTCGCCCTGGTCAACCCTGCGCTGTGCGAGATGTTGCTGTTGCCCTCCGACGCGCAGGGCAAGACCCCACTCGAGGTGATCCGCCACGCCGAGTTGAAGGACCTCTTGGACGAGTGCCGGGAGAACGACCAGGCAGCGTCCCGCGAGATCGAGGTCGGAGGCCTGAAGCCCCGGCGCCTCTTGGTGCGCGCCGCTCCGCTGCCGGGGGACCAGGGCGGCACCTTGGCGGTCTTCGTGGACGTGACCGACATGCGCCGGCTCGAGACCATGCGGCGGGATTTCGTGGCCAACGTGTCCCACGAGCTGCGGACGCCGGTGACCGCCATTCGTTCTGCAGCCGAGACGCTGGACGGCGCGCTCGAGCGTGACCCCGAGGCCTCACGTCGTTTCGTCGAGATGATCACGCGCAACGCCGAGCGCCTGCGCGAGCTGGTGGAAGACCTCTTGGACTTGTCGCGGATCGAGTCGCGGAAGTACGAGCTGTCGTTCACCCAGCTCGAGCTCGCCGAGCACGTCGGCGGCGTCCTCGCCATGTTCCGCGATCGTGCCGACAAGAAGCGCATCAACCTGAAGCACTCAGTGACCGGCGCGCTGCCCAAGCTGGCGGTGGATCAGAAAGCGCTGGACCACGTCCTCACCAACTTGATCGACAACGCATTGAAGTACTGTGCCGACGGCAGCACGATCACGCTGGGCGCGCAGAGCGAGGGCGACTGGGTCCGGATCGAGGTGGCCGACGACGGCCCCGGCATCGAGTCCCGCCACCTGCCGCGACTGTTCGAGCGCTTCTACCGGGTGGACGCCGGACGCTCCCGCGAGCTCGGGGGCACTGGCCTGGGCCTCTCGATCGTCAAGCACCTGGTCGAGGCCATGGGCGGAGCGGTTCGAGTCGAGAGCGAGCTCGGCCAGGGGACCCGGTTCTCGTTCACGGTGCCGACCCGCGCGCCACCCGCACCAGAGCGCTCGGCGCCCGACGCGACCGTGGGCTGACCGGGCGCCAAGCGCGTCACCGTTTCTTGCGAAACTTGGGGAGCGGCGGGGGCCCGGGGACGCGCGGAGTCGTGTCGGGTTGGTCGAACTGCAGCGGGTTCGGGTGCTGAAACGTGGGCATCGAGTCGCGCGCGACGGCGTCCGCCTCGAACTCGATGTCGTCGTCGGGAGGGGACTCGGCGGGCGCGGTGGGCGGCGGCGGCGCGGGCTTCCCGAGGTGCTTCAGCTGGACCTTCGCAACCGGCTTCGGCGCAGGCCGAGCTGGCTCGGGCTTCGCCGGCTCGGGCGCTTCGCCCCAGCCGTCGTCGATGGCGTCCAAGTCCTTGGGATCCGTCACCGGGACGTCACCATAGCAAGCAACCGCGGGGAGCGCGACCCGTGGTCATTTCGGCAGCGACAACGAGCCGAGCAAGGTCGACCAGGCCGCGTCCAGGCGCGCGGTCTTCCCGGCCTCGGCGACGAACAAGAAGCTCAGGCCCGTCTTCGCGCCGTGCGGAACCAGCAGCAACCTGAGCTCGACCCCGTCTGGGCCGGGGCCGCTCAGCACCACGGCATCGTGCCCCGAGACGCGCTGCGCGCTTCGGGTGAGGGACTCGGCGGCACCCAGATCCGCGAGCGCGCGGCGGCGCTCTTCCGCGTAGGTCTCGAACGCGACCCCGTCGTGCGCGTGACGGCCGATCATCACCGCGACGTCACCGTCGGTCAGCTCGATGCCCCCCGCGTCGTTCTGCCCGCCGCTGAAGCCCGAGGGCAGCGAGAACGTGGCGCCCCAGGCGTCGTGGCTCGCGGACGCCGCGCTCGAGCCCCGCTCCGAGTGCCGGTCGTTCGATGCGGCGCAGCCGCAGGCCGCGCACAGCCACGCCGCCGCCACGATCGCCGCCCAGTCATGCCGCTTCATCTCGGTCATTTCGCGAAACGCGTTGATTTTTCCCGAAACTCACCCGCTTGTCACATCGACGTCACACGGATAGACGAAATACCCCACACCGAGTTCAGCCATGCGCACTTCCCTCCTCGTTTCTGGCTCCCTCTTCGCTCTGCTCCACGTCTCTCCGGCCCTGGCCCAAGGGGAACCGCCGCCCGCCGACCCGGCGCCCCCTGCCCCGGCGCCCGCCGCAGCGCCACCGCCAGCCGAGCCCGCGGCCCCCGCGGCCGAGCCCGCGCCCGCGGCCAAGGTCCGGCCGGCCGAGTCCGCGCCCGAGCCGGCCCCGCCGCGCGAGCGCAAGGACGAGCCCGCAAAGCTGTCGGTGGGCAAGGAGGGCTTCTTTCAACCCGGCGCGCTGCTGCAAGGGTGGCTCTTCGTCCCGCGCCAAGAGGGCGTGAAGGCGCCGAGCACGTTTCGCCTGCGGCGCGCCGAGATCCGGGTCAAGGGCGAGATCGTACCGATGCGCGTCGGCTACCAGCTGATGATCGACCCTGCGAAGGTGCTCGACCCCGAGAAGAGCACGGTCGCCACCGCCGACGGCTCGACCAGCGTCACGGTTCAACAGAGCCCCAGCGCCGTGTCGATGATGCAGGACTTCTTCATCACCTTCATCAGCGACTGGGCCGACGTGTCCATGGGTCAGTTCAAGATGCCGGTCAGCTGGGAAGGCTACAATGGGTCCTCCAAGCTGCTCTTCCCCGAGCGCGCCGCGGCGGCGCGAAAATGGGGCGACAAGCGCGACATCGGGCTGCGAGTCGACAAGAAGCTGTTCAAAGACAAGCTCTACTATTCGCTCAGCGTGCTGAACGGCGAGGGTCAGAACAAGGCCGACACCAACAACCAGAAGGACGTGGGCCTGCGGGTCGAGGCCTTCCCCGTCAAGCAGGTCATGGTCGGCGCCGTGGGCTACATGGGCGTCACCGATCGGGACCGCGCCGGCACCAAGGATCGCGTCGAAGGTGATCTGCGAGTCGAGGCGGCGAATGCGCTCTTGCAGGCGGAGTACATCCGCGCCTGGGACATGCCCGCGACGGACGGCACTCGCATCCCGGGCCACGGCTTCTATGCCGCTCTGGGCTACACCTTCTTCGGCCGCATCCAGCCCGTCGCCCGCGTCGGCTACCTGGACCCCAACACGGACGAGAGCTCGACCGCCAAAGAGGACGAGACCTGGGTCTACGAGGGCGGGCTCAACTACTTCATCTCGAAGCACGAGGCGAAGCTGCAGGCCAGCTACAGCGTGTTCGACTACGAGCTGGCCAAGACCCGCCACGAGCTGACGCTCGCGGCTCAGGTCTCGTTCTGAGCCGGCGTCACCCAAACGTCACAGTGTTGTTGCAGAGGCGCCGCACGCGAGCACGGCGGCGCTGGTAGGAGACCACGACCATGATCACACGACGAATCCTCGTGCAGGCACTGGTGTGCCTTCCGCTGGCTGCGAGCATCGGCTGTGCGAAGCCCGACAGCGCCGGCCCCTCGGGCGCCGGCAGCGCCGCCTCGCCGCCGGCCGGTGGCACGGTGACGCTCAACGGCGCGGGCGCCACCTTTCCGTATCCGCTCTACAGCAAGTGGATCAGCGAATACAACAAGGCGAACCCGAACGTCCAGGTCAACTACCAGTCGATCGGGTCCGGCGGGGGCATCCGACAGATCAGCGCCGGGACCGTCGACTTCGGCGCGAGCGACGCGCCGATGACCGCCGACGAGACGCAGAAGGCCCCGGGCAAGCTCCACCACATCCCGACCACGCTGGGCGCGGTCGTGATCACGTACAACGTTCCCGGGCTGAGCGCGCCGCTGAAGCTCAGCGCCGACGCGGTCTCGGGCGTGTACCTGGGCACGATCAAGAAGTGGAACGACCCGAAGATCGCCGAGGGCAACCCGGGCGCGAGCTTGCCGGACAAGGACATCGCGGTGGTCTACCGCTCGGATGGGAGCGGCACGACCGCGGTGTTCACCGACTACCTGGCCAAAGTCTCGAGCGACTACAAGGACAAGGTCGGCGCCGGCAAGAGCGTGAAGTGGCCCGTTGGGCTCGGCGCCAAAGGGAACGAGGGCGTGACCGGCCAGGTGAAGACCACGCCCTACACGATCGGCTACGTCGAGCTGGCCTACGCCAGGCAGAACAAGCTGCCCATCGCCCAGGTGAAGAACAAGGGCGGGCAGTTCGTCGAGCCGACGGCGGAGTCGATCACTGCCGCGGCGGCCGGGGTCGACGTCGGAGACACGCTCACCGCGTCGCTCACCGACCCGGCGGGCGAGAAGGCCTACCCGATCGCCTCGTTCACCTATCTGCTGGTCTTCGAGGACGCGAAAGACCGAACCCGCGGCCAGGCGTTGGCCAAGTTCCTGTGGTGGGCCTTGCACGACGGGCAAAAGCACGCCGCCGAGCTCGACTACGCCCCGCTCCCCGACGCGGTGATCAAGAAGACCGAAGAGCGCCTCCGAACGCTGCGCTCGGGCAACGACAAGCTGCTCCCTGCCGGGTGACATGACCACGCCGACCGCGGCCCCCTTGACTCGACGGCGGTCTCGCCTGATGGCGTTGCTCGGCGCCGAGGTGAACGTCGGGGACCTCGTGTTTCGGGGCTTCGCCGCGCTCTTCGCGGTCAGCATCGTGCTCGTGCTGGGGGCCATGGCGCTACAGATGTGGGTCGCCGCGCGTCCCTCCATCGCGCACAGCGGTTGGCATTTCGTGGTCGGCCGCGACTGGGATCCGGTCCGCGACTCGTTCGGCGCGCTGCCGTTCATCTACGGCACCGTGGTGTCGTCGCTCTTGGCGCTGACCATTGCGGTGCCCATCTCGCTCGGCGTCGCCGTGTTCCTGACCGAGGTCGCGCCGCCCTGGCTGCGCTCTCCCGTCAGCTTTCTGGTCGAGCTCTTGGCGGCCGTTCCGAGCGTGATCTACGGCCTATGGGGGATCTTCGCGCTGGCCCCCTTCCTGCGGAACCACCTCGAGCCGCTGCTCGGCAAGACGCTCGGCTTCTTGCCGCTCTTCCAGGGGCCGCACCAGGGGTTCGGCATGTTGGCGGGCGGGATCATCCTGGCGATCATGATCACCCCCACCATCTCGAGCGTGTCACGCGAAGTGCTGCGCGCGGTACCCGACAATCTGCGCGAGGGCGCGCTGGCGCTGGGGGCCACGCGGTGGGAGGCGCTTCGGCACGCCATCTTGCCCTACGCGCGCTCGGGCATCGTCGGCGCGATCATCTTGGGTCTGGGCCGCGCCCTGGGCGAGACCATGGCGATCACCATGGTGATCGGCAACCGCGCCGACATCAGCGCGTCGCTGTTCGCGCCCGGCTACACCATGGCGAGCGTGATCGCCAACGAGTTCACCGAGGCCACAGGCGACATCTACCTGGGTGCGCTGGCCGAGATTGGTCTGCTCTTGTTCGCCGTCACGTTGCTCTTGAACGTCATCGCGCGCCTTCTGGTCTGGCAAGTGGCGCGCGCGCCAGAGGGGGCTCGCGGATGACCGAGCGCCATTGGCAGCGAAAGCTGGTCGACGCCATGGTGCGCGGGCTCTGCCTCGTGGCCACGCTGGCCGCGCTGGTGCCGCTGGGCCTGGTGCTCTACTACGTCACGTCGCGCGGGATCGGCGGGATCGATCGCGCGTTCTTCACCGAGCTTCCCAAGCCCGTGGGTGAGACGGGCGGCGGCATGGCCAACGCCTTCGTGGGCACGCTCGAGCTGGTCGGGCTGGCGTGCCTCTTCGGCATCCCGCCCGGCGTGCTTGCCGGGGTGTACCTGGCCGAGTTCGGTGAGCGCCGCTTCGCCAAGCTGGTGCGGTTCTCGGCCGACGTGATGTCGGGCGTGCCCAGCATCACCATCGGTATCTTCGTCTACACGTTGATCGTGCTCCGGACCAAGAGCTTCTCGGCCTACGCCGGCGGCGTGGCGCTGGCAGTCTTGATGCTACCCACCGTCACCCGCACCACCGAAGAGCTGCTGCGGTTGGTGCCCGAGTCGCTGCGTGAGGCGGCGCTGGGCTTGGGCGTCCCCAAGTGGCGGGCCACGCTGAGCGTGGTGCTACGCACCGCCGCACCCGGCATCGCCACGGGCATCATGCTGGCCATCGCGCGCGTGGCCGGCGAGACCGCGCCGCTGCTCTTCACGGCGTTCAACAACGCGTTTTGGCCCACCGGGCTCGGGCAGCCCACCGCCTCGCTGCCGGTGCAGATCTACACCTATGCCGTGTCGCCCTATGACGACTGGCATCAGAAGGCCTGGGCGGCGGCGTTGTTACTGGTCGGCATGGTCTTGATCCTGAACGTCTCTGCGCGCCTGTTGGTGCGCCCCCGCGTGAGGTCCCGATGACCCAATCCGTTTCCTTGCTCGGCGCGACGACGTCGGCGCGCGACTCGACGAGGTCCAGCGCGCGGACCAGCGCCCCGCCCACCACCGACCAGCCGAAGATGCGGGCCGAGGCGCTGAAGGCCTACTTCGGCGCCACCGAGGTGCTCAAGGGTGTCACCTTGCCGGTCGCATCACACACCGTCACCGCGATCATCGGCCCGTCGGGGTGCGGCAAGTCGACCTTCATCCGCTGCCTGAACCGCATGCACGAAGTGGTCGCCGGCGCGCGGGTCGCCGGCAAGGTGCTGCTCGACCACCAAGACATCTACGCCCCGGACGTCGACCCGGTGCGGGTACGGCGGCGGGTGGGGATGGTGTTTCAGAAGCCCAACCCCTTTCCCACCATGACCATCCGCGAGAACGTGCTCTCGGGGCTGGTGCTCAACGGCCTGCGCCCGAAGGACCCGGGCGAGCTGGTGGAGCGCGCGCTGCGACAAGTGGCGCTGTGGGACGAGGTGAAGGACGTCTTGAACCGCTCAGGCACCAGCCTGAGCGGCGGCCAGCAGCAGCGCTTGTGCATCGCTCGGTCGCTGGCGCTCGAGCCCGAGGTGTTGCTCATGGACGAGCCGTGCTCGGCCCTGGACCCCATCGCCACCGCACGGGTCGAAGAGCTGATCCACGAACTGCGCGAGCGGTACACGATCGTGATCGTCACCCACAACATGCAGCAGGCGGCGCGGGTCGCGGACTTCACCGCGTTCTTCTACCTGGGTGAGCTGGTGGAGCACGACCGCACGGACGTGATCTTCACACGCCCGAGCGAGAAGAAGACCGAGGACTACATCACTGGGCGGTTCGGATGAGCACACTCCAGAAACACACGGATCGCGAGTACGAGGCCGAGCTCGAGAAGCTGAAGGAGCAGGTGCTGTTCATGGGCGCCCGCACCGAAGAGCTGCTGACGCAGGCCATGCGCGCCTTCGCCGAGCGCGACGCCGACGGCGCCCGGCTGACCATGCGCATCGACCGACAGGTGGATCAACTCGAGCTCGACATCGATCAGCTGTGCTTGAAGATCTTGGCGCGCCGCCAGCCGGTGGCGAGCGACCTACGATTCATCACCACCACCATGAAGCTGGTGACCGATCTCGAGCGGATCGGGGATCTGGGCGTGAACGTGTGCGAGCGCGTGATCGAGCTGTCGGCCGAGCCGCCGCTCCCCGCGACCCAGAGCGTGACCCGGATCGCCGAGGCGGCCCTGGGCATGCTGCACGACGCGCTGGACGCCTTCGTGGCCGGCAACACCGAGCTGGCCGAAGAGGTGATCGAGCGCGACGGTCAGGTCGACGCCTACTATGCGCAGCTCTTTCCCGAGCTCTTGCAGCTGATGATGAAGGACGCGGGCAGCGTCTTCCGCGCGACCCGCCTTCAGTCGATCGCCAAGTATCTGGAGCGCATCGCCGACCACGCCACCAACGTCGCCGAGATGGTGGTCTTCATGGTCCGCGGCAAGGACGTCCGCCACGCCTTCGCGCTGTCGCGCACGGACGACTGAGCCGTCAGCTTTCGCACGGGCGGGGCTTTTTCCCGGGGATTTGGCAGCCGGGCGCTGGCACGACGCCTGCTTCGCCCGGGGCATGAGCTCCCTCTCCGGCTTCGCCCTCCTCGACGTCCCGGTCACGCCCCGGGTCCGCGTTCGGCGGTGGCACCATCGCTTCGGCCCGACCCAGTTCCCAGCGGGGAGCCACGCCTTCGTCGAGGTGGCGTGGGTCCTCGAAGGGCGAGCCACCTACCAGATGGGCGAGCGCGAGGTCGTGGTCGAGCCGGGCCAGGGGATCGTGGTTCCAGCGCGGCTCACCCACGCCACCTGCATCGAGCCGGGGACCCGCGCCGGCTCGGCGTGGATCGCCAGCGACCTGGTCGCGAGCGTCGCGGCGAGCCTGGGGCGCCGCATGCCGAGCGAGGCCACCTTGATCGCCGACGCCCGCGATCTGGAGCAACTCGGAGCACTGCTCACGGCCGAGGCTGCCGAAGCTCGAGCCGGCCAGCTCTTGGCGGTCGATTCGCTGGCAGAGGCGCTGGTGGTGGCGATCGTGCGGCGCGCGCCCTGCGCGCCCTGCGCCCCGCGCGACCCGCGGCTTTCGAGCGCGCTGGCGGTGATCGACTCGCACTATTCCGATGCGCTCACCGTTGACGATCTCTCACGCGCAGCCGGCCTCAGCCGCTTCCACTTCAGCCGGATGTTTCGCGAGGCGCTGGGCATGAGCCCGTACCAGTATCTGCAGCGCATTCGCTTGGAGCGCGCGCGGGAGTTGCTCGCGAGCGGGCACCCGGTCACCGAAGCCGCGCTGTCGGTGGGCTACCGTGATCTCGGGCGCTTCGCCAAGGCGTTCCGCGAGCACTTCGGCTGCGCGCCCAGCCAGGCCTCGGGCGACGCTGCCCGGGCAAGAAGCGCCTGACCGCGCACGAAACGCCTGACGCTCCGCACGATGCGCGTGGCGAGCCGGCGGGCGCTCCAGCAGTCTGACGACCAGCCACGGAGGTTGTCATGCGCACCTGGATGCTTCACAAGATCGGCTCTTTTGCGGTGGTTCTGGCGGCAGCGAGCGGCTGCGGCTCGAACGCGGACGACCCGGCGGGGCAGGCCGGCAGCGGCGGCACCGGGGCCGGAGGCGGCGGTTCGGGCAGCAGCGGCGGCACGGCCGGGCAGGCCGGCGCGGGCGGTTCGGCGGGCACGCAGGCGGTGTGCCCCCAGGGCTTTCCGATGAAGCGTCTGTCCGGCAAGCCAGTGATCGACGTGATGATCGGCGATCAGGGACCGTTTGCCTTCGTCTACGACACGGGCGCGCCTGACTCGGGGATCGACCCTGCGCTCGCCCAGAAGGTCGGCGGGGGACCGTACACCCTGAAGCTGGGCGGCAAGCAGGTCGAGGTCGACTCGCTGTTCTCGTTCCCGGTGCAGCAGTACCTGAACTCGAAGAGCGTGTGGGGTGTGATCGGCGCCAACGTGATGCGAAACTTCGCGGTGACGCTCGACGACCACCGGTCGAAGTTCTGGCTCGACGACCAGCGTAACGAAGGCGCGCTCTTGGCGTGCGCACACGCCCAGGGCAAGCCCGTGGCGGTCAGCTACATCGAGGCCGACTACCTGTTCGTGCCCGGCAAGGCAGAGGGCAAACCGGGCTGGTTCTTGGTCGACACCGGCGCATCGCTCGGGGCGATGCCCAAGGGGGTGTTTGCCGATCTGCAGGCCGCGCACCCCCGCCCGGCCCTCGACGGCTTCTACACACCGGCAGCGGTCGGCACGTTCTGGGCGCAGCTCACCGCCATCGGTGCGCTCGAAGTTGCAGGCCAGAAGGTCGAGCACATCGTGACGCGCACCATCGACGACGCGATGATCCCGACACCGAAGCTCGACGCTCCGTTCCTGGGCGTGCTGCCCACCGGCTATCTCCGGCACTTCCTGATGACGGTGGACTACCCGGCCGGCGAGCTTCGCCTCGACGGGTACGCCGACCTGCCGCCACGGGAGCCCGACAGCTTCTTCACGGTCGGGATCGGCTTCGAGCAGGTCACCTCGCCGCCGATCCACGTCACGCAGGTTCTCGCGGGGAGCAGCGCCGCCGACGAGGGCATCGCGGTCGGCGACGAGCTCGTGAAGGTGAGCGGCCAGAGCTTCGCCGACCTGACGCCCTACCAGCGCCCGTGGTCCCTGCTCGATCAGAGCGAGCACACGCCCATCCCCGTCACCGTGCTGCGCGGGGGCAAGGAGATCTCCGTCACCCTCGAGACGCGAAAGACGCTGACGGATCCGAAGCTGGACTAGCCCCGCAGAGCCGCGCCATCGCCCCGCGCACCCGGTCGAGCTGGTCTCGAAGCTCGGCCACGTGCGCAAAGAGGGCACTCTGCCGCACCCGGTCGAGCTCCACGTCGCGGGCCAAGGACTCGAGCGTGCGTGCGCCCACGTTCGACGCAGATCCGGCGACCACGTGCGCGATGCGGCGCAGGGCTGCTGCGTCCGCGCTCTCGGCCGCTCGCTCCAGGTCCTCGAGCCGCGCGCCCATGTCCTCGACGAACACCGCGCACACGTCGGCCAGCACGGCGGCGTCCCCGCCGCTCAGATCTTCGAGCCGGCGGAGGTCGAGCGGGCCCTGGGCGGGCTCTTCCGGGGGAGCGGTCTTCGAGGCCTTTTGCCGGGGCGATGCGCTGAGCCAGCGCTCGAGGGTCGCGCCGACTTCGGCCAGGGTGAAGGGCTTGGTCAGGTAGTCGTTCATCCCCGAACGAAGGCACTTCTCTCGATCGCCCGGCACGGCGCTGGCGGTCAGCGCGATCACCGGCAGCGCGGCGCGGTCGTAGCCCAGCTCGCGAAGCCGCGCCGTGGTCGAGTAGCCGTCGAGCAGCGGCATCTGGCAGTCCATGATCACGGCGTCGAAGTTGCCGACGCCCAGTGCGTCGATGACCTCTAGCCCGTTCTGGGCAACCTCTACCGCGTGGCCCAGGCGCTCGACCGTGCGCTTCAGGATCACCTGCGTGAAGAAGTTGTCTTCGGCGATCAAGATCCGACGACCGGCGCCGGAGCTAACGACCAGCGGAGGCGGAGGCCGGCTGGCCTTCAGGGTGTGACTCGGGCGCGCAGGCTCGATGCGCACCGAGAGCCCGAAGGTCGTCCCGATGCCCGGTGCGCTCTCGACCTGCACGGAGCCCCCCATCAGCTCGACCAGCTCGCGGGTGATCGCCAGCCCAAGCCCGGTGCCACGCGACTCGTGGCCGGGGCCTTGCGCATACGCGTCGAACAGGCCGGGCAGCGTGTCCTTGCTCATGCCCTGCCCGGTGTCTTCGACGCGAATCGTGAGCATGGGCGGCCCGGGCGGGGGCGAGCGCCCCGCGTGGAGGCGCACCGCGCCGGTCTCGGTGTACTTCACCGCGTTCGCGCCGACGTTCATCACCAGCTGCCGGAGGCGCCCCGGGTCCACCCGCGCCCAGCGAGGCAAGTCCGGGTCGATGCTGTGCTCGAACCCGAGCCGCTTGCCCGCGGCCAAGCTCTTCAGGGTGCTGGCCGCTTCGTCGAGCAGCGCCCACAGGTCGACCACGCGCGGGGTGAGCACGAAACGGCCGGCTCGGAGCTTCGAATAGTCGAGGACGTCGTCGATCAGCTGGAGCAGCATCTGGCTGGAGTTGAAGATCGCCTCGAGCGACTCGCGTTGCTCTTCACTGGCGTCGCTCGCGGCCAAGAGCTGCGCCGCGCCCAGCACCACCCCGAGGGGTGAGCGCAGGTCGTGGCTCATCCGAGCCAAGAAGGCGTCGCGCGCGGCGATCGCCGCGTCGCTCGCCTCGCGGGCGGCGCGATCGTCGGCCGCCTGGCGCCGCGCTTCGCTCACGTCGCGGAAGCTCCAGACGTGAGCGGTCACGCGACCGCTCTCGAACAGGGGGACATAGTCGCACACCAGCTCGCGACCATCGGCGAGTAGCACGTCGAACACCGAGCCGGCCTCGTGCTCGGCGAGCAGCTCCGAAGCTTGCTGCCGAAACGCGAGCGGGTCGACGAACAGCGCCCCCGGCTCGCTGACCAGATCGAAGAAGCGCCCCTGCACCCGACCCGCCGGCAGCTCGGGCTTCCACAGCCTACGAAACGCGCGGTTGGCGTAGACCACGCGTCGCTCGCCGTCTTCGCACACCACCGGCGTGGGCAGATGATCGAGCAGCCGCTTCTCCACGACCACGACTATACCCGCTCAGCCGCCGGCGTACGTGGTGAGCTTGCGATAGAGCGTGGCGCGACCGATGCCGAGCAGCCGCGCCGCTTCCGTGATGTTCCCACCGGCCTTCTTCACCGCGCGCTCGATCGCCCGCCGCTCGATCTGCACGAGCTCGAAGACCTCGGGCTCGGGCGGCGCCGAGGTCTGAGTCGAGTGCAACGCGGGCACCACGTCGCTGCGTTTTCCGCGCCAGAGCTCCTGCGGCAGGTGCCCGAGCTCGATCTGCTCGCCGTCGCAGCACAAGAGCGCGCGGTGCAGGACGTTACCCAGCTCGCGCACGTTGCCCGGCCAGTCGTAGGCGATCAGCGCCTCGAGCGCCTCGGGGCTCACGCGGGTCACGCTGCGCCGCGTGTCTGGCCCCAGCTTGTGGAGAAAGTGCACCACCAGCTCGGGGATGTCGTTTCTGCGCTCGCGCAGCGGCGGCACCTGGATCGGGAAGACGACCAGGCGGTAATACAGGTCTTCGCGGAACTGACCGGCGGTCACCAGCTCGTCCAGCTTGCGGTGGGTGGCGCAGATCACGCGGGCGTCCACCGGGATGTCGGTGCGACCACCGACACGCTGAATGGTGCGCTCTTGCAGCGCGCGGAGCAGCGCGGTCTGGGTGCTGGGGCTCATCTCTCCCACTTCGTCGAGGAACAACGTTCCGCCGATGGCCTGTTCGAAGCGGCCGCGATGCTGCGACTGCGCCCCGGTGAAGGCTCCACGCTCGTGTCCGAAGAGCTCGGAGGCTTGCAGACTCTGGGGGATGGCGCCGCAGTTGACCGCGACGAACGGACCCGCGTGGCGGTGCCCCGAGTCGTGGATGGCGCGCGCGACCAGCTCTTTGCCCGTGCCGCTCTCGCCGAACACGCACACCGGCACGTCGCTCTCGAGCACCCGCCGAACCTGATCGGTCAGCAGGCGGATGGCGGCGCTCGACCCGACCAAGGAACCCAGCCCGCGCGAGCCGCGCAGCTCGGTCTCGAGGCGACGCACCGAGAGCGCCAGGTTGCGCCGCTCGGCGGCGCGCCGCACCGAGCCGAGCAGGCGTTCCCGGTCGAGGGGCTTGGTGACATAGTCGTAGGCGCCGGCGCGGAGCGCGCCGACCGCCGGCTCGACCTCTTGCGAGGCCGTCACCATCACCACCGGCAGCTCGGCGTCGCGCTCCAGCAGCTGCTTCATGACGTCGAGCCCCGAGGCGTCGCCCAGAGTGAGATCGACGCACGCCAGCGCGAGCTCTTGGGCATCAACGGAGAGCGCGCCGGCCGCGTCCGCGTACTCGCGCACCTCGTACCCCTCGGCCCCCAGCCAATGGCGAAGGATCCGGCGGGTGGTGGGGTCGTCGTCGACGACCGCAACGACGCGCTTCGGCTCCGGGCGCATCCCGCCAGTTGTATCATTTCGAGACGACTGAGGCACACTGCTGGGTGGGATCTCCTCGGCTGCGGCCAGTTTTGTCTCAGAACGAGTCATGGCGGGTGATTGAGCACGATGTGTGCCGAAGGCGCCCCCGGGAGCCCGACGGCGCGTCCCAACGTGAGACACCCGGACGCCGCTCGTCACAATTCGATCCGTTCAGGGATGACGAAGGCCCGTCCGATCGCGGTCAACGGGGCGAATTTCGCTTGGCACGAACGCTGCTCTTGGGGGCTCGCAATGAGCGGTCGGTTGGGCATCGTGGTGATGAGCGCGCTCCTCTTGGGAGCGTGCTCGGGAGGAACGGATCGGCCCGCGCCGCCGAGCGGGAGCGACACGCAACCTGCGACGGCGCCCACACCAGATGATGGCGACGATCCCAAGGACGCGCCGACCGGGTGCGAGACCGGCGCGACACGCACCTGCAAGGTCCAGCTGCCGACCCACGGGTCGATCGAGACTTGTTACCTGGGCGTGAACCTGTGCGTCGATGGCGAGTGGTCGGAGTGCGGCGATGAAGATGCCCTGGTCAAGAAGTATCTCGGCGGGTGACGCCGCAGTCGCGCAGGGTCGGGCGTGCACGGCGCGAGCGTGTGCTGCTGCGGTCCTCGTGCTCGGGCTGCTCGGGTGCTCGGGCGAAGAGCGGCTCACGCCGCTGTCGGGTAAGGGAGGGTCGACAGCCACTGGCGGCGCTGGCGGAAGCGTCGGCGGTGCGGCCTCGGGTGGGAGCGCCGGCACGGATGGCGCCGCGGCAGGTGGAAGCGCGGGCGCCACCGCCGATGCTGGGAGCGACGCTGAGCCCGACGGCGCGGCAGGCGGGGCGTCGAGTCTCGACGCTGGCGCGATCGACACCGCATGCACAGGCAACAAGGCGTTCGTGGCGAACGGCGCGGCGTACGTGTTCCCCACGCCGCCGGCTCTGGCCGGAGCGCTGAGCGGACTCGGCTACGAAGCCTCGGCCCACCCGCTCACGGTGGTGTTGGCGGTGAAAGGGGACGGAACCGCGGTCACGGCCGCGAGCGCGAGCGTCGTCGCCGAGGGCGGGACCGCTCACTCGTTCCCGGACTCGATGAAGCCCGATCTCGCTCCGGCCACGGTGAAGGCCGGCGGCTTTGGAGCCACCAGCCAGCAAAAGGACGCCTGGCTGGTGATCACCGACAGCAGCGGCGACAAGTACGTGAAGCTCGAGAACGTCGCGTTCAGCGCTTCCACCAGCTCGGGGTGTTCGACCGCGCTGTTCGCCTTGACCGCGGTCATTCCGGCCTCCGAGAGCGGAGTGCCCATCGAGCTGCCGACGGAGTCGACGACCCTCGGGAAGCTCGCTGGGCCTTCGAAGGGTGGGTCCTGGGACCTCAAGGTCCTGTTCACCGCCGCGTCCACCGACTTCGACTTCGGATCGACCTGAGGAGAACGACTCGATGACTCGCTCACCCGCACACGGCGCCCGAGCTTCTGCCGTGATCGCCGTGGCGCTCGCGGCCATCGCTGCGGCCTGCGGTGACGACGACCCGCGGCCATTGCCGCCCGTGAGCTCGGCGGGCGGGTCGGGCGGCGCCAGCGAGTGCACAGACAAGGACGGCGACGGTCACGGACCGGGTTGCGTGGCCGGGCCTGACTGCAACGACTCGGATCCCAAGGTGACCGCGTGCAACTTCTGCTCGAAGCCCCGCCCGGGTTGTCCCTGCGACACCCAGGGTGATCGCGCGCCTTGCGGCCAGGTCGAGAGCCAGGTCGGGGACCAGACCGCGTGCGGGTACGGCGAGACCGTCTGCCAGAACGGCAAGTGGAGCGAGTGCATCATCAACAACTCGGTCACGCTCATCCCCGGGGGCGATCCGAAGCAGAAGGCGCAGTCGCTGGCGCCCCCTGGCCCCTGCCAAGCCAATCCCTGCGACCCGTACTGCCAGCAGTGGCCGGACACACCGCCCGGGCTTCCCGCCAGCGACGGCGGCACGGTCGTCGCCGAAGGCGGCGTGACGCTCCCGGGCAACGACGCCGGCTCGCCGCCCGCGACGAGCTGCACCGGTGGCTCCATCGGGACGTGCTCGCATCACCTCTGTCAGCCCGGCGCTGCGCTGACCGCCGGCTGCGACGTCCCCGCCGGCGGCTACGCGTGCAGCGCGGTCGGCACGGCGTGCAACGGCTCGACCCCGTGCTGCCACGGCCTGGCATGCGTGGCGGGGACTTGCGCGGTCACCGGTCAGGTTCCTCTCTGGGATGACGACTTCACCAGCGGCACCAGCAAGGGGTGGACGCTCGGCACCGAGTGGCAGGTGGACCACGCCGCCGTCTCTGCTGGCCACACCACGGGCAACCCCGACCCCGCCCAGGACTTCACGCCCGGCACGAGTGACGACAAGGTCGCCGGCGTAGTGATCGGCGGCAACGCCACGACCGCGGTCCACAACTACTACTGGCTCACGAGCCCGAACATCGACACGTCCGGCGCCGCGGGAGCAATGAAGCTCTCGTACCGTCGATGGCTCAACTCTGATGCGCCTCCGTGGATGACAAGTCGCGTCGAGATCTCGAAGAACGGTGGCTCGACGTGGAGCTTGGTGTGGCAGAACACCGCCGCCGTCGCTGACGCTTCGTGGCAGCTCGTCGAGCACGACATCACGGCAATGAAAGCGGCACAGATGCGCGTTCGTTTCGGCGTGAGGATCGGGTCCATCGGCGCAAAAAAAGCGTCGAGTTGGAACCTGGACGACGTGCAAATCCTCGCCGACGCGACCGGCTGCCAGGCGGCGGGCGGCTCGTGCGCCAAGGGCGAGGCGTGTTGCAACTCGCCGGTCTGCGACGCGGGCAAGTGCGGCTCACCGCCGCCGGCGAGCTGCGTGAGCGCGGTCTGCGCCGCCAACCCTGGCTGCTGCACGGGCACGTGGAGCACGGCGTGCGTCAACGCCGTCGCCACTCACTGCGGGGGGGCATCGTGCGCGGTCGCCTCGGGCAACGCGTGTGTGTTCTGCTTCGCCGACGGCATGGACCACGACGGGGACGGATATTCGTTCGCGGCGGGCGACTGCAAGGACTGCGACCCGCTGGTGAACCCCGGCGCCTTCGACTTCCCGGGCAACGGGCTAGACGAAGACTGCAGCGGCGCCGCCGACGACGAGCAGACCGCGTGCGACACCGGGCTCTCGTTCGCCAGCAACGACCCGACCGTGTACGCGAAGGCGATGGAGCTCTGTCGCTTCTCGAGCAGCGGGGCAACGGGCAAGTCCAAGACGTGGGGCGTGCTCGGTGCGTCGCTCGCGCAGGCCAACGGCGCGGATTGCAGCAACACGCTGCAGCGCGCGGTCACGCCGCAGTTCGGCACCAACAACACCCCCAAGGCGGGGGCCTCGATGGCGGTGTTCTCTTCTGGAACGGCTCGCGACACCAACGATCCCGGGTACGTGAACCCGAACGGACAAGCCAGCAGCTACAACGCGAACACCTTCGCGACGCCCCCGGCGGGGTTCCCCAAGAACGCGGTGGGCTGCCCCAACGGGACCGCGGCCTACGACTCGTGCGGGCTCTTGCTCGAGGTCCGCGCGCCGACCAACGCCAAGAGCTTCTCGTTCGACTTCGACTTCTTCTCGAGCGAGTACTCGGAGTGGGTGTGCACGCCCTACAACGACTCGTTCATCGCGCTCTACACCGGCGCGCTGAACCCCTACGCCGACAAGAACATCTCGTTCGACTCGAAGCTGAATCCTGTGAGCGTCAACGTCGGCTTCTTCTCGATCCCGGGCAACCCCACGACCACGTCGCACCCTCACCTGGACGGCACCGGGTTCGGAGGCGCGTGCACCAACACCATGTACGGCAAGCCGAACGGAGTCTGCGGCGGCGCGACCGGGTGGCTCACGACCAGCGCGCCGGTGAACCCCGGCGAGACCATCAAGCTCCACTACTCGATCTGGGACACCGGCGACCACGTCTGGGACTCGACGGTGCTGATGGACCACTTCCAGTGGTCGGCCCAGACTTCGACCATCACGACGCAGCCCAGCCTGCCGCCGCCGCCACCGCCGACGTTCGGCGAGGGCAGCTTCGTGCGCACCTATGACGCGGACGAGGCCTGCTCGGGCGGCTCGGTGCCGGTGTGGGGGCACTGGTCGTGGACCACGACCACCCCGAACGACTCGAAGATCGAGTACTACGTCAAGACCGCGGCGACGCAGACCGGCCTCGCCGCTGCGGCCGAGTACCCCCTCGAGTTCAGCAACCCGCCGGGGCCGGTCTCGCTCGCCGGGCAGCCGGCGGTAGCCAAGACCGCGCCCTGGGACACGCAGAACGGTTCGGCGGTGGTGAACGCCACGCTCGCGAAGAAGGGCGCGTTCACTCACCACCGGTTCGTTCAGGTTCGTTCTCGCTTGGTCCCGGCGTCGGACAAGCTGAGCGCGCCGACGCTGCACGCGTGGAACCTGGAGGTGAGCTGCAAACCTGGAGAGTGACGCGGCGCGGAGCAGCGCTCCTCGTCGCGCGTGTCTCGAATTGATGCACCACGGAAATCCGAGAGCTGCGATTGCCCAGCGCAAGCGCTCGGAGCACACTCGCGTCTGGGGCAGCACTTTGGCGGAGGAACCAGCATGCAGAACGTGAAGCTGATCGCGGTGATGAGTTGCGTTTCGTTGCTCACGCTCGCCGGCGTCGGCAACTCAGCGCCGCCCAAGAAGGGCATCGTTCGCCTCGCGGACTTCGTGAACAACCCCGAAACGATGCTGGGCTACGCCGGCACCGCGGGCCCGCTCGGGTTCTATCGGCGCCTCGAGAGCACCCAGCACCTGCCCGGAGTCGGCGGGCCGCTCTACCCGCCCAACCCCTGCATTGCGCTGACCTCGGTGTACAACAAGATCATCGACAAGGTCCCCGAAGGGCCGGTGCGACAGCTCGCCACGCGGGCCGTGCTCCGCCAGATGGCGAAGCGCGACTGCTGCGTCGATCTCACCCGCGACAGTTCGGTCGACGAGACCCAAGAGCCGGCCGGGATCTACGCGCTGCGCCCCGTGCCCTGCGCCGAGTGATCAGATCAGACCCCGCCGCGCCATCGCCTGAGCGATCTCGGTGGCGATGGCGTCGGGGTCGTCGCGCTCGGCCGAGACCACCACGTCAGGCGAAACCGGCGGCTCGAAGAGCGGCGCGCCGTGGGCGCGGTCGTAGGCGCCGTGGGTGTCTCGCGTGCGGCACACCTCGAGCGGCGTCGCGAGGTGGACCTCGAAGTAGCGCGTGGGGCCGACGCACTCTCGGATCTGCGCGCGATCCGTCGCGAGGGGGGACTCGAACGCGTAGATGCCGATCAACCCGGCGTCGGCCAGGCGCCGCGCGAGCTCGGGAGCGTGGGCCGGGCTACTGCCCCCCGGGCCGAGCTCACCGGTGACGTCGTCGTTCGGGTCCATCACCGTCGCGATCTTGCCGCGGTCGAAGAGCACACGCTCGAGCGCGTAAGCCACGCTGCTCTTGCCCGAAGCCGGCAAGCCGGTGAGCCAGATGGCGGCGCCGGACTGCCCGAGTCGCTCGTGGCGCTCGGCGCGGCTCACCGTCGAGCGGGGGCGGCCAAGCGGCCCCTGCTCTTGGCGCTCGGACTCGGCGCCCCCCGCCAAGACGATCATGCCGGCGGCGATGGTGTTGTTGGTGATCGAGTCGATCAACACGAACGCGCCGGTGGCCCGACTCTCGGAGTACGGGTCGAAGTACAGCGGGCGGTGACAAGAAATGACGACGCGACCGATGTCGTTCAGCTCGAGGCGGGTCGCGGGTGCTGGCTCGAGCGTCTCGAGATCGATGGTGTGCGCGACCTGCTCGACCTCGGCGCGGACGTACTGGGTGGTGTGCTTCAAGAAGTAGCTGCGCTCGGGGTCGAGGGCGCGCTCGCTCATCCAGACCAGCATCGCCTCGAAGCGCCGGCCGACCGTGGGGAGCTGGTCGGGCTTGACCAGCATGTCGCCTCGGCTGATGTCGATCTCGTCGGCCAGGCGCAGCGACACGCTCATCGGCGCGTGGGCCGCTTCGAGCTCACCCTCGAAGCTGTCGATGGCCACCACGCGCGAGCGCTGGCGCGACGAAAGGACCATCACCTCGTCGCCCGGGGCCACGGCACCGGCGGCGATTTGCCCCGCGAATGCCCGATAGTCGAGGTTCGGGCGGATCACGGTCTGGACCGGATAGCGGAACGCCTTGCCCGGGACGGCGGCGAGGCTCGCGCTCTCGAGGTGCTCGAGCAAGGTGGGACCCTGATACCAGGGCGCGCGCGGGCTGCGACTGACCACGTTGTCGCCCTCGAGCGCGCTGACGGGGATGAAGCGCACGCCGCCGAACCCCAGTCGCTCGACGAACCGGCCAAGCTCGATGCAGATGGCGTCGTAGGTGTCCTCGTCGAACCCGACGAGGTCCATCTTGTTCACGCACACGCAGAGGTGGCGGATCCCCAAGAGCGAGGCGATGAACGCGTGTCGCCGCGACTGCTGCAGGACCCCGAGTCGCGCGTCGATCAGGATGATGGCCAGGTCGGCGGTCGAGGCGCCGGTGGCCATGTTGCGCGTGTACTGTACGTGGCCGGGGGTGTCGGCGATGATGAACTTGCGCTTGTCGGTCGAGAAATAGCGATACGCGACGTCGATCGTGATGCCCTGCTCGCGCTCGGCCTTGAGCCCGTCGGTGAAGAGCGAGAAGTCGATCTCGGTCGCGCCCTGCTTCGAAGCGCGTTTCACCGCGCTGAGCTGGTCTTCGTAGATCCCGTGGGTGTCGTGGAGCAGTCGCCCGATCAGCGTGGACTTGCCGTCGTCCACCGAGCCGACGGCGACGAACCGCAAGAGCTCCTTGCGCTCGTGACGGCGCAAGTACTCTTCGATGTCGGTGGAGATCAGCGGGTCGTCGCTCATCGCGCTCAGAAGTACCCTTCGCGTTTCTTGGTCTCCATCGACCCCTCTTCGTCGAAGTCGATCAGCCGGCCCTGGCGCTCGGACTGCTTGGTGAGCAGCATCTCTCGGATGATCTCGGGCAGCGTGGTCGCCGAGGACCGGATGGCCCCCGAGAGCGGGTAGCACCCCAGGGTGCGGAAGCGCACCCGCTCGCGCCGAGGCTGCTCGCCGGGCCGGAGCCGCATGCGGTCGTCGTCGACCATGATCACCGCCCCATCGCGCTCGACCACCGGCCGGTCGGCGGCGAAGTAGAGGGGCACGATCGGGATCTTCTCGAGATGGATGTACAGCCAGACGTCGAGCTCGGTCCAGTTCGAGAGCGGGAACGCGCGGATGCTCTCGCCCTTGGTGACCTTCGCGTTGTAGAGGTTCCAGAGCTCCGGGCGCTGGTTTTTCGGATCCCATTGCCCATGGCGATCGCGAAAAGAGTAGATGCGCTCTTTCGCCCGCGACCGTTCTTCGTCGCGGCGTGCTCCACCGAACGCAGCGTCGTACCCGCCGGCCGCCAGCGCCTGAAGCAGCGCCTGAGTCTTCATCACGGTGGTGTACTTCTGGCTGCCGTGATCGAAGGGGTTGATGTTCTCGGCCAGGCCCTGGGGGTTGGTGTGGACGCGAAGGTCGAAGCCGTGCTCCGCGCAGAAGCGATCGCGGAACTCGATCATCGCGCGAAACTTCCAGGTCGTGTCGACGTGGAGCAGCGGGAACGGCAACGGCCCGGGGTGGAAGGCCTTCTGCGCCAGGTGAACCATCACCGACGAGTCCTTCCCGATGCTGTAGAGCATCACCGGGTTGTCGAACTCGGCCGCGACCTCGCGGATGATGTGGATGCTCTCAGCCTCGAGGCGAGCGAGGTGAGTCAGGGTCCGAGCGCCAGGGGCAGGCTGCACGGGTCCAATCTAGCACCATTTTGGTCGGATATATCAAGATTGCATTTCTGGCATGAAATCCGAAGGTTGAAGCCCGTTCAGGTCCACGGAACGCGCTCGGGCCCGAGCAAGGTCGGCCAGGTAGGCGCGGCGCGGAGCGGCCCGGCCCCCGAGCGACGAAAGGTGCGGCGTGAGAAGCTGCGTGTCGAAGAGCTGCACGCCGCGGCCGAACACCGCGCGCACGGTCGCGATCAGCGCCAGCTTCGAGGCGTTGGTGACCCGGTGGAACATGCTTTCGGCAGCGAACAGCCCGCCGCGCTGGACGCCGTAGAGCCCGCCCGCCAGCTCGCCGCCCTGCCACACCTCGAGGCTGTGGGCGTGACCGAGCCGGTGGAGCTCGGCGTAGGCGACCTGCATCTCGGGCAAGATCCAGGTCCCTTCTTCGCGATCGGCGCAGCCGCGCATCACCGCGGCGAAGTCGCGGTTCCATGTCAGTGTGAAGCCCTGGCGCATGACCCGCAGCATGCTCCGCGAGACGTGGAGATCACGGAGGTCGAGGATGGCTCGCGGATTGGGTGACCACCAGAGCGGCGGCATGCCCTCGTCGTACCAAGGGAAGATCCCGCTGTCGTAGGCCAGGAGCAGCCGCTCGGTCGAGAGGTCGCCCCCGACGGCCACCAGGCCTTCGTCGTCGTAGTCCGCCGGATCGGGGAAGAACAGCGGTCCGCCCGGCTCGATGAAATGAGGGGGTCGACGGCGGCGCACGCGGGGGAATATACAATGCGGCTGCCATGTCGAGCGCGCCCCGCGCAGCCCTTCAGCGCCCGGTCCGGCTGGAGATCGAGGCCACCTGCGCCGCGTGCCGGCGCCCGGTGGGGTTTGGCGCGCCGCTGCTTCGGGTCACCTGCTCGGCTTGCGGCGAGCCGGTCGAGGTGGCGACCACGACCTGGGCGCCGATCTTCGCCGAGATCGACGAGAAGAGCTTCGACCTGCCGGACACCGACGGCGACACCCGGGTGGTCGAGCAGGCGACGCCCGAGGGCAAGCTGTCGGCTCGCTACCGCGTGGGAGCCCCCCGCTGCGCCAAGTGCCAGTGCGAGCTTTCCTTGGTCGAGCCGGGCACCGACGACGACCCCGAGTGCGCGAAGTGCGCGACCAAGACCACCACCTTTCCGGCACCCGGCTGGCTGCGGACCGACCTGCCGACGGCGATGCAGCTCTACGCGGCGTCGCGCGACAGCGAGGCGCGGGGTGGGTGGTTCTGGATCACGTTTCAAGGGACACCACCGGCGCGACGCGAACATCATCAGATCGCGATCCAGGCCGCCATCGGCGGCGGTCCCGACCGATCGCCGGTTCCGGTGAGCACGCGTGCGCCGCCACGCTCACGCCATCGCTGGGAGTGGTACGCGGTCATCGCGATCGTGGCGCTGATCGTGGTCGCCGTGCGGCAGTGCGGGCGGCGCGCGGCCGGCACTCCAGAATCCGAGCGCGACAACGCGGTCGAGCCGGCCAAGTAGCGTGCTGCGCCTGTTCCGCCTCTGGCTGCGCTTCGTGCGCATCTTCGTCACTTGCGCGCTCGCGGCCTGCCAGTACCTCGGGCGCCGAGCGCTGGCCGGCCGCATCGACAGCGCGCGGCTCGAGCGCCTGCGCGGCGAGGTGCTGGCCGGACTCTTACAGCGCCTGGGGGCGACGTTCATCAAGTTCGGCCAGATCCTGAGCACGCGCCCGGATCTGATCGGGCCGGGCTTCATCGAGCCGCTCGCTCGCCTGCAAGACGCCGTGCCGCCGGCGCCCTTCGACTCAGTGCGCCGGGTGCTGGACGATGAGATGGGCCGAGCGCGACAAGACGCCCTGATCGCCGAGATCGACCCGACTCCGGTCGCCGCGGCGAGCGTGGCGCAGGTCCACCGCGCAAGGCTCCGCACCGGTGAGGTCGTCGCGCTCAAGGTGCAGCGCCCGGAGGCCCGGGCTCAGATCGAGCGTGACCTCAGCATCCTGGGGTTCTGGGCCAAGTTGCTCGATCGCGTCGAAGCGATCCGCATGCTGTCGCTGCCCGGGTCGGTCGAGCGCTTCGGCGAGGCGCTGCACGGGCAGCTCGACTTCCGGCGCGAGGCGGCCAATAACCGCCGCTTCGCGGCTTCGTTCGCCGAGGTCGAGAACGTCTCGGTGCCGAAGCTGTTCGATCAGCTGAGCAGCGGGCGGGTGCTCTGCATGGAGTTCGTCGAGGGCGTGAAGGCCACCGAGCCCGAGAAGGTCGGCGGCGACCGCGCCAAGCTCGCGCGCCTGGGCGGCGAGGCCGTTCTGAAGATGATCTTCGCCGACGGCTTCGTGCACGCCGACCTCCACCCGGGGAACATCATCTTGACCCCCGACGACCGGGTGGTGCTGATCGACCTGGGCATGGTCAGCGAGATCCCTTCGGATCTGCTCCGGCCCTGGGTCGAGACCTTCGTGGCGCTCTCGCAGCAGAACGGGGCCGAGTGCGCCCGGCTGTTCTACGTGCACGCGCCGACGGTCGGGAAGAACACCGACTACGCGGCGTTCGAGCACGACGTGGTGAGCTATCTCACCGGGCTCTACGACAAGAAGCTGGGCGAGGTCGAGGTCGGCACGGCGGTCAGCGGAATGATGAACATCTTGCGCCGGCATCGCGTGCAGATCGATCCGTCGTTCACGGTGGTGAACATCGCGCTCTTGGTGGCCGAGGGTCTCGGCAAGCAGCTCGATCCGACCATCGACCTGGTGCCGCTCGCGATGCCCTACCTGTCGCGAGCCTTGCTCACGGCGCCGCCGGGCCGCCCCCCAGGGCGCGAAGTCCCGAGTTGATCAGCCCCGGGGCACGCGCACGTCGTCGGCGGTGCCGGGCTTCTGGTCACGGCCCGGCGACACGACCACGATGCCGTCGCTGGAGCACGAGACGCGGTAGCGTCCGCCCCAGGGGTCGTCGGATGGGGGGACCGTGACCAGACACCGCATTTTCAACCGCACGGTATCACACACTTCACCCGGTCGTCCGGAAGCAGCTGGCAAACCGTGTACCCCTTCTCGCAGTATTCTAGGCACGCCGCCCCAGTGAGCAGCTGGCCGACGGCCCCGAACCCCGTGACCCCACCTTCTGGCGTAACCGTGTACGACGTACAGTCGGTGTCGGTCGCACCCTCTTGGCTGCAGGCCATCGCCGCGAGGGATGCAAACAGGACCACCAGCCTCGGGCTGCGGCGTCCGAGCCGAAGTTTCATCTCAGCACCCCGGACCGCTCGGGACCGCGCGAGATATTTCCCTGCTCCGGCGAGGCTACCGGTGGTGTTGGCGGCGGACCGCCCAGCAGACAGCCCGAGCTGGCGTTGGCCGCTGCGGCACGACCCGTCACCATGCGGCGGGTTGATCGCGGACGCGCAGTCGTCGGGGCGCAGCTGGTTCTGGGACCCCGGAGAGCCTCTCGCACGGACGCAAACGCTGCCCAGTCGAGGTGGTGCTTGAGCCATCTGCGCCACTACTGCTGAGGCCGGTACCGAACACAAGGAGCAGACTTGAACGATTCGTCCAGAACCACCTCGACCGCGCCCGGCGGGCCTTGGCCTGTGCCCGCCAAGCCGAGCTCGGATGGTGGAACCCAGCAGCGGAACGCGTACGTGGCGTCCAGGGAAGCCGAGATGCCGGGCGCGCCGGAGTCCACCCGAATCCGGGCGTGCTTCCCGTCAAACTCATAGGTCATTGTCCCGTCGTCCGCCTTGGTCGCTTGATCGCCCTTGTGCCGCTCGACGTAGCCAACGCCGGGTTGGAGCGGTACCTGTCGGATTTGAGCAGTCCCGGTGCCTTTCGGCACGTGATCACTCGGCAAGCGGAGCATTGCCGTCCAGGACTCCGCTTGGCTAAAAGCCAGAACATGAGCGTCCACCTGCACCTCTCCGGGGCCATTTCGGACATCGATTGCGATCTTGTCGCCCACGAACTTCGTTCCATCGGTGGTTGAAACCAGAGTGCCGGTATACGCGACAGGCTGGTCATCAGGCGAGTTGTCCCCCGATGCCCGCGTGTACGAGGTTTCACCGCAGCCCATCGTGGCGGTCGACCCAAGGACGATGAGCAGGTGCAGATGTTTTCGGGAGTGGCTCAGCATGGCTTCAGCACCCGCTCCATCGTTGGAAAGTCATCGCGTGGTGCACGTAGTTGTCCGCCTCCCGGACCTCGGCGACCGCGTTGTAGATGTCCACCGTGTGGAACAGCCAGTAAGTGGTATTCGCGGCCATTGTCGGGAGCGGGTAATACACGTTCCATGTGTAGAAGCTCCGGGGCTGGACGTCGCTAAGCCAATTGAATACCCCAGCGCCTCCCGTCGGTCCTGTCGGCCCCGGCGCGTAGCACGTCGGGCAAGGCGCCAGGTATACCCGGGCAGTAAACGAGTCATGGTAAGTGCCGTGGTTCCCGACCGTGAACGTGAAGTAGAAACTCTGCCCCGGGCAAGCTGTCACGGTCCCCGCGAACATCGTGTTCGCGACTTGAGACCAGGAACTGCTCCAGAGCTGAGCCTGGGCGACGAGGTTGTGGAAACTCGAGGGCTGTCCGTAGGAGTTCGCCGCGCCGAGCCGGTCGTCTGGATACGGAGTCACGTGGCTCCAGATCGAGCCCCCGACGTAGGGCCTCGGGTTCTGCGGTTTCATGACGCTGAAGGTCGTCGCGTGGTCGAGACCAAGTACGTGGCCCCACTCGTGCTGAATGGTCATTCGCTGGGCAACGTAGTTTGGGTTGGTAGCGTCAGGCCATCCGCTCTCGTCAGGGTTTCCAGGTGTCATGTCGTTTGCGATCAACATGTCGGCCTCATCAATGTCATTGCATCCGCCGAAGCACGCACCCCCGGAGTAGTACGTCCTGCCGTTGGCGTTTCCAAGTGACGATCTCGTCACGAGGGCAGCCTCCCAAACGCCGTCGCCGAGTTGCCACGCCCAGTCGCTCTGCGTGCCGGCAAGCGTAACGGGAGCCCAAGACATGGCGCCCGACGAATTCCACTCGGTGTCTACGCTCACAAGGTCGTTGTACTGCGCGGAGTACAATGGGAACGAGTTGGTGTTTCGCTGAAGCGCAACGGTCGTGTCGCCCACGGATGATGAGCACCCGTTGCAGTACCACAGGTACTCGTATGCTGAGCTGACGCCTGCGACGCACAGCGCACCCGCAGCGGAGGCGACAGCCAGGAACCTGGCTCTCTGGCTTGGCGCAATCATTGGGCTCCCCCTTGTAAGCCCACCGCTGCCGCGACTGGACCCCGGTTCCAGGGTTTCCAAGGCGGGACAGCGGACGCCAAGCTGCCCCCGATGGACACCCCTTCCGCCTCCGCGGCTTGCCTGATCGCAGTCGCCGCCGAACGCGCGTCGATGCCCTCTCTTGTGTCCTGCGCCGCCGCTGCGAGCCTGCCAGGTGCCCGGTAGGTTGTACCGTCGAAGCGGACCTTCGCGAATACCGGCGCCCCGCCGAACCGAGGACCGAGCAATGACATTTCTTTCAGGACTTGGCCTTCCTCCCCGACGAGCACCTCCTTCCCTCCCTCGTTTTCAATCGCGAAGACGTAGTCCTCAACGACCCCAGACCAGAACCCTGTCTCCGCCGTGCTCTGCAAGGCGAGGAGATAGCGGCGGCCCTCAGCCAGCTTCGGCACATGAGTCGCCCCCGCGAACTTGCCGTTCGGCAGGAATCCACCGAACTGACTCACCACGAGGTCACGCCTAGGCACGCTGCCGGCATGAACGACTTCGACGGAGATGTGGAAATTCGTTCTAGGCCCAGACGCCTCGGAGTAGCTGAAAGTCACGCGTTCGACTCGACCCTCGACGAGCGCCGCACAGCGAGCCGCGGCGCGAGCCAAGCCGCTCACCGGCGGCAGACTGACCTGTGACCCGCCGGTTCGGGCGGGCTGCGCCGCCCCCGCTAGACTTGCCCCGGGGCAAGCGAGGGCTGCCGCCACCCCCAGCCCGAGCGCTTCCAAAACCAGGATCCTCATGGCGCCTCCCGTGTTCGCATAACTACTTAAGTACTCCCCCCCCCGGCAACAAGTCAATCACCCTGCCCGGCCTCGCACTCTTGATCGGTGAAGCGCGGCGCGCGATCGCGCGCCGCGCTCTGGGGTGGGGGCGGGAGGCCGAGGAGGTGGCGTGCCTTGGGCTCGGGGCGCTCGGGAGCCGAGCCTGCTGCTGGGGAGCGGGCTCCGCTCGAGG
>JACPVJ010000135.1 GCA_016191785.1 Myxococcales bacterium | reverse complement strand
GCCGGGCGCGGGCGCCGAGCCCGCGGCGTCCGGCGGGGTCGTCGCCGCGGCGCCGAGCGGAGCGGCCGGCGGTGTCGCAGCGGCTGCGCCCGGCGCGCCGCAGCCCGGGAGCCTCGAAGACAACCTGCCGTTTTCTCCCGACGGAACCCGGATCGCGAGCACGGCCTGGCGCAACTGGGTCTACTCGGACGTCGGGCGCGACCGAACGCGCTACGGCTACCTGCGCGCCGGCCAGCTGGTGGACGTTCGGGGGCCGGCCATCGTCAACGACGGGTGCGAGGGCGGTTGGTATCGGGTCAATCCCCGCGGGTTCGTCTGCGTGGGCAAGGGCGCCACCCGCGAGCTCGCGCACCCGGTCGTGGTCGCGTCGGCGGCGCGCCCGGTACGGGGTCACGGCCTGCCGTACACCTACGCCATGTCCACCGAGCGGCCGCCGCTCCTGTACTTCCGCCTGGCGAGCAAGGACGAGATCGAGAAGGTCGAGGGCGAAGGCGCCCTGGAGCGGGCCGCGCGCTTTCGCGCCCTCTTGCCCGTCAACGGGCTGGCGGCGGTGCTGGGGGATCCGGGTGCTCCCCCCGAGTTCTTGGGGACCAACCGCGCCATCGAGAAACCCTACGGCGTCGAGCGCAGGCTCCACCTCTCGGTGCACTCCGGCCGCGCCGCGGTCGGGTCGGGCTTCGCGATGGCCCACGTGTTCACCCACGAGGGCCGCATCTGGGGGCTGACCACCGAGCTCGACATCATCGCGCTCGACGCCACGAAGGTGGTGCGCCCCAGCACCTTCCGCGGGGTCGAGCTCGGCGAGGGCGAGACCCTGCCCGTGGCGTTCATCGAGAGCCACTTCGCCCAGCGCTACAAGGTCGCGGCCTCGGGGCAAATCACGGCGGACGGCAGCTACCGTCACCGCGAAGGCGTGAAGCTCACGGGCCAGACCCGGGGTGGCGGCGGCACCTTCCACGAGACGCGAGACGGTTACGTCATGGCGGGCGAGGGCGCGCGGATCATCTCGCCTCGAGACTCGTTTCCGAGCTTCGCCACCGGCACCCGGAAGTGGATCGACATCTCGATTCGGGAGCAGTCTTTGGTGGCCTACCTGGGAACCAAGCCGGTCTACGCGACGCTGGTCAGTACCGGCCGCGGTGGGCTCGGGGATCCCGACAAGGTGCAGTCCACCGCGCGCGGCACGTTCATGGTCTATCAGAAGCACGTCACCGCCACGATGGACGGTGAAGAGGACAAGAGCGACGGCTACGCCCTCTTGGACGTTCCTTTCGTACAGTACTTCCACAAGGGCTACGCGCTGCATGGCACGTATTGGCACGACGAGTTCGGCAAGGTGAGAAGCCACGGTTGCGTGAACCTGTCGCCCATCGACAGCGCGTGGCTCTTCGAGTGGACCGACCCCTCGGTGCCCGCCGAGTGGCACGGCGTGCTCAACAAGGACCGGGGCACCGTGGTGCTGGTCCGGCCCTAGACTCGACTCAGGGCAGCAGGTCTTCGCGATCCGCGAAGGCCTCGAAGCTGACCGGCGCCGCGCTGGCCTTCGACACGTCGAGCTTGGCGCGCGCCGTGACACCGGCCTGGGGCGGCAGCTCGGTGCCGAGCGCGAAGGTGGCCTCGGCCACGACGCTCGGCGGCTTCTCGGTGGGCTCGCCCGGGTTCGGCGTGCCGTCGAGGGCACGCACGCGCAGCGCCAGCTTGTCGCGCGGCTCGCGGCCCGAGTTGAAGACGCAGGCCTCCACCGTGCGCTCGTTGCCGTCGCCGGTCACTCGCAGGTGACAGGTCGACACCTCCGAGAGGGCGCGCACCAGGCGGTCGAGGTAGGGCTGCTCGTCGTCGCGCATGCCCTCCTTCAGCTTGAGCGCCGCCTCTTTCGCGCGCGGATCACCCAGATAGCCCAGCAGCATGGCGCCGTGCAGGCGCACGGGCCGGTGGTTCGCGGCCAGGAGCTCCGCGATCAAGTTGGCGGGAGCCGCGCCCTCTCCGGCGGGGCCGATGTCGCCGTGGAGCGGGCGGTCGACCTCGACAGCGCTTCCCCGGGCCTCGACGCTCCACTTGATGGCCTGCCCCGGGGTGAGCGGCCCTTCGAAGTACACCGCCCGATTCGCGACCGGGTACCGCTTGTTCGAGGGCGGCGGATCTTGCTCGAAGAAGGTCATCGACATGGCGATTTCCCGCAGGTCTCGATCGCCGTTGTTGATTGCCGCGATCTCGAGCTCGAGCCGCTTGCGGACCGGACCGCTCACCAGCTTGCGCTCGAGCACCAGCACGCCGAGCTTCGGAATGGGCGCGGTCCAGAGCAGCGAGCTCGCGCGCGTGCAGCTGCAACGCCCTTCGAGCGTGGTGCTGGGCGACGACGGGCGCTCGGTCTCGGCGCTGGGCGGCGGGGCGAGCGGAGCTGGCGGGGGCGCCACGTTCTTCGGCTCGACCGGGGCGGGGCGTTCGGGCTCGGCGGTCGACGCGACGAGCGGGGAGCGCGACTCGTGCGCGGGGCTGAGGAGCCAGCGCGCCGTCAGCACCGCGCCCAAGAGGCTCGCGGTCAGCGTGATCACCACCGCCGCGGTGGTGCGCGGGATCCAGCCCTCGAACGACGGCCAGGTGAACGGTCGCTCGGGTGCCGCCGGCCGGTGAGGCAGGCGGACCAGCGACGGCAGGCTGCGCGACAGCTCGAGCGCGAACGCCTCGCGCGCCGCGTCCCCCTCGAGCCCCGACCGTCCGAGCTGGCGATCTGCCACCAGGCCGACGCAGATGATGGCCAGCGCCGCGAGGCCGCCGAGCGCGAGCGCCGCGCCAGCCCCGGTGCTCGGCGCGACCCGGGGCAGGGTCAGTGCGGCGATCATGCTCACCACGATCGCCCCGCCCCCGGCGCCGATCCACACCACCAGGCGCTGCTTGAAGACCTCGCGGTGGTGCGCATGATCGCCCGCAGTGAAGTGAGTGAGCACCATGCGGCTGTGCGGGGTCAGCTCGGGGTCGATGCCCAAGTACATCTGGTCCCCCTCGACCCGCGCGGCCTCGACCTTCGACCAAGGCACGGTGATGCGCGTCCCGATGGTCAGCGCGCCCGGGGCGTAGTCCTCTTGGAACGCCCCCACTCCCAGATAGGCGACGGCGAGCCCGTGCGGCGTGCACTCGAGCTCGACGGTGCCGATGGCGTTGGCGCGCCCTTCGGCCACGGCGGTGGCGCGGACCTTCATGCTGCGCGGCCATCGTAGCCCCGACTCTCGGTTCGGGCCGCTTCTCGGCCTGCTGTACCGATGATCAGGCTCGGAGTCGGTCAGAGCCCGGAAGTGCCGAGCAGCGCCGCTGGGAGCGCGGCGGGGGCGTGGAGCTCGCCCTTCAAGAAGCGGTCCGAGGTCAAGGCGATGGCCGCGCGCTTCTGTGCGTCGGCCGGGTGGGCGGCCAGCTCTTCGAGCATGGCCACGACCTGTACCAGCACGGCTGCCTGGTCCACCAACACGCGACCGAAGCGTTGATCGCCGTCCCCCGCGCCCAGCCGCTCGAACCCGCGCCCCAGGGCGGCCAGGCCCTGCTCGGCGCGCTCGACCAGGGGCCGGTCTTCCGGACCGAGCACCAGCTTCTTCAGCGATTCGCGCAGCTCTTTCTGGAACGCCAGGTGCGCGCCGTAGCGAGCCGAGTCGCGGAGCACCTGCTGAACGAGCACGTTGTGCGTGCCCTCCCAGCTCTCGAGCACCATCGCGTCGCGATACAGCTGCACCAGCGGCGAGAAGGTCTCGATCGTGCCGTTGCCACCGAAGATCTCGATGGCGCGCTGGGCCGAGGCGGTGTTTCGCACCGCCGTCCAGTACTTGTTCACGTTCACGGCGACGCGCCACGCCAGCCGCTCTTCGTCGGTGGCGCCGGAGGTCAGCATGCGGTCCGACTGCGCGGCGATGCGCAGGCATCCCGAGATCGAGGCCAGGGCCTCGGCTCGCAGCTCTGCCAGGGCTTGTCCGATGAGGGGGAAGCTGGCAATGGCTTCGCCGAACGCCCGGCGATGCTGGGCGAAGGTCGCGGCCTCGCGGTACGCGCCGGTGATGGCGCCCGAGCAGCACACCGCGTTGTACAAGCGCGAGGTGTTGAGCACGATCGAGACCACGTTCTTGAACCCGCGATCGAGCGGTCCGATGGGCTCGGCCCACGCTCCCTCGAAGTCGGCCTCGCCGCTGGCCATGGCCCGGGTGCCGAGCTTCTGCTTCAGGCGGCGCACCGTGAAGCGGTTGGTCGCGCCGTCGACGTTTCGTGGAGTGATGAACAAGCCGAGCCCACGCGTGCCCGACGGGGCGCCCTCGGGGCGAGCGGTCATCAAGAACAGCTGCGCGTCGATCACGCTGCAGAACCACTTCTCGCCGTACAAGCGGTAGCCGCCGTCCTCGGCGCGAGCCACCACCGCGTTCAGCCCCACGTCGGAGCCGCCCTGCACCTCGGTCAAGAACTGCGAGGCATGGAGGCGCTTGTCGTAGTCGCGCTCGTACAGCCCGGGCAGGTACTTCTTCTTCTGCTCGTCGGTGCCGAGCTCTTGGATGCTCTTGATCATGCCCGCCGTGCAGGCCAGCGGACAGAGGTGCCCCGACTCGCCCACCTGCGCGAACAGGTAGAGCAGGGCCATTTGCAGGGTCTCGTTGCCCGGTTTCGCGTAGTCGCTGAGCACGCCGGTCTGCCAGATCAGTCGCCCGGCGTCGTGATAGCTCGGATGGAAGACCACCTGCTCGTGCCGCACGCCGAGCCCGTCGTAGCGCTCGAGCCGAGGCAGGTTGGCGTCGTGGTTGGTCTGGACCGCCAGGTGTCGCAGCCGCGTTGCCACGGCCTCGCCGGCCTCGCTGAGCCGCACGCGCTCTTCGCGAAAGCGCTCCGCGCCGAGGCGCAGCTCGAGGACGCGCGAGAGGTTGCCGTCCCAGGTGAAGTAGTTGGAGGGTTTGCTCGCTTCCCAGGCGAGCAAGGCCTCGCGGCCGCGCTCGATCTCCGTGGTCATGAGGCCGGACTACCACCGCCGTCGGAGTGCGCCTAGGCCCGCCTCTCGACCCGTTACTTCACGGTCAGCTTCATCGAGACGTAGTTGGGCAAGTTCGGCGGCGCCATCGACACGGGGCCAGCCCCCTTCACGAAGGCGATCGAGGTGCTTGGCCCGGGCGGCCAGATGAACTTCGCCGAGTCCTCTTCCGTGAGCTCGAGCATCAGCTTGTAAGGACCGTCGGGAACGACTTGATTCGAGAGGTCGGTGCAGTCCCACTCGGCCGCGTGCGGCCCGTGCGAGGTCGCGGTGGCGGCGGTGATGGCGTCCACCTTGTTGCCACCCGAGGCGGCGTTCCACTTGAGCAGGTTCGAGGCGCGCTTCGACGCCCACACGCTCAGCGACTTCACGAACTTGCCCGAGCCGTCGGCGACCCAGACTGCGCCAATGTTCTTGGGCGAGTACTTCCCCTTGTACGTGACGGTGGTGAAGTCGAAGTGGAGCGTGCACGCTCCGCTCGAAGCCGCGTTGCCCGAGCCGCCGCCGCCGCCCGCACCCGCGCCGCCGAGCCCGGCGGCCCCGCCCCCCGCGGCCATGCCCGCCGCCCCGCCGGCTGCCGCTCCGGCGGAGCCCCCGCTCGTCGCGTTGCCGGCAGCGCCCGCCACGGCCCCGCCCCCCAGATCGTGGGAGGGCTCCCAGAACTGCGGATCCCCGCCGCCCACGGCACACCCCACGGCGAAGAGTGCCGCAACGTAACTTTTGGCGGAGGACATGACAGATCCGATTCGCGAAGTATGCTGGCGCGCATCCCCGTGGCCGTCAATTCGTCCGTGCTTCGCTGCGCCCGTCGCGGCTCGCTTGCTTTACTCGTCTTGCCGCTGCTCTCGGCGTGCACCAACGTCGCCGCGTATCAACGCGGCCGGCTGGCGCACCCCACGATGACGCCGACGTTCGGCGAGAGCGACGCGCTCACGCACGTGCGCGCCGTGCAGGAGGGCGCGATCGGCGGCGAGCTCGGAGCCAGCTCGGGTTGCGGCTGCAACTGATCCCCGCCCGATGCAACCGCGACGCCCTCTGCCGCTCGTCGGTCTGATTTGTTTCGCCGTCTGCGCACTGGCGCCCGCGCTCGGTTGGGCTGGCGGCGACCCTGCGCCGCGCGGCATGACCACCGAGCTCCACGGCGAGGTGGCGGGGTACACGGACTCCGACTCGGTGACGGTGTTCACTCCGTCGGTCGGCGTGGGCTTCCGCGATACGGGCACCGGCTGGTCCGCAGGCGGCAGCTACCTGGTCGACGTCGTCTCGGCGGCGTCGGTCGACATCGTGTCGACCGCGACCGAGCGCTGGACCGAGGTGCGCCACGCGGGGGCGCTTCACGCCGGATACAAGCCGTACGAGCTGGGCGCCACCGCCTCGGGATCGGTGTCGCGGGAGCCGGACTATCTCTCGCTGACCGGCGGCGGGCGTTTCGACTGGGATCTGGCCCAGAAGACCGTCACCCCGGCCCTCGGCTACGCGTTCACCCACGACGTGGCCGGGCGGACGGGCACGCCGTTCTCGGTGTATTCGCTCGAGACCGACCGCCACGCGCTCAACACCGACCTGGCCTTGGTGCTCGATCGCTCGACGGTCCTGAACCTGGGCGCCGATCTGGTGTTCGAGGTGGGGAACCAGGAGAAACCCTATCGCTACGTCCCGTTGTTCGCGGAGGACGTCGCGCCGCGCGTGAAGCCGGGGACGTCGGTCGAAGCCGTGAACCTCGTGCGGTTGCCGGGCCGCACCGCCGAGCGGCTGCCGACCACACGGCAGCGGTACGCTGTCAGCGCGCGACTGGCTCAAAGGCACGCACACGACACTCTGGTCGCCAAGCAGCGTTTCTACACCGACTCGTGGGGGCTCAAGGCGACCACCTCGGATCTGCGCTGGGTGTTCGATCTGACGCGGCAGCTTCAGCTCTGGCCGGCGATCCGCATCCATTTGCAGAGCGGGGTGTCGTTCTGGAAGCTCGCGTACGTGGGGTCGGTCGCGACGGACGGCACCCTCGGCGTTCCCCGCTACCGGACCGGTGATCGGGAGCTCTCACCCCTGGGCGAGGGCACGCTGGGCGGCGGCGTGCGGCTCAACCTGGGCAGCCCGTCGGACCCTTCGGCGTTCGGCATCACCTTCCTGGCCGATGGCATGCTGACGCGCTACAGCAATGCGTTGTTCGTCAAGCAGCGCCTCGGCGCGTTCACTGCGGCGCAACTGGAGTTGAAGCTGTGAGCCGTGCGTTTGCGCTGATCTCGACCGCTCTCCTCGTGGCTTGCGGCGACCCGGTTCACACCGACGCGGTCGACGCGCTGGGTCCCGAGGCGCACGGCGTCGAGCCGGGGCCGTTGCACCGACCGGGCCAACCTTGCCTGGTTTGTCACGGCGGGAAGGGCCCCGGGAACCTGGAGTTCAGCGTGGCGGGCACGGTCTACAAGTACGCCGACTCGAACGAGCCGCTGGCTAACGCCATCGTCAAGCTGGTGGACCAGAGCGGACCATCGACCATCGTCGGCACCAATTGCGTGGGAAATTTCTTCGTGCAGCGCACGGACTTCGATCCGGTCTTCCCCCTCTGGACGCGGATCCAGCTCGGCAGTCTCGACATCGAGATGAGCACGCCGGTGTTCGGCAAGGGGTCGTGCGCTCATTGTCACCAGGACTCGCCCACCGAGTCGTCGGTGGGGCGGATCTACGTCGCGCCCCCTGGCGCCGAGCTCCCTGGGGGCAGCTGCCCGTGAGGTCACTTTCGCTACGCCCTCGCGTCCTCTGGCTCGCGTGCGCCGGGCTGTGGGCGTGCGCGGGCCCGGTCGACGAGCAAGAGTACATCACGCCGGCGCCGCCTCGGGATTCCTTTCCGCCGGCCGCGGACATGTTGCACTCGCACTGTGGGTCGCTCGACTGCCACGGCCAGCGAGGGCGAAACCTGCGCGTGTACGGGATCAACGGGCTGCGCATCGGCGGCGTCTCGGGCACCGGACCCACCACGCCGGACGAGTACGAGGCCACCTATCGCTCCGTCGTGGTTCTCGAGCCCGAGAAGCTCAGCCGGGTCGTGGCAGAGGGCGGCCGGGGCCCCGAGCGGCTCACGCTGGTGCGAAAGGCGCGGGGGGCCGAGGAGCACAAGGGTGGAACCATGGCCCCGCTGGGGAGTGAAGCGGATCGCTGCTTGACCAGCTGGATCGCCGGCGCCCTCGACGGCCCGGCGTGCGCGGCCGCGGCCGAGATGTGGCCGCCCGAAGGGTTCTGACCCGACTACAGGCCGAGGGACCAACCCAAGCTCAGCGTGAGCGCGGTGCCCGTGGACGGGAAGAGCTGTACGACAGCGAGCTCGAGGCTCGGACCGTTCGCTGCCCCCACCGGCAGGAAGATGCCGGCACCCACGCCGGCGAACCCCGCGCCCATCCTCTTGTAGGCATCGAGCTCTTGCGAGGGAGGGTTGTCCGGTTGATTCGGCGGCGGCGGGGCGCTCTGATCTTCGATCACCTTCACCTTGAACGCGCCGTCGATCTCGCCGGCGCCGCCCTTCGCCAGGACATACGGCTGG
This sequence comes from Myxococcales bacterium, assembly GCA_016191785.1. GTDB lineage: Bacteria > Myxococcota_A > Polyangia > Polyangiales > Polyangiaceae > JADJKB01. Next base: position 7,167 of record JACPVJ010000135.1, on the reverse strand, counting down.
ACGCCCTCGGGGCGATGCGCGGGTCCGAGAACCCAGTAGGACAGATGAAGCTCGGCGGAGAGCGGGATGAACGGCCTGGCGCCGTCGGCGCGCTCACCGCCGCCGCGCACCACGAAGCCCGCGCGAGCGCCGAGCAAGATCGCGTCGTCGAGGGCGTAGTCGGCGCCCAACTCGACGCGTGTGGTGCCGAGCAGAAGTCCGGGATTGAGCCGGTCATTCTGTCCCGCCACGGGAGTGCCGTGGTACTGCGAGCCGGAAGCTCGGAAACAGGTGAACCCGCCCTCCAGCTGCTGCTGCTTCGAGCAAACGTCGTCGCCTCCGGCGAACGGAACGTCTTGCGTCAGCGTCGCTCCGAGCCATAGCGCCGGGATCTGCTGCTGAACGCGCGGCTCGGCCCGCACCTTTGCCGGGAAGGCGAGCGCCAGCGCGACGGCTGCCCCGAGGGCGCGACGAGCGAGCGGAGCGCGGAACACGGCCTCGCCTCTTACCACGTGCGCGGCGCGGGCCGGCACTCTCGCTGGGGCTTCGGAATTCGATTACCAACTCCCAGGGTCGGCACTAGCCTCGCGCTCGATGACGGATTTCCCCACTCGGTTCGACGGCACGCTCGATCTCGCGCGCTTGCCCTGGTTCGAGCGGCGCGGGCGCGAGCTCGTGCTGGTGGACGACAGCGTCGGTCCGGTGGTGGACGTTCACACCCACCTGGCGCTGGCCTTCCTCTTGCCTCAGAAGGTCGATCTGCTCGCCGAGCATGGCGAGACCGAGCACTACCTGCCGGTGGAGCGGCAGCTCGACCTCGACGTGTACGCCAACCGGAACTTCTCGGCTTCGGACCTGACGCGCATGAAGCGCGATCTCGGGCTCGGCAGCCTGACCGGCGGGGGGATGCACCGCACCCACACCATCGCCAACCTGGAGCGCGAGATGCGAGGGCTTCGGATCGTTCGCTCGGTGCTCTTGGCCATCGACTTCCCGGTGCTCAGCGACAACTCGGGGGCGTGGCTTCGGGCGTCCAAGGGTCACGACGGCCTGGTCGTGTTCGGATCGGTGCACCCCTATCGCCCGAACATGGAGCGCGAGCTGATCCGTCAGATTGGCCTAGGCGCCTGCGGCATCAAGATGCACCCGGCCGTGCAGACGGTGCTCCCGGGGGATCCGCGCGCGATGAAGCTGTACGCGCTCTGCGCGAAGTACCGCCTTCCCGTGCTGTTCCACTGCGGCCCCGTCGACATCGAGACCCGGCTCGGGCGCCGCCTCTCGCAGGTGCGCCACTACTTCCGGCCGATCGAGAAGAACCCCGAGACCACCTTCGTGCTCGGGCACTCGGGGGCGCTGCAGCTTGAGCTCGCGCTCGAAATCGCCCGACGGTACCCGAACGTCTACCTGGAGACCTCGAGCCAGTCGTTGACCAACGTCCGCAAAATCCTGGACCAAGCGGACGTGTCGCGCGTGCTCTTCGGCAGCGACTGGCCCTTCTACCACCAGGCCATTCCCCTCGCGAAGCTGCTGATCGCCACCGTCGGGCGCGAGGCGCTTCGCCCCAAGGTGCTCCACCAGAACGCGGCTCGCGTGCTCGGGTTGGGCGAGGGGGCGCTCGGAGTTTAGGCGGGCCGCGGACTCGTGCTACGGTTGTCGCGTCCGGGGATGCGTCGCAAGAACAGCCGATTCCGAAGGCCCTTGGCCCTGCTGGCCGCCATCGCGGGCCTCGCCTCGGGTTCGGGCGCCAGCTCGTGCAACCTGGTGGTCGATACCGACGTGGCGCAGTGCGAAACGACCGCCGACTGCGTCGCCAAGGGGCCCGAATTCGCCGACGCGGTCTGCTCCGAGAAGGCCTGCGTGCTCGGCGACTGCACCACCAACGCCGAGTGCAGCGCGCGGTTCGGTGGCGAGCCGGCCATCTGCCGGCGCCCGGGGCGGCTCTGCGTCCAGCTCACCACGCCCGAGTGCACCGAGGTCGTACCGGCCGACGCGCTGGCCGAAGACCAGACCGTGGTGCTCGGGTTCATCGGGCCGCTCTCGGGTCCCGACGTCCAGAGCGGTGCGCCGGCGTGGGAGGGCGTGAAGCTCGCGCTCAACGAGCTGGAGCAAACCGCCGTCGGGCTGCCGGTCAAGGGCACGACGGAGCGGCGGCGCCTGGCGGTGCTGGCCTGCGACGACGCGAACGAAGCCAGCAAGGCCGCGAAGCACCTGGCCGAGTCGGTTCGGGCGCCGTACATCATCGGCCCGGCGTTCAGCAGCGTGTTGCTCGACATCGCGACCAAGGTCACCGTTCCCGCGGGCTCGCTCTTGATGAGCTTCTCGGCGACCAGCCCGGCGATCACCGATCTGAGCGACAACGGCCTGGTCTGGCGCATTCCGCCCAGCGACGCCCTGCAGGCCATTCCGATGGCGACGCTCGTCTCGGACTTCGAGACGCAGATCCGAACAGAGCAGAGCATTCCCACGTCGACGCCGATCAAGGTGGCCATGACGGTGCTCGGCGACGCCTATGGCACCGGCCTGGCCAACGCCGCCAGCGGACTGATCCAGTTCAACGGCAAGGCCGCCAACGACAACGGAGACAACTTCCTTCGGCTCGACTACAAGCCCGACACGAAGGATTTCTCGGGCACGGTGTCCGCGGTTCTGGCGCACAAGCCCCAGATCGTGTTGCTCGTCGGCACCACCGAAGCCGTGACCTCGATTTTCGACGGTCTCAAGGCCGACGCGAGCGCGAACAAGCGCATCTACCTGTTCAGCGACGGGGGGAAGATCCAGCAGCTGGTCGACTCGGCGGGCGCCTTGCGACCCAACGTCTTCGGGACGGCCCCCGGTCGCGAGACGCCGCAGTACCAGGCTTTCAAAGGCCGGTTCAAGGCGTTCTACGCGAACAAGGATCCGCAGACCTACACCGAGCATGCCTACGACGCGACCTATCTCGCGGCCTACGCGTTGGTGGCCAAAAGCGAGCAGAGCGCGACCGGCGCCACGATGAACCAGGGGCTTTCGCGCAGCATCGGCGGGACGAAGATCCCCGCCGGGCCCAGCCAGGTGAACACCGCGTTCGCGGCGCTGCTCGAGCCCGAAGGCAAGATCGACTACGACGGCGTCTCGGGCCCCCTCGATTTCGACGTGACCAAGGGCGAAGCGCCGGCGGACGTCGACGTGTGGTGCATCGACGCGGGCGGCAAGTTCACGTCCAGCGGTCAGTTCTTCAACTCGCTGACCAAGAAGGTCGAGGGCGCGCGCACCAAGTGCAACTGACGGCGCGTGCTCAGAAGCTTCCAGCCACTGTCACGTTGCCCGGGCCGACGCCCACCGCCCAGCGTGCCGTCTGGTCCCTCCGCGGGTCGTCGGGCTTCGCGAAGAACGTCAAGTAGGTCGCGTAGCCGCCGACCGCCACGCTCCCGACCAAGAGCACGTCGGTCACGATCGCCAGGGTTCGGGTCTTCGACGCCGCGTCGTCCAGCTCCCCCTTGGTGGCGGGCTTCTCTTTCTTGTCGTCCAGGTCCTTCTGCGCGCCCAGGGTGAGCACGCCCGCCACGGTGGTGCCGGCGGCGAGGCCACCGGTCACGCCCCACCACAGCCAGGGCACCCGGCGCTTCGGGCCCTCGTCCTTGGCGCTGGCCGGCTTCTCGGGCTTCCCCGGGCTCGAAGGCCCGGGCCTCTCTGGCTTGCCCGACGTCGACGTGGACGCCGACGACGAGCCCGCCTCGAGCGTCAACGACAGCTTCTTCTTGTCACCCCCCGCGACCACCAAGACCTTGGTCACCCGCGCGAAGCCGCTCTTCTGCACCGACAGCTTGCGCTTGCCGGCGTTGACGATCAGCGGCTGGTCGAGCGGAGTCTCGCCGACGTCCAAGTCGTCGACACTCACCTCTGCCCCCTCGACGTTCACCGTCAGCTCGACCGTGGCGACGCGGGATTGCAGCTTGGCGATTTCTTTTTCCACCTCGGCGCGGCGCTTCTGGTCGATCTTCTTGCCGCCGTCGTCCAGGTACTTCTTGAAGTTGCGGAGCGAGCCGGCAAAGTCGTTCAGCTGCAGGTAGACCAGTGCCACGTTGTACAAGATCTTGTACGAGGGCGAGAGGTCGTACGCGCGCTGCAGCTCGATCAGCGCGGCGTCGAACGCGCCCTCTTCGTAAAGCTCGAGGCCCTTCTTGTAGCGGCTCCGCGCCTCGACTTGCTCGTCGGCCTTGGGGTCGGCGGCGCTGGCCGTCGGGGTGAGCAGGCACAGACACGCAAGGGCGAGGGCGCCGCGGCGCGCCCATCGGCAGGTCACTTCCATGGGTCGCCTGGGTCGAGCTGGGTGGAGGGTGGCTTCTTGTTGACCTTGATCTCGGGCTCGTCCGGCTTGACCGGCGGGGGCGGGCCCCCGGGGCCGCGCGGGCCGCTGCCGCTCTTCTTCAGCGTGAGCTCGATGTCGCGGCTCTGGTCGAACTTCACGATGCGCTCGACGGCGTCGTGCCCGGCGGCTTCGACGCGGACGGTGCGGTCCTTCGAATCGGCCGCCTGCGAGACGACGTAGGGGCGCTCGGCGATCTCTTTGCCGTCGATGGTCAGCTTGGCCGACACCGGCGAGACCGTGATGCGGATCTGGACCACCTGGGCCGAGTCGGCCCTTGGGGGCGTGCTCGCCGGCTCGCTCGTGCCCACGGGCTTCACCGACTCCACGTCCGGCGTCTGGGGCTTGGGGTCACGCGCAACGCGCACGACCAGCACCGCGACGGCGATCACCAGGAACACGCCCAGCGCCGCGGCGACCCCGACCGCCGCGGCCACCGTGCGGCGCGGCCGGAATGCTTGGACTTCCACCGAGGGGATGGTCCGACTTCCGCCCAGCTGCATGTTGCCGCCCGAGCTCCCGACGGCCGAGGGCTGCGACGCGGCGTACTGCACCTTCGCCGAGCGCGACGGGTTCGAGTCGCCCTGATTCACCCGGGGCGGAGGGTGCGAATCCATGGCGGCGGGCGCCTGGTGCGGCCCGGTCAGCTGCTCCTGGATCACGGCCTGGAGCCCAGAGCGCTCTTTCTCGAACTGCTTGGCGATGAAGTCTCCGACCGCGCGCGGGTCGACGCGGGCGGTATGGCTGAACAAGAAGCCCTCGAGCGCGCGGCGGAACTCTTGCGCCGTCTGGAAGCGGGCTTCGGGGCGGGCCGCGAGGGCGCGGGTGACCACCGCCTCGAGCTCCGGGTCGACCTTGGGATCCCGGTCGCGGATCTTCGGGATTTCCCCGCCGCACAGCGCCTGCATGATCTGGATCTCGGCGAAGCCGTCCCAGAGGCGGGTGCCCGTGATGGCCTCCCACAGCATCACGCCCACGGAAAAGAGGTCGGCGCGGTGGTCGAGCTTGGCGCCCAGCACTTGCTCGGGCGCCATGTACGCGACCTTGCCCCGCAAGATGCCAGCGCGGGTCTCGACCGAGGAGACCATGCTCTTCGCGATGCCGAAGTCGCACAGCTTGACCTGGCCGGCATAGGTCACGAACACGTTGTGTGGCGTCACGTCGCGGTGCACCAGCTTGAGCGGACTGCCGTCGTAGTCGCAGAGGGTGTGGGCGTACTCGAGGCCGGCCAGCACCTCGCACAGGAAATGCAGGTGCCAGTGCAACGGCAGGTAGGTCTGGGTCTTGTGGGCGCGCCGCAAGATGCGATGCAGCGGCTGACCGTCCAGGTACTCCATGGCCATGAAGTACTGGTCGCCCTCGATCTGCACCTCGTGGGTCTGGACGATGTTGGGGTGGTTCAGCCGGGCGGCGAGCTTGCCCTCGTCCAGGAACATCGCCTTGTGCTCGGGCTCTTCGAGCAGCTCCGGCTTCATCAGCTTCACGACCAGGAGCTTGTTGAAGCCAGCGGGCCCGGCGACGGCGGCGAGGAACACCTCTGCCATGCCGCCTTGCCCCAGTCGGGCAATCAGCCGGTACTTGCCCAGTGCTTTGCTCTGCGCAGTCGTGGCGAAATCCCTGCTTTTTTTGGATTATCCCAGCCGGGCCGAAACGGGGCAAGCGAGCCGCACCCTGCCGCCCCGGGAGCCGTGAACCTGCCGATATTGGACCGGAATTCCCCGGTCTAGTTGCAGCTCACGACCTTCACGTCGTACGCGATGGGCTGGCTGACGCCGCTGACGCTGACCGAGTAGGTGTGCCCGGCCTGGGTGGTCCAGCCCTGGGGATTGAAGCGCAGGGCGTACTTGCTTCCGTAACCCCCCTGGAGCTGGGTCACCGTCACGGGCTGATTCGCCCCGCCATCGGTGACCGTGACCTGAGCACCCGCGAGGGCGATGCTGTCGCTCTGGATCGTCCAGCCGGTCTGGTCGAGGGACGAGAACGACGCCTTGAACATCTGCACGGGCACTTCGCCGCCGGGTGGGAAGGCGACCCACTGCTTGCCGGCGCTGCCGCTGCCCCCGATGACCTGCATACAGGAATAGCTATTGGTCGTACCGAGACCAATGGGACCGAGCGAGTTGGACAAGATCCAGCGTCGGTGCCCGATGGTGGTCGAGTTGCCCGGATCGGCCATGTAGAGATCCACCGCAGCGACGCCGGGCGTGGTCGCGATGTTGCTCTTGCCCGCCGAGCCCGCGCCGACCGACGTGTAACACTGCCAGCTCGACGGCGGCGTATGTGACAGCTGGTTGTTCGCGTCCATCATCAGCGCGCAGGCCTGGGCCTGCTGGTCCATGCTCGCGCTGTTGGTCACCTGTGGCAGCCCGACGATGAAGCGATAGAGGTTGACCATCTTGAGCGCGTTGGCACGCCCGTTGGCGGTCACGTCCCCCGCGTTGCAGCTCGCGACGCTGCCGCTCCAGGTCCCCTCGGCCATGTCGGCACGGTCGGCCTTCCAGCGTGCACACACGCTCGTGCTGCCGCCGCCGGTCCCGCCCGTTGCCGTGCCCCCCGTGCCGCCGCCGCTGGTGGCGCCGCCGCTGCTCGAGCCGCCTCCGCTGGTGGCGCCGCCGCTGCTCGAGCCGCCGCCGCTGGTGGCGCCGCCGCTGCTCGAGCCGCCGCCACTGGTGGCTCCCCCGCTCGACGAGCCGCCGCCGCCGGATGGCGAACCCGCGGCCCCGCCGGAGGCGCCGAGCGCCTGATCCACGGTGCTCTGCCGCTCCGCGGGCAGCATCTCGAAGGCCACGACCGGGCGGGCGCCCTCTGCCAGCAGGGCCTCGAGCACCCGGCGCTGCTGGGCG
>JACPVJ010000030.1 GCA_016191785.1 Myxococcales bacterium | reverse complement strand
GGGCGCGGTCGGCGGCGGCGGCAGCGGGGCAACGGGCGGCGGCGGCGCATCGGGCGGCAGCGGGGCAACGGGCGGCGCGGGCGGCACCGGCGCGACGGGTGGCGGCGGCACGGGGGGCAAGTGCGGCCCCGAGACCTGCAACAACCAAGACGACGACTGCGACGGCACCATCGACGACGGGCTCTCGCAGTCGTGCACGACCGCCTGCGGCACGGGCACGCAGACCTGCGCCGCCGGTGTGTGGGGCGCGTGTAGCGCGCCGCAGCCCAAGGCGTGCACGAACTGGGCGACGTGCAAGACCGAGCAGCAGTGCACCTGCACGACGGCACCTGCCGAGACGTGCAACCTGAAAGACGACAACTGCGACAACAACTGCGACGACTTCGCCAGCTGTCGCGTCGGCGTGCACCGTTCGCACAAGTCGGGCGAGCACTTCTACACCACCAACCTCACCGAGGCGGGGTGCTGCGGCTTCGTGCTCGAGTTCCAGGACTTCTACTACCTCTACAAGGCGAGCGCCGCGGGCCTGGTGCCGTTTCACCGCTGCCTGCTCTCGAACGGCAAGCACTTCTACACCCAGAGCTCGGCCTGCGAGGGCGCAGCCGGCAGCAAGCTCGAGGGTGTGATGGGCTACGTCTCCAGCAGCGCGGTGTGCGGCGCGGTGCCGCTCTATCGCACGAGCCACCCGTCGAGCAGTCACTTCTACACCCCGAGCCTGAGCGAGAAGAACTACGCCGTCACGACCCTCGGCTACAAGGACGAGGGCGTCGCGGGCTACGTCTGGACGACGCCGTGAGCCAGCGTCGAAACCCTTACGCGCGGGCGGACGCACGCACGCTCGAGGCCAAGGCCAAGGGCTACCCCGCGCGCAGCGTGTTCAAGCTGGAAGAGATCGACCGCCGCCTGCGCCTGCTCGCGTCGGGGCAGCACGTGCTGGACCTGGGCGCCGCGCCGGGCAGCTGGTCGCTCTACGCCGCCCAGCGCGTGGGTGCGCGCGGGCGGGTCCTTTCCGTCGATCTCTCGGAGATCCGACAGAGATTTCCGGAAAACGTCCGGGTGATCCAGGGCGACGCCCTCGATCTGTCGAACGACGCGCTGTCGGCCTTCGCGCCCTACGACGTGGTGCTGAGTGACATGGCCCCGAGCACCAGCGGGAACAAGGTGCGGGATCAGGCGCAGAGCTTCGAGCTCTTCATGCGCGCGCTCGACGTAGCGGCGGCGCTCGGCAAGCCGGGCAGCGCGTTCGTCGGCAAGCTGTTCATGAGCGGCGACTTCCAGGCGGCCCGGGCGGCGGTCAAGGCTCGCTACGAAAAGGAACAGACCCTCCGGCCTTCTGGCACGCGCTCGGTGAGCTCGGAGGTGTTCCTGGTGGGGCTCGAGAAGCGAGCCCGCTGATCCAGCGGTCTGGACTTGCCCGGTCGCCGGACGTAGCCTTTCGAGCCGTGTCGCCGCTCAGCCGTTGCTCCGAGTGCGGTGGGTTCGTTCCGCCGAGCGCTGCCCTGTGTCCCCACTGCGATCGCGGCCTCACCCCGTCGGGTTGGCGCCTCGGGCGCGCGGCGAGCGCGTGCCTGAAGGTGGCCACCGGCAGCGCCGTCGCCGTCACGTTGATGGCTTGTTACGGCGGCCCGCCCCACTCGTACGGTCCGCCCCCTCAGCCGCCCGAGCCGTGCAGCACCGATCCGAACACCGGCCAGCCCACGGACCCCGGCTGCGCGCCGTCGAACCAGCCGCTGGAGCCTGCCCAGCAGGCGCCCGGGGCCGACCCGGCGTTCGCCCAGCCGCCGCCGACGAATCATCCCGGGTCGTGACCCACCGGCGCGTCCCGATCGTCGCCGAGCGGTGGTTCCCGGCCTACGTGATCTGGGAGCTCACGCTCCGCTGCAACCACGCGTGTCATCACTGCGGGTCGCGGGCCGGCGTCGCGCGGCCCGGCGAGCTCGACACCGATGAGGCCGTGCGCGTGGTGCGAGAGCTCGCGGATCTGGGCGCCTGCGAGGTCGTGCTGCTCGGCGGCGAGGCCCACCTTCACCCTGGGTTCTTGCAGGTCGTGTCGGCGCTCCGCGAGCGCGGCGTGGCCCGACAGCTCACCACCGGCGGGCGCGACGTCACGCCCGAGCTGGCGCGCGCGATGGCCGCGGCTGGCCTCCAGAGCGCCTCGGTCAGCATCGACGGCCTCGAGCCGACGCACGATCGGATCCGGAACGCGGCGGGCAGTCACCGCGACGCGCTCGGGGCGCTCAGGGCGCTCCGAGCCGCGGGCATTCGCACCGGTTCGACCATCAACCTGAACCGAGCCAATCGCAGCGAGCTCGAGCAGCTCTACCCGATGCTGCGCGACGCCGGGATCTCGGGCTGGCAGGTGCAGCTCACCGCGCCGCTGGGTCGTGCCGCAGATCGCACCGACCTGGTCCTGCAGCCGTACGACTTGCTCGAGCTTTTGCCGCGCATCGCGAAGCTGAAAGAGCGAGCCTACGACGACGGCATCTTGATCATGCCCGGCAACAACCTGGGCTACTTCGGGCCCGAAGAGGCACTCTTGCGCTCGTACACGCGCGGCGCCGAGGACCACTTCGCCGGGTGCCAGGCCGGTCGACTGGTGCTCGGCATCGAGTCGCAGGGAGATCTCAAGGGGTGTCTGTCGCTGCCCAGCGCAGCGTACGTCGGGGGCAACGTCAAGCACCGCTCGGTCGCCGACATCTGGCGCGACGCCGAGCCCCTGGGCTTCGCGCGCTCGCGCACCCGCGCCGACTTGTGGGGCTTCTGTCAGACCTGTGATTTTGCCGAGTCGTGCTTCGGCGGCTGCACGTTCACGGCTCACGCCCTGCTCGGTCGCGCGGGCAACAATCCGTATTGTCACTTTCGAGCGCGCACGCTGCGCAAGCGGGGCCGGCGCGAGCGCCTGGTGCCGGTGGCTGCGGCCGCGGGCCTCCCGTTCGACACGGGCCGGTTCGAGCTCTTGGAAGAGGCCTTCGACGCCCCGGAGGTCGCCGGCGCCCAGGGCGACGCGCTGGTCCGTGTCACCCGCAAACCCCAGAAAGCGCCCGCTCGCCCGTGAGGGCAGACCTGCCCGCGCCAAGCGCGCGCATTGGTCGGCGTTGCGCGCGGAGGCCCAGGCTCACGGCGTGCTGGGCTCGGCACGCCGAGAGAACCGAGCGAACAAGCTGGGCAGCACCAGCAGGTTGAGCAAGGTCGAGCTCGTCAACCCGCCCAGGATGACCGCGGCCATCGGCGCCTGGAGCTCGTTGCCCGGGTCGCCGGCAGACAGCACGATGGGCACCAGCGCCAGGGCCGCGGTGAGCGCGGTCATCAGGATTGGCACCAGACGCTCCACGCTGCCCTCGATCACGGCCTCTTCGGTCGACTGCCCCGCGGCCAGCAGGTGTCGATAGTGGGTCAGCATCATGATGCCGTTGCGTGAGGCGATGCCGAACAGCGTGATGAAGCCCACCAGCGAGGCCAGGGTCAGGATGCCTGGGCCCGCCCAGACCGCGACGACCCCGCCGACCAAGGCCAGCGGCAGGTTGACCATCACGATCAGCGCGTCTCGCCACGAACGAAACGCGACCGTCAAGAGCACCAGCATGCCGGCAATCGCGAGCGCCGAGAGCGCGACGATCCTCCGGCTGGCCCGAGCCTCGCTCTCGAACTCGCCTCCGAGCTCGACGTGGTAGCCGGAGGGCATGGGCACGTCGCGCCGGACGGCCATCAGTGCATCGGCCGCGGCGCTGCGAAGGTCCCTGGCCGTGACGTTGGACGTGACGACGATTCGTCGCTGCACGTTCTCGCGGTTGATCAGGTTCGGTCCCATGGTCTTTTCCACGCGAGCCACGGAGCTGAGCTCCGCAAAGCGGGTGCCGCGCACGTCGACGGGCGTGCTGGCGAGCAACGCGAAGTCGGTGTGGTAGGTCTCCGGCAGGCGAACGACCACGTCGTAGACTCGCTCCTCTTCCCACCAGTCGGCGACCTTCTTGCCGACCAGCGCCGTCTCTACGAACCGGGACAGCTCGCCGGGCGTCATGCCGAACGCCGCGAGCTCCGTGGCCTTCGGGCGCACCACGATCTGCGGGATCTCCGCCTGCTGCTCCAGGGCCACGTCGACCACTCCCGGCACCGTTCGCAGCGACGCCTCGGCGCGCTTGCCCAGAGCGCGCAGCTGGTCGAGATCGTCCCCGTAGATCTTCAGGGCGATGCTGGCGCGCACCCCGCTCACCATGTGCTCGATGCGGTGGCTGATGGGCTGCCCCACCGCGACCGAGAGCCCCGGGATGGTGGTCGCGTGCTCGCGGATGTCGCTCAAGATCCGCTCCCGCTCTCCCTTCCGGAGGTTCAGCCCGACCTCCAGCTCGGAGAAGTTGACGTCGAGCGCGTGCTCGTCGCGCTCGGCGCGACCGGTGCTGCGGATCACCGAGGTGACCGCGGGGTGGTCGAGCAAGTAGCGCTCGAGCCGGCCGACGATGGCGTTCGAGGTCTGGAGCGAGGTCCCGGGCGCGGTCGCCGCGGCGATGTTGAGCGAGCCCTCGTTGAACTCGGGCAAGAAGCTGCGGCCGAACGAGCCGAGGGCAATCAGCGCTGCGATGGCGCCGACCGTCGACCCGATGGCGATGGGCACGGGGTAGCGCAGGGTCGCGCGCACCGCGGGGCGATAGCCGCGCTTCAGCAGGCGCACGAGCCGGCTCTCGGGCGGAACTGGCCCCGACGTGGAGCGTCCGAGGAGCAGCCAGCACAAGACCGGTGTGATGCTGAGCGCCACGATCAGCGACGCCGAAATGCTCGTCACGTAGGCGACGCCGAGGGGCCAGAGCAGCCGGCCCTCGAGCCCGCTCAGGAAGAACAGCGGCGAGAAGACCAGGAGGATGATCAGGGTCGCGAACACGACCGAGCCCCGGATCTCCCGGGAGCCGCGGTACACGACCTCGAGGGCGGGGTGTCGTTCTCCCTCCGGAAGTAGCGCGTTCTCGCGCAGGCGCCGGTACACGTTCTCCACGTCGATGATGGCATCGTCGACCAGCTCTCCGATGGCGATGGCGAAGCCGCCCAGCGTCATGGTGTTGATCGACGCGCCGCTGAGCTGCAGCACCAAGATGCCGGCCAAGAGGGAGAGCGGCAGCGCAATCACCGAGATCAGCGTCGTGCGCCAGCTCATCAAGAACAGGGCCAGCACGATGACCACGAGGAGGGCGCCGTCGCGGAGCACGCTGGTCACGTTGTGCAGGGCGACCTTGATGAAGTCGGCCTGCCGGAACCCCTTTCGGTGCAAAGAGACGCCCTTGGGCAGCGAGGGAGCGATGTCGTCGAGTGCGCGATCCACGCGTTCGGTCAGCTCGAGGGTGTTCGCCTGCGGCTGCTTCTGGACCTTGAGCACCACCGCGCGTTGCCCATCGGCGGCGGCCGCCCCTCGACGGATCGCCTCTCCGAGCTCGAGCTTTGCGACGTCATGCAGCGCGACGGTCACGCCCTCTCGCTCCGCGACGGCGGTCTGCCCCAGGTCGTCGAGGGTCGTCGAGCGCCCCACGCCGCGGACCAGGTACTCTTGGTCGCGGGCGACGTGGAAGCCGCCCGGGGTGCTGTCCGAGACGCCCTCCAGGGCCGTCAGCACCTCTTGCACCCCCACCCGCGACTGCATCAGCGCGTTCGGGCTGAGTTCGATCTTCACCTGCTTCACTGCGCCGCCGATGGGCACGACCTGAGCCACGCCCGGGACGGCCAAGAGGCGTCGGCGCACCTGCCACTCGGCGGCGTCCCGCAGCGCCGTGTCGGTGATCTCGGGGCTCCCGGTCAGCGAGACGAACATGATCTCGCCCATGATCGAGGAGGCAGGCGCCATCGACGGCTCGACGCCCCGGGGCAGCGACGAGCGCGCAGAGACGAGCTTCTCGGCGACCACCTGTCGGGCCACCAGCGGCGGGACGTCCCAGTCGAACTCGACCCAGATCAGCGAGATTCCGACGGCCGAGCTCGAGCGCAAGCGGCGCAGCCCCGGCGCCCCGTTCAGCGCCTGCTCGAGCGGCACCGTCACCAGCTTCTCGACCTCTTCCGGCGCCATGCCGCCGGTCTCGGCGAGCACCGTCACGGACGGCGCAGCCAGCTCCGGCAGTACGTCCACGGGCATCGTTCGGAGCGCGTTCACGCCCAGGCCGACGAGCACGATCGTGGCAGCGATGACCAGCCACGGGTTCTTGAGGGAGCCTCTGATGATGGCGTCGAACACGGTTTCCTTGCGAAGCTGCCCAGGTCGCGCCTAGTGCCGATGCGACTCGACGCTGCCCATCAGCGAGCCCAGGTGAACGTCGAAGCCGCCCGTGGTGACGATGCGCTCACCCTTCGCGATGCCCGAGGTCAGCTCGACGAAACCGCCGTCGGAGTCTCCCAGCGTCACGTTGCGCTTCTCGAAGTGCTCTCCGTCCACCTGCACGAACACGAAGGGTCGCGTGTTGATCTCGACCACGGCGCTCTTCGGCACCGACAGGACCGTTCGGGGCGCTCCGACGCGAAGCAGGAGCACGACCTGCATCCCGGGCTGCAGCGGCCTCTCGCCGGCCTGCGGCGGCACCTCGAGGACCCAGGTGGCGATGCGAGAGGTGGGGTCGATCACCGGCGCGGCCGAGAGCAGGCGGGCCCCGGCGCTGCCGACGTCGATGCGCGCCCCGCTGGGCAAGCGCACCGCCGCGGGCGCGGCGCCGGTGAACGCTGCGGCGGGCCGCGCCACGAAGCGAGTCCTGACCCACACGCTGCTCGTGCCGCCGATGCGCACCAGCGCGGCTCCCGCGTCCACGGGCTCGCCGTTCGGGACCAGCACCTGCGACACGATCCCCTCGATGCTCGAACGAATCGGCAGGCCTCCGGTGCCGCCCGGCGCCAGCACCCGGCCGATGCGCCCCTTGGCCGCGGAGAGGCGAGCGCTCAGCGTGTCGCGTTCGTTCCGGAGCTCGGTCAAGCGCTTCTCCGGCAAGAGCCCTTCTTTGACCATGGGCTCGACTCGCTTGATCTCGCGCTCGACCTGGTCTTTCGAGATGCGCGCCTCGTCCACCGCGAGCTGTAACCGGCTGTAGTCCTCGCCAGCCACCGTCGGCGCGATGGAGCCGACCACGTCGCCCTTGCGGATGCGGCTGCCCTCGGCCAGCGCGAGCTTCGGGTTGTGGAAGAAGCGGCCCCCCGTGGGCGAGCCGATCACCAGCTGGTCGGTCCCCGCGGGCTCCACCGTCGCGGGGAGCTCGACCTCTTTCGCGAGCGAGCGCTCCGTCGCCCAGTCGGTGCCGAAGGGGATCTTCCACTGCGACTCCTTCAGAAAGGTGATGGCTGCGCTCGGCGCCTCTTCGGCTGGAGCTTTCGCTGCGTCCCCGATGACGATCGGTCCGCAGTCGAAGACGTCGGTCGCGCCGTCGTGCTCGACGCTCATCTCGAGCTCGTAGCTGCCCGGACTCGGCGCTGGGCCCGAGGGGGTGAAGATCCCGGCGCGCTTCACGCCGTCGATCTGGGTCTCGGCGGCGACGCCAGAGGGCGTCTTCCAGCGAACGCGAAATCGGCCCGCGGTCAGGGCCCGGAAGCCCTCGAGCGCGGTCACGTGCGCGTGGTACTCGACCGTCTTGCCCGCGACGGGCGGCGGGAACTCGACGAACAGCTCGTGCTTCTCGGTCCACTTGGTGATCGAGACGGGCTCGGGCTCGGTGCTCTCTTTTCCGTGGGAGTGCCCGTCGTGGGTGGCGTCACGCCCGCACGAGACAGTCGCGACGAGCGCGAGCAGTGCCAGCGCGAGGCTCCGGAAGGAGCTACTACGACGGGTAGTATTTGAATGCATGGCAGTCGGGGCTCGTGCTCGGGCGAAGGGGTGCTCAGTGGTGCAAGAAGCCGATCACGGTCTCCACGGCGTGGTGCAGCACGTCGCCCGGCCACACGGTCACCAACGCCAGCACGCCGAGGAGCGGGATCAGGATCGCGATCACGTCGTTCCGGCGCGAGCCGCCGGGCGCGGGCTGGTCGTCGAGCAGGGCCGTGACTCGGGCTTCGAGGCCGTCCGCGCCGAACACGCCCGAGAGCGCCTCGTCGGCGAAGGGCATTGCGCTGCGAAGCCGGCCGACGCTCACCAGCGCTGCGGCCACAGCGGAGGGATCGCCGACGTGCTCGGCGGCGTGACGGTCGCAGTCGAGCTCTGCCGCGTGTTGCCAGCGTTCGAAGAGAGACCTTGGCAGCCAGGGCTGCAGCACCAGGCTGGCACGCAGTACCAGCGAGGTGAGTGGGTCTGCGCGGTGGACGTGTCCGCGCTCGTGGTAAAGGACGACCTCGCGGTCGCGCTCGCCGAGCGCGGCCCACATTGCGCGGTCGAGGACGATGATCGGGGCGCGCACGCCGGCCGTGAACGCCGTGGGGACCCCCGAGTCCACGAAGCGCACCTCGGTCTGGTCGACCCGCACCGGTGCGAGCCGACGCACCGCCCGGATCCGGCGCGCGGAGCGCACCAGGGCGAGCGAGAGACGAACGGCGCCGGGCGCGATGCTCAGCAGCCACAGCCCGACGAGCACCGAAGCGGGGACGAGCAACGGCTCGGCCAAGGACGGGTGTGCGAAGCAGAGGTGAGGGTGGTGATCGTGGGCGGCGCAGTGGCAGGCCGAGAACGGGGTCGGGAGGAACAGCGCCAGGCTGCCGGCGAGCGCCACGACGAGCGGCAGCAAGATCGAGAGCGCCCAGGGCGTGGAGGGGCGGGCCCAGGCCCGCTCGGGCACGACCCGGGACAGAGCGGCGACGAGCAGCCCCACCACCAAGGTCAGGACCACGAACACCGCCGCACTCGAGGCGACCACCGCCGTCACCGGGGCTTCCCCTTGCGCCGGGCGGCGATCAGCGCCGAGAGCTTGTCCAAGAGGTGCGGGTCCACGCGCTCGGTCGAGTCGAGGAAGGCGACCAGCACGGCGTCGTCGTGCCCCGGCGCAGCGCCCGCCAGCGCGCGGGCCGCACGCTCACCGAACCACTCCTCGCGGGTCACGCGCGGGGAGTAGTGATAGGCCTTGCCTTCTTTCTCTCGGACCACGACTCCCTTGCCGTGGAGGCGGTCGAGCACCGTCAGTACTGTCGTGTACGCGAGCGCCGGCCTGCGGCGCACGCGCGCGAGCACCGCGCGCACGGACAGCGCGGACGAGCTGCTCCAGAGCACGTCCAGGACGGCGGTCTCGAGCTCCCCCAGCGGCGGGGCTGCCGCGATCGACATCGTCCACAAATACTACGGGGCGTAGTAGTGTGTCGAGGTGGAGCAAAAAAGTGCCTGTTCGCTCGGCTCCCGGCCCTGGGCTATGCTCTTTCGGCGCATGTCCTCCAGGCCCCGCAAGCTGGCCGCCGTGCAGCGCTTGATCCGATGGGTCGTCGCGCTAGCGGTGTTGGTGACGAGCACCGGGGTGCCGGCCGCCGCTCTGGAGCTGTGCAAGGACACCTGTCAGGACTGCGCGGACGAGAGCGGCAGCGAGCGCGAGGGGGACTGTGACTGCCCACTCGACTGTCGCGCCTGCTGCATGCCGGGGCTCCCCCGCGCGATCGCTCCCGAGCACCACGGCGCAGTGGCCCCGCCGGGGCTCGCTTCCATCGCAGCGGCACTGCGCGGCGACGGCCGCGCCGCAGACGGCATCGGGTTCGAGATCCTCCACGTCCCGAAGTCGACGAGCTGAGGTCCAGCTCACCGTTTCGAGTCGTTCGAGAGCGCTCCGCTGGCGGAAGCGCCATCTCTTGGCGCCGTCGCGCCCAAAGGAGGATTTTCCATGAAGCACGTGTCGTGTCTGATCATCTGCGCGAGCCTGGCGCTCGCTTGCTCGAAGAAAGAACCCACGGGGACCGCGGCGCCCGAGCCGAGCGGGAAGCACGCGTCGGCCGAGGTCAAACCTGGGTCGTACGACGACTGGTGTGGCGAGCACGAAGTCCCGGAGTCGCAGTGCACTCAGTGCAACGCGTCGCTCTCGGCCGCCTTCAAGGCGACCGGCGACTGGTGCAAGGAGCACGGCCTGCCGGAGTCGCAGTGCAAGAAGTGCAACCCCGGTCTGAAGATCGTGCGCCCGCCCAAAGCGGGCGGCGGCCAATGAGGGCGGCGATGCGTCCAGGGCTCGCGGGCGTGCTCGCGGCTCTGGCCGTGGCGAGCGCCTGTCGTTCGAAGCCGGACGCCGGCGACGGCGAGACCCGCTCCGCGCGCGGCGCTGCTGCCCCGGTGGAGGGTGCGATGTGCAAGGAGCATGGCGTGCTCGAGGCCGTCTGCACCAAGTGCAACCCGAAGCTCGTTCCCGTGTTCCAGGCCAAGGGAGACTGGTGCACCGACCACGCGTTCCCCGAGTCTTTTTGCCCGATCTGTCACCCGGAGCGAGGGGGCAAACCCATGGCCGAGGTCGCGCGGGACGCGGCTCCCGCCGACGGCACCAAGATCCGCTTCAAGCGCAAGGACGTGGCGAAGCTCGCCGGCATCGAGACCGTCAAGGCGAGCCCGCGGCCGAACGCCTCGGCGATCACCGCGCCGGCCAAGCTCGTCTACGACGCCACCAAGCAGGCACAGGTCAACGCGCGCTCGCCTGGAGTGGTTCGAACGCTGAAGGTGGACGTCGGCGCACGGGTGAAGAATCGGCAGGCGCTGGTCGTCATCGACAGCCCGGATGTCGGCGCGGATCGAGCGCGCCTCGCTGGCACGAAATCGCGGGTGAAGCTCGCCGAGGAGAACCTGACGCGACAGAAGCAGCTGCTGAGCGAAGGCATCGCGGCGCAGAAGAGCGTCTCGTCCGCCCAGCAGGAGCTCGACCTGGCCAAGTCGGAGCACGCCGCCCTGGCAGCGTCGCTGTCTTCGCTGGGCGCGGGCGGCGGGGGTGGGGGCAGCTACACGCTCAGCGCACCGCTCGCCGGAGTCGTCACCGAACGCAAGGTGACCCTCGGCAAGCTCGTGAGCGCCGGCGAGGTGCTGCTCGAGATCGTCGACACGAGCTCGATGTGGGCCGACGTCGAAGTCCTCGAGAACGACCTCTCCGGCGTCGCCGTCGGGCAGGGGGTCACGCTGACCTTCGATGGCCTTCGCGACCGCGAGATCACCGCGACCATCGCCCACGTCGCGCCCGCCGTGGACCCGCACACGCGCACGGCCCGCGTGCGGGTCTCGCTGCCGAACCCGGACGGCTCGCTGCGCGCGAACATGTACGGTAGGGCGCGCATCGCAGCGGGTGAGTCGGGCACCGGGGTCGCCGTGCCCCTGGCAGCGCTCCAGCGTGTGAAGGGCGTGGCGCTGGTGTTCGTGCGCATCGCCGACGCCGAATACGAGACTCGGCGAGTCCAGACCGGTGCGTCCGACACCGATTACGTCGAGATCGTGAAGGGCGTGAGAGCGGGTGAGGAGGTCGTGACCACCGGTGCCTTCCTGCTCAAGACCGAGACCCTGAAGGACAGCATTGGCGCCGGCTGCTGCGAGGTCGACTGAGGATGCTGAGCCGCGTCATCGAGCTGTCGCTCCGGCATCGCCTCGGCGTGCTCCTGGCCACGGCGGCGCTGGTCGTCGCCGGCCTGCTCGCGCTCCGCCGCCTGCCGATCGACGCATTCCCGGACACCACGCCGGTCCAGGTGCAGGTCAACACGGTCGCCCCCGCGCTCTCGCCCCTCGAGCTGGAGCGTCAGGTGACCTATCCGGTCGAGCAGGCCATCTCGGGCTTGCCCGGCCTGGTGGAGGTCCGCTCCCTCACGCGTTTCGGCCTGTCCCAGGTCACGGCGATCTTCGAAGACGGCACCGACGTCTGGCTGGCGCGCCAAGTGGTGAGCGAGCGCCTGCGCGGGGTCGTGACGGCCCCTGGCATCAGCCGACCGGAGCTGGGCCCCGTCGCCACCGGGCTCGGCGAGGTGTTCCACTATTTGGTCACCGGGGACCGTTCGTTGAGCGAGCTCCGCGCGACCCAGGACTTCATCGTCAAACCCCAGCTCCGCACCGTTCGCGGCGTCGCGGAGGTCAACAGCTGGGGCGGCGACGAGCGCCAGATCCAGGTGGTCGTGGACCCCGTCGAGCTGCACTCGCGAGGCCTCACGCTCTCCGAGCTGGCGGCCGCGCTCGAGCGCAACAACCTGAACGTCGGGGGTGGAGCCCTGGACCAGGCAGGGGAGTCGAGCCTGGTGCAAGGTGTCGGGGTCGTCGCCCGGCCCGCGGATCTCGAAGACATCGTGGTGGCGGCGCGGGACGGCGTCCCCATCCGCGTGCGCGACGTCGCGAAGGTCGTCGAAGGGCGAGAGATCCGCCGGGCTGCGGTGACCGCCGACGGCACAGGCGAGGTGGTGCTCGGTCTCGGCTTCATGCTGCTGGGGGAGAACAGCCACGAGGTGACCCGACGGCTGGAGGTCCGACTGGACGAGGTGCGAAAGACCTTGCCGCCCGGCGTGAAGCTCGAGCCAGTCTACAGTCGGACGACCCTGGTCGACCGCGTGCTCCGCACCGTGCGCACGAACCTGCTCGAGGGCGCGGTCCTGGTGATCGCCGTGCTGTTCCTGTTTCTGGGCAATCTTCGCGCCGGGCTGATCGTCGCGGCCGCCATCCCGCTGTCGATGCTCTTCGCCTTCGACCTGATGCTCCGAGCCGGGATCGCGGGAAGCTTGATGAGCCTCGGAGCCATCGACTTCGGTCTTGTCGTCGACAGCTCCGTCATCATGGTGGAGAACTCGGCGCGCCGCCTGGCCGAGGACGGCTCGGAGCGGAGTCGCGTCGAGATCGTCCGCGATGCCGCCGTCGAGGTGCGCAAGCCGACCCTGTTCGGCGAGCTCATCATCATGATCGTGTACCTGCCGATCCTGGCGCTGGAAGGCATCGAAGGGAAGCTGTTCCGGCCGATGGCGCTCACCGTGATCTTCGCCCTGCTCGGCTCGATGTTGCTGTCAGTCACGCTGATGCCGGTGCTCGCCAGTCTGTTCTTGCCGCGTCACCCCAGGAACACGGACAGCCTGGTGATGCGCGGGCTCAGGCGCGTGTATCGGCCCGTGCTCGGCCTCGCGCTCAGCTGGCGCTGGCTCGTGCTCGGCGCCGCCACGCTGGCCCTGGGCAGCGCCGTCTTCCTGGCGACGCGCCTGGGCTCCGAGTTCGTACCGCGCCTCTCCGAAGGCAGCATCGTGATCAACACCGTGCGCCTGGCTGGTGTCTCGGCGGCCGAGTCGACGCGCTACGGGACCCAGATCGAGCGAGCGCTGCTCGCCGCCTTCCCGGACGAGATCGAGCGTGTCTGGACCCGGACCGGCACGCCCGAGGTGGCCACCGATCCGATGGGCCTGGAGGTCTCGGACGTCTTCGTCACGCTGACGGCGCGTGAGCGCTGGAAGCGCGGGTCCACGCAGGCCGAGCTGGTGCGCGCGATGCAGAAGGAGCTCTCGGTGCTCCCGGGGATGCGCGTGGCGTTCACCCAGCCCATCGAAATGCGCGTGAACGAGATGGTCGCCGGTGTGCGCGGCGACCTGGGCGTGAAGCTCTTCGGGCACGACTTCGGGGTGCTCAAGGCCAAGGCCCGCGAGATCGAGCTCGTGCTGGAGAAGATCCCGGGTGCGGCCGACGTGTCGGTGGAGCAATTGACTGGACAGGCGGTGGTCCAGGTCGAGATCGACCGCGCAGCGATCGCGCGGCATGGCATCGCGGCCCGCGAGGTGCTCGACGTCGTGGAGGCGCTCGGCACTCGCGAGGTGGGTGTGCTGCAGGAAGGCGACCGCCGCTTTCCGGTCACCCTGCGCATCGACGATCGCTACCGGGTCGATGTCGCGGCCCTGGGCCGAATCCCGGTAACGGCCACCAATGGCGACCGAGTGCCGCTGGCCGTGCTCGCGAAGATAACCACGGCGGAAGGCCCAAACACGATCAACCGCGAGTGGGCGGAGCGGCGCGTCGTGGTGCAGGCGAACGTGCGAGGACGCGACGTCGGCACCTTCGTCAAAGAGGCCAGGGCTGCCATCGAGAACGAGGTCCCGCTACCATCGGGCTATTACGTCCGGTACGGCGGGCAGTTCGAGCACCTCGAGCGCGCAGAAGAGCGGCTCCTGATCGTCGTCCCGATCGCGCTCGTCCTGATCTTCGGCCTGCTCTACCTCACGTATCACCGGGTGCTCGACGCGCTCAGGGTGTTCACCGGGGTGCCCTTCGCGGCCGTCGGGGGCATCGCGGCGCTCTGGCTCCGGGATCTGCCCTTCAGCATCTCGGCGGGAGTGGGCTTCGTCGCGCTGTCAGGCGTGGCCGTCTTGGGAGACATGGTCCTGGTGTCGACCATCCGCCAGCTCGAGGAGCGCGGCGTGCCACTGCGTGAGGCGGTCGAGCAAGCCGCCGAGCGCCGCCTGCGCCCGGTGCTCATGACCGCGCTCGTCGCGAGCCTCGGCTTCGTACCCATGGCGTTCAACACCGGTCTCGGCGCCGAGGTCCAGCGACCCCTGGCCACCGTGGTGATCGGCGGCTTGGTGTCGTCCACGCTGCTCACGCTGCTGGTGCTCCCCGTGCTGTACTTGCTGCTGGCCCGGTCGCGTCAGCCGGCCGCTGTCGCTGCGACCGCACCCGCGGAGTCGAGTCCCGTCGCGGGCGACGCTGGGACGGGAGTCTGATCTTGCAACATCGACGAGGTACATCATGATCGGTCATCGCAGAGCTTTCGGACCCCGCGCGGCGCTCACGCTCGCGCTCGCGACGGCCGCTTGCGGGCCGGCGCCAGCGCCCCTGACCGTGCTCGAACACGGCCGACCGCAGGCGCCGTCGCGCGGCGCGCCACGCGGGGGCACGGCTACGATGCCGGACCCGAGCTCGGCGGGCGAGGTCTCGCTGGCAAGTCTGCTCGCTTTCGCCGACCGCCACTCGCCGCTGCTCGCCGTCGCCGAGAGCACGCGCTCTCGTGCCGAGGCAGCGCGGGTGGCGGCCTCGCTGGTGCTACAGCAGAACCCGGAGCTGACCGTCGCGGCCGGGCCGCGCACGGGGAGCGCGGGCACGGGCCTCGACGTCACGGTCGAGCTGATGCAAGAGCTCGAGATCGGCGGCGAACGCGGCGCGCGGCGCGCGGCAGCCCAGCGCCTGAGCGAGCTGACGGACGCGGAGATCGAGCAGGTGCGCTGGGCCCTCCGCTGCGACGTGCGAGCGGCCTTTCGTCGCGCCAGGGTCGAGCAGAAGCGGGTGCGGCTGGGGGAGCGCACGCTCGCCTTTCAGGAAGAGGTGCTGCGGATCGCGGAACGGCAAGTGGCCGCCGGCGAAACGGCGCAGCTGTCGCTGCGGCTGGCTCGGGCCGAGGTCGCGCAGGCACGGCAGTCCGTGGTCGCGGTGCGGCAGACGTTCATGGCCTCGCGGATTCGGTTGGCGATCCTCTCTGGTTGGCCGGTCGCGACCCCGCCCCTGCCCGGTGGCGCCGCGGACCCGGTGAAGGCTCCGCCCCGGCTCGGCCAGCTGCTGGTCGAGTCGCGCGAGCGCCTGCCGAGCCTCCGCGTCGGCGCGGCTCGGGTGCGCGAGGCGCAGGCCCGCGCCGCGCTCGCCGACCGGGAGCGCTCGCTCCGCCCGTCGGTCGGCGTCCGGTACGACCGCGAAGGAGCTCGAAGCTCGGACGACACCCAGCACGCGGTGATGGGGGTCGTGTCCTTGCCGCTCCCGGCATTCCAGACGAATCAAGGTGAGCGCGCTCGCGCTCGGGCGGACGCCGTGGTCGCGAGCGCGGAGCTCGGCGCGGCTCGCCGACTCCTCGAGGGCGAGATCGCCGCGGCGCACGGAGAGGTCGTCGCGGCGGCCGCCCGGGTGCGGACGTACGAGGGCGAGGTCCTGCCGCGCTTCGAGGAGAATCTCGGCATGCTCCGGCGCTCGTTCGAGCTCGGCGAGGTCGACCTGCTTTCGCTCTCCGCGGGTCGGGAGCGCTTCCTGCGCATCCAGAGCGACGCGCTCGCTGCGGAGCTGGACTACTTCGCGGCGATCTCGAGTCTGGAGCGCTGGGTGGGGTTCGAGCTCTGAGCGGCGCCGAGTCGCGCTCGCCCCTGAGGAAAACGGCGCCGGCTCAACTCCCGGCGCGAGATGCCGTTCACCGCTCGTCGGGTGACCATGTCAGTTCAATCTGGGAGCGCCGCCGAGCTCGCCGACGCAGGCGGGGACTGGGTCGATCCGGCCGGGTTGATCGGGCAGCGGGTGGGAAACTACGTGATCGAGCGCGCGCTGGCCCGCGGCGGCATGGGGGCAGTGTACGTGGCGAGGCACCCGGCGCTCGGGCGCGAGGTCGCGGTCAAGTTCTTGGACCACGAGCTCGAAGCCAGCGCAGAGCTGTCGCAGCGGTTCGCGGAAGAGGCCCGCCTGACGGCCTCGCTTCGCCACCCGAACATCGTAGATATCTTCGACTTCGGCGAGCTCGGCGGGCGCTTCTACTACGTGATGGAGCTGCTTCGCGGACGGGACCTCGGCGCGGCCACGCGCGGCAAGCACTTCGGGCCGAGCGAGGTGCTGGCTTTCGTCCAGCAGATCTGCGCGGCACTCGAGGTGGCCCACACCGCCGGCGTCGTCCATCGCGACCTGAAGCCGGCCAACGTGTTCGTGCTCGACTGCGAGCCGCTCGCCGTCAAACTGATGGACTTTGGACTGGCCAAGCTGCTCTCCTCGCGCGACCCGTCGCGCACGCGGCGCGGCCAGATCCTGGGTACTCCGACCCACATGGCACCAGAGCAAGCGCTGGGTCGAGCGGACCGAGTGACTCCGCGCTCCGATCTCTACGCTCTCGGGGTGATCGCCTACGAGATGCTCGCCGGTCAGTCGCTGTTCAGCGCGGACAGCGAGATCGGGCTGATCCTCATGCACGTGAACGCCCCGGTGCGACCCTTGGCCGAAGTGGCGCCGACGGTTCCAGCGGCGGTGGCGAGCCTGATCGAGGCCTGCCTCGCCAAGGACCCGGAGGCGCGGCCCGCGTCGGCAAAGGCGGTGGCCGACGCCTTCGCGCAGGCGGTGGGCGCGTTCGGCCTGGACGACGCCCCGGCGGCCGCAGGCCCGGCGGACGGCACGCCAGAGCTCGGCTTCGCCCGGACGCTGGCGTTGCAGACCGGCATTCGCCCCGCGCTCCCGGCCACGGAACAGGAACTCGCGCGGACGGTGCTGCAGCCGATGCCGCCGACACCGGCCCCAGCCCCGGCACAGGAAGCGAGCGCGACACCTGCGCCGGTCACGGATCGAAAGGCGCTGGGGCGCCTGCTCGAGCGGATGCAGCGGCGCGGCGACTTCCCCGCCTTCGTGAAGAACGTGTCCGACATCAGCCGAAGAGCCGACGTGCACGGGGACTACTCGGCGAGTCAGCTGAGCGAGGCACTGCTTCGCGACTTCTCGCTCACCGCCAAGCTCCTACGGGTGGTCAACCTGGCGTACGCGGCCCGGTTCGGCGGCCGCGTCCACAGCGTGCAGGCGGCGGTCGTGCTGCTCGGCTTCGAGCGGGTTCGATCCATCGCGCTCTCGATCAGTCTGTTCAAGATCCCCTCCAAGCGCGACGCCGACATGGAGCTGCTGGACTCGGCGGTCGGAGCCCTGGCGCGCGGCGAGCTCGCGCGCTCCCTGGCGGCCAGAGCTGGCGTCGAGGACGCCGAGAAAGCCCAGGTCGCGGCGCTCTTTCGCGACCTCGGGCGACACCTGGTGATGCACTACTTGCCGGACGACCACCGGGCGGTCATGGCGCTCGTCGCCCGCGAGCAGCTCGCGCCTGGAGCCGCTGCCGAGCGCGTCCTCGGGCTCTCGTTCGCCGCTCTTGGAAGCGCGATCGCCGAGCGCTGGCAGCTCCCAGCGCACGTGATCGACGCGATCACCGCGCCTGCCCGAGGGCCGACGAAGGTGACCAACGATCGAGAGCGGATCGCTGCGCTGTCGAGTCTGGCGGACGCGCTGGTCGCTGCCGTGTCGCGCGCTGACGAAGGCGGCCTCGACGCGGACGTCGCGCGCTTGCTCGCGGAGTACGACTCGCTGCTGCGCTTGCACCCCCGGGAGGTCCCCGTGCTGATCCGCGGGGCCCGCGCGGCGCTCGAGGAGCGCTACGCGTCGCTCCTGGGCCAGTCCGGGCCGGCCAGTAGCTTCTTCCGCGGAGCGTCGCGCCTGGAGGAGCACGAGGCTTACGCTGAGCCGGTCGCGCAGGCGGTGCTGGTCGAGGTGCCAACGACCGAAACGCCGGCTGCCGTTCCCTCGCCCCTCGCGAGCGGGGCCGGCCCAGGCCGCGTGGTACGCCCCCTCGCGCTTGGCGCGCCGGGCGCTCAGCCGAAGACCGGCGGTTCGGATCTGGCGCGCCAGCTGGCTGAGGTCGCGGCGAGCGAGCTCGAGGGTGACGCGCTGCTCTCGGCGGTGCTCGAGGCGTACGTCGGGCTGCTCGGCTTCCGGCAGGCTTTCGCATTGGTGAGCGGACCGGATCGGTCGCGCCTGAAGGTCGCCATGGCCCGGGGCGAAGACGCAGAATTCCTCGAGAGCGAGCTCGAGGTCACGCTCGGCTCCGCGCGCTCGGCGGACCCCTTCACCGTGGCGTGGCGGTCTGGCCGCGAGCAAGTCGTGGACGACACGCACGATCCGAAGGCCACCGCCCGGATCCCTCGTTGGTACTACGAGGCCATCGGCTCGCCGGTGCTCGTGCTCCACCCGTGCCGCGGGCCTCGGGGCACCGAGGTGCTGATCGTCACCGTTGGCGACGACCCCGAAGCGTTGCCGGACCCTGCCGAGCTGGCCGAGCTGGCGCGACTGCGCGCGGCGCTGGCGGTCCGGCGTACGGCCCGCTGAGCGCCCAGCCGTCGGGCACGCGAGCGTCACTTCGCCGACGGCTCGACCGGCACGCCCCACTTGGGATCGACCACGGTGGTCCGCGCGGACGGGGGCGGCGGACTCGAGCGTGCGGGCGCGGCCTTGGGACGACCGCCGCTGGCGCCGCTCGGCGCGGCCTCCGATGAGGCCGACGGACCCGGAGCGGGTGGAGTGGTGGTCTCGGCCGGCATGCTCCGGGCCGGCGTCGGAACCGCCGACGGCGCCGTGCTCGGAGCGGTCTCGTCGTGCTCACGGCTCACCCGGCGCGCCACCGAGAAGCCGACGATGGCCACGCCCAGCACCAACGCCACGGTGACGATGCGCCGGGGTCGCCCCGAGGGGGCCCGGGGCGCCGGCGCGGCGATCGTGGCCGCGGCCTCGTCCGGGCGAGGCGCGAGCGCGCCGCGCAGCGCCGCCACGAAGTCCCGCGGCGCGGTGAAGCGCTGCGCCGCATCGCGGGACAGCGCCCGTTCGAAGAACGCCTCGAGGCCCGTGGGCAGCGCGCCCTTCGGGCTCGACGGCTTCGGCACCTTCGCCTTGATGATGCGGTCGAAGACCTGAGCCAGCACCTCGTGGGAAAACGGGTTGTTCCCCGTGAGCATCTCGTAGGTGACCACGCCGAGCGCCCACAAGTCGGTCCCCGCACCGATCGTCTCGCCCCAGACCTGCTCGGGGCTCATGTACGCCGGCGAACCCACGATTGCCCCGCCGGTGGTCGTCGACTGGGCGTCGTCGCTGATCTGCTTCGCGATGCCGAAGTCGAGGACCTTGACGACCTCGTCGCTGCCGACACGCTCGACGAAGATGTTCGCCGGCTTGAGGTCGCGGTGAACGATGCCAGCAGCGTGGGCGACCTCGAGCGCCTTGGCGACCGCATCGACGACGCGAAGGGCCTCTGCCGGCGCCAACGACCCCTGCGCCGCGAGCCGCCCCGCGAGGTCTTCACCCTCGAGGAGCTCCATCGCCAGGTAGGCCTGCCCGTCGAAGGTGCCGAAGTCGAACACCTTGACGATGTGGGGGCTCTTCAGCCGCGCGGCAGCCTGGGCCTCGCGGCGAAAGCGTTTTTCGCTGTGCTCGGAGCTGAGCAACTCGGGCGACATGAGCTTGACCGCAACCGAGGTGTCGAGCTCGATGTGTCGCGCTCGCCACACGCTGCCCATGCCGCCGGACCCGAGCAGCTCCTCGAGTCGATAGCGGCCTCCGACGATGGCACCGGGCTCGGGAAGCATCAGCGCGGGCAGGGTACCACGTCGTGGAAAGGGCTCCGGTCCGGGAGTAGATTGGGCGGATGAGCGACCGCAAGACCGCCGCGGTGAAGATGCCAGCCGCGATGCCGGTGCACACGGTCGTCGCGCGCGTCGTCGACGGCGTCGATCGCGACGCGACCTGGACCGGCGAACGCGGCAGCATCGGTACGGCGAAGGACAACGACCTGGTCCTTTCGGACCCGACCGTGTCGGGCTATCACCTGCGGGTCGCCGCCGAGAAGGGCGGCATCCGGGTGTCCGACTTCGGCTCGACCAACGGCACGTTCCTCGGAGACGCCCGGGTCGATGCCGGGCTGGTGCCCCCGGGGACCCGCTTGCGCCTCGGTCGAACGCTGGTCGCGCTCGCGGCGGGTGAACCCACCACGGTGGAGCTCCACGAAGCCGATCGGCTCGGCGAGCTCCGCGGCCGCACCCGCGCCGTGCGACGCTTGATGCAAGACGTGTCGCGCGTCGCCCGGAGCCACGTGGCGGTTCTCTTGGTCGGCGAGTCGGGCACGGGCAAAGAGCTGGTGGCGCGGGCCATTCACAGCCAGAGCCCCCGCGCCTCCGGTCCCTTCGTCACCATCGACTGCGGTTCGCTCACCCCGAGCCTGGTGGCGAGCGAGCTGTTCGGTCACGAGCAAGGCGCGTTCACCGGGGCCAGCCGCACCCGACGGGGCGCCTTCGAGCACGCGGACGGCGGCACGCTGTTCCTGGACGAGATCGGCGAGCTGCCACCGGAGCTCCAGACCTCGCTGCTCGGGGCGCTCGAGCGACGCAAGTTCACCCGCGTCGGCGGCCATGACGAGATCACCGTGGACGTCCGGGTGGTCGCCGCGACCAACCGCGACCTTCGGACCGAGGTGAACGCCGGCAGCTTCCGCCTCGACCTCTACTATCGACTGGCCGTCGTTACCCTCGAGATCCCACCGCTGCGCGATCGCCCCGAGGACATCCCGCTCCTGATCGAGCACTTCTTGGAGGCCGAGGGGTACACCGGCGGCGTCCGCTCGCTGATCCCGGCCGAGACGCTGGCCGAGCTCGTGCGCCATCGCTGGCCGGGCAACGTGCGCGAGCTGCGCAACTTCGTCCAGGCCACGCTCGCGATGGGCGAGCCCGTCGCGCTCCGGGACGACGCCGAGCCACCGGCCTCGCCCGAGGCGTTCGCACGCTTCACCGCGCTGCCTTATGCGCAGGCGCGCAGCGCGCTCTTGGGTGAGTTCGAGGCGGTGTACCTGGAGCGGCTGCTCACGAAGAGCGACGGCAACGTGGCGCAGGCGGCGCGACACGCCGAGATGGCTCGCTCGCACCTGAACGAGCTCTTGCGTCGGCACAAGCTGCGGTGAGCCGCCGTGGCCGGCCGGCACTGTCGCGTGCTAGCGTCGCACCAATGGGTCGGAGCTGCCTTGCGCTGGTGCTGGCGTTCCCGTGCCTCTGGGGTTGCACGTCGTTCCAAGAGCTGGACGTCGAGTATCGCGACTGCGTCGACGTCGGGGGTGCCCGCTACGCCGAGACCTTCGACGACTCGGATCTCGCCACGCTGGAAGACCGGTGCTGGCACGTCGACAACCTGGGGCCGGCGCCGGCGGGGCGCGACAAGAAGCTGTTCGTGGAAGACGGCGACCTGGTGGTGAGGGTGAACGACCCCGGGTCGGAAACGGACGGCGATCATTGGACCGCCGACGACCAGGCGCCGTTCGTCTACCGCCGAGTCGAGGGCGACTTCTTGGTCGTGGCGCGCGCCGAGGCCATCGGCGCGGCCAGCAACGACCACTGCCTGGCACCCGGCAACGTCGCGGGGCTCGCGCTCCGTCGCGCCACCGAGCCTGGCGTCTGGGCCACCTGGACCGTCGAGCCACACCTCTGGGTGGCTGGCCCGAAGCAGGCGAGCTGCCTCGACGACACGGACGAGACCAACAACCCCACCGCCACCGCTCGGCTCGCGGGCAGCGAGCCGGGGTTCGTCTCGGCCACCTTCGTCGACATCGGTGCGGACGGCGAAGCCGATCTCGCCGTGTGCCGCGTCCAAGACCAAGTTCACTACTTCTACGGGCGAGCCACTACCGACCCCCGGAAGAACGAGTGGCTGCCGCTGGGCACCGCCGTCGTTTCGCACGCGCTGGGCCCGGGGCCGCTCGAGGTCGGCGCCACCGCCGCCGGCAAGGCCCCGACCTTCCAGGTCGCCGGGCACTTCACCTTGATGGTCTTCGAACGCGGCCCCTGGGGCGACGGCTGCGCCGGTGCGCTCGAGCAGCTCGAGCTGCCGGAGGAGGACTGAGCGCATGGCGCGTGCACACCGGGTCGCCCTCGCGCTGCTGCTTGCCGTGCTGATCCCTTCCACGCTGCACGCCGAGCCCGACGGTCGGTCCCGGCGCGCGGTCGAGAGCGCGAACGCCGGCTTGAAGCTGTACGAGCACGGGAAGTGGGACGACGCGCTGGAGAAGTTCAGGGAGGCCGAGGGCCTGTACCACTCGCCGGTGTTCGTGCTCTATCGCGCGCGCACTCTGGGTCGCGCCGGCCGCTGGCGCCAAGCGCTGACGGCCTACGAAGAGGTGCTGCGCGAGGCCCTTCCGTCCGATGCCCCCGCAGCGTGGCGCGATGCCCTGCGCGACGCCCGGAGCGAGAAGACCGCGCTCGAGCTCGAGATCCCGAGCGTGATCGTCGAGTGCCCGCCGGGCGCTCGGGTCACGGTCGATGGGGAGTCCGCCGCTGCGGGCGAAGAGATCGCTCTCGATCCGGGCCGCCACATGATCCGCGCGCGGCACGGCGCGCGCTCCACCTCGAGCGAGGTCCGCCTCACGGCAAAGCAGAAGCGCCACCGCGTGACCTTGACGTTCCCGCCCGCGCCAGGTCGTGCTCGCGAACCGGGTTGGCTCACACCGGGCTCAGTCGTGACGGGTCTCGGCGGCGCCGCGCTCTTGGCCGGCGGTGTGGTCGGGGTGGTCGCCCTCTCGGCTGCGAGCCGC
Source organism: Myxococcales bacterium (assembly GCA_016191785.1). Lineage (GTDB taxonomy): Bacteria > Myxococcota_A > Polyangia > Polyangiales > Polyangiaceae > JADJKB01. Next base: position 32,734 of record JACPVJ010000030.1, on the reverse strand, counting down.
GCCAAGGACGACCTCCCCGAGACGTGCGACGGCAACGTCTGCCCGCGCTCGCGACGCGGCGAGGTCGAGAGCACCACCGCGAACGCCCGGACACTGGGCAACGTGTCGACCGGCCTGGTAGTCGGGGGTGCCGTGGTGCTGGTAGGCGGAGTCGTGCTCTGGCTGAGTCAGGGCGATGCGCCGACCCAGTCGGCGAAGCCACGCCGAACCTGGCGCGTCGAGTTCTGACCGTGGTTCCAGCGCGATGAGCTCAGACGACGAGCGGCGCCGGCACGCGCGGGGCCGGCGGCAGTCCGGACTGATTTCGGACGCGGCCGGACGCTTGGGCCCGAAGCCTGGGTGCACGGGCGGCCACGAGGGCGCTCTCTGCGGCGCTCCCGGTGGTGTGCGACACGAGCCACGATCTTGGCGTCTTGGCACGCGGGTTGCTCTCTCCAGACGACAACCATGTCGAAGCGCGCCGTCGCACGCGTCCTGGAACCGACTCGGTACCTCGCCATCGCCGCGACCATCAGCCTCGCCTGCCCGGCTTGCAGCGCTACGCGCGACGAGCGCGACCCCCTCGGTGCCGAGCTCGAGGACGAAGCGAATGGCGAGTTGCCCTTGGGCAAAGCCGACGGGCTCACGCCGTCACCCGCGCGAAAGGCGGTTCTCGCACAGTTTCGAACGCCGGAGCTGACCGACGCCGAGCGCGCGGACATCCTGCAACGTTACACGAACGTAGATCCGAGCGGAGTGGTCCCTTCGTCGCTCTTGGAGCGCGCGCTGGTCTACCACGACGTGAACCTGGAGCTGCTCGAGAACCCGCGCTTCGTGACGGTTCTCGATTTCTCCCAGCACTCGTCAGAGCGGCGTCTCTACGTGGTGGACACGGAGAGCGGCGCCGTCGAGCGGCACGTCGTGGCGCACGGCTCGGGGAGCGACACGAACGACGACGGGCGGGCCGAAGCGTTCAGCAACGTGGAGAACTCCCACCAGTCCTCCCTGGGGTACTACCTGACGGGAGAGACGTACCACGGCAAGTGGGGCCTCTCGCTCCGACTGGACGGGCTCTCGCCGAGCAACGCCGACGCGAGGGCGCGCGCCATCGTCATGCACGGCGCGAGCTACGTCGCAGACGGCAGGACCAAGCAGGGACGTTCTTGGGGGTGCCCGGCGATCCCGATGGCGGATCGCGACCAGGTCATCGGCGAGCTGAAGGAGGGCAGCCTGCTCTACGCCGACTTGGCGACGGAGTGAGCTTGGGCCACCGACGTGGCGCGGTGACCGGCCCGTATCGGGTGGCTCTGTTCACCGCCCTGGCTCGAGGCGCCTGGCTGCGGTTTTTCGTGGCGGGTCGCTCGCGGCGCCGAGAGGTGGTATGCGCTTCCCGGGCGCCGACCGGGGAGGGGCTCGGGCAGCGCCAGGGACCTACGATGTCGCGCATCACCATCGCTCTTCTTTCATTCGCCGTCGCGCTCGCCGTGGGGGATGTCGCCTCCGCGAAAGGGAAGTCGTCGCGCTCCCGCTGTCGCTGGGGCGGTCTGTCGGACTCTCGCGGACGCCACACGCGCTGCTTGACGCGCGCGGAGGCGCAGCAGCTCACCGAAGAGTCGGCCGCGGCCGAGTCGGAGAGCGCGGACGACGAGCCGAAGAAGAGCCTGCCCGTGGTCGAGGTCCGCGCCACCTTCGAGCGAGGCAAGACCGGCGTCGCCAAGCAGCGGCTCTCGGCGAATGCAGACGTCTACGCCCGCTGCATCGCGGAACACGGCGGCCTCACGAAGGAACGCGGAGAGGTGCGCATCCGCTTCCAGGTCGCCAAGTCGGGCCGGGCGCGGGAGGTCTCGGTGTCGAAGCGGCGCTTCGTCGCACCGTCCGCCGCGCGCTGCATCGCGGAGGCCATCGACGGCACCTTCGTGGGCGTGCCCTCCGAGCAGCCGACGGTCGGGACCGCCGTGCTGCGCTTGCGTTGAGAGCGACGCTCAAAGCGGGCGCAGCGAGCGTGAGGCGGCAGGAGCCCGAGAGGACGGAGCCGGCCTCTGCGCGCGCCGCCGGCTCGCGCGGGGGTCGGCCGCGACGGGCCTCGTCGGCGTCGCGCTCTTGGCGGGCGGCGCGGTCGGGGTGGTCGTGCCCGCGGCACCGAGCCGCACCCAGGACGACTTCCCCGAGACGTGCGACCGGAACGTCTGCCCGCGCGCGCGACGCACCGAGGTCGAGAGCACCACCACGAAAGCACGGACACTGGGCAACGTGTCGACTGGTCTGGTGATCGTGCCGTGGTGCTGGCCCGCGGGATCGGTCTCTGCAGGGCGATGCGCCGACCCAGACGGCAAGGCGAAGCCGCAGCGCGACGGTCAAGGCTTGCGCGGCGGCCGTGAAACTTCATCCCAGCCCGATGATGTAGGCACGGGTGAGCTTTGCATCGAACCACGCAGAGGCGCGCTTTCCGCCGCTCGAGAAGTGATCCAAGATCCGGCGATGTCAGACCGGGCAATCGCGTTCGCGGATCTCGCGGGGTTCACCGCCCTGACCGAAGCTCACGGAGACGAGGACGCTGCGGACCTGGCGGGCGCGTTCTACGCGATGGCGAAGCGCTGTCTCGTAGGAGAAACCCGCCTGGTCAAACCCATTGGCGATGCGGTCCTTCTAGCGGGGGCCAGTGCGGACGACACGCTCACGAGCGTCCTCGGACTCGCGTTTTCGGTCGAGCATCAGGCAGATTTCCCCGGGCTCAGGACCGGAGCTCACTTCGGCTCGGTCGTCGAGCGGGAGGGCGACGTGTTCGGCTCAACGGTGAACGTGGCGGCCCGAGTCGCGGCTCACGCGCGGTCCGGCCAGATCTTGTGCACGCGAGCGCTGCGTGAGGCGCTGGGGAAGGATTGTGCGCAATTCTTGCCGATCGGACCGGTGCGCTTGAAGAACGTGATCGAGCCCATCGAGCTGTTTGAACTCGTCGCCTGCCGGTCGCCCTCGACGGACCGCGACTTGGATCCGGTATGCCGGATGAGGCTGCCACCGGGCTCCGCATGGTGGCTCGAGCACCAGGGAAGAATTGTCCGATTTTGCAGCGCTCGGTGTCGCGAGACCTTCGCGGCTGCGCCGGAGCGCTTCGAGTCGGAGCTCGCAGAGCAGTGACGAGCGCGCATCGTCGACCTGGACACGCCCACACGCCTTTCCGCGCCGCCGCCCTGCGCGATGGGTGCGCACCGGGGCGCGGGACCGCACAGCGCCCTCGAGCTGCCCGCCGTGTCCCCTCGCTCGGGTGCGACGGGCCAGTGGACTGGGCGTCACTGGACGTCGAGCTCACCGATCATGCCGCCCTCGGCGTGCTCGAGGATGTGGCAGTGATAGACCCACTTCCCCGGCTCGTCGAAGCGCGCGGTAAGGGCCATCGATTCATGAGCCTTCACGATGATGGTGTCCTTGTTCTTCAACGTGCCGGTGTCACTCTGACGCTGGAAGAAGAAGCCATGCAGGTGGAAGGGATGGTCCATGTCGCTGTCGTTCTTCACTGCCAAGGTTCGAACGCTCCCCTTGGCGGTCTGAACGACCGGCACGTTGGGATACGCCTGGCCGTTGATGGTGAAGACGACCTCGCCCTTGTCGTCGAACTTCTCACCCAACACCACCGGCACGTCGCCCGGCGGCGCCGGTAACTTCTCGACGGCGGGAAATGCCGACGGCAGCGAGCGCACCGTGGGCGCCACCGAGTCGGCGAGCCGCACGGCGGCGAGCGCCTCCGGCGCCGCAGCGGTCGTGCCGTGCCCGCGCGAATACGGGTCGTTCCAGAGCGTGATGCTGGCGCCGGGTTCGCCAATCGGTATCAACACCACGTCGTAGCGCTCGCCGGGCGCGATGAGTAGCGTGTCGGTATCCCAGGGTTGCTCGACAAGCCCGCCGTCGGTACCGATGACGCGCAGCGTGTGCCCTTCGAGGCGCAGGTTGAAGAACCGGCCGTTCGCGACGTTGACGAAGCGAAGCCGCTCCAGGGCGCCACTCTGCATCGGGATCTCGGGCCCAGAGGCTCCATTCACGAGGAGCACGTTGCCCTCGCGCCCCATCATCTTGGATGCGTCGTCCAAGAACTCCGGAAAGGTCCCGTCGGGATTCACTCGCACGTCGTCGAGCACCAACACCGTCTCGTGGTCGACGGTCGGCTCGTCCTTTCCTCGCACCAAGATGGCACCATGGAGGCCCTTCTCGACCTGGACGTCGGAGCGCACGTGAGGGTGGAACCAGAAGAGTCCTGCGTCTTTCAGCGTGAACGAATACTCGAACCCTTGGCCTGGCTGGATGGCATCCTGCATCAACATCGTGCCGTCCATGGCAGCCGGTAGCCGGACGCCGTGCCAATGAATCGTGGTCGCCTCGGGGAGCGCGTTGGAGAAGTGAACGGTGAGCTCGGTGCCGACCTTCGCCTCGAGCAACGGCCCGGGCACCGTGCCTGCGTAGGCCCAGACCTCGGTCGGATCCGCTCCGGGATATTGCTTCGTGGCAGTTTCAGCGCGCATCGAGACCTCGAGCGCGCCAGGATCGGGGTTTTCGTCGGGCAAGCTCGCCAGCGTCGGCAGCGCTGACCGAGTGGTTAGCTGGGGTGCCGCGTCGCTGCCCGAGCACCCCGCGCTGAGCGCCGCGGCCATGGCTGCGAGGGCCAACGAGTCGAGGTGAATCATCATCGGTCTCTAGCACGGGCCAAGCCGACGATGCTGTGACTGCATGGATCACAACTCCCGTGACGGTCAGCGCACCCCACAATCGCGGCCGCCCGCTGGCATGGCTCCTGCTTCGCAAGCGAGCTGCGCTCATCGCGCAGAGAGGAGAGATTTCTCGATGCGAAACTGGAAGCTGCGTCCGGTCGCACGCTGCGAAGAAGGGCATCAGCCGCAGTCCCGAGCACGACGGTAAACGGCTCCGCGGGCCGCGCCGGGGGGGGGCGCGGCCGGCGCCACTTCGCGCGCGAGGCGCGACCCGGGGGGTTGCGGGGCAGCGCAGCGGGGCCAAGGCCGACCGCCCGTGCCGCAAGGTGCGGCATGCTTCAAGGTGGGACCAGGCGCTTCGTGCGCGCAAGAACCTCGACTGCGCCCTCCGGGTCAGACGCTCGAATCGTCACCCGGAAGCCATTACCGGAAGCCGAGACTGTAGCCGTGACCCCTTTCGGAACCAGGGGGCAATCCGGCATCTCTGGGACGACGTGTCCGAGCGCGGAGTTGCGAGCGAGATGGCAATCGACGAGTTGCTGCAGCCGTTTGGCGGTCATGCCGGGGACCGCGCGAAACATGACGACCGCGCCCTTGATCTGCTCGCCGGGCAAATTCGGCTGGTTACCGGGCTTGGTGAAGGGCTCCACGCTCTCAATGTCTTCCGGGTGCTGAAACGGGCTCGTCGCGCGGTCGCCTTCGCTGATACCGGCGCAAGCGCGTGCCTCGGTCTCGCGCAGGCTCGCAGACGCCGCGCGGTGGTCGGCGGCGTGCCGCTTGTGCTCGGCTGCTTCCCGGGCGTGAGCCGCGGTCGGGTTCCTGACGGAGGTCCAGCAGGTGTCGGTATTCCGGATGTGTGCCGCACGCTGCCGGGAACCGGCGCAGCGCTCGACGTTCTCTCGCGCGGTCCGGTCGTACCGCGCTGCATGTTCGGAACTCGTGCGTTGATGAGCTGCCGCGGCGCGCTCGTGGCTTGCCGCGCTCGTGTCGTGCGGGCTCGCCCCCGAAGTGGCGGCGGCACAGCCCATCGCAATCAGGGCGAGCGGCAGTGAGAGAGTGGCGCGTGACATGAGTGCCTCCTCCGCACTCGAGCTGCATTCGGCGTGCCCGGGGCGATGGGGCACGACGCTGCTAAGGCGAAGCCGCGGTCAGCCGGTCGTTGCTCGCGAGTGCGGGCTCGGGGAGTGCCATGGCGCGATGTCGGCAGCCACGAACGCGAGGGGGGACGAGGGACCGATCGCCTCCAGCCCCGCGGTGAGTGACCCGCGGCGTCACGATCGGGTGAGCGTGTGATCGAATGAGTCACAATCGGCAGTCCGCTTCACGCGCAGCCTTCGTTGGCCGCCCGGCTCGGGGTGGCCCGCATTTCGCAGGTCCCGGCCCGACGACTCGACAAGTGGAACGCCAACGACGAACCCCAGCCGGAGAGGGCACAAGACTGCGGCGTCTCGCCACACTGTGTGCGACTGCCCTGCTCGCGTGCGCACCCGAGCGACCCGCCGCGCCGCCGCCGCCGCACCTGCTCGGGAACCAAGAGATCTCCGAGGCGGTGTCGGCCGAGCCCGGCAGCTCCGTTGCGCGAAGCAACGCCGGAGCTACGCCCGGCCAGGTCACGCCGCCGGTCGGGAAGAGCGTGCTGTCACGTTCATCGCTGATCCGCGCCGTTCTCCAGAGGAACCCCGAGATCGACGCGCGCCGCGAGGCGCTGCGGGCCGCCAGGGCCCGCAGGGCACAGGTGTCGGCGCTCGACGACCCGGAGGTGGCTTACGGCTTCGCGCCGATGACCCTCGGCAGCGGGACCTTCGGCCAGACGGTGCAGTTGAGCCAACGCTTTCCGTGGCCCGGCAAGCGTTCGAGCCTGGGAGAGAGCGCCGAGCTCGAGAGCGACGCCGCGCGCGACGACGTGCGCGTCAGCGAGCTCGATCTCGCGCTCGAGGCCTCGATGCTGTTCGACGACTACTATCTCGCCGACCGCTCGCTGGAGGTGAACGAGCACCACCAACAGCTGCTGCGTGAGCTCAAGAGCACTGCGGAGGTCCAGCTCTCGACGGGGCGAGCTTCGCTTCAAGATCCGCTGCAGGCGGAGGTGGAGCTGTCGAGGTTGATTCACGAGGACGCGACGCTTCGGGCCGAGCGCGCAAGCGTCCGGGCGAGCTTGAACGGCCTCCTGCATCGCGGACCGGGAGAGCCGCTTCCGTCTCCGGATCGTTCGGCGAACGTCAGTCGAGAAGCGCCGGCTTCAGAGGCGGAGCTCCTGCGTCTGGCCCTCGCCTCGAGCCCCGAGCTGCGCGGGCTCAAGGCGCGTGAACGTGCAGCAGAGATGCTCGTTCGGGCCGCCGAGCGCGAGTACTACCCGGACTTCACGCTGATGGCTTCGTACAACACCATGGTCATGCCGGATGCGCGGCTGATGCTGGGGATCTCCGCGCCCATCCCAGTTCAGCGCGGGCGGCGGGGAGGAATGCTGGATGAAGCCGGCGCGCGCGTCGCGGAGGTGCGCGCCGAAACGGCGCGCCGAGCGGACCGCATCCGCGTGCAGGTGAGCGTCGCGCGCCAGCAGGTGCTCGAGAGCATTCGCGTCGTGAACATCCTGGAGCAGCGGGTGGTTCCCGCCGCCAAGGCCCAAGTGACAGCTGCGCGAGTCGACTTCGTTCCGGGCAGGACCGCCTTCTTCACCGTGGTGGAAGGAGAGAAGAACTTGCGCGAGGTCGAGCTGTCATTTCACGCAGCGGTGGCCGAGCTGGGCAGGCGGCGAGCCCGTTTGGATCGGGCCGTCGGGCGGCTGCCGTTCGGAGTCACGCCCAAGGAGGGACGATGAGCAGCGAAGACGCTCCCGTCACGGAGCCGGCGCCCGCGGAAGGCGACGGCGCACCCACTACCGCGGAGCCGTCGGAGACCCCGGCGCCCTCACCGCCGCCCGAGGCTCCTCCGCCTGCGCCCCCTGCACCTCCTCCGCGTCCGCCGCGCAGGTTCGGATTGCCGACGCTCGTCCTGGTGGCCTCCATCGCCGCCGCGCTGGCCGGGACGGCCGGGTACCTCCTGGCAGCAAGGGCCCACGGGGCCGCCTCGGCGAGCGCCGCAGAGAAGCAGATGTACCAGTGCCCGATGCACCCGACCATCGTGCAGGACCATCCGGGGGAATGCCCCATCTGCGGCATGAAGCTGGTAAAGGTCGAAGGCGGTGCCGGCTCATCTACCTCCGGTTCGAAGGAGCGGAAGGTCAAGTTCTACCGCTCGCCCATGGTTCCGAAGCAGACGTCGCCCACGCCGCGCAAGGACGACATGGGGATGGACTTCATCCCCGTGTTCGAGGACGAAGGCAGCGGCGACGTTTCGCCGGTCGACGGCTTGGCTTCCGTCGACATCGATCCCGCGCGGCAGCAATTGATCGGCCTGAAGACGGCCGCCGTCACGCGGGGCAAGGTGAGCGGTGTCTGGCGCACCGTCGGGCGAGTCGTCGTCGACGAGCGACGCGTCCGGCACGTCAACATCAAAGTGCCGGTGTACGTCGAACGCGTCTACGTCGATTTCGTCGGCAAGCCGGTGAAGCGCGGCGCGCCCCTCTTCTCCGGATACAGCCCCGAGCTCCTGGCGGCGCAGGAGGAGTACCGCATCGCGCTCTCCGCCCAGAAGTCCCTGGCGGCGTCTCCGGACGTTCCCGTCGACAGCAGCGGGCTCACGGCGGCCGCGCGTCGCAAGCTCGAGCTCCTGGACGTCCCTAAGTCCGCCATCAAGCGCATCGAGCAAGGCGGGAAGGCCCTGCGCGCTCTGACGTTCCACTCCCCGATCGCGGGTGTGGTCACCAAGAAGGACGTCGTGGACGGCATGAAGCTCGACGAGGGCGCCATGCCCTACGAGATCGTCGATCTGTCGCGGGTCTGGGTGCTGGCTGACATCTACGAGACGGATCTGCATCGAGTCAGGGTGGGCACGCCCGCCAAGCTGATCTTGAAGGCGTATCCGAATCGCACCTTCGAAGGCACCGCGGCCTTCATCGATCCGGTGCTGGACCCGAAGACGCGGACGACGAAGCTCCGTTTGGAGTTCGCCAATCCGAACGGCGAGCTCAAGCCAGAGCTCTTCGGTCAGGTCACGCTCGAGAGCGGCGAGCGCGAAGGCCTGCGCATTCCGGAGGACGCGGTGATTGACTCTGGCACGAAGAAGGTGGTCTTCGTCGCGCTCGGCCAGGGCAAGTTGCAGCCGCGCGAGGTCGTGCTCGGGGATTCGGACGGGTCCGCGGTCGAGGTCGTGTCCGGCCTCTCCGAAGGCGAGCAGGTGGTAGTTCGCGCCAACTTCCTGGTCGACTCCGAGTCGCGCCTGCGCGCGTCGCTCGCTGCGCTGACCGCGGCGGCCGATGGCCAGGCCAAGCCGGCGCCGAGCGCATCGTCCGCGCCGCCCGCACCGCCCGCGCCCACCGCTAGCGGAAACCAGCCTTTGCGCACCGTGCCGCCGCCCCACTCGAGCGCCGCACCGAGCGCCGCGGCGCCGCCTGCACCGGCTGCCGTCTACGCCTGCCCGATGCACCCCGAGGTGACCGGCGACAAGGGCTCCCGGTGCCCCAAGTGCGGCATGTTCCTCACGCCTGGCGGGAAGTGACGGGGTGAGGCGGATTCCATGATCAAGGCCATCATCCGCTTCTCTGCCGAGAGCAAGTACCTGGTGATCGCAGCGACGATCATGATGCTCGCCGGGTCGCTCTGGTCGATGCGCAACATCCCGCTCGACGCGCTGCCGGACCTCTCGGACACGCAGGTCATCGTCTACTCCCGCTGGGATCGCAGCCCGGACATCATCGAAGACCAGGTCACCTATCCGATCATCACGTCGCTCTTGGGAGCGCCAAAGGTCAAGGCGATCCGCGGCTTCTCGGACTTCGGCTTCTCGTACGTCTACGTCATCTTCGAGGACGGAACGGACATGTACTGGGCGCGCACGCGCGTGCTCGAGTACCTCTCCAAGATAACGCCACAGCTTCCGCGCGACGTGCGGACGGAGCTCGGGCCCGACGCGACCAGCGTGGGGTGGGTCTACCAATACGCGCTGGTGGACAAGACGGGGCAACACTCGTCGGACGAGCTCCGGTCGTACCAGGACTGGTACCTGCGTTATGCCTTGCAGAGCGTCGCCGGTGTGTCGGAGGTGGCCACCGTCGGCGGGCAGGTGCGCCAGTATCAGGTCACCGTCGACCCGAACGCGCTCGCCTCGTACAAGCTGCCCCTCGATGCCGTGATCGGCGCCGTGAAACGCGGGAACGACGACGTCGGCGGGCGTTTGGTCGAAATCAGCGGTCGCGAATACATGGTTCGCGGCCGCGGCTACGTGAAGAAGATCGACGACATCGAGAACCTGGTCTTGCGCGCCGAAGGAGGAACGCCGGTCCTGGTCAAAGACGTCGCCAGGGTGGCGCTCGGGCCGGAGCTCCGGCGCGGCATCGCGGACTTCGACGGAAAGGGCGACGTGGTCGGCGGCATCGTCGTGATGCGCTCCGGCGAAAACGCGCTGCACGTGATCGAGCGAGTCAAGGCGAAGCTGAAAGAACTCGAGCCCTCGCTACCCAAAGGCGTCGAGGTCGTCCCGACCTACGACCGCGCCGAGCTCATCAACGCCGCCATCGACACCGTCAAGGAGAAGCTGATCGAGGAGATCATCGTCGTCTCGATCATCATTCTGATCTTCCTCTGGCACATCCCCTCCGCGCTGATCCCGATCATCACGATTCCCGTGTCCGTCGCGCTGGCGTTCATCCCGATGTACGCGATGGGGCTAAACGCCAACCTGATGTCACTGGCCGGCATCGCCATCTCGATCGGTGTCCTGGTGGACGGGGCTATCGTGGAGGTCGAAAACGCCTACAACAAGATCTACCACTGGATACAGGACGGCAAGAAGGGCGACTTCCATCACGTTCGACTGGAAGCGCTGCTCGAAGTGGGCCCGGGGGTGTTCTTCTCGCTCCTGGTCATCGCCGTGGCGTTCATGCCGGTGTTCACGCTCGTCGATCAGGAAGGGCGACTGTTTCGGCCGCTCGCCTACTCCAAGAACCTGGCCATGGCCATCGCGGCGTTCCTGGCCATCACGCTCGACCCGGCGATGCGCATGATGTTCGCCCGCATCGAGCCCTACCGGTTTCGCCCGCGCTTTCTGGCGGGGCTCGCCACGCGCGTGCTCGTCGGAAACTACTACTCGGAGGAAAAGCACCCGATCTCGAAGGCGCTGCACCGGCTCTACGAGGGGCCGTGCCGGCTCGCGCTCAGGCATCCCCGGATCACCATCGCGGTCAGCATTGCCGCGATTCTCACCACGATCCCCGTCTATCTCAGGCTCGGCTCGGAGTTCATGCCTCCTTTGCGCGAGGGCACCCTGCTCTACATGCCGTCGGCGGTGGAGCCGGGCATGTCCGTGGCCGAAGCGCAGAAGGCGCTCCAGGTGCAGGACAAGATCTTGATGCGCTTCCCCGAGGTCGAGCGCGTCTTCGGCAAGGCGGGACGCGCCAACACGTCGACCGATCCCGCCCCGTTCACGATGATGGAGACCACGATCATCCTCAAGCCGGAGAGTCAGTGGCGCGAGAGACCGCGCTGGTACTCGAGCTGGGCGCCCGAGTGGCTGAAGCCGGCGCTGCGCCCGTTCTGGCGGGATCGCATTTCACAAGCGGACCTGGAGAACGAGCTGAACCAGGCGCTGCAGCTGCCGGGTATCTCCAACGCCTGGACCATGCCCATCAAGGGGCGGCTCGACATGTTGTCGACCGGTATTCGCACGCCCATCGGCATCAAGGTCAGCGGCGCGGACTTGCCGACCATCGAGCGGATCGCCCAGGAGACCGAGGGCGTCATCAAGCAGCTCCCGGGGACCCGCAGCGTTTACGCCGAGCGGGTCGCGGGCGGGTACTTCGTCGACTTCGTGCTCAAGCGGGAGCAGCTCGCGCGCTATGGGCTGAGCGTGGACGACGCGAACACGATGGTCATGACGGCGGTCGGCGGAGACAACCAGTCGATCACGGTCGAGGGGCGGGAGCGCTACGGCATCAGTGTGCGCTACGCGCGCGACTTCCGCGAGGACATCGGGAGCCTGCGCCGCGTGCTCTTGCCGCTGGCCAGCGGCGAAGGCCAGATCCCCATGAGCGAGATCGCGGACGTGATGCTCGCCCACGGGCCGTCGATGATCCGCGACGAGAACGGGCTCCTGGCCGGATACGTCTACGTCGACTTCGACACTTCGAAATACGACGTCGGGGGCTACGTGACCGAGGCCAAGAAGGCGGTGTCCGCAGCGGTGAAGCTCCCCACCGGATACAACATGGTGTGGAGCGGGCAGTACGAGAACATGCTGCGGGTCAAGGAGCGGCTGAAGCTGATCATCCCCATCACGCTGGTGCTGATTTTCGCGCTCCTCTACATGAACACGAAGTCGACGTTCAAGGCGTTGATCGTGATGACGGCTGTGCCGTTCTCGGCCATCGGCGCGGTGTGGCTGCTCTGGGCGCTCGGCTATAACGTCTCGATCGCGGTCTGGGTGGGGATGATTGCGCTGATGGGGCTCGACGCCGAGACCGGCGTGTTCATGCTGCTCTTCCTCGATCTGTCCTTCGACGAGGCCAAACAGCGAGGGCAGCTTCGAACGCGACAAGACCTCGTCGAGGCGATCATCCACGGAGCCGTCAAGCGCGTACGACCCAAAGCCATGACGGTGTGCGCGGCGATGATCGGGCTTCTGCCGATCATGTGGTCGACCGGGACGGGATCCGACTTGATGAAGCGCATCGCCGCGCCGATGATAGGGGGCCTCGCGACTTCGTTCCTGATGGAGCTCCTCGTCTACCCGGCGGTCTACTTCCTCTGGCGGAAGAAGCAGCTCCCCGTAGGGCCCGCGAGCGAGGTCACACTGGCAACTCCCTGAAGGCGGCAGGTGTGCTAGCAACGACTTCAGGAGGTGGGGTGGCAGCTGAGGAACCAAGGGTGCGCGCCGTGTGGGTCGCGATCGGAATTCTGGCGGCGTGCCAGGGCGGTCGCGGAGGTTCTCACGGGTCCTCCCGCATGGAGAGGTGACCGGGCCGCGCGGGCCCGGGGGGATCCGCATGGCACGCGGCGCACGGAGCGTCGGCACGGTGATTGGGGCCATGTGCGTGTGGGCCTGTTCGCTGACCCAGCGCGTCGAACTTGGCTTCGAGCACGGGATCAGTGAAGGCAGCCGGTGCCGGCGCCGCGGCGACCGCGAGCCAGCGCCGGCCGTTCACTGAATCGGCCCGCCGTCGGGGCCGACTGGCACGAGCTTCATGCCGCACTTGGGGCAATCGGACGCCTTGGTGTCGGACACCTCCGGATGCATCGGGCAGGCATGTCGCGCCGGGGCCGCCGTCGCAGGGCTCGTCGCGCTCGAGTGCCCTTCGTGCGAAGGCGTCGCGCTCGGGGCAGTCTTGTTGTTGCATCCGGCAAGCGCCAGCAGAGTCAGAGTGGTGCCAAGAAGTCGGACGTTCATGGGGGCCCCTCCAAGCAATGCGCATGCCGCCGATCGGCTCGCTCCGCTCGGTTCGAGCGTGCGGCTCTCAGTGCTTGTGCGTCGAGTGGTCGTGAGCCGCCTTCGGCGGCGCGGAGGGCGCGGGAGCCACGCTCGAGCCACCGGGAGGTGCTGCCGCGGACATCGCAGGGCCGGGTTGCTCGCGACTTTCTGCCGGAGACGCGCGGTGGCGCTCGTCGCTCGTGGGTGAGAACGGGCCGTGGTGGTGGCGTGCCGCGGACCAAGGCGCGAGCCCTGGGTGAAGCATCTCGCCGCCGAAATGGGCGGCTACGCTCACCGCGGCCACGGCGAGCACGGCGGCGACGATGGCGGGCGCGGCGCGCTTCGAGAAGCGCATCGAGAGCGCCGAGACAGCCAGGACGCCCGTCGCCCCGAGCGCCAGGTTGCGGTGACGGGCGATCTGCGCCGGATCGCCCCCCATCTCGATCACGTGGGCCGCCGACAGCAGGCCGGTCGCCGCAACGAGCACTGCGACGGCAACGGCCGAGAATGCCGCGAGCTGCCCGAGCCATCGCCATCGCTCGTTCCCGCGGAAAGCGGCGAGTGAGCTGACCGCGGCAAGCCACGCCAGGGCGATCGGGAACTGAACGAGGAGATGATGGAGGTACGGCACCGGCGGCCGACCTCAGCAATCGGCGTGCCTGTTCGCCGAAAGGCTCGCGTTCGCCCGCACGCCCGGCGACGGGCCTCGCGACGAGTGAGTGCACGACTACAGAAGCGTGATCCGATCGGTTACACCGGTGGAAGCCGTGGCCCCTCCAATTACGGTCGCGAACCCCGAGGGTGCAAATCACATCGATCCACCGTCCATGCTCATCCCGCCACCGGTCCCCATCCCCCCTCCTCCGCCGGTGTTGGGGCCCCCACCGCTGCCCATTCCGCCGCCCATGCCGCCAGTTCCAGAACTCGACTGCTTCGGGAAACACACGTTCGCGGTCGCGTGCCCCGCCGCGTCGGGCTTCGCGACGCATTCGTACTCGTCCCGGCAGTCGGCGCTGCTCGCGCAGAGCGCGAGGCACATCGCGGTCGGAGCGAGCACGCATTTGCTGCCGGTCTTGGCCGTCCCGCCGAGCCCGGGGTCGGTCGGGCAGTCGTGTCCGTGCGCTGCGCAAGCAGAGACAGCGCAGTAGCCGGCCCGCCAGTCGGTGACGCACACTGCCGTTCCGGAGCCGCCGGCGGGGCACTGACTGGCGCTGGCGCACGGGTCGCCGACTTCCGTGGTGCCAGCCCCGGCCGACCCGGTCCCGCTCGTTCCGGCGCCGCCTCCAGAGGAAGCGCCACCCGCGTTCGAACCGCCCGCTTCGTCGTTGCCGGAATCGGAACTCTCGCCGCCGCATGCCGTGAGCGCCAAGAGAGAAGTGATGAGAGCAGCGCCGCAGTTGATCCCCACGGTCATTCTCCAGTCTTTCGCGGTACGCCCGCGAATCGCCAGCGTGCGAAGCAACCTCCGTACCGACGTCACGGCATGCCGCCGTTGCCGTGCCAGTGCGAAATGCCGTTCGGCTTCGTGCCAACGCCGACGGTTGCGATTGTCTCGAGCTTCGTCGTGTCGACCACGGAGACTGTGTTGGCGGCGAGGTTGGTTACGTAGGCGAGCCCTCCGTCGTCGCTCAGGACCACGCCGTGCGCGCCCTGGCCCACCACGGCCTTCCCGGTGACCTGCGCGGCCTCGATGTCCACCGCGTACAGGAGGTCCGACGCCGGGCGCCCCATCAGCACGCCCTGGTCACACACCCACAGTGTCTTCGAGTCCGGCGAGGGATAGAGCTGCACGGGGCCCTGCGACCCCGCCGGCAAGGCGATGCGGGTGACCTTCTTGGTGTCGATCTCGTAGCGAATGACTTCCTTCGTGTCGTAGAGCGAGACGAAGACGTACTTGCCGTTCGGCGCGCAAGCGGTCTGGACTGCGACTCCGCCAACGTCGGTCTCAGTGACGCTGCCGGACGCGGGATCGAGCTCGGCCAGCGTCTTGCCGGTCATGTTGGCGATCCAGAGCCTGTCGCCGCAGAAGCGCATGCCGTGGGGCCCGCGATCGGCGCCGAGGTCGATGCTGCGCAGCACCTTCCGCTCATTCGCGTCGACCTCGATCACTGCGCTGGCTTCGTTCGCTGTTATGTATGCGCGCGACGAAGTGGAGTCGAGTACCACGTGCGCGACGTGGAGTTCTGGGCCGAGGTCGATGTTCGCGAGGAGTTCGCCCGTGGCAGGATCGAGAACGAAAGCCTTCTCGACGCCTCCCTTCGTCATCGGCGCCGCAGCTACCCAAACACTCATGCCATCCGGCGCGACCTGGACATTGTGCGGCATGTACATGTCCGGCGACGTGGGCAACGCGATGGTAGACACGCGCTGCGCCTTGGCCTCGTCGATCACGGAGATTGTTCCGCTGTCCTCATCCGCAACGAAAACGCTGTCGTGTTTCGACGAAGGCTCGGGCGAGTCGTCGCTGCTGCTCCCACAGCCGACCGCGAAGAGCACGAGCCCGAAAAACAATGACGTTCGAACCATGGTGACTACCTCCGCTCGCGGGTATAGCGGAGCCGCCCGCTTCGGGCGCGTGCTCCCCGGGCGGAGCATGACGCCCATCACTATCCGTCACGAAAACGTGACAGACTCGGTCACATGGTGATCTCCGACGTCACTCCGCGAGCGAACGCTACCGGGCCAGCCGCCCGGCACGTGGGTTGCACCGGAGGCACGACATCGCGATGAAGTGGTTCCACGGAACCGTGGCCAGCACCTCCGCCCGGCTCACCGCTGCATTCATGGCGGTGCTTGCGCTGTTTGGCGTCGCGCTCTGGGTCGCGCTTTCGACTTTCGAGCAGCTGGCCACAGCGGAGGCCGAGGTCGCAGCGTTCGAGGACGCGAAGCACGCCGGTCACTCCGTCGCGGCGGCCATCAGGGAGCAGTACATCCACCAAGCCCACACCATCATCGCCGGCGATCGCTCGCACCTCGATCACTACGAGCAGGCCGCGCGGAACACGCGGGCGGCCACCCGCCGCCTGCAGGACATCGCGCAGCGAGAAGATCACCTGCAGCGCACCCTCAAGATAGCTCGGCTCGTCGCCGCGGTCGACGACGCCTTCAAGACCCGCATCGTTCCCGGGGTCGACGCTGGCGACCGCCCGGCCGTCCAGCGCGGGCACGAAGCCGTCGAGCGGCTCGTCGACCAAGTCGTCGCGCTCAGCGAAGGCCTCAATCGAGAGCTCGAGCGCTTCAGCATGGAGGCGCGCGAGCGCGAACGCGGCATGCGCGAGCGCGCGCGGCTTGCCTTCATCGGTTGTTTCGTGCTGGCCATCGCCGTGGCGGGTATCCTCGGGTTTGTCATGATTCGGTCGATCCGGGGGCGCCTCGGTCGCCTCCGTGAGGGCGCTTTCAACGTTGCAACGGGCGACCTCACGACGCGCATCGAACTCGAGGGCCGCGACGAGTTCACGGACCTGGCCGAGGCATTCAACCAGATGGCGTCGGAGCTGCGCAATCACCAGGACGCGGCCGTGAAAGCGCAGAAGCTGGCGACGGTCGGACAGGTGGCCGCGGGTGTGGCCCACGAGATCAACAACCCCCTCGGGGTGATCCTCGGATACTTGAAGCTGCTGCGAAAGAACCCCGAGCTCGAGAAGTTGGCCGGGGCCGAGCTCCGCATCGTGGAGGACGAGGCGCACCAGTGTCAGCGCATCGTGCGCGAGCTGCTCGACCTGGCGCGGCCGCCGCAGTTCGAGCGTGCCCCGCTCGACCTATTCGAGCTGGTGCAGGATTCGGTAGAACGCCTGGGTGAGTTGGGAACGGTGCCCGGGGGCATCGCGCTCGATTGCCGCGGAACGCCGCTGGTCCGCGGTGACGCCACGCAGCTCAGAGAGGTGGTGGCGAACCTTCTGACGAACGCGCTCGAGGCGGGTAGCGAGCGCGTCGAAGTGTGCGTGGAAGCGTGCAACGGCTCGGTGTGCCTCGAGGTCGCCGACACAGGTTCGGGCATGGACGGCTCCGTGCGTGAGCACGCTTTCGATCCCTTCTTCACCACCAAGCCGCGTGGCACCGGGCTCGGCCTCGCGATCTCGCAGGCCATCGTGCACGCCCATGGCGGCGAGATCGCCATCGACTCGGCGGTGAACGAGGGCACGCGCATTCGCGTCGAGCTGCCCGCCGTGGCGCGGTCTCCGGAGGCGCGCGCATGAAGAAGCCGCGCGTGCTCGTCGCCGACGACAAGGACACTATCCTGGGTTTGTTCGGTCGCATCTTGTCGGACAAGTTCGACGTTGTAACGGCCACTGACGGTCAGCGCGCGCTCGCCCTGGCGCTGAACGACGACTTCGACGTGGTCGTCTCCGATATCCGCATGCCTGGGGCGGACGGCTTCACGGTGCTTCGCGAGATCAAAGGCGCCAAGCCGGAGGTCGAGGTCGTGCTGATGACCGCCTTCAGTTCGGTGCAGAAGGCCGTCGAGGCGATGAAAGAAGGCGCCTACGACTACCTCGCCAAGCCTTTCGACCCCGATGAAGCGTTGATGACCATCGAGCGTGCGGCCGAGCGCAAGCGGCTGCGCGAGCAGGCGCGCAACCTGAGCGCAGTAGTCGGCAACATCAGTCGCTTCGACCGACTGGTCGGCAAGAGCAGCGCGATGCAGCAACTCTTCGAGCTGCTCAAACGCGCGGCGGCCGGCGAGGCGACGGTGCTCATCGCTGGCGAGAGCGGCACCGGCAAGGAGCTTGCGGCGCGCGCCGTACACTCGCAGAGCCCTCGCCGCGCCGGTCGCTTCGTGGCGGTCAATTGCGGCGCGATCCCCGAGAGTCTGATCGAATCGGAGCTCTTTGGTCACGTGCGCGGCGCGTTCACCGGTGCAATAGGAGATCGTCGCGGGCTGTTCGAGGAGGCTGACGGCGGGACGCTGCTCCTCGACGAGGTGGGCGAGTTGCCCCTGCCCATGCAGGTGAAGCTCACTCGCGCCCTGCAAGAGCACGCGATCCGCCGCGTGGGTGAGTCGCAGGAGCGGCGCGTCAGCGTAAGGGTGATCGCGGCGACCAACGTCGACTTGAAGGCTGCGGTCGCATCGGGGCGTTTCCGCGAGGATCTCTTCTACCGCCTGAATGTGTTCCCGGTGCGCCTGCCCCCGCTCCGCGAGCGACGCGAAGACATTCCCGTGCTCGCGGCTCACTTCCTCGAGCGGCACCGCGGTAGATACGGTGGCAGCGTGGAGGGGTTCAGCCCCGACGCGCTCTCGGCGTTGGTTCGTTACGAGTGGCCGGGCAACGTCCGCGAGCTCGAGAACGCGGTGGAGCGGGCGCTTGCGGTGGTGGATGGGCCCCGCATCCCGATCGAAGCGTTGCCGGAAGAAATCGCAACCCACGCGCGACCACGACTCGCCCCGGACCTAGGACGGCTGACGTACCGAGAAGTCGTGGACATTGCGCGGGACCGGGTCTCCCGGGAGTACCTGGTCGCTCTGATGCGGGAGTTCGAGGGCAGCGTGACTCATGCCGCCGAGCGGGCCGGGATGGAGCGCGAGACTTTGCATCGATTGTTGAAACGATACGGCCTGCGGTCGGACGAGTTCAAACCGGGACGGTGAGGGGTCGAGGGCGGCGTCGAGCGTCCAGGCGAGCTGGTGTTCACGCCGCCTGCCCGGCCGACGCCGCATCGAAGCCCTTGCGGACCCGTACTGGCGGTCGAAGCGGACGCTCCGGACGTGCTGATCGACGACGTGGATCACGGCGAGATCCGGCGCAGCATGCGCAGCCCCTAGAAACGGGATCAGCGCGCCGTGCCGGCCCACCAGGCGCTCGGCCTCGAGCCTGCCGACGTGGACGAGGTTCGGCAGGGGCTCCTCGGCGCCGAGCAGCCTCACGAAGTCCTGTTGGATGCACTGAGTGATGAGGACGCCCTGGGCCATGCTTCGCGGGGCTCAGGGTACCAGGAATGCATGCCGCGAGGACTTCACCTCGCCGCCCGCGTGCGTGGAACCATCGACACCGCGCTCGGGTCTCCGACGCATGTACATCACTGTCTTGACGTGTGTGATGTACGTGGCATGCTCCGGGGATGGCTGCTTCCGAGGTGCGAACTCAGATCTACCTTCCCCGGCGCCTGCACCGGGCCTTGGGTGACACGGCGCGCCGCCGCGGTGTGTCCATGGCTCAGCTCCTGCGCGAGGGGGCCGAGATCGTGTTGCGGCAAGCTGAAGAGGGTCCACCGGATCCGCTCGCGGCGCTCATCGGGAGCGTGAAGAGCGGACCCGCCGACCTGTCCGAGAATCACGACGACTACCTGAATCCGCCTGGAACCCGGCGCAAACGATGAGGGTGTTCGTCGACACCTCCGGCATCGTCGCGCTCTTGTGGGCATCCGACGCGAATCACCGCGCTGCCAAGGTCGTCTGGAAGAAGCTCCTTGCCCGCCGAGCGGCGCTCCACACGTCAGATCTGGTCGTGGCCGAGAGCGTCGCGCTGGCCCGAGCCCGGGCTGGTTTCGATGTCGCGCTCATGGCTTGGACGAGCCTGACGTCGGAGCCGTTCGAAGTCGTCTGGACGGACGCGGGCTTGCTCTCCGACGCCAAGCGGATTTTCGAGAAGTACTCCGACCACGAGCTCTCGCTCTGTGACTGCGCCTCGGCGGCTGCCATGCGCGCACGGAACATCCGACTGGCGTTCGCCTTCGACCGGGACTTCGAAACGCTCGGCTTCGAGTTGGCGAAGTGAGCGGCCGCGGTTCGTCCCGCCGGCGGTGCTTCGACGGCCGTCGCGGGTCGCGTCCGAGCTTCAGAACGCGTAGTCGGCGGGGGGAGACACACGCGCGACCAGCAATTATGGGTTCGCGCAGGGGATGTCGCAGCCTTCGAACGGAACAAGCTCGTTTACCGCACCGAAGTACGTGACTGCCTTGGCAGAGGACCCACCCATTGCGTCGACCAGCCCCTTGCACGGCGACGCCGGGTTGTCTGGCGCGCACTTCGGGGTGCCGAGGCAGGCGTTGTCGTGCGCGCACTGCAGCAGCTGGAAACACGCCGGGTCCTGGAGGCAGATCGGGCCGTGCTTCGAACACGCGCACGCCGCGCACAGCGTATTCCTGCCAAGTAGGCCATGGCACTTGTCCCGGTTTGCCTGGGTGTCGTCGCCATGAAACGGAAGGCAAGTCTGCTTCCAACAAACGGCTGGTTCCACGTAGTCGCACCCCGGGATGTAGCAGCACGCGTCGCCGGACTTGGACAGCGCTGCCTCGCGCTCGGCCAACTTGCTAGGGTCGTAGCTCGCGTTCAAGTAGATCCCGGCGAGCACGTTGCCGCAGCCCTCGGCTTCCGTGAAACAGGTCTTCGCAACAGTGCAGTCGCTCGCGGTCGTGCAACTCTTGTTGGCGTAGATGAACTCCCACATGGCCTGCCGCACAGGGCACGGAATAGGCCCGTCGGGC
Source organism: Myxococcales bacterium (assembly GCA_016191785.1). Taxonomy (GTDB): domain Bacteria; phylum Myxococcota_A; class Polyangia; order Polyangiales; family Polyangiaceae; genus JADJKB01. The sequence goes on along the minus strand of JACPVJ010000030.1, from coordinate 12,137 downwards.
GCGTCGGCAACGCCGGCCCCGTCGTGCGCGCCGTCGGCTGGACCGTCCCCGTCGGACGCCTCGTCGGCGTCGGCGGCGTCGCTGTCGCCGGCTTCCGAACCAGCGTCTTTCGTGGGCGATGAGCCGTCGAGCGAGTCGCCGCACGCGGGTTGAACCAGTCCCGCCGCGGCGAGCGCAAGCAGCGCAGCGCCAAGCCGGACGTTCCGAAGGTTGCTCGGGGTGTGCCTGGCCATCACTCACTCCTCGAACCAGGCCATGCCCCAGGTCGTGTAGGAGAGGCCGCCGTAGCTCCAGGGCGTGATCTTGATCTGATAGGTCTTCGTCGAGCCAGACGTGTTCTGCCAGCTCGCGAACTGATACGACGTGAACGCGTTGAAAGACAGCGTGTGCAACGTGGACCCTTCCCAGATCTCGAGGGAGAAGATCACGTACGGATTCGCCGAGCAGATGTTGGTTGCGCTGCAGCCGCCGACGACCCCGCCTTCGAACTGCTCGCTGCAGCCCGGGTTGGACGGGCAGTTCGGGCGGGACTGAAGCAGCGCCGCGACGCGAAGCGTACGCCCGCTGTCGATGCGAGCGCTCCAGACTTCGCCGTAGGACGTTCCCGGAGGCGTTTGCGATGGCGCGATGCCGCCGTAGTCGTGCCCCCGAGGCTCCGGCGAGTTCCCGCCGTTCATCTTCCGGGCGGTGCCCAGCGTCAGATACGCCCACGAGGCATTCAGCAGGCCAGCCCCGTCACGATCGTCCCAGTCGTCGTGGAGGTTCAGGCTCACGCCGTCGACGTCCTCGTTTGCCGAGACCATGAGGCCCGGAACCACGACCTCCGGCCAGCTCCGCAGTGCCGAGTTGGCTTCGTGGAGCGAGGCTACCGTGGCCGCTACTTGCGCCGCTGCCGCGCTACTGCCGCCAGTGGCCTCGACGGCGCCGGGGTCGTACCCGGCCGAGTCCGCGTTTGCGGCAATGCCGACGATGTGGGGCACCTCGAAACCCTTGAAGGACGCACCCGGGTTGGGGTTGGCCCAGCTGGTGTCCGCAAAGACCACGCCGCTGCGGCTGCATCCGTTCGTCTCGTTGCCGCCGCCGACCACCATGCCGTTGCGCAGCACGTTGGCCGAGGGGTAGCCTGCGTCGTTTCCAGTGGACTCCGCGATGAACGGGTACGGTGATCGCGAGATGGTGTAGTCGACCAAGAAGTCGCGCGAGGTCTGCATTCCGTCGTCGAGGGACTCCCAGGGCGGTGGCCAGCCCTCGCTCCGGCTGATGATCCTGGCGCCGTTGCTGACGGCCCAGTTGAGCCCGCTCGAGAACTGATCCGGGCCGTTGGTCGTGCAGCCACCCCAGTTTGCGAAGATCAGGCTCGCCTGATCCGCGAGCCCGCCGAACGATGTGCTCGAGTTGGCTACCATGCCCGCCATCAGCCGTGGGTGAGCCGAGCGGCTCCCAGCCGGGCAATGGCACTTTTTCCGAGGGCCGAAAGGTGGGTCGGGCAGGCAGCCGTTCGCGTCTCCGATTGCGTTCGGAAGGTTGTGCACGCTGTCTGGGCTGGTACGCTCGAGCACCGCAACTGTCTGGCCGGTTCCGTCGAGCCCGAGCGGGTCGATGTCGTCCGTTTCGGTCGTGCAGTAGAAATCGGCGGAGTGCGTTTGGGAGGCGTCGCTCTCAAGCATCACTCGCCAGACGGTCGACAGCTTCCCGACTTGGTGCAATGCAGCCGCGCTCCCGCGAACCCGTAGGACTGGGGCTCCGTACTCGACGGGGGCCGCGACCTTGGTGACTACCTCGAGTCCCGGGACCCACTTGACCGATTCGGCGAGCGCGTGCGCTGCAAGCCGGGTCCTGGCCTCGCGCTTGGCTGCGAACTGGGCGGACTGAACCGGGTCGGCCAGTTCTGCTTCCTTTTCCGGCGCGTCGCCGAGATCGATGCGAAACCAGACATGGGCGTCGAAGACCGCGCCGGGGCGCTGGTCCATGTGCGCTTCCATCTTCCCGCCGATGGTTCCTCTTACATCGTGGAAGACCGCTGCGTCGTCGCGGCGCAGGTCCTCGAAGTCCACCGCCTTCCCGGTCGCCGCGTCGCGCGCCGCAAGCTCCACCTTTCCCGTCGACCCGGGAGGGCAAGCATCGATGACCACGGTTCGCCCCGTTGACTCGAACTTGTGCTTCGTCGACGCCACGGGCGTCCCCGCGCAGTGCGACTTCCCCAGGGCGCTGCCCGTCGCCTGCTCGAACGGCGACTCAGACGACCCACAGCCGAGGAGCGAAAGCGTCACGCTCAAGACCGCGAGATGCGAGATGCGAGATGCGAGATGCGAGATGCGAGATGCGAGATGCGAGATGCGAGATGCGAGATGCGAGATGCTCGGACCATGCGGCCCCCTTTCGCGCAGCTGCAGTCTACCCGTCGGCGGCGCTCCGGTCCACCTCTCGCCTCAGCGCGGCCGCCGCCAGGATGCAAAGCACCGGGGTCACGACCAGGTGATAACGGTCGTCGCCGAAGAACACCGCGTGGGTGAGCGCCGTCGCCGCGATCAACGCGAACAGGTAGCGGCCCACGGGGCCGTGCGTGGGACGACCGGGCAGGGGCAGCAAGGCGGCCAGCGGCAGCAGCGTGGGCAGCCAGAAGAACGGATGCCGGATGTCGGCGAAGGCATAGGTCGCGGCGCCGACGATCGCGAGGAGCAGCGCCCACTGCGAGTACTGCTTCTTGGCCTCGCGGCTCGACGGCGACACGAAGCTCACCAGGGAAAAGGCGGCAGCGACCAGGAGCAGGCGGTGAAACAGCGTGAGCAAGCCGCGGCCCGCCACGCGGCGTGACTCGGGCCAAGAGCGCGGGTCGGCTTCGCGCAGGTACTCGATGGGGAACGACTCGTGGTCGAAGGTGTGGCCCAGCTTCTTCGGCATCAGGCCGATCCAGCGCCAGGCGTCGGCCTTGATCCGCGCTCGGCCCACCGCCGCCCAGCAGCGATCTTGCTGCACCTGACCAGTGACGATCGGGCAGCCGTCGCCGGCCCGCAGCGTGTCGAAGCGGCCGGTGTCGCTGATCGCGCCGATCGCCAGGTTCCAGCCGCCGTTGGTCGCGCGGCAGTTGCGCAGCGTCCACGGAGCGACGACCACCAGCGCCAGCAGCGTGGCAACCGCGGCGCGGGCCGCAGCCTTCCACCAGGGGCGCGGGCCCATCAGCACCAGGAGCGGCGCGGCCAAGAGCGAGGTCGGGCGGACCAGCGTGGCCAGGCCGAGCACCACGGAGGCTAGTCCGAGCAAAGCTACCGTGCGAAGCTGGCGTTCGTGGAGGCGGGGCAAAAGTTGACGGAACGTGCCTTATGCGACGCTTGCAATCCGTTGCGAGCGGAACCCGGGACTCTGTGAGCGATTCCAAAGCGGACCGGGCCGCGTCCCGGGGTCACCAGCTCGTGGGCGGTGGCGGGTCGAAGTCGTCGGCGTGGGCCGCGTCGACGTGGGTGTCGAGCGGTGACGGGTCGAAGTCGGGAGTGGGGTCGCGCGCGCGGGCGACGTCGGGCGGCTCCGGAGGGAAGCCGAGCGCGCGGAGCATGACCGCCGCGGCCTTGCGATCGTCAACGACTTCGACAAAGCGGAGACGCCCACCGCAAGAGCACTGCAGTGCGTCGATGTCGTAAACGCGCCGGAGCAGCGTCGCCCAGTCGATCCACCAGCTCTTGCGGACGGCGACGGGTGCTGGCTTTTCGGGGGTGGCGCTGGACGAGGACGCCGGCGCGGCGACGGGTGGCGGTCCGGGCTTCAGCTCCGCTTCGTCCTTCGATGCCGGGCCATCCTTCTTGTCGGCAGCGCGCGCCGGCGTGGAGGCCGAACTGGGTCGCCTCGCTGGACTCTGGACGTCGCATCGCGGCTGCGGCGATGATCGAGGTTCCGGAACCACACTCGCCCGCCATCCGGAGTGGGGCGCGAGCACGCCGTGAAAGCGGATGAGCGGGTGGCGCGGCGGTGGGACCAGGGCAGCGAGTCGCGCGATGAGCTCGACCGGCGTCATCACCCTGTGCGTCTGGTCCTTGCGCCACGGAGTCTTCAAACGGTAGGCGATGCGCCCGTCGGGGAGCACGGAGAGTCGCTCGAGCGCGAGTGGCGGGCGACCGCAGTAGCGAAGGAGAAGCTCGCGTCCGAGCACGTTCCCGGCGGGCACTGCGACCCCGGCATGAATGCTGAAGCCGAGCGCCTCGCCCACGTGCTTGCCCTTCCGGGCACGCGGCAGGTTGGCTTGCTCGGCGGCGGCCTCGCCATCCGTTGCCGAGCCGTCGTCCACGCTCGCGAGCGTGCCGATGCCGATCGCGGCCTCGGTGCAGGAGTCGATGCAGGAAGACTCCGGACGGTCGTTCGACGCATGCTCGTCGGTGCGCAGGAGCCCTCGGCTGCCGAGCCAGCGCACGAAACGCGCGTGGATCCGCTCGCACAGCGCGCTGAGCTCCAGCGGAGTGGGCGGTGAAACCCGGACGAATTCAGCACGAGCAGAGGCGCTTTCACGGACGAAGACTCCGTCGGGAAAGACGGCGTGCACGTGGGTGTTGAGGTTCAGGCTGCCGCCGAAGCGCTGTGGGAACGATACTCCGCCACCTTTCGCGCCCCGGACACCTGACGCCCGTTCCAGGAACCGAAGTACTTCTTGGTCGAAGATCCTGATGAGCGCGCCGAATGCATCGGCGCGACGTGCGAGCGTGAGCCTGAGCTCGTAGGGCACGCTGAGCACCCACTGGCGAACGGGCACGTCGGGGAACACCGAGTCGACCAAGTGCGCTGCGGTGCTGCACATTCTACGAGCGTTGCACGATGGGCATACGCCGCGTCGCTTGCACGAGAACGCGACGACGATTTCCGCGCCACATGACTTGCATGTGGCGTGGAAGAATCCATGCGCGAGGATGCCGCACTTCAGGTAGGCGCGAAGCTCGCGCTCGACGTAGCGTGGAAGACCGTGCCGGTCGTGGTCACGTGCCTCCGCCAGAAACGTCTCGAGGTGACCGGCGACTATCGAGTAGAGCAGCGTGTTCTCTGGCGTCCGTCGCTGGTAGCGCGGCGAGCTGACACCCGAGATTGCGGCGGGCGGGGCGCGGCGCACACGCGCGAGAGAGCGAACGCCGTGCCCGGCTCCAAGCTGGCTGAATCTGCGGGTTTCAAGTGCCGGCGGGGTGGCGAACGCCACCTTTCGCCTGGCGATCGCCACCCGCAGGGAGGCGCTATCCGGCCCGCTCGACCGGCCTCACCAGCGCGCCGATGATGCGGTCAAACTCGCGCGCATCCCCGCGTCGTCCGGCCCGATGTAACCGAAGGCCTCCGCGAGCTCGAGGCACGCCAGCGCCTCCCGCGCTGACGGTGGGCAGATCGGCCTCGCCAACCTGTCGTTCAAGGAGCACACCGGCGTGCAGCTGGGCGGCGGGAACTATGCCGAGAGCATGCGCGGCGTGCAGATCGGCCTGGCGAACATCACGGACGAAGCCAGCGGCGTGCAGATCGGCGTCTTCAACCACGCCAAGCGGCTACACGGTCTGCAGATTGGCCTCTTGAACCACGCCGAGGACGGCGTGCCGAGCGAGTGCTTGTAGGACCGATTCGCTCTGGTACCGTGATCGGAACTGAGTCTTGAAGAAACTCGCCTATTGCGGCTTCCACCTCGCGACGCTGTTCGGCGCATGCGGGCGAAAGACACGCGGGCCCGCCTCGGACTCGTCGTGCACCCGGGATCTCGTCAAGTACTGCGCCGAGGGCGGCTGCGCCAGCTTCGAGAAGCGTTCGGCCGAGCTGCGGGACCAGGTGGCCGCGCACCGTGACGGAGGCAGCTGCTTGTCGCGCGCGAGCATCGGCACCTGCGGCGACTACAAGTACGTGGATTTCTCCGACGGCTTCCATGGCCGGACCGCCTACTTCGACTCGACCGGCAGGCAGGTGGCCGCCGTGATGTCCACGGACATCATCGACGAGTGTAAAGGCAAGGTTGTCGCCGGGACGGCGCCGACGTGCACTCTCGCTCCGACGGAGACGATGTGTCCCGATGGCGGACCGTGAGGCCGCTGGGCCGAGAGTCGACTGGCACGTCGCCACGCACCCGCTAGCAGCGCGGGCATCGGGACCGGCATCGCCCGCCGTGGCCACCGATCCGCAGGGTCTTCCGCGCACGCCAGACGCTATCACTGGTTCCGCTCCCGCGGCGTCGCGCGCGCACGGGCGCTCTGCAACCGGGGCCGGTCGGATGTGGTGCCACACACCTCTGGTGAGGGGTGGTGTTCTCATCCGTTGCCGCCTTCGTCGTTCGCAACTCGCGCCGGGGTCACGGCTCGGCTACGGGGACCACGGCGAGCAGACTGGTGCTCGTGTTCTGGCCACCCGCTTCGTCCACGAGGGTCGCTCCGAGGAACGGTTGCGAGACGATCCACTGCGCGACAGTGCTGGCATCGAGCGCCCACGACTTGGCGGGGGTGAAGCTTCCGGTGTACCGGGCGGTCGACGAGAGCCGGACTCGACCGAGTGAGACCGGCGCGGCCTTGAGGCTACCGATGGCGCCGAAGCGTGCCGGCGCGCTGCCGCTCAGACACACGGTGGGCTGCCCGTTGGCCGCGCAGGCGCATCCGTACCAGGTGAGGTTGTCCACGAGATCGGCGACCCCATCGATGAACAAGGTCGACGCGTTTCCCGACCTCGTGACGGCCACATGGTGCCACTGGCCGTCGGCTATCGACTTCGAAGCCGGGGCAAACGAGCAAAAGCTGGGCGATTGTTGGTACATGGGTCCGAGACCGCCGTTGGCGTTGAGGAGAAGAGAGAACCAGTTCGTTTGCGACTCGTTCGTGGCAAAAATGAAGGAGGAGTTGGGATCGCGTGGAAACTCGTCGTGGACCTTGAGCCACGTTTCGAACGTGAAGGGGCCTCCAGCGAGCGCGAAGCCCGTGCTCGGCACCGACACCGTCGCTGCCGCCGACGAGAGCTTCATGGCGTTGAGAGCTACGCACGTTCCGCCCGAACAGTACGGCGTGCTCGCAGCGCACGCGCTGTCCTGCCACTGCCCGTTCGAGTCACACGTCTGCAACGTGCTGGCCGAGCCAGCCTTGCAGCGCGTCTGCCCGACCGTGCAAACCTTGCACGAACCAGCTGCGCAGGCTCCGTTGTCGCCGGACACGGTGCACGCGGTCCCGTCGCCCTTGTTGCCAAAGCCGCAGGTGTTCGAGGCGCACACCGCCTGAAGGCAAGGCGCGGTGGTGCCAGGACACTGGGTGGCGCTGGTGCACTGGACGCACGTGCCCGTGGTCGGCGCGCAGTTCGGCGTCGCCCCCGAGCAGGCGGGCTGCGCGCTGTACTGACCGTTGCTCCCGCAGACCAGCGGCACGTTGCCGTTGCAGGCCTTGGTGCCGGGCTGGCACACGTTGCACTGACCGGAGCCATCGCAGGTGCCGGCCCCCGCGGCGCAGGTCGTGCCTTGGGATTTGGGCGAGAGGCCACACTGCGCGCTGGCACACGTGACGCTCAGGCACTCGTTGACCGTCGCCGGGCAGTCGCTGGGCGCCTGGCACTGCACGCAGTCTCCTTGGGCGCACACCGGAGCGGCCCCCGCGCACGAGTTGCCCGCGACCCACTGGCCCTTCGCATCGCAAGCCTCGGGCACGGCCCCGGAGCAGCGCTTCTGGCCGGGCTGGCAGTACACGCACGCGCCAGCGCCATCGCACTTGCCACCCGCACCCGACGCTCCGCACGGCGCGTCCTTGACTACCGGCGACACGCCGCAGCTCCCACTCACCGAGCACGACGACACCTGACACTGAGCGGTGCTCGGCGGGCAGTCGGTCTGTGCCTTGCACTCGACGCAGGCCGGCGCACCGCTGACCGCGACGCAGAACGGCTTGGGTGCGCTGCAGCTGACCTTCTCCTGGGTCTGGCCGGTGGCATCGCACGCGCTGTAGCCGCTGCCCGACGAGTCGCAGGTGCCCGCGCCGGGCACGCAGTTGTCGCACTGCTTGCCCGGTGCGTCGCAGAGCCCCGGCAGGCAGGTGGCGACCGGTTGGAAGCCGCTCCGATCGGCCTTGCAGGTCTCCAGGTTGTCGCCCGCGCAGCGGAACTCGCCGTCGTCGCACGCTCCAGGAGCGTCCGGTCCGGCGTCGGCGTCGGCGTCGACGTCGGCAGCGGCGTCGGCAGCGGCGTCCGGACCAGCATCCGAATCCCCGCCCTCGAAGCCGACGCCGTTGTCGCCGCACGCCCCGAGCGCCGCCAGCGCAAGAGACAGACCCAGACCGAGCAGCGCCCCCCGGCCCCGCGTGACGTAGGAGAGATTCGAGCGAGCCATCCCGCTTAGCCCACGGCAATCCGCAGGCCAAGGGGAGGCCAGCGCGGAAACCACCGGAGGCATGGACGGCACGGTGGTGAAGGTCGTCACTGGATACGGCAACGGCTGGGGCAGCGGCTCCGGCAGCATCGCCTGCTCGAGCACCTGCACGGCCCACTACGACATGATCCGGCTGAAGAGCGCCTGCGGCGATCCGGACAACCCGAAGAAGGACTTCTTCATCGAGTACGCCCACGTCAGCAAGGTGGCGACGGGCATCAAGATCGGCCGCGTGGTCAAGAAAGGGCAGCTCATCCCCTACGTCGGCGCGAACGGGCGCTCGTGGCGTCGGCGCTCGCGTGGGGCGAGCGGACGTCTGGCACCTCGGCCCGTCGCGGCGGTCGGGCTCCGCTCGGTCGGCGCACGCTCTGCGCCATGGGTCGCGAAGCCCGCCCACTACCCCTCCGGCCCTCCGGGTATCACGAAGCGCGTCACGCCGGGCCTCGGAGGCCCCATGCTCGCTCGTGACCGCCAACAGCTCCGTCGACAGCAGCTCCTCGCTGTCCGCGCCGGCGGCGTGCGCGACCCGCCCAGTGTCTCCGCGTTTTGACCTGCCGGTGGACACCGAGGGTGGGTCGACGCGCTGGCCCACGCTCGCTGGCAGCGCCCGCCGGCGCCGCTTCGACGGCCGTCGCGGTCCGCGTCCGAGCTTCAGAACGCGTTGATCCCGGTGAACGCCTTGCCGAGCACCAGCGTGTGCACCTCGTGCGTGCCTTCGTAGGTGTAGACGCTCTCGAGGTTCAACATGTGACGGATGGCGGGGTACTCGAGGAGGATGCCGTTGCCGCCCAGGATGCCGCGACAGGTGCGGGCGACCTCGAGCGCGACGCGCACGTTGTTGCGCTTGCAGAGCGAGACCTGCTCGGGCCGGATCTTTCCGTGCTTCTGCTTCATGCGACCGAAGTGGAGCGCCATGATGTCGCCCTTGACGATCTCGCTGCCCATCTCGGCGAACTGCTCCTGGATCAGCTGCTTGGACGCGATGGGGACGCCGAACTGCACGCTGGTGCGGGCGTAGGCCACGGTCGAGTCGAAGCAGGCCTTGGCCGCGCCGAGGGCGCCCCAGGCGATGCCGAAGCGCGCCTGGGTCAGGCAGCCGAGGGGGGCCTTGAGGCCCTCGCCCTTGGGCAGCATCGCGTCTTCTCCGACGCGGCACTCGTCGAGCACGATCTCGCCGGTCTCGCTGGCACGCAGGCTCATCTTGCCGTGGATCTTCGGGGTCTCGAAGCCCTGGGTCCCGCGCTCGACGATGAACCCGCGGATCGACTCGGCGCCGCCGTCGTCGACCTTGGCCCAGACCACCGCCAGGTGGGCGAGGGGCGAGTTGGTGATCCACATCTTGGTGCCGCTGATCACCCAGCCGCTCCCGTCTTTGCGGGCGCGGGTGGTCATCGAGCCCGGATCCGAGCCACTGTCCGGCTCGGTCAGCCCGAAGCACCCGATCAGCTCGCCCTTGGCCATCTTCGGTAAGTACTTCTGTTTCTGAGCCTCGCTGCCGTAGGCCCAGATCGAGTACATCGCGAGGGAGCCCTGCACGCTGGCGAAGCTGCGCAGGCCACTGTCGCCGTACTCCAGCTCTTGCAAGATCAGGCCGTACTGCACCGGGCTCATCCCGGCGCAGCCATAGCCCTCGAGGCCCGCGCCGAGCAGCCCCATCTCGGCGATTTCGGGGATCAGGTCCATCGGGAACTGCTCGTCCTCGAAGAGCTGACCGGCGCGCGGAAGGTAGCGCTCGCGCACGAAGCGGCGGACGGTGTCACGCACCATGATCTCGTCCTCGGTCAGGTGGGCATCGAGGGCAGAGAGCACATCCAGGGGCATCGGTTCGGTGGCCATGCGCGGCGGTTTATCACGGCGCTTGGGCGGGGGGAGCCCCCGCTGGAAAGTGGGCCAATTGCCGCCGATGACGCTAGCGAACGGCGGAAGCCATGCCCCTTGCCCGCCGCCTTTCAGCCCTCGCGCTGGCCCTGCTCGGGCTGTCGTTCGCGAGCTGCACGACGGTCGGCGAGCTCGAGCCGAGGCACCGGCTGCGACAGCCGTCGGCTCGCGCCCGGGTCCTGGTGCAGTCCGCCGCCGCGCGGGTTCAGCCCGAGCCGCAGCCCGCCGAGCCGGCTCCGAAGGCGGCAGAAGCCGAGACCCAGCCCGCGAGCTTCCAGACCGGCGACGTGCTCGCCGAGACCGCGACGGACACCGACGCTCCCGCGGCGGGACCGGATGCGCCCGTCGACGCCGACCTGGCGCTGGCGGCCACGGCCAAGGAGACGTTCGTGTTCGCGACGCCGAGCTGGCGGTCGAAGAAGATCGGCTACCTGCGTGGGGGCGCCATCGTGAAGCGCTCGCCCGAGCCGGTCACGAACGACGGCTGCTCGGGTGGGTGGTACCGCGTGGCGCCCCAGGGGTTCGTGTGCGTCGGCAAGCACGCCACGCTGGACGTGAACCACCCGTTGGTCACGGCTGCCGCGCGGCGCGCCGATCGCCAGGGACCATTGCCCTATGCCTACGGCATGTCGGCGTTTCCAACCCCGGCCCTCTACACCAAGGTACCGACCCGCGACGAGCAACGGCGCGTGGAGCACGATCTCGGGTCCCACTCGCGCAAGCCGCCCGATTCGGCGTGGGACGACGTGGTGTACGAGGCCATTCCCGAGATGATCCGCGACGGGCGTCAGGTGATGGCCTGGAACGGCGTGCGCCACTCGGAGGGCAGCCTGTACACCGGGCGCGCGATCCCCAAGAGCGGCTTCGCGTTCCTGGATTTCTTCGAGCACGAGGGTCGGCGCTTCGGCCTGAGCGTCGATCTGGACGTGATCCCTCTCGACCGCATGCGTCGCGTGCAGCCCAGCGCCTTCCACGGCCTGAGCCTGGACGACAAGACCAGCCTGCCGGTCGTGTTCGTGATGACCCGAGGGGCCCACCTCTACTCTGGTGATCCGCGCACCACCGGGCTGACCTCGGTGCGGCCGTTGGCGTTCCGCGAGGCGCTCCCGGTCACCGCGCTACGTGTGAAGCGGAATGGCGTGGGCTACGCGCAGACCACCAGCGGCGAGTGGCTCAAAGAAGAGAACCTGGTGCGGGTCGAGCCAATGCGGCAGCGGCCGGGCTGGGCCACCGACGGGCGCAGCTGGGTGGACGTCTCGATCTTGAAGCAGGCGCTCGTGGCCTACGAAGGCCAGAAGCCGGTCTACGTGACCTTGGTTTCGACCGGCGCCGACGGGCTCGGGGATCCGAAGGAGACCCATTCCACGCCGCGCGGGCAGTTCCTGATCCACACCAAGCACGTGACCGCGACCATGAACGGCGACGAGCTCGGAGACGAGTTTGACCTGCGCGACGTGCCCTACGTGCAGTACTTCCAGGAGGGCTACGCCTTTCACGCAGCCTATTGGCACGACTCGTTCGGACGGCCGCGGAGCCACGGGTGCGTGAACCTCTCACCCCTCGATGCGCGCTGGTTGTTCCACTGGACCGACCCGCCGGTGCCTCAGGGGTGGCACGGCGCGATGAGCCTGCGGCAGGGCACGCTGGTTCACGTTCACCCGTGATGGTATCTTCGCGAGGCGCGGAGGTGATGGCGATGCGAAAGACTATTTTGCTTCTTGGGATGCTCGTGGGCTCTGGCTACATCGTGGTGGCGTGCGGGTCCGATGACGACGCAACGATCAGCGGGACCGGCGGGAAGGACGGCGGCGCCGGCACGGGCGGTGGCAACACCGGTGGCTCGGGCGGCGGTTCCGGCGGCGGCACCGCGGGCGCGGGCGGCGGCACCGCGGGCGCGGGCGGCGGCACCGCGGGCGCGGGCGGC
>JACPVJ010000027.1 GCA_016191785.1 Myxococcales bacterium | reverse complement strand
GGCGATTCGCGCCCGAGCTCCTCCCAGATCCGCAGCATGTAGCCCAAGATCCGCAAGGGCATCCGCCGGTCCGGCTTGCTCTGGTGCTCCACCAGCAGGTGCAAGATCGCCAGGCGCCCCGCGAGCTGGACGCTGAACAACACGTCCGCGTAGCGCGCTTGGAGCGCCGAGTCGACGAGGCCAGCGCGCAGCGGACTGAGCGTGGTCCAGTCGATCTGCTGCGCCAGTGCCGGCGGCAGCGCCGCGCGGAGTAGACCCTCGGCATGCTCCGGCTCGGAGAAGACGGCGCGGAAGAGGCGGTCGTGCGGTTGCACCCGCGGGGGCTTCGCAATCGGCGTGCCCACCGGCGATCCCGGGCCTTTGCGCCGAAAGCGATCCGCCGCGGGTGGCGAAGCCCGGTTTCGCCAGTGGCGATCGCCACCTGCGCCCTGGGCAGCGCGCGGCGCTACTCTCCCTGCGCCGAAATCGTCGTCGACCTGAGGAGGGTGGATTGCTCACTTGCGCGAGCAGTTCAGGGCGATGAGCAGGCACGTGGGCGGTTTGGATCGCGTGGGCGCGCATTTCGGGCCGCTCAGCGCGAGGCGAGACGATCAGACATGGAGTTGCATCGAGCCGCGCGGGTGTTTACCTGAACCCTCCGATGGGATCGGTCCTCGCCAAGCTCGACGCCGCCACTGCGCCCGAGGTCGAGCGGTGGGCCGAACGCGTCCTGACCGCCGCGACGTTGGCGGAAGTGCTCCGCGACTGATTCCCCCCGCGATCGCGCCTCACGCCGGCGGCGGCGGGATCTCGACGATGCCCGTGGGCGCGAAGGTGGTGTGCTCCCACTGGCCCACCGTGGCCGAGCCGGCGCCCACCGGGATGGGCTCGCCGACCAGCTTGGCGCCGTCCCACTTCAGGCGGAAGAGCCCGCTGGTGCCGGCGGCGGGGAACTCGGTGGTCAAGAGCACGTCACCGATCATCGGCTTGAACTGATCGGCGGCGGCGCCGAGCAGGTGCGAGGTGCCGAAGTTCACGCCGAAGAAGTTCTCCTTCGGGCCGATGTAGTCGATGTCCTCGATGTCGACGCCGACGGTGTAGCTGGTGCTCGTGCCGTCGGGCGCGAACGCGTACATCAGGTGCTGGGCCTCGGCGCCCGCGATCAGCTTGCCGGCGATGGGGCCGAAGCGCGCGGGCTTGTCGGGGACGACCAGGGCGCCCTCGAGGTGAACCCCCGCCGCGGCGATCTTGGTGGGCACGCCCGCCGCCGTGATGCGCCAGACCTCGCCCGCCGTGGTGACCACGCACAGATCGCCGCCGAAGGTGCCGACGCGATCGACGTACAGCGAGCCGCGCATCAGGCCGTTGTTCTCGCCGGGCAAGTCCACCCAGGGGTTGGTCACTGTCGCGCCGTTGCCCGAGATGCGCACGATCTGGCCGTCGACCCCGTTGCCCACGAACAGGTCGCCGGGCACGAAGCCGCCGGGGTTGCCCGACCGCGCGGTGGCGATCTTCACCTCTTCGGTCAGGCCCGTCAGGTTCGAGAACTGCTGGTGCTTGCCGTCCACCTCGATGCGCTCGAATCCGCTGGGCGTGCCGCTGGGGTAGTTCACCGACACCACCACCGACTTGGTGGGCTCGTGATAGTCGATGCCGATGGGGCTGTTGAACGTGGTCGAGATGGCCGTGAAGGTGATGGCAGGCGGTGCGTTGTCGTTGATCGGATCGTTGATGTTCGGCTTGCCGTCGCCGTCGCTGTCGCCGCTGCCCTCGTCTTTGTCCAGCACGCCGTCCTGATCCGTGTCCTGGTCGGGCGGGCCGGCGTCGGGGATCACGATGCCGCCGCCGCTGCCGCCGCTGGCCGACGAGCCGCCGCTGCCGCCGCTGGCCGACGAGCCGCCGCTGCCGCCGGTTGCGCCGGTGGCGCCGGTGCCGCTGCTGCCACCCAGGCTCGGGCCGGCGGTGGCCGCGGGATCCGCCGAGCAGGCCGCGGCCGTGGCAGAGAGCAGGAAGATCACGCTGACCGCGGTGAGGGGCCTCATGGGTGGCAGTGTAGCCGATCGCTGACCGGAGTCCGCGGCCGACCGTCATCCCTCGTCGAACACCTCGACTGTCCGCGCCTTCCCCCCGAGGTCGCGCGCAGGGCTACTCTCCCCGCGCCGAAATCGTCGCCGAGCTGAGGAGGGTGGAATGCTCACTTGCGCGAGCAGTTCAGGGCGATGAGCAGGCACATGCGCGGTTTGGATCGCGTGGGCGCGCATTTCGGGCCGCTCAGCGCTAGGCGAGACGACTAGACATGGGGTTGCATCGAGCCGCGGGGGTGTTTACCTGAGCCCCCCATGGGGATGGCCTGACGCTGCTCACGCTGAAGTTCGGGCCGCTGCCCGACTCGGTCCTCGCCAAGCTCGACGCCGCCACGGCGCCCGAGCTCGAGCGGTGGGCCGAAAGCGTCCTGACCTCCGCGACGTTGGAGAAAGTGCTCGGCGAGTGAGGGGTCTCGACGATGCCCGTCGGCGCGGGCGGAGTTGCGGTCAAGCCCGCGGGCAGGCAGTTCTCGGGCACGCTGGCCCTAAAGCCCTGTCCGCGCCTGCCGTTCAACACGATTGGCATGGCCTCCGACTTCAGACCGACTGTTCCCGCGCCGCGGTCGACCTTCTCCGTGGCCCCGATCCTCAGCATCTTCACCCTCCGGCCCAAGGCCCACACCGTAAAACCCCCGGAAGACACCGCTCGCACGTCTCCCACACGCCGGCGCACACGCGTCGCGCTCTGGGGCCTGGCCGCCGTGCTCACCGGCACCACCGCGTTCGGAGCTTGGCACTTCGCCAAGGCGCCCAAGCGTGCGCGCCACGAGGCCCCCGCCGTGTACGTGAACGGCGCACCCAAGGAGAAGCACTCGGCGCACGGCAAGGTCCAGCGCTGGGGCGCCGGCGGGCTGACGCTGAAGGTCGACGCCTCGGTCGAGTCGCTCGGGCCCGGCGCGGTGGCTGCCGTGCAGTCGGGGTTCGGCGCGTGGATTGCGTCCGACGCCACGTTGCCGAGCCTGACCTTCGACACCACCAGCGGCATGACGCCCAAGCTCGCGCCCGACGGTGTCAACGCCGTGATGGTCGCGCCCATCGAGATCGCCGGCCACAGGCACGATCTGGCCCTGACCGTCACGTTCGTGGACGAGGGCACGGGGCGCATCATCGAGAGCGACGTGATCATCAACTCCAAGATGGACCACGCCGTCCTCGCAGGGGTCGAGGGCTGCGACGGAAAGTACGACCTTCAGAGCGTGGTCGCGCACGAAGCGGGTCACTTCTTCGGCCTGGGCGAGGACGAGGAGGACCAATCGACGACCATGTTCTACAAGACCGCGAAGTGCGATCTCGGCAAGCGTGACCTCGAGGTTCCGGACCGCACCGTGATGGCCGGCCTGTACCTGCAGCCTGCGCCCGAGGGCGAGGCCGACGGTGACACCGGCGGCGGCTGCGGCGGCGCGACCATCGCGGGTCGCGGATCGCCAGGCCCGTTCGGCGTGGCGGGTGTCGTGATCGCGGCGCTGATCAGCCTGCGACGACGACGCGCGCGGTGAGCGGCACGCAGCGCGGCGGCGCGGCGCGGCGGGTCCGGAGCTGCCGGTCCGGGCGGGCGTGCGCCCGGCGTGGAGTGGCGGCCGCGGCGGTCCGGCTACGCACGTGGCCGGCGTGGCGGTCCGGCTGCGCACGCGGGTGCGCGGCGGTCCGGCTACGCACGTGGCCGGCGTGGCGGTCCGCGGCTGCGCACGCGGCTG
>JACPVJ010000129.1 GCA_016191785.1 Myxococcales bacterium | reverse complement strand
TTTGCACGTCCACCAACCTGCCGCGCAGGTCATACGCGTGGCGCCAGGTGACCGCCGCGCCCCCGTTGGTCTCGACCCGCTGCACGATGCGGCCGAGCGCGTCGCGCGGGTTGCTCGCGGTGTCCACCACCTCGCCAAACACATTGCTCGCCCCGACCTTCCCCGCATAGCTCGCGAGCTCGCCGAAGGCGTTGTAGGTCAGCGTGTCGGTCACGAGGCCGTGGGTCGAGCCGGTGACCAAGCCGTTGCCCGCATTCAACGTGATCTTCAGCGCGTCCGTGCCCGCGGGCGAGCAGGTGCTCGGGGAGGCGCAGGTCAAGATGTCTCTTTGTGCCTCCCCCGGTCGTTGCTCGCCGCGCTGCGCGCGGCTGCGCGCCGCCTGCCCCCTCCTTACCCGGCAAGCGCCGGCGGCGGTCTGATCGAGGTGCACGCCGGAAGTGTGGTCGAGCGAAGTCCGCGCTGCAACGGCCGCCACCGGCGCCTGCGCGGGTGGAGGGGGCGCGTCGTGCCGAGGCTGCTGGCGAGAGCGCGGGCTGATGCGAGCGGACCGTAGACGCTTCGATGCTGCGTGGTCCTTCCCGTCGCTGCGCCCGGGCCACGCCCGCTGGCGCACGAGCCGCGCCCGGCGCTGGGTGACAGGATCGCGGAAACCCGGGCCGTCGACCGACGCCGACGCGGCACGAGCTGGTCGCGCCCGGCACGGCTCCTGCGCCCCAGGGGGCGAGGCCCGGACGCAGCGCCGGGGCGGAGGAAGTCATGCACCGAAACACCAAACGCCAACAGCTCCTCGATGCGCGCGCGCACGCCATGCGCTCCGCGCCGACCGAGAGCGAGGCAGCGCTGTTCGAGTTGCTGCGCGCTCGCCAGCTCGGCGTCGTCGTGCGCCGCCAGTATGTCGTCGGCCAGCACATCGTCGACTTGGCCATCCCGAGCGTGAAGCTCGCCGTCGAAGTCGATGGGCGAAGCCACATCGGCCGACGAGCGGCCGATGCTCGGCGCGATCGCAAGCTCGCGCGCCTCGGGTGGCGTGTGCTGCGGCTGGAGGCGGAGGTCGTGCTCCGGGAGCCGGAGGTGGCGGTCGAGCGGGTGCGGCGGGCGGTTCGCGTGTGAACCAGAGCCCGGTCGCCGGGTGCACCGGATGCGGCCGGGGAGCGGGCCGGGCCGGGGTGCCGGTGTCGGGGTTTGGGGGCTCGGAGCGGACGTCATGTCTTCAAAAAGTCGGTGGACAGGAACACGGGCGGAGTGCCCCCGACGAACTCATGTTCGCGCGACTCGCACTGTGGCCGTGCACCGGGGTGTCTTGGAAAAGCGCAGGAACTCGAGTGCGTCCTGAATGCAGCGCACGATGGCTTCGCTGCCATGGTGCGAAACCGTATTTGTGGCGGTCGGCACTCCGCTGTCTGAAATCCGTAAGGTAACCGAAACCGAGCCCTGCCGGCGGCGGAAGCACTGGTCGAGGATCGGCGAAATGATCGTGACCGGAGATCGAATGTGCTCTTCGCGACAGTCGCCGGAGATCCCAATCTCGATGGCCTTGTCGGACGCTTCGTGCGGGCCGGGGTCAGCGAGAATTGCTGTTGCCGACGGGAGCGCCGTTTCTGGCCTTGCTCGTTCCTGCCCACGGTCCTTCGTACTGCAGGCGAGCACGATGATCGCGATGCCATGGGTGAGCGCTACGGGCCGCAGACGATGTCGCATTTCTCGTAGCACTCCTTCTCGACCTTCTTCCAAAGGTCGGAGCACTTCTCGTGGAAACACTTGGCGCGTTCGTCGTCGTCCTCGATGTGGTCGCATTGCTCCGCGCACTTCTTGAGTTCTGGCTTGCGGTCCTCCCAGCACTGATTCACGCAGTCGATGTCCGGGATGATCTTGGTGCCTGTCGGATCGCGATGTTGAATGGGGTCGAACGCGGCGTAGGAATACAGATTCTCGTGTCTACCGTCGAAAAGGATCGGATCCTTCGCCGTCCACCTCCCCACCACCGGGTCATAGTCGCGAGCCCCAAATCGCGTCAGTCCGGTCTCCGCGTCGAGCATCCCGCCCGCGAAGCCAAACGGCACGAAATCAGCCACCCCCGCGATCAGCGTGCGGTTCCCCCAGGCGTCGAAGTCCGCGCGCCACGCCACTGTCCCGGTCGCGACATCGACCTGCGCTCGCGGCGATCCCAGGTGGTCGCTGAGCACCCGATACGTCACGCCACCGCGCACCATGTACTCCGGCACGTTGCTCTCTTTGTGCCCCCACCCGCCCGGCTCCGCCGGGCTTGCCTCCCCCTTACCCGGCAAGCGCGGGCAGGGTGAGGTCTTGCCAAGGCACTGTAGCAGCGCTCCGTGCCCGCGCTCGCGCGGGTGGGGGAGGCGCGCGGTGCCGAGGCTGCGGGCGAGCACGCGGAGCTGAGGCCGGGGGAGGCGGAACCGAGCGCAAGAAACAGCCCGGCTTCTCTCTCGACGGAAAGCTCGGTGAGCCGCTACGGCGTTCATCTGTGCCGGCTCGACCCCACAACTCGTGCCGAGCGAGCCCCGACGAATCCGAACCAGACAGCGGCGAGCAGCAAGACGATTCGGGCTACTTCAGATTCCCATCCAGCGCCGGGAAGCGCCTTGACGGCATAAAGTGAGCTGCCCCCAGCAACCCCACACCAAATCGTCTTGACGAATGCCACGATCGGCGGTTCGCCTTGGTTGCCCTGACTCGACATGTGGCATTTCACCCCTTCGGATCACCTTCGGGGCCGCACGTGCATGTCTCCGGGTGCTTGAAGCACTTCTCGTCCGGCGCGAAGCCCTCTTCATCGCATGGCGGTTGCAGCCAACCGCCGCACGGCCATTTTCCAGGCTCACCAACCTTCGGCTCGGAACAGACTGTCAGTCCCATCAACACGCAGATTGGCAGGCACACATGGTGCCCAGCCTTGCATCCAATTTCGCAAACGATCTCCCAAACGATGTCGCAGACGAGATTCCGCCCCTTGGGGTCGCGGCGATTCACCGGATCTGCAGCCGCGTACAGGTAGAAGTTGATCTCGGTATTGCGGAACCCGATCGGATCCTTCGCCGACCACCTCCCCACCGTCGGATCGTAATCCCTCGCACCGAACCGCGTCAGCCCCGTCTCCGCGTCGAGCATCCCGCCCGCGAAGCCAAACGGCAGGAAATCCGCCGTCCCCGCGATCAATGTGCGGTTGCCCCACGCATCGAAGTCCGCCCGCCACGCCACTGTCGCCGTCGCGACGTCCACCAGCGCCCGCGGCGAGCCGAGGTGGTCCGAGAGCACGCGATACGTCACGCCACCGCGCACCATGTACTCCGGCACGTTGCTCTTCGAGCCGTAGACAAACCTGGAGACCAGGTTCCCCGCGCCATCCAGCTCCGCCACCGGGTTGAGCTGATTCCGGTACAGCCACGCGCGCTCGAGCACGCCATTCTTCTTCTTGCCGACGCGGCGGTCCTGCCCATCCACCAGGTACTGGATCACGTCACCACCCGGCAGGTCGACACGCACGAGGTTGCCACGCACGTCATACGTGTACGTCGTGGTTCCGCCTGTATCCGTCTTCGTCCGGAGCTCCCCGTTGGCGGTGTACGTGTACGTCGTCGCGCCGTAGCTCAGGAGCCTGTCCTGTGCGTCGTACACGCCCGCGGTCGTGCCAGTCGGCGTGATCAGTAGCGTGCGATTCCCGTTGGCGTCGTAGTCGTAGTGCTCGTAGAGCGCGCCGTCCTTCTGCACGTCCACCAGCCTGCCGCGGAGGTCATACGTGTAGCGCCACGTCGTGCTCACGCCCCCGTTGGTCTCGACCCGCTGCACGATGCGGCCGAGCGCGTCGCGCGGGTTGCTCGCGGTGTCCACCACCTCGCTGAACACCCCCGTCGCCCCGACCTTCCCCGCG
>JACPVJ010000032.1 GCA_016191785.1 Myxococcales bacterium | reverse complement strand
TGCCGCCGGTGCCGCCGGTCCCTGCGACGCCGCCCGTCCCACCGCCCGTGTTGCCGCCCGATCCACTCGAGCCTGCGACTGCGCCCGTTCCGCCGGTGCCGCCGGTGCCTGAGACGCCGCCGCCGGCCCCCGCGTTTCCGCCGCTCCCGCCCGTTGCGCCCACGTCGGGTGCCACCTCGGGAAAGAGGCTGCACGCCGCGCAGATCAGGCCGATGCTGAACAGATATCCGCTGCGCACGGCGCCCAGTATGCCACAGCCCACCCTGGTCGACCCGGATCGCGAATCCTCATATAGTAGGCTCCGTGCGCAACACGCCGGTGACTTGGCCGCGCGCGGAGCTGAGCGGGAGCGCCTCGACCGTGAGGCGCCGCTTCGCGCTGCGGATGGGTGGAAACGAGATCGCCCTCTCGAGGGGCGAGCTCTTGATGGGGCGCAGCCGAAGCTGCCAGGTGATCGTCGACGACATGTTGGTGTCGCGCCACCACGCCCGGCTCTTGGTCTCGCACAACGCGCTGTTCGTCGAGGATCTGGGCAGCACCAACGGGGTGATCGTCAACGAGGCCCCCATCGCCGGCCCGACCCCCCTCGCCGACGGCGATCGCGTGATCGTCGGCACCCAAGAGATGGTGATCCGCGCCGTGGACGACGGAGTCGAGACCCTCCCGCCGCCCTCGCCGCGCGCGACCCAGACCACGCCCAAGGCCCAGCCGTCGGTGCAGCTCGCGGCCATCAAGCCCACGTCCCCCGAGATCCCCGCGATGCGCGCCATGCCGGCGGCGCACCCTGGGCTCGAAGGCGCGGACACCACTCAGCGCACCGAGAAGGCCGACGGCCTCGCGACGATGGCGCGCATGGCCGACCGGATGATCACCATGGGCCGCCACGATGCGGCTGCGCGACTCTTGGGCGATCACCTGAAGGGGCTGCTCACCAAGGCACGCCAGGGGCGGCCGGTGCCCAAAGACGCGCTCGACACGGCCGGCCTCTATGGTCTCAAGCTCACGGAGGTCACGCGGGACGCGACCTGGGCGAACATCGCCGTCGAGCTTCACCTGATCGCGCGCCGCCCGCTGCCCGAGAAGGCGGTGGCGCTGCTCGAGCTGGTCTTGCCCAAGGTCGAGGGCGTCGACCGGCAGCTGATCTTGGCGCTCAAGGCGGCGCTGCGCGATGCGGCGGACGGGCTGGCCCGCGACGAGTGGGCGCTGGTGGAACGGATTCTGAGAATCCATATCAGGTGACATGAGCGCCGTCGCAGCCGCCCCGGGTTTCGAGGCCCGCCGACGCATGGCGGGGGCGAAGCTTGGGCGCTATCAGGTTGGCCCGCGCATCGGGGTCGGCGGCAGCGCGGCGGTGTACCTGGGCCGCATGACCGGGCCGATGAGCTTCGAGCGGCTGGTGGCCATCAAGGTGGTGCACGATCACCTCTCGGAAGAGCGCGAGTTCATCAGTCAGTTTTTGGACGAAGCGAACCTCCTGGTGCGCGTCGCGCACCCGAACATCGTGCAGGTGCAAGAGCTCGGGCGCGAGGGCGAGACGCTCTTCCTCGCGATGGAGTACCTGCACGGCCAGCCGCTCTCGAAGCTGATCAGCGGGCTGGCTCGCCGGGGCACCCAGCTCGACCCGGTGCTGGTGGCGTGGCTCGGCGCGCGCGTCGCCGAGGGCCTCGGTTATGCCCACGAGATGAAGGACGATCAGGGGCAGCCCCTGGGGCTCGTACACCGGGACGTCAGCCCGCAGAACGTGTTTCTCACCTACAAAGGCGAGGTCAAGCTGATCGACTTCGGCATCGCGCGGGCCGCCGGTCGCATCGCGCAGACCACCCTCGGGCGGGTGAAGGGCAAGTTCAGCTACATGGCGCCCGAGCAGGTGCTCGGGAGGGAGTTCGACCACCGCGTGGACCTCTTTGCCCTCGGGGCCACGCTCTACGAGACGGCGGTCGGCGCCCGGCTGTTCAGCGGCATCGACGAGTCCGAGACCCTGCACAAGCTGCTGTTCGAAGAGATCCCCGACCCGACCGCGCGAGTGCAGGGCTTTCCCCCGGTGCTCGCCAAGGTGCTGATGCGCGCGCTGAAGGGCGAGCCCGACCAACGTCATCAGAGCGCCCGCGAGTTGGCGCAAGAGCTCGACGACTTCGTGCGCATGAGCGGCGTCGAGCGGCCCCAGGCCAAGCTGGCGGAGTGCCTGAACGCGTTGTTCGAGAGTGATCGAAAGGCGCAGGAAGAGTCGATCGAAGCCCTGCGGACCGCGGGCTTCGACACCGTGACCGAGTCGGCCCTGCTCGATCGCGCGAGCGGCGTGGTCACCGTTCGACCCGAGCCCTCGAAGGCCCGCGGCGTCTGGCCGTATGCCCTGGCCGGCTTCGCGGTGGTGCTGACGGTGGGTGCGCTGGGGCTCGCGCTGAAGCGCGATCGAGCCCCCGTGTCCGCGCCGGCGCCTCCGCCGAGCGCGGCGGCCGCGGCGACCGACGTGAGCGTCGAGGTCACGACGCAACCGGACGTCGAGGCAAACGTCTTGGTCGCCGGCGTCAGCGCCCAGGGCAAGCCCCGGCGGGCGACCCTGCCGAGGGGCGAGGCGCCGGTGACGATCGAGGTGAGCGCGCCCGGCTTCGAGCCGACCAAGGTCACCGTCGTCCCCGATCGCGATCGGGGCGTCGTGGTGCCGCTCACCAAGCTCGCCGAGCCTGCCTCGAGCGCATCGAGCAAGCCGAACCCCAAGGGCACGCGACCACCGGTGATCAAGAAGCCCGGCGACCCGCTGGTCACCCAGTACCCCTTCGGCAAGAAGTGACCGCGCGTGTTAGGCTGGCCGCGCATGCGGCTGGTCGGGTGGCTCTCGGTGACCGTTCTCGCGCTCGCGGTCTCTTCGAACGCACGGGCCCAGGCTTGCGCTGAAGACCCGGCCACCTGCGGTCGGCGGGAGTTCGAGTCCGGCATCGAGGCCTACCAGGCCAAGGATTGGGCGAAGGCGGCCACGCACTTCGAGGCGGCGCAGAAGCTGCGACCTCATCCGGTGGTGCTCTTCAACTGGGCTCTCGCCGAGTCCAAGCTCGAGCACTACGTTGCCGCGCTCGCCCACTTCGACCAGGTGCTTGCCGATCCCGAGACCCCGAAGAGCCTGCTGCCCCAGATCGAGAGCGAGAAGGCCAACGCCCAGAAGAACGTCGCCACCCTCGAGATCGAGGCCGCAGCGGGCGCCGAGGTGGTGGTGGACGATCGCAAGATCGAGGGAAGCCCGCCGGTCGCCTCGGTCGACCCCGGCGAGCACCGGGTGCGAGTGACCCTGGACGGTAAGATCGCGCTCGACAAACGACTGCGGGTGCGCGCCGGCGAGCGCCTGCGCATCGCGGTCGACCGATCGCGCGAGGTCGTCGTGCCGCCTCCGACCTCGACCGCCGCGCCGCCGCCGCCACCGCCGCCCCCCGAGGCGGGCCCGAGCCCGATCTGGTTCTACGCGGGCGCGGGCCTGACCGCGGTGCTAGGCGGGGTGACGGTGTGGAGCGCCCTCGACACCCAGCGCGCCTTCGACGACTACGAGCGCGACTTGCCCAAGTCGACCCAGGCCGAGGCTGACGCCCGCGTCGCCGCCGGTCACGACAAAGAGCTGCGCACCAACCTGCTGATCGGCGCGACCGCGCTCGCGGCGGTCGGGACGGCGGCGCTGGGGCTGTTCGTGGTCGACTTCAGCGGCAAGCAGCAGCCGCGCGCCGGGCTGCTGCTGGGCCCGACCGGCATCTCGGCCGTGGGTCAGTTCTGAGCGTCGGGGCGCACGCATGCCCCCAGCTCGTCGAGCGCCTGGTCCGCCAGCGCGACGCCGTTCGAAAAGGTCTCGCCCTCGGCGGCGCGCCGGGTGAGCCGGCCCTCCGGCGAGATGCGCCACGGGCTCTTCTTCTTGCCGACCAGCTCGCCGATCTTCATCGGATCGAGCGGGGTGTCGTCGCGCAGGTGCAGTGACACGCTCTTGGCGGTCGCCTCGCAGCCCAAGACCCTCAGCTTGCGGAGCTCGGTCTTGATCCGCATCAGCTCGACCAGTCGCTTTGCCTCTTCAGGAGGGGGGCCGAAGCGGTCTTCCATCTCGGTGGCCAGCTCCTGCACCTCTTGCTCGTCGCTGGCGCTCGACAGGCGCTTGTACAGGCTCAGGCGCACGCCGATCTCGGCCACGTACGCCTCCGGCAAGAGTGCATCCACGTCGAAGCTGAGCTCGGGGTCGACGCCGTGCACCACCGTTTCGCCGCGGAGCTCGTGCGAGGCCTCTTGCAGCATCTGGCAGAACAGGTCGAAGCCCACGCTGGCGACGAACCCGCTCTGCTCGGCGCCGAGCAGGTCGCCCGCGCCTCGGATCTCCATGTCCAGCGTGGCGATCTGGAACCCCGCGCCGAGCTCGGTGTGGCGCTCGAGGGCCTCGATCCGGGTCCGCGCCTCTTCGCTCAGCTGGCTGGGCGGCGGAACCAAGAGGTAACAGTACGCGCGCTCGGTGCTGCGCCCCACGCGCCCGCGCAGCTGATAGAGCTGCGAGAGCCCGAACATGTCGGCGCGATCCACGATGATGGTGTTGGCCCGGGGGATGTCGAGCCCGCTCTCGATGATGGCGGTGGACACCAGTACGTCGAAGCGGCCTTCGACGAAATCGAGCATGGTCTGCTCCAGAGTCGCCTCGCTCATCTGTCCGTGACCCACCGCCACCTTGGCGCCGGGCACCAGCTCTTGCACGCGGTGGGCGCGCTCGTAGATGCCCTCGACCCGGTTGTACACGTAGAACACCTGGCCGCCCCGCGACAGCTCGCGCTCGATGGCCTCGCGCACGACCTGATCGTCGTACCGCGAGGTGATGGTGCGAATCGCGCGCCGGTCCATCGGCGGGGTGGTGATCAGCGACATGTCGCGCAGGCCGCCCACCGCCATCTGCAGCGTGCGCGGGATGGGCGTCGCCGAGAGCGTGAGCACGTCCACGGTGGCGCGCAGCTGCTTGATGCGCTCTTTGTGGGTCACGCCGAAGCGCTGTTCTTCGTCCACGATCAAGAGCCCCAGATTCTTGAAGTGCACGTCCTTGCTGAGCACGCGGTGTGTCCCCACCAGCACGTCCACCGAGCCGTCTTTCAGGCCCTTCAGCGTCTCGACCGACTCTTTCTTCGACTCGAAGCGGCTCAGCGGGCGCACCTGGATGGGGTACCCGGCGAGCCGGCCGGCGAAGGTGAGGTAGTGCTGCTGCGCCAGCACCGTGGTCGGGCAGAGCAACGCCACCTGGCGCCCGCTCATGGCCACGCGGAACGCGGCCCGCAGCGCGACCTCGGTCTTGCCGAACCCGACGTCACCGCACACCAGGCGGTCCATCACCGCCGGCTGCTCGAGGTCGTGGTTCACCTCGTCGATGGCGGCGGCCTGATCGCGCGTCTCTTCGTAGGGGAAGGTCGCCTCGAACGCCGCGTACTCGTCGTCGCGGGGGTCGAGGGGCGGCTTCTCTAGCGCGGCGCGCTCGGCGTACAGTCGCAAGAGCTCGTCCGCCATCTGGCGCACGCGCTGGCGCACCCGCGCCTTGGTCTTGGAGAAGCTCGACCCGCCCAGTCGGTCCACCTTCGGAGCGCCGTCGCCGCCCGAGTGCTTCTGGATCTGGCTCAGCCGGTGGACCGGCAAGAACAGCTTGTCGCCGCCTTGATACTCGACCACCACGAGCTCGACGCTGACGCCGTTCAGGGTCTTCTTCTCGAGCCCCAGGTAGCGGCCGATACCGTGATCGACGTGCACCACGTAGTCGCCCACCTCGAGCGCGCGCAGATCTTCCAGGAAGGCCTTCGCCGACTTGCTGCGCTCTTGGCGGCGGTGGGCGCGCTGACCGAAGATCTCTTCCTCGGTGACCCACACGAAGCCCTCGGTGGGGACGATGCACCCCCGAGCCAGCGCCCCGGTGACCACCTTCACCGTGCCTCGCGGCGCTCGCGACTCGGCGTCGGCGACCCGAACGCCGCGATGGCCCAAGAGAGTGGTGATGCGCTCGGCCTGAGTCGCCGTGCGCGCGGTGATGGTCACATCCAGGCCCGCCTCGTGCCAGGCCGCGATTCGCCGCAAGAGCGGCTCGAGCGCCGCGCCCTTGCCGCGCTCGGACCGGGCTCGCGTCACCGCGCGCCCCAGATCGGCGTGATCGCGAATCGCCAGGCTCGGTGCGCCCAGGGGCGCGAGCTCGAGGGCGTCGAGCCGCGCGGGGTCGGGGCTGTCGGCAGCCACCGCAGTGCGGTGCAGCGCGGCCACCGGCAGCCCGGCCAGCGCCGCCGCGAGGGCGCCCTCACCGACGTACAGCTGATCGAATCCGAAGCAGGGCTCGCCGCGGCGCTCGGCGTGACTCTTCTCGGCGTGGCTCAGCTCTTCTCGGATCTGGGCGACGACCCGCGCCGGATCTTCGACCAGGACCACGGTCCGAGCCGTCAAGTACGACCACAGCGGGACCAGCGGGTGAAACGCCGGCAAGAACCCGGCGAGCCCGAACAGGCTCCGGGCCGTGGCCACGTCTTCCTCCAACGCACGCGCCTTGCTCGACGGGTAGTCGACGGCGTCGCACAGCGAGCGCAGCACCTCGCGCGCGCGTTCGGTCGCCTGAGGGGTGGTGATCACCTCGCGCGCGGGCGGAAGCCAGATGCGCTCGAGGGAGTCGCCGGTGCGCTGGGTCTCGGGGTCGAAGGTCTTGAGCGAGAGCACCATGTCGCCGTAGAGCTCGGCCCGAACGGGCAGATCCGAGCTGCCCGGCCACACGTCGAAGACGCCGCCGCGCACCGCGAAGCTCCCCGGATCTTCCACCAGCGGCACGCGCAGGTACCCCGCGGCAGCGAGCCGCTCGGTGACCTTGGCCAGATCGAGCTCGTCCTCGGCAACCAGCTCGACGCCGGCGTCGCAGAGCGGCTTCGGCGGGGTGAAGCGCCGCACCAGGCCGGCGCCGGTGGTCACCAAGAAGCGCCACGGAAGGCTCTGCGCGAGATGGAACAGGGCGCTGGCCCGCGCGTGCTCGGCGCGACGATCGGGTCGCACCTCGGCCCACGGCGTGGATTCGGGGGGGAGCAGCGACAAGATCGCCTCGTCGCCGCGGGCAACGAAGCTCAGATCTGCCGCCGCGCGGCGGGCCGCGTCCACGTCGGCCGCGACGTACAGCACGTGGGCGTCGGCGTCGGCGAGGGCGCGGGCCACCCGGGACGGCGCCGAGCCCTCGGCTCCGACCACGTGCAACCGAGTGTTCTCCCCGAGTAGACCCGCGACCTCTCGCGCAGTGACCACCCGCCGCCCCTCGGGGAGCGCGAGCACGTCGGGGAGATCGTCGGCTTCGTCGTTCACGGCGCGGGCGTGGTCTCGCGCGTCCGTTCGACGGCAAGAAGGAGGTGGTTCTTCGCACGGAGCGCCCACGGGCCGGTCGGGTGCTTGGCCAGGTGGGCCTGGAACGCGTCGGCCGCCTGGGGAAACTGCCCGCCTCGAGCGTAGACGACGCCCCGGGCAAACTGCCCCGGATAGTCGAGATCGACCTTCTCGATTGCTGCGATCTGGCGCAGAGCCTCTTCGGTGTTTCGGTCGGAGTGCCCCAGCAGGAAGCGGTAATACACGCGCAGCTCGTTGGCGGTCGGCGAGAAGCCGGTCGTGGCGCGGAGCCCGGTCGCCTCGACCCACCGCAGCTTGAACAAGGCGCGGCGCTCGTGCTCGTCGGCGGCGAGCCGGCGCTCTCCCGAGAGCCAGCCCGCGACCTTGGCCTTGTCCAGGAAAGTGCCCCCGAGCTCACCGAGCTCACCGTCGTCGGGCTGACCCGCCTCCCACCGCGAGACCGCCGCGACGAAGAGCTCGGCCTGAAGCGCGAGCAAGGCCTGCACCCCCTCGTCACCGTGCTTGGCTCGCGCCGTCTGGGTGAGCCCGCGCAGCTCGATCAGCTTTCGCGTCGCGTCCCCCGTCCGACCCTCGACCTCGGCCTTGCCGAAGGCGCGCAAGGTCTCGCCGATCGCGCGCACCAGGTAGGGCAGCGGCTCGGCCGCGGCGCGCCGCGCCTGCGCGCGGCTCGCCTCCCGGGCGCGCTCCGACTCGCGCGCGTCCACGCTCGGCAACGGCAGCGTATCGGGCGCTGCCGGGCGGGGCACGACCAGGAGAGCGAAGGTGGCGGCGATCACCACCGCCGCGAGCGCCGGCTGCCATCCCTCGACGTGACGCGAAAGCCCGCGCGCCGACGCCTGCGATTGCACCGTCTTGACTTCCCCGACCCCGCCGCTCAAGGTTCGGCTCCCGCGCGGGCGCTCGCGCTCGCGCGCCCCTCGTGTCGGAGGCGACCGTGCAAGAGAAACGCGTTCATCCTCGAGTCCAGGTAGACCTCGCCGTGTCGTGCGAGCGCAAAGGCGGGGCTGCGCTCACCGGCATCGCCAAGGACGTGAGCATGGGCGGGATGTTCATCGAGTCGGCCGAGGTCGTTCCGTTCGGGACCGAGCTTAGCATCGCGGTGAAGATTTCCGGAGCAGACCTCAAGCTGCCGGGCACGGTGCGCTGGGCCAAGCCGGGCGGCCTGGGGATCCAGTTCGGGCTGCTCGGCGCCCGCGAGACTCACGCCATCGCGAAGTTGCTCAAGCGCTGAGCGCGGTCAGTCGAGCGGCGTGCACTCGCCGACCCCTTCGGGGTCACGCTTGTAGTGCACGCACGTGCCTTCGCCCGAAGGGCACGAGGGCTCTCCGCCGCCGGCGACCGCCTTGCACAGTCGCCGGCACTCGTCCGCAACGCAGGTGAAGCCCGCCTGGCACGGCTTCTTCGACCCGCACGCATCGCCGGCGCTGCCGGTGCCGGCGGACATGCACGCCACGTTGCCGGTGGGGTCGACGATCTGACAGCTCTTGCCCTTCTCGGCGCAGCTCTTGGTGTCGAGCACGTCGCAGTCGTTGACCGGAACGCAGACGTCCGCGTTCGCGTACACGGGATCGCCCCCGCCGGGCCGCACCAGGTAGACCTGCTGCACGCAGCTCTGGCCTTGCCCGCACGCGCTCCAGTCGCCGCCGCAGCACAGCTTTCGGCATGTGCCGGGCACCACGCCCCCGTCGGCCGCACCGCTGATGCCCACGCAGAACCCACCCGCCACGCAGTCGTTCCAGGTGCTGCAGCTCTCGCCCAGGGCCTTCTGGCCGGCCGTCATGCACTTCGGCGGCCAGTCCCCCGTCGCCGGCGGCGAGTCGGAGGGCAGGCAGGTGCCCCCGCTCGTGCAGTCTTGCTTCTGGTAGTTGCACTCGCCCTTCTGACAGAAGGTCTCACCCGCCGGCGCATCGGGGACCGTGCCGCCACCGTCGAGGATGACCCCGGCGGTGCCGCCACCGCCGTCGGCGCCGCCAGTCCCACCCTTGTCGTCACTGCTGCCCTCGCCACAGGCGGCCAGAGCGGCAAGCGAAGCCAGAAAACCCAACAGCCCGAGGCGAGTCATGACGGCAGCATTCATCGGGTCAGCACCCAAATCCAGCCGGCGGTACCGGACAGCGCCACCAGCACCACCGTAGTGGCGGCGGTGCCGGCAAATATTCGAAAACCGCGCTTCGAGGCCGCGGCGCCCTGCTCGGGGTGCCGAACGGCCGCGGCCGCCGCGAAGGACCAGGGCAGGGCGGCGAGGTGGAGCACCACGAACACCAAGATGCAGGCCCACATCGCCCACTCGAGCACGAGTTCCACCTGAGCCGCCTCGATCGCCGTGAGCTTCAGGTCCCGCGCCGCGTCGGCGACGATCTTGGTCCGCGCGCCCGCGCGGCCGGGGTTCAAGAGCTCGTCGCGCCGCAGGATCATCGCATAGGGCAGTGCGCCCGCCGCGGTCAGAAAGCACACGGGGTAAGCCAAAAAATGGCCCACGGCGAAGCGCCCCCAGAACGCCTTCGCCGGCCTGGGCGGCTTGCCTTGCTGAGTCGGCTCGGCGCTCACCGTCCGGGCAGTATACCCGGAGCCGCGCGCGGTGATTGACGCGACCGAGGCCGCATGATCCATTTCGGTGCGCCGGCTCTGCCCCGGCGCTTGCCAGAGGGAATCATCGCCATGACCGACGTTCCGGAGTCACCCAAAGAGTTCTTCAGTCAGTACCTTCCGTCGAAGTTCGAGGCGCTCAAGGCCGGGCTCGCCGGCAAGTCGTCCAACGGCTCGATGGTCTTCCGGGTTCAGGGCACCGGCGAGTGGAGCATGCGACTGAACAACGGCGAGCTCGAGGTGAGCGAGGGCATGCAGGACGACGTCATCATTCAGGTGACCTGCAACCCCGAGGACTTCAAGCCCATCTTCGTGCAGGGCGCCGTGATGCAGGGCGACGTCGAGCTCAAGCCCGAGCAGCAGGTGATGGCCTTCAAGGCGCTGACCGTTGACGCCGAGCGGGTGAAGCTGGTCAAGAACATCGTCGGCACGGTCTCGTTCGTGGTCGACGCCGGGGGCGCCACGCACAAGCTGGCCATCACCCCGGGCAACGCCGCGCCCAAGCTGGACGCACCGGACTGCAAGCTCGAGTGCAAGATGAACGACTTCATGGACATGCAAACGGGCAAGCAGAACCCGATGCAGCTGGCCATGGCCGGCAAGATCAAGATCGTCGGCAACGCCCAGATCCCGATGGCGCTGTCCGGCGTGTTCTTGTGAGGCGCCTCAGGGGACTCGCTCAGGGTGGCGGCAACGCTTCCCAGCGCAGCGACTCGCCGACCTGCCCGTTGAGCTGCTGCGTCTTCCAGCGCTTCAAGCTCATGAAGTAGGTCCCGGGCTTCTTGCGCGTCGAAAAGAAGGCGAGCAGGCGGCCGTCGGGGCTGCACGCCGGCGAGGTGTTCGAGCCCTGGTTCTGGGTCAGGCGCTGGATGCCGCCGCCCTTCTCGGCGCTCATCACGATGTCGTGCCGGTCACCGCCGACCGACACCGAGTACACCAAGCGGATGCCGTCTTCGGTGTCGCAGAACGCTGGCGCGCCGGCGGTGAAGCCCGACGGCGAGACCGGCTTGTCGTCAACGTAGACGCGCTGCGACCCCTTGGCCTTGCCGCCGCCGATCCAGGCCAGCTTGCCCGACGGGCTGAACACCGGGTGGGTCGCCAGCTCCGTCGAGCTGACCTTCTTCATCTCGCTGCCGTCGGGCTTGCCCAGGTAGATGGCGCTGCCCGTGGGGTCGGCGACGGCGATCGCCATCTTGGTGTGGGCCTTGTCGAACGCCACGCTGTAGATGCTGGTCTTGAAGGGCAGCGTGACCTTCTCGTGCTTCTGCCCGTCGAAGCGCATCAGCCGATACGGCGAGTAGTTCTTCGACAACCCGTAGAAGATCTGCTGGCCGGGGCCCCAGGCGGGGGCAATGGCGGTGTCGTTGGGGTCGCTCACCGGCGTCAGGTTGTGGCCATCGGCATCCATGCTGAAGATGCGATAGCTCTTGGTGCCCCAGCGCCCGCTGTACACGAAGTGGCTGGCGAAGCCGCCGGGCCGCCCGGTCAGCGCGCCGAGCAGCGCGTCGGTGATGCGGTGCGCGGTGACGCGCACGTCCTTGGTGTCGACCAGGAGCTTCTTCTCGTAGACCGGGTCCTTGCCCACGTTCAGGAAGTACGCCAGGCCGAAGACCTCGATCTTGCCCGAGGTGTGCTTGCGCGCGGCCACCTTGACGATCGCTTCGGCGCCGAGCTTCTTCCATGCGTCGATCTCGACCGGGTCCTCGAAGCCGTAGAGGCCCGGCGGCGCCTTGGCGTCGGCGATCACGTCGTACAGCCCGGTCAGCTCGAAGTTCTTGCGCACCGTGCCCCGCACCACCACGTCTTCCATGTCCGGCGACAGCGACGGCAAGACGGCGATCTTGGGCACGTGCTCGGTGCCGCTCGAGCCGGTCACCACGAACTCGCCGAGCGCGCTCTCGTCGGGCTTGGCCTCTTGGGCCAGGGCAGGCCAGCTCAGCGTCGAGAGCGCAAGGACCCCGCAGAGACTCGTCACTCGCATTTGGCGCCTTTACCAGAAAACGTCGGTTGGACCGTAGAGCCCAAGATGCCCGGGTACAAGGGCGGCGGTGGCGGCAGCTGCTGCCCGACGACGCCGTCCATGGTCGCCTTCACCTTGGCGTCGAAGGTCGCGTTCCCGCTCGGGCGCGTCATGCTGTAGCCGGTGACCGTGCCGTCGGAGCTCACGCTCGCGCTGACCGAGGCCGACAGCTTGTGCAGCTCGTCGCACGGGATCTGACCCACCGGTTGCTTGAAGCGCGCGTTGAACCAGCCGAGCACCTTCATCCGATACTGATCGACGGCGCGCGCCTTGAGCGGATCGGTCTCGGTGCCCTCTTTCACGCCGTCCTTCGCGCCCGGGCCCTCGACCTCTGGGTCCTTCGCGGCGACCGCGGCGTCCAGATCTTGGAGCGACGGGTCCACCTGCTTGGCGATCTCGGCATCGGGAGGCGGCGCGGCGGCGTCACCCACGGCCACGGAGCTGGTCGGCGCGGCCTTGGGGTCGTCCTTCGCCTTGTCGCTGGGGGCGCTCTTCTCTTCGAAGCGCTGCACCGGCGTGGGGTCGAGCTTCTTCCACATCTCGGGGAGCTTGGGCTTCACCTTCTTGCCGCCCAGCTTGAGCAGCGGGGCGTCGTCGAGCACCGGCTTGACCGCCATCGGCAGCTCGCGCGGCGAGACCTCTTCCTTCGCGCGGACCTCGATCCGGGGCTTGCCCGCGGCGATCAGCAAGATGAAGAAGAACGCCTGGATCATCGACGCCGCGGCGACCGCGACCCCGACTTCCATCGGGGTGAAGCTCGGGAGGGCCTCTGCGCGCGCCATGGCGGTCACTTCTTCTGAGACGGCGCGGGAGCTTTGGGCATTCCACCCGCCGGCGGCTTGCCCGGCTTTTCCGGCTCGTCCGCCACCTCTTCCAGCTCGGGCTGCACCAGCAGGTTCAGCGACTCGACCCCGCTGTTGCGGGCGGCCGCCACCACGTCGGCCACCACCCCGTAGCGGGCGTCCTTGTCGGCGCGAATGTAGAGCTCGCGCTCTTTCTGGACGCGCTGGCTCTCGCGCAGGGCTTGGGCGATCTTGCCGGTCACGTCCTTCTCGCCGAACAGCACGCGCTCTTCCTTGGTCACGGTCACGAGCAGGCGCGCGTCTTTGACCGGCGTCTCTGCGGCCTTCACCTCGGGCAGGTCGATGCGCAGGCCGGTGGTGAGCAGGGGCGCGGTCACCATGAACACGATCAAGAGCACCAGCATCACGTCCACCAGCGGCGTGACGTTGATGTCGCGGAACCCGCCCCGACGCCGGGAGCCGACTTGCATCCCCATGGTTCAGCCTCGGGCGTGTGCGACACCCGCGCCAGCGGGCGGTCGGTTCGATTCCTTCACCAGCGGCACCGCCGAGGTCGGCCCGCCGGGATCGGCCGCCAGCATCTCGGCCCACGCTTCGGACGAGGCCGTCAGCTCCTCGATCAGATCACCGATGCGCTTGTCGACGTAGTTGAAGCCGATGGTCGCGGGGATGGCGGCGATCAGCCCGAAGGCGGTGGCGATCAGCGCCTCGCCGATGGCCGGCGCGACCACCGGCAGCGACGCGCTCTTCTCGACGCCGATCTTGATGAACGCGTTCATGATGCCCCACACCGTGCCGAACAGGCCGATGAACGGCGTGGCCGATGCGATGCTCGAGAGCGTGGGCATCAGGGTCGAGGCCCGCTGCTGCTCCGAAGCGATGGCGCGCTTGGCGACGGCCATCAAGAGGTCGCTCGACAGGTTGGGCGCGTGGTGGCGCTTGGCCAGCTCCATGACCACCCGCCCGCCGGGGGACTCGCGGTGCTGCAGCGCGAGCGAGATCAGGTCCGAAGAGCCGTTCACGCGCTCGGCCGCGCGCTCGAAGGCGTGCTGCGCCGAGCGCAGCCGCCGGAGCTGCATGCTCTTGAGCAGCCAGATCACCCACACGCCCGTGGCGGCGACGATCAAGAGCAGCAGCACCACGAGCACGACGCCCGACGAGCCGAGCATCAGCGAGATGGGATTGAGCTGCACGTCGGCAGCGGGGGCGGCGAGCATCATCGGTCAGTCGCCGAGCACCACGTCGACGCGGCGGTCCTTGAGCCACGAGGCCTCGTCGGTCCCGGTCGAGTCCATTTCACCCCGCGAAGTGGTCGCGATCTTGTCGGCGTTCATCCCCTTCTTGGCGATGAAGCCCTTGACGTTGTCGGCGCGCTTGCCGCCCAAGACCATGTTGTATTCCGGCTCGCCGCGCGGGTCGGCGTGGCCCACCAGGCGCATCTCGCGCCCCGCAAGCGGCCCGCTGGTGAAGCAGGTCGCGAGCTGACCCAGCACCTTGTGGTCCTGCTCACGGACGTTGGCCGAGTCGAAGGCGAAGTGCGCGTCCACGTCGGTGATGCCGCACGCCTTCTTGATCTCGTCCGAGATGTTGATCTGCGACTGGGACGGGTTGTCTCCGGGCTTCTCGCCGCCCTTGGCGGGCGCGGCCTTCTTGGCCGTGGCCGACGGCTCGTCGGTGCCGCCGGTAGGCGCGGTGGGGGGCTTCTTCTCGTCGCCGCCGCAGGCAGCCACGGCCAGACCGGCGAACACGATGCCGAGCAAGGCTTTCGTCATTTCCATCCTCCTGAGCGCCTCATGGAATGCGTCATTTCGCGGCGTGGTCGCGCCACGGCGGGTGACCCCGAGGCGCCCTGTCGATAGCAGGTTTACCCGCAGTCGCGAAACCCCGCTCGCCACGCCGGCATTCCATCGCGGGCGTAACCGCCCGAAAATCATGGGTGTTGGTGTCAGCGAATCAAGCTCACGTAGACGATGAGCCCGATCGTTCCGGCAATCAGGAAGACCAAGATCGCCAGCGCGGTCGCTCGCCGTTTCACCTCGGGCTCGGGCGTGCGCGCGACCTCGAGGGTCGCCAGGGCGATGGCCAAGATCGACTTGAGTCGTTTCTCGGCCTCGGGGCCGCGATCGCGGTCCCCCGCCAGGCCGCGATAGCGCGCGCCCGCCTCGGCCAGCTTCCCGCGCTCGCGGCAGGCCTCGACGAAGGCCACGTGGGCCTTGTCTTCGTCCCAATGGTCGAGGCAGTTCTTCCAGAGCGCCTCGATGGCCGGATCCGTCAGCTCGGGCATCGCACGCTCAGAGACGGAGCTCCCTGCCCAGGCGGCGCGTCAGCGCGAAGTAGTCTTGCCGCGAGAGCGGCAGGTTGAGCACGTGGAAGTCCTTGCCCGTGAGACCGACGCAGCCGAAGCAATAGTTGCAGCGCGAGAGCGAGACCGAGCGAACCAGATAGCTCGAGGCCGAGCAGCTCTCGCACTCGATGCAGTGCTGGCACTGCAAGAGCCCGGTGGAGCCCCGGCAATGCGACGAGTCGGTGCAGCCGCGGCAGCCCACGCAGTAGTTGCAGCGCACCAGGCGCTCCGAATCCTTGCAGAACGTGCACGAGAGGCACGCCACGCACCCGGTACACTGCACGCAGCCCTCGTTTTCGCGCTGGCGCCCGTGCGCCGCGACCAGATCGCGCAGCCGGCGCTCGAAGTCGTGGGACGAGACGTCCAGCGAGAGGGCGTCGCTCGAGGGCATCGCCAACCGAGCCTCAGCCACGGATTGCGCGGCGCAGCTCGGCGGCCGCGTCACGCACGCTGGGGTCTTCGGCGTACTCTTCCAGCCGGCGCAAGCGTTGGTCCATGATGGGTCGCTTGAAGGCCGGCTCTTTGGCGATCAGCGTCGAGAGCACCTCGATGGCCGCGCGAGCCCGCTCTTCGTCGAAATGGTCGAGCAGCTGCAGCTGCAGCGGTTGCTCGGCGGGCAGCTCGAAGCCCTCGCGCACGAGCTCGTCGGCCGAGCGAGTGATCGCGCCGCGGGTCTCGGAGCCCGCCAGCCGATCGAGCAAGCGCAGGCGCAGCTTCTCGCGGTCGTCGGCGCTGGTCTGGGTGACCTGCACGATGCGCGCGGTGCGCCGCTGCGCCGGCTGAGGCTCGGGCTCGGCGGCCCGAGCCGCGGGCTCGAGTCGCGCGGGGCGCACCGACTTGGGCGCGGCAGACATGGCCGCTGGCGCCCGGGCGACCAGCGGGGCGCCGGGGCGCCGCGCCGCGATCATGATCGGCTCGACGGCGCCTCGCGGCTCGGATGAACGTGCTTTTCGCCTACGCCGGCGGCCTCCGCCGGGTTTCTGGCGCTGCTGAAACATGGTCTGTCCCTTCTGCTACGGGCACCGACCTGGCGGCCGCGTAGCACCTGGTGGACTTCGTTCCCCGACCGGGACGCGCATTCGCGTCGCCGAGCCCGACCCACCAGACCCTCGGTGAATAGCACAGGGTTTGCGCCGCGCATCCCCAAAATCATCGAAATCGCGCCGCCGCGCCCGGGATTGCTCGACCGGGGGCCCGCGCGAAGTTAAGGTCCCGCCCGGCTCCGCCCGGGGAGGCTCGATGCTCGAATACGGTAAGAAAGTCTGGAAAGACGGCGAGATCAGCGACTGGCAGTCGGGCGGCAACCTGTCGCTTCTGACCCACACGCTCCACTATGGCGTCGGCGCCTTCGAGGGCATCCGCGCCTACCAGCGCGCCCGGGGTGAGACGGCGATCTTCCGCCTGCGCGAGCACATCGATCGGCTGTTCGACTCGTGCCACCTGGTGCTGATGAAGCCCGTGGTCACTCGCGAGCAGGTGGTGCAGGGCTGCGTGGACGTCTTGCGCGAAAACAAGATGGCTCAGGCCTACCTGCGGCCCATCGCGCTGATCGCCGACGGCGCCATGGGGGTCTACGCCCCGAAGAACCCGGTCGCGACCTACATCGCCGCGTGGAAGTGGGGGACCTACCTCGGGCCCGAGGCCCTCGAGAAGGGCATCCGTTGCATGGTGTCGTCGTTCTCGAGGCACCACATCAACGTGGCCTTCGCCAAGGGCAAGCTGGTCGGGCAGTACATCAACAGCGTGATGGCCAAGCAAGAGGCGAAGCTCGCAGGCTTCGACGAGGCCATCTTGACCGACGTGCACGGCTACGTGAGCGAGGGCTCGGGCGAGAACATCTTCATCGTCAAGGGTGGCAAGCTGATCACCCCGCCGCTCGCCGCGTCCATCTTGGCCGGCATCACCCGCGACACGGTGATGACGCTGGCCCGGGAAGAGGGCCTGGTGGTCACCGAGCAGTTCATCACGCGTGACGAGCTGCACCTGGCCGACGAGGTCTTCTTGACCGGCACCGCCGCCGAGATCACGCCGGTGCGCGAGATCAACCACCGCGCCATCGGCTCGGGTCAGATGGGCCCCATCACGCGCGCGCTGCAGACGCGGTACTTCGACGTGGTCAAGGGCACCGACGACTCGCACCCCGAGTGGCTGACTCGCGTGTGATCCGCCTGCTTGGCTCGGTGCTCACCGTGGCGCTGGTCGCCACCGCCTGCGCGTCGGCGCCGCCGCCCGCGCCCGCCCCCGCGCCGCCGCCAGCGCCGCCGCCCGCGCCCAAGAGCGAGGTCGGCATCGCAGATCGGGCGTGGGGAAGCGTGAAGAGCGCGCGCTTCTCGCTCACGGTGTCACTGCCCGAGCTCGAGCGGTGGCAGGTCGAGGACGTGCGCGAGGCCTGGTGGACCGCGCGGCACGCGCCCAGCCAGTCCGAGCTCGCGGTCAAGACCTGGCGCACCTCTCGACTGGCGCGCCGCGAGGATTGCTCGAAGCAGATCGCGCTCTGGCGACCCAAGGCCCCGAACCCCGAGGCCGAGCCGGCCACGGTGGTCGATCGCCGCGCCCTCGAGTCCCCAGCCGGTTACCAGACCGAGCTGGTGGTGGGCGTGCGCCGGAGCGGCGCGGGGGGAAAGCTCGAGGGCTACGCCCTTGCCGTGGGGCACACCATCGGCCAGTGCTATGCCGCGCTCTACACCACCAGCGCCACCGGCACGAGCGCCGAGGCGACCCTCGGCACGCGCCTGGCGCTGTTCGGTGACGCGGTGATGCCGCGCATCGAGCGGGTCGGCATCGAAGACCGCGTGCCCTGAACGCTCACTTTTTCGCCGGCACGCACACGCTGCCGGTCGTGCCCGACTCGGCGAAGGTCGCGTCGGCCTTGCAGTCCGCGGCCACATCGACGGCGCGGCAGGCCCCGCAGTCGCCCGGCGCTTGGCAGGTGCGCGCGCAGTAGCTCGAGTCGCCGTCCTTCACGCACAGCGACCCGGTCGGGCAGTCCGCGTTGGCCTTGCAGTCGGACTTCGCGCAGTAGCCGCCCTTGTACCCCGTGAGGCAGGTCAGCCCCGTGTCGCACTCGGCGTCCACGCCGCACGCCTCGCCCACACCGCACGCCGTCGGGAAGCAGACCTTCTTGTTCTCTTTTCCGCCGCCGGTGGAGCGGCAACCGAAGTCCGGGTGGACGTTGTCGCGGCAATACTGCTCGCTGTCCGCGCCGCCGAGGTCGGCGTCCTCGCAGCTCAGGAAGCACATCTTCTTGCCGGTCGACTCGAAGGGCGCGCACACTTGTTTCAGGCCGGTCTTGCACTCGCCCTCCACCGCGCAGCAGTCCGCGTCGGTGGTGCACAGGTGGGTGCAGTAGCCCTCGTCGGTGCGATCGAGGCACATGGCCTCGCCCTTCAGCGCGCTGGCGTCGAGCTCGTCGAAGCAATCGGTGGCCGCCTTGCACACCGAGCCCACGTTGTCCGGGCTGCCCCCGCCGGTTCCCCCGCTGCCGCCCCCGCCCCCGCCGTCATCGTCGTCATCCGAGCCGCAAGCGGCGGCGAACGCGGTCAGTGACACCACCAGCGAAGCGACGAGCAGCGTGGTCTTGCGCATGCCCTTCAGCGTAGCCTGGCACGCAGCCGGGATCCAAGCGGCCGGAGACGGGGCGGATGTGGGCAGAAGACTCAGCCGAAGCCCAGAACCGCGCGCTCGAGCGCCTTACGCTCTTTCTTGCGGAGCGACCCCACCGCCAACACGCTCATCCCCGAAGCGCTGAAGATGTGCTCGGCGGCCCGACGCACCTCGCCTTTGCCGACCGACAAGAGCTGGCTCCGCCGCTCGCCCAAGCGCGGCGCGACGCCGGTCAAGATGCCAGAGGCCATGAACGAGGCGAGCTCACCCGGATCGTCGAGCATGGCCTCGAAGTGCCAGCCCAGTCGCGCGCGAACCTTGTCGAGCTCTGCGTCGGTCGGGCCACGATCGCGCAGGTCGCGCACCAAGGTGAACAGCTCGGAGAGCAGCTCTTCGGCGCGCTCGTGGGTGGCCTCGGCGGAGAGGTCGAAGATCCCGCCGGCGGCGTAGGCTTCGTACCCGGCCGACACGTCGTAGCAGAGCCCCTTCTCGTCGCAGATGCGGTGGTACAGGCGGGTCGACATGCCGTCGTCGAGCACGCGCAGCAAGATGTCGGCGGCGGGCTCGAGGGGGTGCAGGTCGGGCGGCGCGCGGAACGCGACGCGAAGCTCGGTCTGGCTGCCGGCGTGATCGACGTAGCGGAAGCGCGGCTCGCGCTGGTCGGCCAGGCTCGGCGTGGTCGGCGTGGTCCCCGCGGCCACCGCCGCGAACTCTTGCGCCAGGGCGGCGTGCACCTGGTCGGCGTCGACCGGGCCGGCCACGCAGATCACGGTGTTCGCTCCGACGTACAGCGCGCGGTGATAGTGGACCAGCTTGGCGCGGTCGACGGCCTCGAGGTTGTCTGCGGTGCCCACGATCGGGCGGCCCAGGCGGTGATCGCCGAAGCAGAGCGTGCGGATCAGCTCGTCCGCACCGACCGGCTCGCCGTCGTCGTCCAGGCTCTCGAGGATCTCCTCGCCCACGATGCCCTTCTCGGTCTCGATGTGGCTGAACAGTGGCTGCTGGTAGACCTCGGCGAAGAGCGGCAACGTAGAGCCGAACGACTCGACCGGGACGGCGATGGCCATCGAGCCGTGATCGACGTAGGTCGAGGCGCTGAGCGTGCCACCCAGGCTCTCGAAGGCGTCGGCCTGGGCGTGGGCCGACGGGTGGCGCTCGGTACCGCGGTACAGCATGTGCTCGAGGAAATGACTGATGCCGTTGTCCTCGATGGGCTCGTAGGCCGGCCCGGTGCGAAGCTGCGCGTTGACGACCACCCGGTGCACGCCGGGCATGGGCACGACCACGGCCCGCAGCCCGCTCTGCAGGGTGCGCTCGACGAAGGTGAGCTCGTCGAGCTTCAACCGTCTCCCGAGCCGTCTTCAGCGATCTTGTCGTCGAGCAGACGCGGGTCGTAGGTGACCTTGTCCTTCACCTTGCCGCGCAAGACCGCGATGTAGCGAGCCACTGCGTCTTGCTCCTTCGACTGGCGGAGCGCACGCAAGATCGAGAGGCGCTCCTTGGCGAAGTCTTCCTTCTTCGCCAGGGTCTTCTCCTTCAGCTGCATCACGGCGAAGCCGGCGGTGGTGCGCACGGGCTTCTCGACCACCGCGTCGACCTTCTCGAGCGCGAACAGCTTGGCGGCGGGCGCCTCGGTCGGCAACGGACCCTCGACCGGGCTTCCCGCGATGCTGAAGGGCGCGGTGATCTCGACCTTGGGCCGAAGCGGATCTTCCATCGCCGGCGGCTCGGTCGCCTTCGCGGGCGCGGGCGCCGCTGCCGCAGCGGGCTTCTGCGCCGGGCGGCGCTCTGCGTATTCCAGCGCCATCGCCTTGGCTGCGTCCTCGAGCTTCTCGCCGGCCTTGGCCTTCTCGATCAGCTTGTCGGAGAACTCTTTGGCGAGCTCGGTGGCCATGGCCGGAACCGCCAGGCGCCGGGCGGTCGCACGCTTGCCCAGCTTCTCGACGTCCTTCTCGGCGAGCACCCCGTGGAGCTTGATCACGTGGAAGCCGCGCTTCGACTCGATGACCTCCGAGACCTGGCCAGGCTTGAGGTTCTTGGCGGCCTCGAGCAGCTCTTTGGCGCCGGGACCGTAGCCCTCGGTCAGACAGCCGAGCTCGCCGCCGACCTCGGCTGCCGAGCCCTCGCTCGTGGCACGGGCGACCGCGTCGAACGCCTCACCCTTCTTGATGCGGTCGAGCGCCGCCTGCACCTTCTGGCGCTGCTCGGTCTTGGTCGCGTCGCCGGCCTCTTCTTCGACGCTGGCGACGACCTCGCTGACCAGCGGGCACTCGGGCTTCCAGTTGGCTTGCGCCTGCTTCCAGGCGTCCTCGACGTGCTTCTCGTTCTTGACGGCCCAGTCGTCGACCGTCGCGTCGGACGCGTCGACCACCCACTTCGCGAACCACTCGCGCGGGACCGAGACCACCCGGGCGATGGCCTTGGAGCGCTCGCGCTCCCACTGCGTGTAGGCTTCGGTCTCGGAGACCCGAACGCGGGACCGCACCAGATCGCGCATGCGCTGAGCCACGACCTCGCGGCGCTGCATCTCCTTGAACTCTTTCGGGCTGCGGTTGGTCGCGTTGCGGACGGCCCGCTCGTAGACCTTGTAGTCGAACTCTTTGGTCTGACTGCTGTTCACCTGCAGCAGGCGCACCATCTCTTCGTTGATGCCCAGCGAGTACCCCAGCCAGCCCATCTGGTGGTACGGCAGCGAGATGCGGACGCGACCCGCCGACAGCTCTTTGTCGAGCTCTTCGTCGCTCACGCTGACGCCCAGGCGCTCGGCCTCTTTGAGCAGCAGCTCGCGCTCGACGAAGCCGTCCATCACGGTCTTCCGCAGGCCCATGGACTTGACCTTCTTCTGCGGGAGCTCCCTCGGGACGATCAGGTTGTAGGCCGCCCAGTACTCTTTCTTGTCGATGCAGCTGTCGGAGACCTTCACCGCGCACTCGCGGCTGATGCCCGAGCGGCCCTCGCGGCCCGGCCGGAACTCCAAGACGAAGACGATGATGACTGCGAAGGCGACCGCGGCAACGATGACCTGGCCGCCCCCACCCTTGCGAAAGAACGACAGCATGGCTCGATGGGGGGCGCGCCCGACGGGGGCGCGCGGAAGGGCGACGGACCTACCACGCCCCCCTGGGCTGGTCTACGCCCCGGCGCGGCTCGCGACCTTCGACCAGGTCAGAGCTGCCTTGAGCTCGGTCACCAGCTCGGTCGCGTCCGCAACCGGGCGCTCGTACCCGACCTCGTACCAGGTATCCAGGACCCGGCTCCGGTCGCCGGGGTCGTGGATCGGCACGACCGAGGCGCTGGCCTCCGCGAAACCGTGGCTCTCTGCCGGCTGGCCGAGGCGACGGGCGTGACCGAACAGGCCCTCTGGGCTTTCACCTTGAAAATCGCAAGCTTGCGACCGAAAGATGACACGAACGCCCAGCGCGCCGTCCTGGGTCAGGGCGCACACGCCGCTGTCCATGATCAGGTTGTCTCGCACGCGGTCGGCCAGGACGACGCGATCCGACAGCGTTCGATAAACCTCGAACCCCTCGCTGAGAAGCAGCTTTTTCAGCTCTTGGGGGGTGAGCGACGGCATTTGGCTAGCGGCGTGGTCGGGAGTCTACCGAATCGGCGGCCGGCTGGCTGCCCTGTTTGTCCCGATGGTCAACGATCTTCGACGATTAGACCTAAGCCCCCGTGCCTGACGGTGACACATACTTCGCAGACCGGGGCGGCAGCGTCAAGCGAGCCTCGCGCACGAACGCTCGTGGAAGCAGGCGCACCGGATGCGCCAGTTTGGTATGTTCAGCCGGATCGTGCCCGACCAAGACTCGAAGTCACCCCCCGCGGCAGGCGAGAGTGCCCACGGCACCCGGCGCCAGTCTGGGGGCGCGCGGCGCGAGGCGTCGGACCGCGTACGCCTGTTCCGGCTCGGCACCGAGGTCGAGGGCTGGACCCTGAACGTGAGCCGCGGCGGCGTTCGCATCATCGTGGAAGATCGGGTCGAGCTCGGCGTCGACTACGAGATCTCCCTCGGCGACGAGGAGCACCTGCGGCGCGCGTGCCGCATCGTGTGGGTCCAAGAAGAAGCCGACGGGCAGATCTGCGGCGTGCAGTACCTCGACACCAACACCGGTCCCCCGCCGCCTGGCACCGTGCCGCCGCCGGATTCGAAGAGCGGGTGAGGCGCGCCGCCGAGCTCTTGGGCGACGCGGGGCCTCTCGCGTCTTCGCTCTCGCGCTACGAGTCGCGGCCGGCGCAGCTTCAGATGGCTGCCTCGGTGGAGCGTGCGCTGACCGAAGAGCGAGTGCTCTTGTGCGAGGCCGGCACCGGCACGGGCAAGACCCTGGCCTATTTGATCCCGGCGATCCTGAGCGGGAAGAAGGTCGTCGTGTCGACGGCGACCCGCGCCTTGCAGGAACAGATCGCCAACCGTGACCTTCCGCTGCTCGAGCGCATGGGGCTCGACCCGCGCGCGGCAGTGATGAAGGGCCTGTCGAACTACCTGTGTCTGCGTCGCTTCGAAGAGCAGCGCCTTGGCGGTCTCGACCCGGCGCTTCGGTTGGTGGAGGACTGGCGCCGCACGACCTTCACCGGCGACGTCAGCGAGCTCGCGACGTTACCGGAAGATCACCCGGTCTGGCGCGACGTGACCTCGTCCAGCGACACGCGCCTCGGCGCCGGTTGTGCCCACTTCGACGAGTGTTTCGTGACGCGCATGCGGCGCGAGGCCGACGCCGCGCGACTCGTGATCGTCAATCACCACTTGTTCTTCGCCGACCTGGCCCTTCGGGGGCCGCACCCCGGCCGCGTGCTGCCCGAATACGACGCAGTGATCTTCGACGAGGCGCACCAGCTCGAGGACATCGCCACGGATTTCTTCGGAGTGCGGGTGTCCAGCGCTCGGATCGAGGTCATTCTCCGAGATCTGGGGCGCGCGGTGGCGCTGGCGGGCGAGGGCGACGCGGCGATCGAGGCCGCGCGCCGCGCGTCCGACGCGTTCTGGGCGCGGCTCGCGGTGACCGCCGACCTCGGGGGCGGGCTCGATGCTCGCGTCGCCGTCGAGCGGGACGTCTTCACCGGAGAGCTCGCGACGCGCTGGCACGATCTGGACTCGGCGCTCGAGGGCGCGCTGGCCCTGGCCGAGTCGGCTCGAGGGCGCCTGAGCCAGCAGAAGACGCACGTGGCCAAGGACCCGCGGACGATCGCGGACGCGCTCGAGGTCGTGGCGCGTCGGGTGAGCGCGCTGCGCGACAGCTTGGCGATCGCCATTGAAGGCGGTCCGGGGCGCGTCACCTGGCTCGACGCCGGCGGCAAGAGCCACACGCTGTCGTCCGCGCCGGTGGACGTGTCGGCGCTCTTCCGAGACCTGGTGTTCGCCAGTGTCCCGTCGGTCGTGCTCACCAGCGCGACCCTGGCGACGGGCGCCGCGCGCCCGGGCGACAGCCCCTTTTCCTACCTGCGATCGCGCTTGGGCTTGACCGACGGCAGCATCGGCGTCGAAGAGCAGGTGATCGACTCGCCCTTCGACTACCCGAAGAACGCGCTCTTTTACACCCCGCGCGACCTGCCCGAGCCGGCTGCGCCCGACTTCGTCTCGGCGGCTTCGACCCGCATCGCCGAGCTGTGTGCGCTGACCGACGGCGGCGCGTTCGTCCTGACCACCAGCCTGCGGTCGATGCGCGCGCTTCATGCCGCGCTGCGGGGCCAGCTGGGCGACCGCGCCCTCTTGCTCCAGGGCGAGGCC
The DNA here is from genome assembly GCA_016191785.1 of Myxococcales bacterium. Taxonomy (GTDB): domain Bacteria; phylum Myxococcota_A; class Polyangia; order Polyangiales; family Polyangiaceae; genus JADJKB01. The sequence continues at coordinate 1,729 of JACPVJ010000032.1, read as the reverse complement.
CCGAAGGGGGCGCTGCTCGAGCGCTTCCGCGCCGACGGTCGCGCGGTGCTGGTGGCGACCAGTAGCTTCTGGGAAGGGGTGGACATCCCCGGGCACGCGCTGCGCCTGGTGGTGCTCGAGAAGATCCCGTTCTTCGTGCCCAGCGATCCGATCGTGAAGGCGCGGTCGGCGCGGCTGGAAGAGCAGGGCGAAAACCCATTCATGCAGCTGTTCGTGCCTGCCGCGGCGCTGGCCCTCAAGCAAGGGTTCGGTCGCCTGATCCGCACCCGCGACGACTACGGCGTGGTGGCGCTGTTCGACGACCGCGTGCACAAGAAGAGCTACGGCAAGCGGGTGCTGGCCGCGCTGCCGCCCGCCCGACGCGCCGACGAGCTCTCCGCGGTGAAGCGCTTCTGGGCCGAGCGAAGCGTGGTATGAGCAGCGTGACGTGCAGCCCTTTGCGGACGCCTTCGCCGAGCTCGGCCTGACCGGTCGGCTCGAGGTGCTGCCCGTCCCCAGCGGATACCCGAGCCCGAAGCACGTGAACTTGGTGCTGCGTCGGCACGCTGGGCAGACCCTTTTGTTCGAGTGCGGGCCCGCGCGGCAAGACGTGGTCGAAGAGACGCGCCGCGCCCTCGAGGCGCGCGGCGTGCGCCGACTCGACGGGCTCTTGCTCACGCATTGCCACGGCGATCACGCGGGCGCGGCGGGCCTCATCTCGGGAATCGGTCGCCCCGAGGGCGAGCGCGCGCCGATCTACCTGCACTCGGCGGGGTATCGCTTCTTGACCCACCCCGAGGCGGCGTTCGTGAACGAGACGTACGAGATCTTCCAGACGCGCGCCCACTGGGGCCTGCACGAGTACAACGCGTTCAGCGACGAGCAGATGCTGAACAACGCGCTCCGCAAGCGGCTCAGCGGTTACTTTGCGCGCACGCCCAAGCGGGCGCTGTCGTTCGTCGACCGAGGCCCGCTGCCGGCGGGGCTCCGCGCCCTGGAGACGCCCGGCCACTCGCAGGACTGCGTGCTCTATCACGACCCGGAGCTCGGCGTGGCCATTCCGGGTGACACCATCATCTGCACCGGCCTGGTCGAGCGGCCCGAGACCCACGGATACGTGATCCCGATCTTCACCGTCGCTGGTCAGTCGTACTCGCTGGCCTATGAGCGCTTCCTCGACACCCTCCGCGCGCTCCGTGGTTTCTTCGAGACCCATGCGGTGCGCGCGGTCCTGTCGCCCCACGGCAAGTTCGCCGTCACCCGGCCGCTCGAGTGGGTGGCGTTCGCGGAGGGCTATTTCCGTGGCATCTACCGCGCGCTGCTCGAGGGCTTCTTCGGTGACGCCGAACGTCGAGCCAAGCCATTTCGCGCGTGCGACTTGAACGCGTTCATCCCCAACGCGGGCTCTCACCCCGTGTCCACGCCCAGCCACACCTTCGGCATGCTCTGCACGCTGGCCGACGAAGGGTACCTGGCCCTCGAAGAGCACCCCTTCACCCGGCAGATCACCTTCACGCTCGAAGAGATGCCGCCCGCCGACTACGTGGAGCGACGCCTCGCCGAGGCGCGCGCCGCGGCCCCGTAGCGCGCTCGCCGCCACGCGACACCGACCACGTCGATGTGCGTTGCCCTGTGGCCGGTGTCGCTCACAGCGACAGGGACCACGTCGATGTGCGTTGCCCTGTGGCCGGTGTCGCTCACAGCGACAGGGACCACGTCGATGTGCGTTGCCCTGTGGCCGATGTCGCTC
>JACPVJ010000144.1 GCA_016191785.1 Myxococcales bacterium | reverse complement strand
CCCCGAGCCCAAGGCACGCCACCTCCTCGGCCTCCCGCCCCCACCCCAGAGCGCGGCGCGCGATCGCGCGCCGCGCTTCACCGATCAAGAGTGGGGGGGACTGGGGTTGGCTTGCCTCGGACGGGGCGGAGGCGGATAATCCCGACATGGCGCGGGACAGGGAGGCGGACGATGGTTGGCACGCGGTTAGCACGCACGCACGCACGCACGCACGCACGCACGCACGCACGCACGATGGTTCCTTGCGGCGCTGATCGCGCTGGCTGCCTCCGCGCCGGGAACGCGGGCGGAGGCGGCTCCGCTCGACTGTCGTTTCTTGGAGCGCTCGCCCGTTTTCCTCGACCGTGACGCCGAGGCCCGCTGCCAGATGGACGAAGACGGCAACGGGCTCGACGACGAGATCGAGCAACAGCTCGCGGAGTGCTTCGTCCCGGCTTTTCGTTTCGACGCGGACGAGCCGAGCTCGAGCCTGCAGCCCAATGAGCCGGTAACCGGCTTCTCGGCGTACCGAATTCAGGCTGCGAAACCTGACGAGATCTTGATTCGCTTCGAGATGGTGGCGATGTGGAGGCGGGACGGGGGCTTCCCGAACGCCAATTCGGTGGACTGCTCTGACTACTTCCAAGCCCACGACGGCGACACCTGGGGAACGCGGATTGACGTGCGTGTCTTCAAAGATGTCGTCTGGCGGGCCGAGCTCGCCGAGTTCTCGAGGTGCTGGCCGGCGGAGATGAACGGAACGCACCCCGTCGTCTACGCCTCAGCGGGGAAGCACCATGACTATTGCTCAGCGGGCGTCGATGACTCCGACATTGACGGAACCTGGTGCACGGATCCGCACCGCGGCAACGGGGTTTCGCGCGTCCCCTCCGCGCTGTTCCGCGTCCCGACCCAGCGCGTCGCGGTGTCTGTGCCGGGCAACGTCTACTGGGCGAACGTCTGTACCTACGCGCGCACAGGACAGGCGGTGGTCGCGTCTCGCATGCAGCCGGCACGCCTAGACAACCTGGGGTTCTCCGGACAGTCGTTGGTGGCGTTCTACAACGTCGACCCCCCGATGGGCGCCTTGGACCCTGGAGGCGCGTTCACTTTCGATGCCGACGGCGATGGTCGGCCCGAGTCCGATCAGGTCCACGAGAGCGGGATCGGCATCTCGTCGACTGACCTCTGCCCGCTCGACAGCGGCCCCGAGCTAGACGCCGACGGCGATCACCTCTACGGCGCCTGCGACTTCGACGGCAATTTCCGTCAGCGATGGGTGGGCATCGGGACGCCCGGAAAACCGCCGGTTCCCCAAGCCTTCAACACCTGGTCTCCGATCCCGACCCACGCGTTCGGCGGCTTCCTGGACACCGATCAGGACGGGCCGCCCGATGGGCTGGACGCTTGCCCGAAGCTCCCGCTAGGCCTCACCCCTGGGGGCGGCGTCACGGTCAGCAACCGTTGGGGCGAGGATCTGAGCTGGCCGCCGCACCCGACCGGCAACAACGAGCTCGGGGCGCTGCAACGCGGCGAGACGTGCGATCCGTACCCGGCGGCGTACTCGACCTGGAACCCGAAGAGCTCGTCCAACAATACCTGCGGGGGCGCCGGCTGGGTCTCGGTGGGGCAAGACGCGATCGGCGTGACCACGAGGGTGTCCCGCGGGGTCAGCGCCAACGACCCGTTCTGGCTCGCACCGAAGACCGAGATGCCTGCGACGTTTCCGGTGCAGAGCTACCGCTGCGCGTGCCGGAACCGGGAAACTGGGGCGCCGCTCACTGGTGCGTCCTGCCTGCTCGATCCGCAAAGCGCCTGCTACCGCGGGAGCGCGCGGCGGGCGGACGACGACGTCTACGACGGCCGTGGCTTTCGCCCCGTCGATCGGCCGAGCTGCGCGCGCAACCCCGAGAGCTGGTGCGACAGCTTCCCGCTGGCGGTGCCACGCTTTGGGTCGGAGCCGTCCGGCGTCTCGTGGCGCTGGCTCGACGAGCTGAAGGCCTTCGGGCCGGCGAGTGCGACCCCGCATTTTGCGCCGGAAGACGTCATCACCGAGGCCGCCTCCCCATTCTCCGGCGCGCACCAAGGCCTGACGCACCAGTACGCCCTCTGGACCCTGCCCGAGATCAGCGCGCCGCCGGCGACGCCGAACAAGCAGAGTCAGTTCTCGTTCCATCACGATCCCGAGTACGACCCGCAGCACCGCGCCGACCAGCTCTGGGACCTCGAAAGCGATCACAGCATCCGCATGCGAGCCAGCTTTTCCGAGCAACCGATGGCGGACCTGACCTCGAACCACTCGGCGTTCTCGCTGAAGCCGCCCTGCGCGGTGCTGACCATCGACCAGCAGCTGGCCCTGGTGAAGCTCTGGTTCGGGCCGGATCCGGTCAAGCCCGACGTCACGGGGTTCTCGGGGCTCCGCTTGCTGGCGCACGACGGCGGGCTGGTGATACGAGCCGCGATCGCGCGGCCCGCCGAGGGGAGCTACGCCGCCCTCTCGCTCGGCTCGGTCGCGGCGCAGGGTTGGCTCGCCACGGCGCCAGCGCTCGTGGCGCCGGTGGGTGGCGCCGCCCAGAGCACGCCGGTGCTCGCTGCCCTCGCGGCGCCGCTGGCCTCGACCCGGAGCCGCCGCGAAGAGCCCGCGCTGATCGCCGTCGACCGCTCGTCCGGGGGCGCGCGCTGGGCGCTGCCCGCGCCGGTGGCCTCGGCCGATCAGTCGATCACCTACGAGATCGCGGGTGAGGGCACGCTCCCGGGCGCGGTGAGCTCGAGCGCGGCGCTGATCGCGGATCCCACCGGCATGGCGGTCGCGCTGGTGGACACGGTCGGCGGCCGCGTGGATTGGTTCTCCACGGGCTCGCGGCTCTGGGCCGAGGGCGCGCTGCCGCCCGAGGTCGCCGGCCTCGACGGCGCGGCCCTCGCGCTCTGGGGCTCGCACTTGCTCATCGCGGGCGGCGCCCGCGACGGCACGCTCGTGGGGCAGCTGTGGGACGTCGGGCTGTTCGGCGGGCCGGTGTCGCTCGCGCGGTCGGACTTGCCGGCGCGCCGCGGCGCAGCGCTCAGCGTGAGCCCCGGCGGCGAGCGCATCCTCTACCTGGGCGGCAGCGACGCGAGCGGCGCGAAGCACGACGACGTGTGGCACGTCGGTCCCGGCGGCGCGGCGACCGCGCGCTTGTTCGGGGACACGACTCGCGCGAGCACGCTCGAGCTCGGCACCACCGCCGTCGTCGACTCGGTCTTCGAGGGTGCGCTCCGGGCGCTGAGCCTGGATCTGACGCGCCCGGAGCTGGTGGCTACGCGACTGCGGACCGCGCGGGGCTGGCAAGAAGCCCGCGTGGCCGACGAGGGGCTCGCCTGCGCGCCGACCGACATCCTCGGCGGGAAGCTGTGCTCGCTCGGCACCGAATCTTGGTCGAACCCCGGAGCTGTCCCGTGCGGCGCGGCGGAGAGCGCGTGCGAGGGCTCGCGCGGCGGTCTCGCCGCCTCGGTGACGCTCCCGGGCCCCGCGATCGCGGCGGACACGGAGGGCCACTCGGTCTGGGTGCTTCGCGGCGAGAGCCTCGAGCGCTGGTCGGTCGCAGGCTCCACGCCGGCGTTGATCGCGAGCGCGGCGCTCCCGGCGAAGGCGCGAGCTCTGTCGGTCGACGCGGAGGGAGCGGTGGTGGCCACCGACGCGGGCGTGGCCAAGGTGCGCGCGATTGGCGCAGCGCTCAGCCTGGACGCGCCGCTCGCGCTCCGTGGGCGCCCGCTGCAGATGACGGCGCTCAGCGAGACGAGCTGGGCTGTGGTCACCACCGTGGGGCTCGCGATCATCGGCCCGGGCGCTGGCGAGCCGCTCACGCTTCGATCGATGTCGCTGCTCGTCCCCTTGTCACCGAAGCCCATCGCGCTCGGCACAGATGCCGCGTCCACGGCGCTGTGCAAGAAGGCCGACGCGGTCATCCCTGGGCCGATGGTCGACGCCCTCGCGAAGGTGGTGGCGGTGGCCGCGGGTGACCAGCGGCTGCTGGTGGCGTCGGGGCTGATGCTGTTCGACGTGGGTGTGCGCGATCTCGGGCACCCTACGCTCGGCGGGCAGAAGGTGATCGTGCACCCGCTCGAGGCGCTGCGGATCGATCGTGCGGGCGGCCGGGCGTACGGAGTGAGCAAGCACGGGCAGCACCGGCCGGTGATAGATCTGCGCGGGGCAGGGCTCGCCGTCACGGGAAGCCACGGCGTGGAGAGCTGGGTGAGGCGGCGCGATCGGGGCGAGCTCGTGGTGCGGGTTCATCAGGCGCAGGTCGAGATCGCGAAGGTCGTGCCGTGAACGGCGCATCGCGCTGGCTGGGTGGCGCGCTGGTCATGGCCTCGCCATTCCTGGTGCTCGGGGGCTGTCCTGGCGGCGAGGATGTCGGCGCGGCAACCGGCGGAACCGGAGGCGTCGGGGGTGGCGCCGCCGGCGACGGGGCAGACGGTGACGGGGCCGAGCCCTGGGACCCGATCTGGCACGACACGAAGCCGAAGGACTGGCCCACGGTGGGCCCCGAGAAGAACCCCGACTGCGGCCCGGGGTGCCGGGTGGCGCTCAACGTGCCCATCAGCAGCACCGGCGACATCCCCGGATACACCACTGGCCGCGTGATGGGGCTCTCGTCCAATGGGCAAGGCGTGGGCTTTTCCGGCGTCGGTGAGAGCATCACTTCGCTCGTACCTCGCAAGAACGACACAGGGCACATCCAGCTCGGCTTGTGGGGCGACTACATGTCGAGCGCGCGGTCCTTCGGCATCGGCGACGGCCAGATCGAGCTGACGAGCCTGATCACCGGCGAGACCAAGACTGTCTTCCGTTGGACGCCGGTTGACGGAAGCGCAGACGGCAGCGAGCTGACGGCCCTGAACGACAAGTACGTGTTCTACACCTTCAAAGGGATCCACTCGCGCAATCGTCAGACCGGCGAGCAGAAGTGGCTGGCGTTCGGCTCGTGCTACTCGGTGTGCGCGACCGAGGGCCTGCTCGTCTGCGAAAACGGCAAGATCTACGTCATCGACCCCGAGCTGCCCGAGCTGAAGGCGCAGAAGAAGCTCGATGACGGCAAGGAGCTGCAGGTGGACGGCAGCTGCGCTGCGGATCGCAAGCAGTACGCCTGGATCGACTACCGCGACCCGCCGGGACCAGGTTCCCACGTGTTCTCTACCCGCAAGGGCGGCGAGGTGTACTTCCACGATTTTTCGACGGGCATGACGCGGCGCGCGACCTTCGACTCGCCGGGCGAGCCGCGGGCGAAGGTCTATCCGGGGATCGGCGACGGGCTGGCGGTGTGGAACGAGGCGCCGCTCGGCGCCGCCGAGCCGAGCCCGGAGGACTGGGGCTCGTACTACGGAGGAAGCACTGCGCTCGCGACGCTCGACCTGGCCACGGGAAAGCGGTGCCAGTTGCCAGACGTGAACTTCGGCAGCACGCTGGCGTACAAGTCGGTGCACGGCCGCCACGTCTACGGGAGGTGGTTCGACAAGAAAACGGTGAAGACCTACCTCGTCGACATCGACCTCGACTACGCCGGGTTCAAGTGGCAATGCAAGGACACGCCCGGCTGGGTGAAGTGAGCCCGACCGCTCACGCGCTCCGCTCGCCGTCGAGCACGCGGATCAGCCGGTGGTGGGCGGCCTCGAGCAAGCCGAGCCGCGCCTCGACGGCGGGCTTTTCGCCCCAGCGCGAGTACGACAGCACGACCAAGCGCACCCCGGGCTCGAAGGGCTGCGGCAGCGTGCGCAGGACGACCACGGAGTGATCGTCCTGTTCCCAGCTCAGCGCCACGTCGCGACCGGGCGCATGGGAGAGCACTCGCCCGGTCATCGTCTCGCCAGCGCCCAGGTCCAAGCTGAAGCGCGTGCCGGCCGCGCCCACTCCGTCGCCGCGACCGAGCCAGCTCGCCAGCGCGTCTCGGTCGGTGAAGAACACGTGCGCGGTGTCGGTGTTGGTTCGCGCCGGTCGCATCAGCCAGCGCACGCTGCGAGAGCTCTCGGGATGGGACTCGCAATAGTGCATGAGCAAGCCCAGGCTGAGCTGCCACGACGAGCTCACGCCCTCGCGCTCGTCGCCGTCGCCCACCCCGGAGTGGGTGAGCGCGACGCCGCCGTCGTCGAGCTCGAGCACCACGCGGGTCGCGCCCTTGGCCAGCACGATCCGGCGCTCGGGGACGACCTCGAGCACGCCGAGTGACAGCTCGACGCCGAGCGCGGGCCATCGCAGCTCGAGCATCGAGCCCGCCTCGAGCTCGCCGCTGGCTTCGTCGGCCTGCCAGGCGGTCATGCCCCGCGCGCTGCTGCACGCTCGCCAGATCCGCGAGCGCGGGGCGGAGATCGGTTGCGTCAAGCAGATTTCGGGGGACACCTGGGCACCGGCTTTCTAGCGACGCTGCTACTTTCCACCTCTGGCGCACGAGATCCAGCCGAAAACGCAGACTTCACGCTGGCCGACACCGGCGCCCCACCGTAAGAACGAGGGGTCCCCCCAGCGGCGCTCGGCTCGCGCGTGATCCAACACGCGAGCCGACGTGGGCCACGTTCTACCCGGAAGGATCGACATGAAGCGCACCCTCCTCGTGTCCTGTCTCGTCTCACTCTCGGCAGTCGGTTGCGGAGCTTCACCCGCCACCGAGCCCCCGGCTGGTGAGAGCACCACCGCCATCAAGGGCGGCCAAGAGGACTTCGAGGACGTGAACGTGGTGGGGATGTTCGCCATGAACGGCGGCATGTGCACCGGCTCGCTGATCGCGCCGAACTTGGTGCTCACCGCGCGGCATTGCGTGTCGCCCATCGTCCCGGACACTGGCGGCACCGTGCAGTGTGGGGTCTCGAAGTTCGGCTCGCCCTACGCCGGTGGCGGGTTCTTCGTCTCGACGGACCAGCAGCTGTCGCAGCAAGGGAAGTGGTTCAAGAGTGCCGAGGTGCGTGTGCCGGCGGACGGTGACGATGCTTGCGGGTTCGACGTCGCGATGATCATCCTGGCCGAGAACGTCGACGTGCCGCCGCGCGTGCCGCGCATCGACGTCCCGGTCGTCGCCGGTGAGCCCTACTCGGCGGTCGGCTATGGCCAGCAGGGCACCTCAGGGGGTTGGAGCGGTGGCGAGCGCATGGCGCTGGGCGGCCTCGCGGTGAAGTGCGGCCCGGGAGAGTGCGGGCACCCCAGCATCGCGGGCAGCGAGTTCCTGGGTGACACCGGCATCTGTCAGGGCGACTCGGGCGGCCCGGCGCTCGACGCCAAGGGCAAGGTCGTCGGCGTCGTCTCCCGCGGTGGCGAGGGCTGCACCACGCCGATCTACGGCGCGGTGTCGGCGTGGAGCGCGTTCATCGTCGAAACGGCGAAGGACGCCGCACAGAAGGCGGGCGCCGAGCCGCCGTTCTGGGCGCTCAGCGGCAAGAGCGACCCTGAAGAGCCCCCGCCGCCGCCGCCCGATGGCGGCAGCGCCCAGGGCCAGAGCTGCGGGCAGGGGCAGGGCTGTCCGAGCGGCTACCAGTGCTATGCCGCGGGCGCGCCGGAGACAGGCACGTGCGCGGCGGTGTGCAACGCCAGCTCGCCCTGCGCCGCCGGCCTCGAGTGCACCTCGCTCGGCGTCTGCGCGGCGCCGCCGGCAGGCAACGCCGCGGACTCGGACAGTGGCGGAGGCTGCTCGCTGGGCGGAGAGCGGGGGCCGGCCAAGCCCGTGCCCTGGGTCTTCGCCACGTTGGGCCTGTGTTTGGGTCTGGCGCGCCGCCGACTGGGCGCGGGTAAGTGGATCGGGTTTTGGTGGAGCTGAGGGGGATCGAACCCCTGACCTCTGCATTGCGAACGCAGCGCTCTCCCAGCTGAGCTACAGCCCCGGGAAGGGACCGCGAGGGTATCCGCGGAACTCGATCTGTCAACCAAATCCTTCGAGGGCGGGCCCTCCTCCACCGTTGACCCCGGTAGCCTGGTGGTTATCTTCCGACCCATCCCGCGGCCGAAAACTCGGAACGCCGCGGGGCGCGAGGGCTCGCGAGGCGCGGTCACACTCTCGACTGCCCGCCGGGCACCGCCGAAGCACCAGGAGAACAGAGCGTCATGGGCAAGATCATCGGAATCGATCTCGGAACGACGAACAGCGTCGTCGCGGTGATGGAGGGCAAAGAGCCCAAGGTCATCGTCAACGAAGAGGGGTCGCGCCTCACCCCGTCGGTCGTCGCGTGGGACGAGAAAGGTGAGATCCTCGTCGGCACCATCGCGAAGCGCCAAGCGGTGACCAACCCCGAGAACACGGTCTACTCGTCCAAGCGCTTCATCGGCCGTCGGTTCGACGAGGTCGAGCAAGAGCGCAAGCGCGTGCCGTTCAAGGTGGTGAGCGGCAAGAACGGCGACGTCGCCATCGAGGCGCGCGGCAAGGCCATGGCCCCGCCCGAGGTCGCGGCCAAGGTGCTGATGAAGCTGAAGAAGGCCGCCGAGGACTACCTGGGCGAGAAAGTGACCGAAGCGGTCATCACCGTCCCCGCCTACTTCAACGACTCGCAGCGCCAGGCCACCAAGGACGCCGGAAAGATCGCCGGTCTCGAGGTGCGTCGCATCATCAACGAGCCGACCGCCGCGGCGCTGGCCTACGGACTCGACAGCAAGAAGAACGAGGTCATCGCGGTCTACGACTTCGGCGGCGGCACCTTCGACATCTCGATCCTCGAGGTGGGCGACAACGTGGTGCAGGTCATCGCCACCAACGGGGACACTCACCTCGGCGGCGACGACGTCGATCACCAGATCATGGAGTGGCTGATCGCCGAGTTCAAGAAGGACACCGGGATCGACATCTCCAACGACAAGATGGTGATTCAGCGCCTGAAGGACGCGTCCGAGCAGGCCAAGATCGAGCTGTCGAGCAAGATGGAGACCACCATCAACCTGCCGTTCCTCACGGCGGATGCCAGCGGCCCGAAGCACCTGCAGAAGCAGCTCACCCGCGCGCGTCTCGAGCAGATGATCGCCCCCTTGGTCGAGCGCAGCATGACCCCGGTCAAGAAGGCGCTCGAAGACTCCAAGAAGAAGGCCAGCGAGATCGACGAGGTGGTGCTGGTCGGCGGCTCGACCCGCATCCCGATGGTCCAAGAGACGGTCAAGAAGTTCTTCGGGAAAGAGCCGCACAAGGGTGTGAATCCGGACGAGGTCGTCGCAGTCGGCGCCGCGGTGCAGGGCGGCGTGCTGGGCGGTGAGGTCCAAGACGTCGTGCTCCTCGACGTCACCCCGCTCAGCCTGGGTGTCGAGACGCTGGGTAGCGTGATGACGGTGATGATCCCGCGCAACACCACCATCCCGACTCAGAAGAAAGAGATCTACTCGACCGCCGCCGACGGGCAGACCAGCGTGGAGATTCACGTCTTGCAGGGCGAGCGCGCCGAAGCGCGGTACAACCGCACCCTCGGCAAGTTCCACCTCGAAGGGCTGCCCCCCGCGCCCCGAGGGGTGCCCAAGGTCGAGGTCACCTTCGACATCGACGCCAACGGCATCTTGGCCGTCACCGCCAAGGACATGGCCACCGGCAAGGATCAGCGCATCACCATCACCGCCAACAGCGGCATCAGTGAGGACGAGATCAGCCGCATGGTCACCGAAGCGGGCGAGCACGAGGCCGAGGACAAGCGCCGGCGCGAAGAGATCGAGCGGCGCAACAAGCTCGACAACCTGTGTTACACGCTGGAAAAGCAGATCTCCGAGAACAAGGAGAAGCTGCAGGGTGCGGACGTCTCGAGCCTGGAAGGGCTGATCAAAGAAGGCCGCGCCGCCATCGAGAAGCAGGACGACGCTGCGGTGCAGGACGTCCTCGGCCGACTGGAGAAAGAGGCGTACGCCATGGCCAGCAAGCTCTACGAGTCGGCGGGCGCCGGGGCGGGTGCTGCGCCGGGCGCGGCGGCCGGTGGCCCCCCGCCCGGGAACGACAAGAAGAAGGGCGACGTCATCGACGCCGAGTTCGAGGAAACGAACTAGCCTCGACCCGGGTAGTATCCGTGGTTTCGAGCTCCCGAGACGTCGAGGTCCTGATCGTCGGTGGCGGTCCGGCTGGCATGGCGACGGCGCTGTTCTTGGCGCACGCCATGCCAGCGCTCACCGATCGCATGCTGGTGGTCGACGCCGAGCGCTTCCCACGCGAGAAGTTCTGCGCCGGCGGTGTGGGCGCACGCGCCGACAAGCTCCTGGGGTCGATCGGCGTCAGCGTGTGCGTCCCCGGCGTGCCGGTGAACGCCATCGCGTTTCGCGCCATGGGCCGGACCACGGTCGTGCGCGAAGACGCGATCGGGCGCGTCGTCCGGCGAGTGGAGTTCGACCACGAGCTCTTGCAGATCGGCCTGCGGCGGGGGATCCCGTTCTCCGGCGGCACTCGCGTCACGGGCCTTACCCGCACGCCACGGGGCTACCAGGTCGACACCAGCGCGGGGCCGATTCACGCGCGGGTCGTGATCGGCGCCGACGGTGTGCGCAGCGTGGTACGCCGTACGCTGGGCTTCCAGGCCGCCAGGTATCGGGCCCAGGCCATCGAGGTGGACACCGATCCGGTGGACTCGGACCTCGAGCGCGACGTGCTGGTGTTCGACGCCACCCGGCGCGACCTGCCGGGGTACTACTGGGACTTCCCGACCCTGGTGGACGGCCAAGAGAAGGTCGTGCGCGGCGTGTACATCCTCCGGCCGACCGACGGCCCGGCGGTGGTCGAGATAAAGGCCGTGCTCGAGGCCGAGCTCGCGACCCGCGGCATCGACCTCGGCAAGCTGAAGAAGAAGCGCTACGCCGAGCTGGTGTTCGATCCGCACGTTCCGGTGTCGACTCCGCACTCGCTCTTGGTGGGCGAGGCTGCGGGCATCGATCCCGTGACCGGCGAGGGGATCGCCCAGGCCATCTACTATGGCGCGGCGGCGGCCAAGTACCTCGCCGAGAAGCTGCCGGCTGGGGAGCTCGACTTCCAGGACTGGCCGTCGGTCATTCGCCGCGGCTCCATCGGGCGTGATCTGATCGTGCGCTCCCTGGGCGTGGGCCTGTTTTACGGTCCGCCGCGCGCGAACATCGAGGCCTTTCTCCACGCCTCGCCGGAGTTCATCCGCGTGGGTTGTCAGCACTTCGGCGGCAAGCCTTGGTCCAAGGCCGCATTGCTCCGCGCCAGCGGGCGCGCGCTCTGGCACACGGGCTACTTCCTGGCTGGCCGCGTGCCGTCGCTGCCCGAGCCCGGCGGCGGCTGAGCCGGCCCGCCAGCCCGAGCCGGCGCGCTCGATCCGGCAGTTCCCGCGCATCCGGGATCGTGTATGAATCCCGGCCGCCATGACCCGACTTCGGACCTCCCTTCTGCTCGTCAGTGCGTTTGCTCTCGTTGCCTGCGGGCCCCAGGCGCCGGCGAAGCGGCCCGGAACCACGCCCGGGTCGAAGGAGCCCGGCGGCGTCGCCAGCGGGCCCGCTCCGGACCTGAGCACGGTCCCCGCGCCAGCGAGCCTGGTGGGCGTCGGTCGGTTGGGCAATCCGGCGAACGTGGTGGATACCCTCGCCAGCTGGTCGAAGTACCCGATCGACGTGCGGGCGCTGATCAAGAAGACCGAGCCCGAGATGGCGAACCTCTTGGTGTTCGACGCGCCGATCGAGGTCGCCGTGTCGCTCGACGACAAGGGGCTCGGGAACTTCCCGCAGCCTTTCGCGGTGGTCTCCGTCGGTGTCAGCTCGGTCGACGGCATCGTCAACTTCGCGAAGCGCCAGGGTCAGTCTGCGCGGATGCTACGCCCGAGCGTGTACCTGATTGCGAAGGGTGAGGGCGGCCCGGTCTGCGCGGTCGCGCCGTCGGTCGGAAAGTCGCCGGCCCGCCTGGTGTGCGGCGACAGGCAAGAGGACATCGACGCCCTGCTGCCCTACGCGACGCGCGGTCTGCCCAGCGAGGCCCTCGGCAAGTCCGAGCTGTACATCGAGATCCAGGCCGAGCCGCTCCGTCGGCGTTATGCCAAGGAGCTGAGGCAGCTCCGCACGATGGCCATGCCCTTCGTGATGAGCGAGCTGTCGATGGACAGCCCGCGCTTCGATCGCGCCCTGGCCGACGCCGCCCACGGGCTGGCCGACGAGGTGCTGGCCGTGGCCGAGGACGTGGACAAGATCCGCGTCGAGGGCGGCATCGACCGCTCGGGCGGGCTGATCAACGGCACCGTCAGCATGAAGTTCAAGGGGCAGAGCTCGTGGACCGTGCAGACCATGGTGGACGCGGCCAAGCGCAGCAAAGGCGTTCCCGAGAAGTTCTGGAAGCTGCCGAAGGACGCCGAAATGGCGACTTTTGGCGTGGGCGCCAACGCCAAGCGCTACGAGGCCATCCGCAAGACGATGGCCGAGCTCATCGACGGGGCTCTGGAAAAAGAGAAGGTGCCACGCAAGGTCCGGGACCAGATCTCCGAGCTGATGCTCGAGACGTGGACCACCGAGGGTGACGTGGTCTACGCCCACGGCGAGATCGCGGGCGCCGCTGCTTCAGCCACCGCCACGAGCGCCGCGCAGACTCGCGAGCGGATTCGATCCTACCTGGGGTGGTACGTGATCGGGGTCGACGAGAAACCCGCGAAGTACAAGGGGTACCTCGACAAGCTAGTGAAGCTGTACAACGACGCGCAGCTCCGCCAGGTCGTGGACAAGCGTCTCAAGGTGAAGCCGGCGGACCTGCCCAAGCTGTCGTCGCGGCCCTCCCGCGTGCCGGGCATGCCCCCGGGGACCACGGTGTACGAGCTGAACCTGCCCAGCGCGTTCTTTGCGAAGATGGACGAAGGCATGCCCGGAGCGAAGAAGGCGGCCGCCGTGCCGGCGCTGGCCATCGTGATGGCGCTCGTGCCCGATGGCGACAGCACCTGGGTCGGGCTCTCGGCCGACGAGAAGGCGCTCAACGCGAAGCTGCTCGACATGCGCAAGGGCGGTTCGTCGCTTGCCGCGCGAGAGGGCATCGCGCCGCTGAAGGCCTCGAGAGGCGTCTCGGGTGGGTACTTCACCGTCGGCAACTTGGTGAAGAGCCTGGTGAGCGGCATGCAAGATGCCGGGCTCGGCGACCTGACCAAAGCCCTGAGCATGATGCCGCACCACGGCGAGACGCCGATGTTGATGTGGACCACCGTCACCAGCGACGGCGGGCCGGGCATGGTCTGGACGATTCAGGTCCCGAAAGCCGTGGTCGAGGACATCGGCGCGGTGGCGCCGAGCCTGGCTGCGGCGGGCAGCGGCAAGGCCCTGGGCGGCCCCGCTGCGGTGATGCCGCCCCCGGCCCCGCCCGTGGCCCCGGCCCCCGCCCCGGTCCGCAAGCCCTGAAACCCGCGGCTACGCCGGGCGAGGGGCCCGGAAACTTGGCAGAGCGGACCACTTCGTGTGAGCAGAGGTCGTACCATGTACGCCTTTCGCCGACATGTATGTGCTGCGGCTGGGTTCCTGATCGCCCTGCTGCTGCCGGCTTGGGCGCTGGCCTGGGTCGAGACGGCGACCCAGTCGCACGTGGTCACGCTCGACGTCGAGCGGGACGGCAGCGCGACGGTCTCACACGAGATCGTGATTCGTGTGAAGGGCGGGCCGCTGCCGGCGATCGAGCTGGAAGGCGTCGACAGCGACGCGACCGTGCTGCCCGATGCCACGGTGTCCGCCGCCGAGGGCGCCGCGCTCACTCTCCCGCTGCTGCTCGAAAAACGTGACGACGGGACGCTTCGAGCCGAGATCGATCACGCGAAGGGTGTCAGCCGGGGCAAGTTCGTCTTCAGGCTCGCATACCGCACCCGGCTCGGCGATCGCGGGCTGATCCGCCAGCAGGGCTCGATGGCCGAAGTGCGCTGGGTCGCCCCGCGCTCCACCGACGGCGTCGACTCGGCTCGCGTGTTGTTCCGACTGCCACCCGGCGCGACGGAGCCGCGCTTGCCCGACGGGGACGAAGAGTCGGGTGGAACGTTCCTGTCGAACCTGAGGCGCACCGGCGACAAGGACGAGCTCGACATCGTGAGGCCCCATGTCGCCAAGGGCGAACCGGTGGTGTGGCGAGTCCTCGCCAGCCCCCGCGCGTTCGATGCCTTCGGTCGCGAAGAAGCGGCGCCCCCCCCGAGCGCACTTCGGCCGGTCTCGGGCGAGCGGCCCGAGCAACGCCTGTTCGGGATCGCCGTGCTGGCCACCGTGGCGCTGCTGTTCGCGCTGGTCGTCTTCGCGAAGTGGCGCCTGACGACCCGGGCGTGTCGCGCGCGCTTCGCCGAGCCGCGCGCGCTGATCCCGATCCCGGCCGCGCCGCGGGCGGTGGCCGCAGGCGGCAGCCTGGCCGGCGCCGTCGGTCTGGTGCTCCACACCGACCACGCCACCTGGGCGGGAGTGCTCTTGGCGTTCGCCATCGTGCTCGCGGCGCAGGTCACCCCGCGGGCGCTGCCGGCGCCGAGGCGCCCCGGGCGCTGGCTTCCGCTCGGTGACGACGAGGCGTTTCGGCCGAGCACGCCGGTGCTGCCAGGTCGCTGGCTCGACGCGGGGACGCTGCCGGGGTTCTCGGTCTTCTTCCTCTTCGTGATCGGCTTCGGGGTCGCGAGCGTGTACTTCTTCCTGCGCTCGCCTTACCACGGGATCTGCGTCGCCCTGGCCTCGGCGGTGCTCTTGCCGATCTTCTGCACTGGTCGCGCCGGCGAGCTTCCGCCCCACGGAGCGACCCAACCCGCGCCGCTGCTCGCGTGGCTCGCCGAGCGGTTGCGGCAGAGTCCGGACCTGAAGGCGGTCGCGTGGGCGCGCATCCCCGAGGGTGAGACCGCTCCCGACGAGCTGCGCCTCTTGGTGATGCCGCGGCGAGCAAAGCTCGGGCTCGGGGCCATCGAGTTCGGCGTCGAATATCAGGGCGCGCTCGGTGGCAGCGTGGCGCTGCCCTGGGTCATGGTGCGGGCGACCGACGGCTCCGAAGCACACTCGGCGCTCCCGCGCACCGTGACCTGGACCCGGGGGCGCAAGCCCGAAGAGCGGAGCGCCGTGCTCCGCCCCAAGCTACCGACGAGAGCGCTCTGTCTGTCGTTGATCCGTTCGGTCACGGCGACGCTCGTCGAGCGAGGCGGGCCGCGCCCGAAGGCGAGTCAGCCGGCGATCAAGCTGGCCATGTCCCCGGGCAAGGGCTCGTCGAGGGCGAAGCCCGCGATGGTGTCGTCGCCGGCCCAAGCGACGTAGCTGGCGTGCAAGGCATGGCGCTCGCCGAGCGCTTCGCTCGACTGGCCGCCGTACACGACGTCGCCCAGCAGCGGGTGACCGATGGACGCCAGGTGCGCTCGGATCTGGTGGCGCAGCGCGCGCGACACCGTGAGCTCGACCAGCGCCAAGGGCCCGACGGCCTTCACCAGTCGAAAGCGGGTTTCCGCGGGGCGCGCGCGGTTCTTGCCGGTGCGAGGCGCCAGGCCGTCGACCACCAGAACTCGCTTCGGGTTCTTCCGGTCCGGCGCGATGGGGGCGTCGATCACCCCTGCGTCGGGCAGCCCCTCGGCGGGCACGAGGGCGAGGTACCGCTTGGTCATCGCACCTTGGCGGAGCGCCGCGTGCAGCCGGTTGAAAGCGTCGACGCTGCGCGCCGCGACCAAGAGCCCCGACGTCTGCGTGTCCAGGCGATGCAAGATCCCCGGCTCACGGGGCGAGTGCCCGACGCCTTCCATCTCGGGGTAGTGTCCGAGCAACGCACCCGCCAGCGTGCCGCCCTCGCCACGCAGCGGGGCGCTGGGCTGCCCGGCGGGCTTGGCGACGATCACCAGGTGGGGCGTCTCGAGACGGACCGTCAGCCGCGCCTCGGGCTCGGGGGAAGGTCGATCGTCGCCCTCGAGGCTGACGACGATCTCGTCGCCCTCGCGGGCGAGCTCGCCCTTGGGAATGCGCCGGCCGGCCACCACGACGTGCCCTTGGGAGAACAGCTCCGCCACGCGGCGGCGACCGAGCTCGGCCCGCGCCACCACCAGCTTGTCGAGACGTTGCCCCGCCTCGCTCGCCGACACCGTGAATGTGAGCGTTCTCACCAAAGACCCTGAACGCCACCACCGTAGACCGGTTCGCGACGGCCGTCACGGGCCACGCCCTCGGCGACGACGCCGCCGTAGGGAACCAGCCGAAGGTTCGGATCGTCGCTCGCGCTGCGCTCGCTGGGCTCGGTCATGAAGTAGGCGACGACGCCGCCGGCGACGGAACCCAGCGTCACGCTGCCGACCCACGCTCGGTCTTTGCCCTCGGTCTGCTCTTCCCCGAACACCAGCGGGCTGGCCGCCGCCGCGCCCGCCAGGCCTCCGAGCACCACGCCCAGATCGATCAGCAGCACGCGGTAGGATGACGCAGACACCTGCGTGGCGAGGGCTCCGGCCAGCAAGACTCCGCCTCCCGCTCCGTAGCCCATGCCCCGCGTGGGCGTCTTGTCGGTGCGGCCCTCGAACGCCAGCTGCGCCATGCCGCCCAGGGCCATGCCGAATGCTCCGCCAGAGTGCGTCAGGGTCGCGCCGCCTTCGCCCATGCCGCGGAAGGTGAGCGCCGTGGCCGCCAAGGTCATGCCGGCGCCCGCACCGACCAACCCGTAGACGAAGCGGTCGTCGGGAGGATCCACGGCGTAGCCATCGGCCAGCAAGAAGCCCGAGCTGAGCGGCCACCACGCGCCGGCCGAAAGGAACCAGGCGTCGCCGAGCCCGACGTCCCACTCGTCGGCGATGATCATCGACGCGCCGAGCCCGACGCCGGCGCCGAGCGCGATCAGCGGATACGTGAGGCGGTCGTCGCTCGAGCCGCTGGCCATCTGCAGCGAGAGGCCGACGTAGCTGCCGAACGCGGCCGAGTTCAGCGCCAGGACCGCGCGCCCCGCGGACCGCGCAGGCATCACCAGCTTGCTGGCCGGTGCGGGGGTCGGGGCCGCGCCGGGGTCGGGCTTCGGCTCATCGGAGCCGCGGCCGGCTTGAACCACGTCGCGGGTCATGACCAGCGCGCGGACCGCGACCTCTCGGGGCGCGACCTCTTGGGTGCGGACCATCAGCACCCGCGAGCCAGGCGCCACTGCGATGATGTGCAGACGGAGCTTGTCCCCTTCGAGCGCCAGTCGCGGCGAGATGACCCAGCTCGAAGCGGCGCGCGCCACGAGCGCGTCGTCGGTGAGGGTGCGCGCGCTGGGCGACGCGCGATCCGAGACGTCCAGCCGGAGACCCAGGTCTTGCACCGCCTCGGTCACGACGGCGTCGAGCTGTCGGGCCCACCGGGCGAGCGTCGAGGCGTCCTCGGCGTCGGGGCGCCGCAGCTCGGGCAGCTGATTGGGCGACGCTGCCACGGGGATGACCGTGGGGAGCAGCACCACCTCGTCCTGATCCGCGTTTGCCGTGCCGGCCCAGCCCGCGAGCGCGAGCCCGAGCGCCACGGAGCCGAAGGCGTGTCGAGCACGGGCCATGCGGGCCCTCAGAACATGACCGTCGCGTTGAGCCAGGCGTCGAAGGCGTGGGAGTCGTCGACCTTGAAGCGTCGGCCTGGTGCGTTGATGGTGGGCCGGTAGTTCGGGTTCGGGATGCCCGTGGCCGAATACCCGGATTGACTGGTGCTCTTGCACGGGCCCGACTTGGTGATGTCGTCCGAGAAGTCGGGGTTGCAGGCCTGATCGAAGGTGAGCAGGTGGCTCTGCACCAGGGTGTAGCCGCCGCCCAGGCTGAACTTCACGTACTCGCCCGCCTGCCAGGTCAGCTCGGTGCTGAGCGTGTACGTTCCGTGCTGCTGCACGTCGGTCAGGCCGGTGGTGTAGACCCGTTGCGAATTCGCATCGACCACCGACCGCGGGTTGCCCGGCCCATCCGGGGCGTTCGGGTCGAACGCGGGGTTCGCCTTGTACGACGCGTAGGTCGGTGCGCGCAGGCTGGGCGCGTCGCTCGAGCCGAGGGCGTCGTAGAGCTCCGAGTAGTCGCGGCCCTCGGAGCGGTACGTGCCGGTGAAGCGGAAATCAACGGTGACCCGCTGGAACTGATCGCGGATCTCCCACGGGATCACGTTGAGCCCCATGATGATGCTGCCCGCCAGAGGCGGGTGGTTCACCAGCGAGCCCTTGAGGTCGGTGGTGCCGTAGTCGCTGTTCTCGTTCTGGAACTCGAACAGCGCTTTGAACCCGCCATAGGGCTCGATGTACTTGATGCGCTTCGACAGGTAGGTGTGGAACTCGAGCCCGGTCGTGCCGCGGCTGACGCCGGGGTCGCGGGCACCCAGGTCGCGGCCCTCGAGGTCGTCACCGGTATCGGGGTCGATGATGTCTCGGACGCCATTGCGGTTGATGTCCGAAGGATTGGCGCACTTTTTCTGCGGGCCGGGCTGGTTCAGCCCCGCGGTGCTGTTGCTGCAGGCGTGCATCGGTTCCGACACGTTGAACCGGCCTTCGATCCCGATCACCCAGGTGGGCTTGGTCAGGTCGCGGAACTGGTTCATCAACGCGAAGTCCAGGCCGACCGCCAAGTATTCGAGACCACTGCGGGTCGGCGACTCGAACGGCAAGCTGAACAGCTGCTCGCCGGGGCCGCCCGCCAGGACCACGGACTGCTGCTTGTCGCTGCCGTCGAGCCCCGAGAGCTTGCGCTTGTTGGACAGGATGATCGGCAGCCGGAAGACCAGCTGGATGTCCTTGTACACGCCGATGGCGGCGCGCGTGTTCAGTCGGCTGGTGGTCTCGGAGTACTCGGCGACGTTCATGTCGTCCGATGCGTATCCACCGGTGGTGAGCCCGGCTTGGCGTACCGAGCTCTCGCGTCGGATCTTGGCGCCCTTCCAGGTGTGCTGGTACCCGAGCGAGAGGTGCAGATCGAACGGGTCGTCCTCGTCGAAGGCGTCGACCACCTGCGTGACCTCGGCCGGCTCGCGCAAGACCGACGGTTCGGTGACCTTGCGTGGTTCGTCCGCCTTGGCCGGACCGGCCGCGCTAAGCAGGTAAACTGCGATGGCGACCCCAGAGTGGAGCCGCACCGCGTCGAGACTGACCCTTCGAAGACTCATCGACGTCGCCCGAAGCGGACGCTAGCGGTGCGGGGCCGAAACTGTCAACGACGCATCAAGGCGCCGAGCTTTTTGCCGCAGGAGACCCGGGCGGACCCACGGCCTGCCACTGCTGGTCGGCCTTGGCCAAGCGCGCCTCGTACCCCTTGCGCTTTTCGGCGTCGGGCTCGCCGGCGATGCCGACCCGCGCCGAGCCGCAGGCGCCACGAGCCCCCTTTCGCGCGACCAGGTGTGCCGCGGCGCGGTCTCCCAGCGACCCCCCGTCGGGCGCTGCCGGGGCGAAGACCGCGCGCCCGAGCGACTCGGCCTCGGCCGCGGCGCGCTCGCACTCTTGCAGGACGGCGTCAGGGCGCACGGTTCCCGTGAGGGAGACCCGGTCGTTGCCCCCGACCAGCTTCTCGGGGCCCTTGCGCGTCGCGCCCAGGTTGGTGCGGATCCAGGCCTCGCCCTTGGCCGAGGCGACATCGACCCGGGACTTGGACGCGCGGATAACGATCTGAGCGTCCCCATAGCTGACTGTCCCGAAGGTCGTATAGACCACGAGCTCTGCCCCGGGCCGCGCCCCCGCGCCGGCGCCGGTCTCGACCGTGCCCTCGACCAGCAACACCTCTTCCTCGCCGCCGAGGCACGGCAGGGCCCTGCCTGGGCCCTTCACCACCAGCTCGCGCGTGCTCACGGTGTGGCGCAACGAGAGCTCGGCGCCCTTGCCGAGCTCGAGCCACTCGGTCCCGTAGATCACGCCGCCGTTCGGCACGGGACCGCTGCTCGCGTTCACCTCACCTTTCAGGGCGAGCACGCGACAGCCGGGTTGAGTGGCGGGGGCGACCCGCGGGTGCCTCGGGGGTGCGCTGGCCGAGGCCTCGGGCAGGGGAGCCGCCGAGGCGCTGGCCGTGGCCGACGCCGTGGTCGCGGTCGGCCGGGGAGCGGGCTCGCAGGCGATGGCCGCGGCCAGGGCGAGCAGAGCGCAGGCTCGGGTCACGACTCGCCGTTCGGGCTTCGGAGCGATCGAGGGGGGGGCGGCATGATCAGGGTCTTCCGGTTCTCGTCCTCTTCGTCGTCGAAGATCTCCGAAGTGATGTCCTCGGCGAGCTCCTCGCGGGCGTGATCGAGCTCCCGATTCGTGTCGGCCAGCCGATCGGCGAGCACCCCCAGGAACTGCCAGAGCAGCTTCACCGCCAGCTGGTGCTCTTTCCGCAGAATGTCGAAGAAGTCCACGCGGCGGATCATCATCAGCTCGCTGTCGCCCTCGCTGACCACGGTGGCCGAGCGCGGCTGAGCCCGGATCAGCGCCATCTCGCCGAAGTGCTCGCCCTGCTTCAACGTGGCCAGCGGGGTGCCGCCGCGCTGCACCTTCACCTGGCCGCCCAGCACGATGAAGAGCTCTTCGCCCCGATCGCCCTCTTTGATCACACGATCGCCGTTCTTGAAGGTGACGACGTCGGTCACCTCTTGCACGCGCAAGAGCTCGCGCTCCCCCAGCATGCGGAACAGCGGCATTCGCGCCAAGATGTCCCGCTTGAGCTGGAGCTTCTGGGCGCGCGTCTCGTCGCGCACCTCGACGTCCCCCACCGTGACGATGATGGCCGTGATGTTGTCGCCACCGCCGCGGGTGTTCGCCGCGTCGATCAGAGATTTCACCGAGGCTTCGGCGTCGCGATTGCTGAGCAGCGTGCCCAGCTCGGCGACCTCGTCGGCCTCGAAATACATGCTCAGGCCGTCGGTGCAGAGCAAGAAGCGGTCGCCCGCCACCACGTCGACCACCAGCGTGTCGGGCTCGCAGTGCTCGTACACGCCCACCGCGCGCGTGACCGCGTTCTTTTGGGCGAGCAGCTTCTCTGCCTTCTCTTTCGGCAGCTTCTTCTTCTTGATCAGCTCGTTGTAGACGTTGTGGTCCTCGGTGATCTGCTGGATGCTGCCGTTGCGCAGCAGGTAACACCGGCTGTCGCCCACGTAGGTGACGAAGGCCTGGTTGCCCGCCATCAAGAGCGACACCAGGGTCGTGCCCATTCCGCGCTTGCTCGGGTCTTTCACCGCCTCGGCGTGCACGCGGTTCGAGGCGCGGTTCACCGCGAACTCGAGCATGTTGATCACGTCGCGCTTGCTCACGCGATCGGCGCCCGTCTTGCCCGCGATGTAGTCGCTGAGCAGCTCGCCCTCGCGCTTTACCTCTTCGTGGACCGTGCGAACGGCGATGGCGCTGGCCACCTCTCCCGCGGCGTGGCCGCCCATGCCGTCGCACACGACGTACAGCGCCAACTTCTTGTCCACGAGGAAGTTGTCCTCGTTGTGGTCGCGCTGCCGCCCGACGTCGGTCAACGCTGCGAATTGGGCGACGCCGCTTTCGGTCACGGCGGGCAACATAGAGCGTCTTTCATTCCGATGGAACAGGCGAGGGGTCGAGGCCATCGAAAACGCTGGCGGCGCCGCCCCGGGCGACGACCACGTGGTCGAGCAGCGGAACCCCTACCACCTCGCAGGCGGCCGCCACGGCCCGCGTCATGTGCACGTCCTCGGCGCTGGGCGTGGGGTCCCCGCTCGGGTGGTTGTGCACCAGCACCACCGCGCTGGCTGCCTCGCGCAGGGCCGGCGCGAGCAGATCTCTGGGGGTGAGCGCGCAGCCGTGCGCGCCGCCTCGGGCCACGCAGAGCGCGCTCTTCATCGCGTTCCGGCCGTCGAGGCACAAGAGCCAGACCTCCTCGTGCTCGAGATGGGACAGGCGCGGCG
The DNA here is from genome assembly GCA_016191785.1 of Myxococcales bacterium. Classification (GTDB taxonomy): domain Bacteria; phylum Myxococcota_A; class Polyangia; order Polyangiales; family Polyangiaceae; genus JADJKB01. The sequence goes on along the minus strand of JACPVJ010000144.1, from coordinate 64,067 downwards.
CAGCCCAGCGCTCGACCGCAGCGAAGCTGCCGACCGCCTCGCGACGGCACAGCGCGGCAGCCGCATGAACACGCCGCCCGAGCTCGATGGCGGCGACCACGCGCGTCGCCCGATCGGTGCCGACCTTGGCTAGGGCCGCGATCTCGTGGGCCGACATGCCGGCCAGGCGGTCCACGCTGCCCGCACGCTCGAGCAGCCGCGCGGCGAGGGTGAGCGCCCCTTCGACCTTCCCCGGGCCGAGCAGCAGCGATACCAGCTCGACGTCGCCGCGATCGGCGGGAGCCCGAGCCGGAAATGACAGGTCGATGGCGGGGTGCATGTCGCGTGCGGGGAGCACGTGGCGTGCCAGGCGAAAGTCACGAGACAATGCGGGGGCGCCCCGGGCGTCGCCAGGGGCCTTCGCCGGATCGCGCGGAGCTGCGCGCAGCAATCCGGGTGGCGAACCGCCGGCGATCAGTCGACGCTCGCCACGTCCCCGGGGTCGAGCAGCGCCACGAAGGCGCCGAGGGCGGCGTCCACCGCGCGTGCGTCGCGTGAATCGAAGGTGATCTTGGTCTTGTAGGCGGCGTCGAACCATTTGGGATACGAGCCGACGTCGACGTCGGGGTGGGCCTCGACCACCTGATCGAGCAGCGGCTTGAGCTTGCCCTCGTCGAGCCGGGTCGCGACCGCGCGCGAGTGGAACGCGGCCGGGCCCTTCAACCACGCCCGCACCACGCACAGCTTCATCCGGAAGATCTGGGGCACTCCGGGGAGGACCCACACGTTCTGCATCACCACCACGGGCCATTTGTCGTCGCCGGTCGTGGCGAGCTCGGCGCCGTCGGGCACCAGCGCCATGCGCAAGTGGTGCTCGGTGCATCGCTGTCCGTAGGCCGCGCGCAGCATGCCGGCCAGCGACTCGTCGACCCGTGCTTCGACCCCGAAGGCCCGCGCGACGCCCTCGATCGTGATGTCGTCGTGGGTGGGGCCCACGCCGCCGCTGGTGAAGACCACGTCGTGGGCGCCGCTCTCGGCCGCGACTTCCCGGGCGATCACCTCCAGCTCGTCCGGGATCATCACCACCCGGCGCAGCGCGATGCCCAGCCCGCGGAGCGTGCTGGCCAGGTGCAGCAGGTTGGACTCGTGCACCTTGCCGCTCAACAGCTCGTTGCCGATCAGAACGGCCGAGGCGCTCTCGACGACGCGTGGGGCAGAGGGCGGCACGCTTGCCTCACTCCGTCGGGCGCTCTTGCACCACAGGGTTCCCCTGATCGTCCACCGAGAGCAGCTCTTCGACCCGGCGCTCGGCGTGCTCGAGGCGCGCCTGCGAAGTGCGAGCCAGGCGCACGCCTTCCTCGAACAGCTCCAGGGAACGCTCGAGGGCCAGCTCCCCCGACTCGAGCTGTTCGACGATTTCGCCGAGCCGCGCCAGCGACACCTCGAAGGAGGGTTCGACGCCGTCGGCGCTCGCGCCGCGTCGCTTCTTGGGTTCGGGACTCATGCGGCCAAATCTCCTAACGCGGCTCAGCCTGGCGCTCGAGGGCGTCGGCGGCAAGTCGGAGCGAGAGCGGCCCTTCGGGTAGCCCGGTCACCAGCACCTGGCCGTCCGGATCTGCCACCACTGGTAGCGCGACGCCGCTCGGCGTGCCCACCCGGGCTTGGGGCGGATGCTTGGCCGAGCCTCCGCTCTCGGTCAGCGTGAGCCACAGCGTTGCGCGCCCCCGGGGGAGAGCCGAGAGTCGAGCTCCGGCGACGGCGAGGCGCGCCGCGCTCTGCACGCGTTCGTCGCCGTCCAGGTCGGCGGCGAGCTTCAGCGTGTCCAGTCGCGAGCGGTCGCTCCGCGTGCTGAGCGCGGTGACGAGGGCGTGTCTCACGTCCGCGTTCTGCTCGAAGCGGTACATCTCGCGCATCAGACCGACGGCCGAAGGATCGCGGCTGTCGGCCAGGCCCAGGGCGATGTGCGCGCGGATCAGCGGGTCCCCACTCTTCGAGAGCCGCTCGATCTGGGGGCGCTCGGCCGGGGTGTCGCGCGCCGCGAGGGCCTTCGCCGCCACCGCGGACGCCGCGCCGCCGGACTCGACGAGCTCGATCAGGACCGCCGTCGGCACGTGGGCGGCGCTCGATTCGCGCGACAGGCTCACCGACAGGGCGGTCCGGGTCAGCGGGTCTTTCTCCGTCGCCAGCCGCTCGGCGGCCACCACCGCGGTGCGATCGTCGTGGACCGCACGGGCGGCGGCGCGCACCACGACGGGATCGGCGCGCCCGAGCAGCGTGCGGGCATGGCCAGGGTCCCGCGTGGCGATGCCCCACGCGCCGGCGGCCCGATCGGCGGCGTCGTCCGAGACGATCAGGGCGCGCAGCGTGGCGTCGAGGTCGGGCACGCGATCGCCGAGCAGGGCCTCGCGGATCACGGCCGCCCGGGCCGCGTGCCGTCGCGTTCCCGGGACCGCGAGGGCGCGTGCCAGCGCGTCTCGCGCTTCGGCGGCGGGGCAGGTCGCGAGGGCGTACGCCGCCGCGCTCGAGCGGCGCGGCGTGGCCAGGTGCTTCGACAACACCGTGGCTGCCGCCGGCGTGCCGAGCCTTCCGATCACCCCGAGCAAGCTCGGGGCGCTGCTCTCGTCGGCCTTCGCGAGGCGCTTCTCGAGGACGGGCAGAAGCTCTGCCGAGCGCGCCGTCGCGAGCAGCTCGAGGCCGGCGTCCGCGGCCTCGGGGTTCTCGAGCAGCGCGCCCAGGGCTCGGCCGGCCTCCGGCGCGCGGGCGATCACCAAGATCTGGGTCGCCGCGACGACCAGCGATGTGTCCTTCTTGTGCTTGGCGAGCCACAGTCGCGCGAGCTCCACCGTCTCGTAGTCGCCGAGGCGCGTCAGCGCGATCGCCGATCGCCCTTTGAGCTCGGACGAGCCGTGTTTGACCCAGCTGCGCAGCGTGCTGAAAGCGCGCTGGTCGCCCAGGGCTTCGAGGGCTTCGACCAGCGTCCGGGTCGGGGCTCCGCGCGCCGAGGTGATCGGTTCCAGGGTGCGTGGCGGGTGGGCCACGATGGCGCGCGCCGCCGAGGCGGCGACGGGGCCTTCTTGTCGCAACGCCTTGCCGAGGATCTCGAGGGCGTCTCGGTGACCCGAGCGCGCGAGCGCCAGCGCGGCCGTGTCCCGGACCAGAGTCTCACCGGCGTCGTCGGCGCGCCCCGAGGTGGCGCTGGCCATCGCTCGCGCCAGAGCCTGGCGCGGGCCCGGCTCGGCAGCCCGCCGAGCCAGGGCACGGACCACCGTCAGCCGGTCTTCGACGCCCTTGGCGGCGCCACCCGGCTCGAGGCTCTTCTCGAGGAGCTCGGAGGCCGCGGCGGTGCCGACCGCGCCGAGCCGCTCGAAACCGCGCACGCGCTCGGCGACGTCGCTCGACTTGAGCGCGCGCGACGCGCGCGCGACACCGAGCCGCGCCTTGAGCCCGGTGGGCGCGCTCTGGACAGTGGCCGCGGGCCGCGGGACCTTCGGCGGCGGGCGTCGCGACACGGGTCGACGCACCGGGACGGTCTTCGGTGGCGCGGCGGCAACCGACGTCGCGCCGGCGAGCACGGCGGCGGCGACCAGCGCTCTGGCGAGCCGGAGCTTCACGGGGCTTTCTTCGGCGCGGGGGGTTTGGGCGCCGGGGCCGGGCCCTTGGGTGCGGGCGCGGTCTTGGGTGCGGGCGCGGTCTTGGGCGCGGGCGCGGTCTTGGGCGCGGGCGCGGTCTTGGGCGCGGGCGCGGTCTTGGGCGCGGGCGCGGTCTTGGGCGCGGGCGCGGTGCCCGGACCCTTCGGCGGCACCAGCGGCTGCATCTTGCGGGCTGGTGGAGCGAGCTCGAGCTTGCCGCTCGCGCCGGCACCCAAGATCAGCACGCCGAAGCCGTTCGCGTTGGCGCCGGGCTCGGCTTTGACCGCGCTCCAACCGATGCTCTCGGCCACGTCGTCGCGGTGGGTGAGCGAGCGCAGCGAGTTGACGAGCGCGAAGGACTTGTTGAGCGCGTCTTGCTCGGCGGCGGGGGTCGCGCCGCCGGCGCGGAAGCCGACCAGCGCGACCCAGGTCGGGTTCTTGTTCAGCTCGCTGGCCAGGGCGCGAATGCTCGGCAGCGTCTTCGGATCGATGTCGACGGCGTCGGCCTTGCCCGTGAGCTTGGGAGCGACGCGCCAGGTGATTGACTGGCGGTCGCCGCTGGGCTTCAGCGTCAAGAGCGGCTTTGCGGCCTTCGCCGCGTCGTCGTCGGGGCAGCCGTCTTCGTCGTCCACCCCGTCGAAGTCCTCGGCCTGATCCGGGCACTTGTCCGCGGCATCGTCGTAGGTGTCGCCGTCCTTGTCCGGGCTCGGGCAGCCGTTCAGCTTGGGATCGGACCGCGGCTCACCCTTGACCGTCGGGCAGGTGTCTTCCTCGTCCAGCACTCCGTCCCGGTCGTTGTCCGGATCGGCACAGCCGTCGTCGTCGGCGAAGCCGTCTTTGTCTTCGGCCTCGTCGGGACACTTGTCGAGATTGTCGTCCACGCCGTCGCCGTCCGCGTCCTTCGACGGACAGCCCGGGCCGCGCTTGCTGCCCCCGGCCTTGCCCGCCTCGTTCGGACAGGCGTCCTCGGGGTCGAGCACGCCGTCGTTGTCGTTGTCCGGGTCGGGACAGCCGTCGTCGTCCTGGAACTCGTCCTCGTCTTCGCGCTCGACCGGGCACTTGTCTTCCTCGTCGGGCACGCCGTCGTCGTCGTTGTCGAAGTCGGGGCACCCGTCGCGATCGTCGAAGCCGTCTTTGTCCTCGGCGAGCTCCGGGCACTCGTCACGCTCGTCGGCCACGCCGTCGCCGTCTTCGTCGTAGAAGCGCGGCGCCCACGACACTCCCAAGACTGCTCGGACCCGGGGGCTGCCGACCGCCTGGTTCAGCGGCAGCTCTCCGCCGCCGATCAACGACACGTCCCCGAGGGCGTAGCGTGCCGAGAGCCCCGCCAGCGCCGGTGACGCGGGGCCGCTGCCGAACTTCGGTGACATCGCCACCTGGCCTCGCGCCTCCGCGGTCCAGGTCCAGCGCCCGTCTTTGTCGATGCCCAGCGCTTGGGGGCGCAGGCCGACGGCCACGCCCCAGGGCAGATCGTGCCCGAAGTCTTCTCCGACGAACGTGCGCTGCTCGCCGCGGACCTTGGCGCCGCCCGACGCTTGCACCGTCATCGCGATCAACTTGAGCTCGGCGAGCAAACGAAGCTCTCCGGTCACGGCGCCGTCCGACACGAACGCGCGACTGTCGCCCGTCGGCGCGGTGACGCGCGCCAGCGCCGCCAACCCGAACCCACCCAAGCTGCTGGTCGGCACCAGCGTGGCCTTGAGCCCGAACGCGGCATCGCCGAGCGCGGTCTGGGGCAGGCGCCCGTCACCCAGCTCGGAGCTGACGTCGTCGCCGTTCTGATAGAGCACCGTCGGCAAGGTCAGACTGAGGGCCAGGCGATCGAGCACGCCGACCGCCGCCACGTAGTCGAGCGAGAGTTGGTTCTCGAGGGGCACCGCGACCCGCGAACCCGAGGCGTCCTCGAGCCAAACGCTGCGGTTCGTGTACGACAGCCAGGCGCCGACGTTCCAGTCGCCCGCCGCGGGCGTCGAGCTGGGTTCGAGGTAGAGCGACCCTCCCGGGTCGGCGGGGGGGTGGAAGTTTCTGAGGTCGATCGACGGTTGGGGCTCGGCGGCCGCCGCGCCCCCGATGACCAGAACACTCGTGAGGAGGGCGAGCCTCTGGCTCGTTCGCATGGTCGGCAAGACTAGTCTCGGCCTCCGCCGGAGGCCGAAAGAAAAAATCAGGCAGCGCGCACTCGCTCGGCCCGTTCGCGGACCACGGCCGAAAGGCGCTCGAATTCGGCCCGCTTGGCCAAGGGTCCGAGGACCGGGCAGCGCTCGACCCAGTTCTGGTCCGTGAGCCCCGCGCTCACCGCCGACTCGAGCTGGCGCAGCGCGGCCGGCGGGTCGCCCACGAAGGCGTTCAACTCGGTGGCCAGCATGTGCTTGAACGTCGCGAGGCGCGGCGCTTGGTCGCGCTGAGCGAACTGAGCGTCCATGAACGCGCGGACCTCGCTCGACACGGTGCCCGTGGCGATCACCGAGAGGCCTGCCCGTGCGTACTGCACAGGAAGCAAGTCCTCGGCCGACTCGGGCGGGGTGATGTCCCCGATGCGCTGCTTGGCGTCGGGGCTCCAGAGCGCGAGCCTCACGCGGGACGCGACCTGCAACGTCCGGGTCTGCTCGTCTTCGGCGGGAACGCTCTCGAGCGCGTCGACCTCGCCCCAGCGCCCGGCGTAAGCGTGGAGCCGCGCCATGTGATAGCGACAGCGCAGATCGGGATCGAGCGCCAGCGCGACGCGGTAGCGCGCCAGCGCCTCGGCGGGGTCGTGGGCCTCGAGGGCGACCTCGGCCCACAGCTCGTGGGCTTCCGCCAGCTGCGGCGAGCGACGGAGCGCTTGCGCCAAGAGCTGCGCCGCGGCGGCGACGTCTTGCTCGACCCACCGGACCGAGGCCAGCGCGAGCCAGCTCTCGCCTCGGTCCGGCGCCAGGGTCAGCGCGCGTTCGGCCAGCTCACGCGCCTCGCGCGCTTCGGCCGCGCCGCCGTCGTAGTACCAGAGCCGTGCCCGGGCCCGGGCGTACGCGCCGAGCAGGGTCGCGTCCCCGGGCGCCCGGCGATGCGCCTGCTCGAACAGCTCGACCGCGCGCCGTACCGGCTCGCGCCAGATCCGCCGCAGCTCGTGCTTGCCGCGCAGGTAGAGGTCCACGGCGCTGGCGTCGCTGGGCGCTTCGCGTAGTCGCGCGGCGGGGTCCACGCCGAGCGCCGCGGCGATGGCGTGGGCCGCCTCGTCGCTGATCACCAGCGCGTCGGCTGCGGGACGATCGAAGCGCTTCGCCCAGAGCTGAAAACCGTCGGAAACACCGATCAGCCGCGTCGAGATCCGGAGCGCGCCGCCCGCGCGCCGCACCGAGCCGTCGACCACCACCTGTACGCCGAGGGCGCCGCCGACCTCGCGTGGGTCCTTGCCGACCAGGCCGAGCACGCTGGATCGCGGGCGCACCTTGAGCCCCGGCGACATGCTGAGGGTGTCGATCAGATCTTCGGTCAGGCCGTCGGCCAGGTACTCGTCCTCGGGCGGTCCGGCGTTTCGGAACGGCAGCACCGCCACGGTCTTGTCGCCGGGCCTCGTGGCGGCCGCGGGGTTCGGGGGCCGCCACGCCCCCGAGGGACGCGAGACGTGCAGCTCGTCGTACTGCGTGGGGGCGCCGGCGCTGAGGTCTGCCGAGACCAGCTCGACCTTGGCATAGCGTTCGTGGCGGTGCCGCGCCATGCACCGCATCACCACGCGGCAGAGGGCGTCGGGCAGGTCAGCGCGAACGTGACGCGGATCCGGCGCGTCCAGCGTGAGCCGCGCGGAAGCGATGGCATAGGGCGAGGTTCCCGTGAACGGCATCGCGCCGGTGAGCATTTCGTAGAGCAAGATCCCGAGAGCGTAGATGTCGGCGCGGGCGTCGATGTCCGGCTGCGCCTCGACCTGCTCGGGGGCCATGTAGGCGGGCGTGCCCACCACCGCGCCAGCAGTGGCGCGGCTGTCGGCTGCATCGACCCGCGCGCAAGCGATGCCGAAGTCGGTGATCACCACCCGCCCCGACGTCTCGATCAGTACGTTCTCTGGCTTCAGGTCCCGGTGCACGACGCCGGCGCCGTGGGCTGCAGCGAGCCCCGCGCACACCGCGAGGGCGATGCTGGTGGCTCGCGCGGGCGGCAGTCGCCCCTCGCGGGCGAGCAGCGCCGCCAGGGACTCGCCCTCCACGTACTCCATCGTGAGAAACTTCTCGCTGCCGTCCTCGCCGATGTCGAAGGTTCGGGCGACGTTGGGGTGCGTGACCCGCCGTGCCAGCTTCACCTCGCGACGAAAACGCTCGAGCGTGCGCGGCGAAGACACGGCGTCCGAGCGCAGCGTCTTGAGCGCGACCAGCTCTTCGAGCTCCCGATCGAACGCGCGGTACACGCTGCCCATGCCGCCCGAGCCGAGCAGCCCGCGGATCTCGTAGCGCCCGCTCAAGATCACGTGCTCGCCGGACGCGGATGGCGTCGACCAGGGCGTCATGCCCATGGTGGAGTCGAGGTCGCGCGGTTCGTCTTGGCTCATGGCCAGCGGCGACCGAGCGTAGCGCGGATTCGGGCGACTGACCCGCGGGCTTTTTCCTTGCCCTTTCGGCGTGCCGAGCGTAGGCGACGACGCAGTCATGGACGCGATTCGAGTTCGAGGCAACGGCCCGCTGTCGGGCCGCATCCCGGTGGGGGGAGCCAAGAATGCCGCGCTGCCGATCTTGTGCGCGACGCTGCTCTCGGACGGCGCGTCCCTCTTGCGCAACGTGCCGGGGCTGCGCGACATCGAGACCACCTCCGCCCTGCTCCGATTCTTGGGCCGCGACGTCGCCGTGGCCGCGCCCGAGGTCCGGGTCTCTGCCGCTTCGGGCCCGATCCGTCCCGAGGCACCCTACGAGCTGGTGCGCCAGATGCGCGCCAGCGTGCTGGTGCTCGGGCCGTTGGTCGCGCGTCACGGTCGGGCAAAGGTCTCGCTGCCTGGCGGGTGCGCCATCGGTGCGCGGCCCATCGACCAACACATTCGCGGCCTCGAGGCGCTGGGTGCGACGATCCGCGTCGAACACGGCTACGTCGTCGCCGAGGCGCCCCGGCTGAAGGGTGCCGAGATCGTCTTCGATCTGCCCACCGTCACCGGGACCGAGAACCTGATGATGGCCGCCGCCCTGGCCAAAGGCCGCACCACGTTGGTCAATTGCGCGCGGGAGCCCGAGGTCGAAGAGCTGGGCCGCGTGCTCAACAAGATGGGGGCAAAGGTCGAAGGCGCCGGCACCGACATCATCGTGATCCACGGCGCGGACGCCCTCGACCCCTTCGACCACGCCATCATCAGTGACCGCATCGAGGCCGGGACCTTCATGGCGGCGGTGGGCGCAGCGGGTGGCGACGTGCTGCTCGAGCACGCACCGATCGACGATCTGGAGCCGGTGATCGTGAAGATGCGGCAGGCCGGGGTCGAGGTGGAGCGGGACGGCGAGCACATGCGCGTGCGGCGGGTGAAGCCGCTGCGGGCGGTGGACGTGACCACCGCCCCTCACCCCGGCTTTCCCACCGACATGCAGGCGCAGTTCATGGCCATGATGTGCGTGGCCGAGGGCCAGAGCGTGCTCACCGAGACGATCTTCGAGAACCGGTTCATGCACGTGCCCGAGCTGTGCCGCATGGGGGCCGACATCGACACGCGCGGCCACACCGCGTTCGTGACCGGCGTCAAGGGCCTGTCGGGCGCCAGCGTGATGGCCACCGATCTGCGCGCCAGCGCCTCGCTGGTGATCGCCGGGCTGGTGGCCGAGGGCGACACCATCGTGCGCCGCGTCTATCACCTGGACCGCGGCTACGAGCACATCGAAAAGAAGCTGGCGGGCGTCGGGGCCGACATTGCCCGGGTGCCGCTCGAGGGCATGCCGTGAGACCGCTCACCGTCGCGATCCCCAAGGGTCGCGTCACCAAGCAGCTGGCGGCGCTGTTCGCTCGTGCGTCGATCGACGCCTCGTGCATCTTGGCGGACGACCGCCGGCTGGTGCGAGATAGCGCCGACGGCTCACTCAGGTTCTTGTTGCTCAAACCGGACGACGTGCCCACCTATGTCGAGTTCGGCGCGGCCGACCTGGGGGTGAGCGGGCGCGACGTTCTGTTCGAGCGCCGCTACGACCTCTACCAGCCGCTCGATCTCGGCATCGGCCGCTGTCGCATGGTGGTCGCCGCGCCCCGGGGCGCCGAGATACCTGCCGTGCCGCGGGTGGCCACCAAGTATGCGCACACCGCGGCGGCGCATTTCGCAAAGGCGGGGGTCCAGGCCGAGATCATCTACGTGCAGGGGTCGGTCGAGCTCGCGCCGCTGGTGGGCCTCGCTCACCTGATCGTCGATCTGGTCGAGACCGGGACGACGCTGGTCGAGAACGACCTGGAAGAGCGCGAGGTCGTCGCCGAAGTCTCCAGCCTGCTGGTCGCCAATCGCGCGCAGTTCAAGCTGCGGCGCGCGGCGATCGAGCCGCTGCTCCGGGCGCTCGGCGCGGCGGTCACCCTGGATCGCGGCAGCAGCGAAAGCTGACGAAGTAGTACGTGAACTCGGGCTCGTGACTGGTCGTCACCGGTCGACAGGCGTTGCGGACGTGTCCCCACGCGCCGCCCTTCAAGGCGGTGAAGCGACCCTTCTCCTCGGGGCGGTCTCGATCGGCCAGCACCCACTCGTCCACGTTGCCGGTCAGGTCGTGCACGCCGTCGCCGCTGACGCAGCCCGCCTTCTCACCGCTCGGCACGCTGCGATCGAGCCGAGCGAGCTCGGCATCGCGCACGCTCGGATCGTCGGAGTATATCTTCTTCAAGCTCGGGTCGACCCAGGCGTTGTCGAAATTGCACTTCTCGGCCGAGCGCTCCCAGCCGTAGGGGAAGGGCAGCTGTTCGGGGCCTTCGCACGCCGCCGTCCACTCGCTCTCGTAACAGAGGCGCTTGCCCTTCGCCGCGCACAGGCCACTCGCGTCGTAGAAGCTGACCATCACCGGCGGGTGCGCCCCTTTCTCGTTCGGGTACTCGTAGCGATCGATGCAGAAGTCGAGGGCCGAGCGCGGGCCGACGCACTGGGTGCTGCCGGGCTTGAACCGGTGGCAGATGGTGATGTGGTTCGCCTTGTCGTACTCGCTCTTCAGACACTGCCGATCGACCTTGGTGCAGAAGTCGCGGGCGACGTGCAGCATGTCGGACGGGCAGCGTGTGCTGGCCGCCGCGTCGCCCGCGGCGCCGCCCCCGCCATCGGTAGCGGGCGGTGGGCCGGCGTCGACCGCCGGCAGAGGGGGCGGCGCGCCCGGCCCCGCCCGCGCCGGATCGGGCCCCTCGGCGGGGGCGGGTTGGCCGGCGCAGGCACCGACACCGATCGCGGCGAGCGCAATCGGGCGATCGAAGCGGTGTCGGCGCCGGGTGGGGATTTTCGGCTCTCTATTCCAGATGGGGACTACCGTCCACCGCCGGCGTCGGCGCCGCCGCCCGCGTCCGCGCCCGCGTCCACCCCGTTCGGCGGCGGGTCGAGCACCACCAGCGGAGTGATGCGCCGGAGCGCGCGCACGCCCAGACCGCGGACGCGCAAGAGGTCCGACACCCGCCGGAAGCGCTTGAGCCGCCCGCGCAGCTCGATGATCGCCTCGGCGCGACGCTTGCCGACCCCGGGGAGGCGACGGAGGTCGTCCGCCTCCGCCAGGTTCAAGATCACCTTGCCGTCGGCGGTCACGGCCGCGCTCGGGGCTCGCGCCCGATCGGCTGCGACGCGCGCCGGAGTCGGCGGTTCGGGCTCGGGTTCGGCGCTGGCCGCGCTCGGAGCGGCACCCCGGGCAACGGCCACGCCGCCGTCGCCCAGGATCATCGACGCCGCGCCGATGCCAGCGAGCCCGGTCATGAGCGCCGCGATGCCGGCGACCTTCAGCGCCACGGGGAACCAGGGGCTCCGGGCGCTGGCAGCTGTCTCGTGTTCCGGGGTCGCCATGACCGTCACCCCAGCTCGGCTACGGCCTGGCCGTTCTTGGTGCTGTCGCGCCCGAGCAGCGTGAGGTTGCTCTCGCGCGGGACCTGATCCCGGATCTGGAGCTCGCCCGAGACGGGCACGGCCTCGAGCTTGATGTTGATCGACCCGTCACGGTTCACGAACCCGACGCCGATGCGCGTCCAGTGGTTCTTCCCGTTGCGTTGAGTGATGACGTAAGCGACCTTCAGTTTTCCGTCTTGCATGTTCCGTCTCCTCCATGGCTCCGGCGACCTGCCGTGGCCTCGAGCGCGAGGTTTGCGAAGGCCGTGCCAGGGCAAGAGCAGGGGAAAACGCCCTCGTGCCCGGCCGCGCGGGCTGGCGAACCCACGCTTCGCCATGGCGATCGCCACCGGACCTCGGCCATGATGCCAGCGTCATGGTCACTGCGCGCGGACGGCGAGAGCTCGAGCGCACCGCGAGCTGGTCGGCGGTGCGCTCGGGCCTCTCGTGGCTGATCGGTGCCTGGCTGGTCCTGACCTTTGCGAGCGTGGGGGTGCAGCTGCAGAACATGCAGATCGCCCCGGCGATTGCAGCCAAAGATCCGGCCGCGCTGGTCGTGATGACGATCGTGTCCGCGGGCTACCAGCTGTTCTACGTGCTGGTGTCGCTGGTGCTGGTGGTGGCCCTGGCGCGGGTGACGCGCGTGCCGCCTTCCACCCGGGCGGTGACCCCGGCGGTGGTGGCCATGTTCTCGTTCGTCCTGGTCGGCCTCGCCAGCTCGGTGCTGCTCTTGGGCATGGGAGCCCGCAGCTCGGAGGCGATCTCGACGCGCGAGCTGTGGGTTCTCGCGGCGGTCGCGCGAGCCGCGGGCCTCTTCGCGCTGGGGCTGACGCTCACACGCATGGCCGCTGCGCTCGGCGCCCGCCTGCCGCCCGCCGAGGTCGGCGCGAGCTTCGCTTTCGTTCTGATCGACACCGCGTTTCCTCTGCATCGACTGCTCACGTCGGCGACCGGTCCCCAGCCGACGGCCCTCCGGACCGCGCTCTTGGCGGTCCAGATCGCGCTCGCCCTCTTGCTCGTCGATCTGGCCCGGCGGGTGCGCAGCGCGGCGGCCGGCGCGCCGGTCGAGTCGGCGCCGCCGGCCGAGCTCGAGGCGCCCGAGCCCGAAGTGTCCGAGCCCGACCACCGGCCTCCCCGAGCGACGGGGGCGGGGACCGGAAGCCGGAACGCGGCGGCCCTCCTGGTGTTCGCCATGATCGCGCTCTTCCCCGCCTGGGACGCGCTCCTGACCTCGACCTCGGTGGGCGCGCTGTCGGCGGCGGTGCGCGGCGCGACTGGGACGCAAGCTCCGACCGTTGCGCTCTGGTTCGCCGCCGGTGCGCTCGGGACCGCGCTGATCCTGCGCCAACTGATGGCGTCGTCGCCCTACGGAGCGCGCGCCGTCTTTCTGCTCGCGGCCCTGGCGGTGCTGGCCTACGCGGTCCCTCGCACCTACGAGCAGGCTCGTTACCGCTCGTCGCTGGTCGACGCGTGGCCGGTGTGCGAGACCGGCCTCGACCACGACGGCAACCTGCCGAGCGCCGACGACGTCTACCGGGGGGTGTACGACGGCCCGCGGCTCCCGGAGGGCGAGCCCTGCACGCGCGTCGCAGAGCGCCGCGATCAGCACGAGGCCCTGGCGCCGCGTGGCGATTTCAGCGATGGCATCGTGCAGATCGCTTCGCGGTTCCCCGACGACCGCCGGCGTGTCCTCTGGGGGTGGGGCGCGCTCTCGCTGATCGCCGTGGCCGCAGGGCTGCTGGTGTTCCGCGCCGCGGGCCCACCTGATGAGCCCGCGTCCGAGACGCCCGTCGAAAGGGGCGACACGCCGGAGACCGCCAGTTTGCCCGAGGAAAGCCCGCGTGATAGCGGAGAGGCATGAGCCTGACCCGCCGTGCGCTCCTCGCGGGCGCCTCTGCTCTCGCTGGTGCTGTGACCCTCGACGGTGACGTCCAGGCCCAAGCCGCGGCGCCGCCGCTGATCGCGACGCGTCCCGGCGGGTTCTTGCCGATGGACGCGCCCGGTCGAGTCGTGAAGGTGGCGGCCAGGGGCGGCGCGGAGTCGACGCTGCAGGCGAACCTGCTCTGGCCCAAGGCCGACGTGGCCAAGCGCCTGCTCGAGAAGGCGATGATGGAGCTGACCGGCGCGTCGAACCTGGTCGAGGCGATGAAGCGGTTCATCAGCAAAGACGATGTGGTCGCCATCAAGCCCAACGGCATCGCCGGTCAGAAGGGCGCCACCATGGCGGTGAACTTCGAGCTGATCTTGCCGGTGGTCGAGGCGGTGATGGCCCTCGGCGTGCCCGCCGACAAGATCATGGTCTTCGAGCAGTACCCCTCTTACCTCTCGGGCTGCCGGGTGAACGTCAAGAACTTCAAGCTGCCGCCGGGCGTGAGGTCGGGCACTCACAACAACAACGACCACCCGATGAGCGAGCTCAAGGTCTACCAGGGCGTGGGCACCAAGTACTGTCGGCAGCTGCTCGAGGCGACGGCGGTGATCGATATGACGCAGGTCAAAGATCACTCGATCTGCGGCTACACCGGCGCGCTCAAGAACATCACCCACGGCACCATCAACAACCCGGAAGACCACCACGCTCACCTGGCGAGCCCGCAGATCGCCATGCTCTACAACCACCCGATCGTCACCAGTCGCGTGCGCCTGCACATCGCCGATGCGTTCAAGGTGATGTACGACAAGGGCCCGCTCGACAAGGATCCGAAGACGCGCCTGCCGTACGGTGCGGTACTCGTCGCCACCGACCCGGTGGCGATGGACACGGTGGGCTGGCAGCTGGTCGATCAGCTGCGCAAGGACAAGGGCCTGAAGAGCCTGAAGGACAGCAAGCGCGAGCCGCGCTACATCCGGACCGCCGGCGAGCTGGGGCTGGGCGTGGCCGACCCGGCAGCGATCCGGCTCAAGAGCTTCGAGGTCTGAGCGCGATCCACGCGGGGCCGAGCCCCGGGTTGGCGCCCGCCCGGGCCCAGTCCATCATTTGGGGCAGGTGGTCCGTCCAACCGTCATGCTCCGCCCGCTCTTGCCCCTCGGAGTGATGCTCTCTGCCGCGTGCGGCTCGAGTGGAGTGCCCCCGCAGCCGCCGGGCACCCCGCCGAAGGCAGAGACGGTCACCGTCGCCGAGCCCGGGGGCAATGCCCACGACCCGCACTTTGCCGCCCTGGACCGACAGGTGCACGAGCCGTGGGGCGAGCGGAACGACAAGGACAACCAGCTCTTGGTGCCGCTGCCCGACGCGTCCAAGTGGAAGCGCGTGCGCTACTTCGGTGTCGAGCACTTCCTGGGGTTCCGCTACGGCGACGAGCACCACGTGCTCGCGCTCGCGTTCGTGCACGACGCCGAGCCCGGGGCCGCGGTCGACAGTCGCAGCTGCATCCGTCGCTTCGAGAGCTGGGCGCGCGCCCAGTCGAAGGCGTTCGGACCGAAGCTCGAGGCGATCGGTGAGCGCAACAGCAAGTGGCGAGACCAGCCCCTCAGCATCCACTTCGTCGACGGCTACGCCGACGTCGCCTTCTCGCGTCGCGAGTTCTCCGCCGCGTGGGCCGCGTACCCGGCCTACCCCGACGCTTGCCTGATCTTCGCCGTGGCGGTGCCGTGGCGGGACCAGCCCGAGGCCGCGCGCAAGCTTCGCGACCGGTTCTTGACCGAGGCCTTCGAGCGCGTGAACCCCCTCACGCCGATCAAAGCCGTGCGCAAGTAGCGGCGGAGGCCATGATAGGTTCGCGCCACCGGCTTGGCCGGGGACGATGAGTGAGCAGAGCTTCAAAGCGGGCGCCGTCGGGCGAGTGTTC
This sequence comes from Myxococcales bacterium, assembly GCA_016191785.1. Lineage (GTDB taxonomy): Bacteria > Myxococcota_A > Polyangia > Polyangiales > Polyangiaceae > JADJKB01. The sequence goes on along the minus strand of JACPVJ010000144.1, from coordinate 48,687 downwards.
TTCGTGCACTGGCTCGTGCCGCCGGGGTGGGCGGACGCCCAGGCCATGCTGGGCGAGCTGGCCCGGGCCCGCGCTCGCGTCGGCGAGCCCCTGGTCTTCTGCGCCGTGCTCTCGAACGCCGCCGGGCCCCCGGAAAAAGAGCTGCGCTCGCGGATGAGAGAGGTGGTCGGCGAGATCCGCCGGCATTGCGATCACGTGCACGTCACGCTGGTGGGCGAGGGCGTGGTGGTCTCGCTGATGCGCACCGTCATTCGCGCTGCGCTGGTCGCTTCCCGGCTGTCTTCCGTCGTGTCGATCCACGACAGCGTCGCGAGCGTGTGCGAGCTGCACGCCGAGCGGCTGGCGCAGAGTAGCGTCGAGACCCTCCGCGCGGCGCGCGAGGCGGGTTTTCTCTGACCGCCCGAACGCCGGTCAACCCGAGAAGTCCCACCGAGTCGACGTTCTTCCGTCGCGGGCGTATCGTGTGAGGCGGGTGTCCCGCCCCTTGCTCGTGCTCATCGGACTGCTCTCGGGCTGCTCGTCCCCCGACGCGACGGAGTCGCGAGCACCGGTCGATCCGCGGCAGACGATCGTCCCCGCCGAGCTCGCCGACGATGCCGCGCTCGCGCGCTTCTCGGGCCTGTCGAGCTTGGCCGAGCCGTCAGCGACCAAGCGCGCGCGCCAGACCAGCGGGCAACGCCCGGGTGGCGGCCCCCCGACCCTGACGCCGGTCGGCACGGACAACCGCGACATGAACAACTTCGTGTGCAAGAGCGCCGACGCAGCGGTCGCGACGGAGCAGGTCGTGCCCCCCGTCTACGACCTGCCCACCTGCCCCGAGCCCTACGTGCGGGGCGTGGTGCTCTCGCGCTTCGAGGGCGCCGGCGAGCTCAGCCGACTCTGGATGACGGCCTTCTCGCTGCCCCACTTCTCGTTCGACGACGAGATGCTGCGCGTGTACGTCGACGACGATCCGACGCCGCGCGTGCAGGTGCCGCTCGCGGCCGTGGTGGACGGCTCGGCGGGCGAGGTGTTCGCGCCGCCCTTCGGGCTCGCCGCCAAGGACCGCGTCGCCTGGCGCTACCCGGTGGTCTTCGGCAAGAAGCTGCTGGTCGCTCTCGACGGCCTCGGCCCGTTCGACCTCTACTACCACCAGACCGAAGTGCTGCTCACGGACCAGCCGCGCGAGCCGAGCCGCTTTCGCCTGCCCGCGCGCGATCTCGCGATAGAGCGCACGAGCCACAGCGCCCCGGCTCCGCCGCTCGGCCCCCCGGCGACCGTCACGCTCGCCCCGGGACAGACCAAGGGGGTGGCTGACCTGGACGGCCCAGCCACGATCGCCACCGTGCTCGTCGAACCGGCGGCGGACCTCACCGACGTCTGGCTCGAGCTCGTCACCGACGGCAAGACGACGGCCTCGCTGCCGCTGCTCGATCTGTTTGCAGCGAGCGCCCAGGCCCCGCCGGGGCGCACCTTGCCGCTCGGCCCGGGCCTCGAGCTGCGCCTGCCCATTCCCTTCGCGGCAAGCAGCGTTTGGTCACTCGAGAACCGCGGCACCTCGAGCACCGCGCTCACCCTCACCCTGTTCGGTGCGGCGGGCGTCCCGCCCGGCGGCTTTCGCACCCTTCACGTGGAAGTGAACGAGACGAAGTCCGCAGCCGCCAGGCACCCCATAGCCACGGTCCAGGGTGCGGGTCGCCTCGCGGGGGTCTGCCTGGTGCTCAGCGGCCGAGCCGACGCGACCTCCACCGACCCCTTCAACTTCCTCGAAGGCGACGAGCGCTTCACGCTCGACGGGGTGCGATCGGACGGAACGGGGACCGAGGACTACCTGGACTCGGCGTTCTACTTCATCGGCGGCGCCTTCGCCTCGCCGTTCGCCGCAGCCTGGGGGATCTCGTCGCAGGGGCCCGTGGGTCGGGTCGCCGGCTGCCGGTGGCACGTACAGAACGACGTCGTCGACTTCGAGCACGGGCTCGAGCTCGAGCTGGAGGTCGGCGCCGCGGCGCCCACGGTGCTCGATCGCTATCGCTCCGTCGCCTACGTGTACCGGTGAGCCCGGGTCAGAACCGGTACCCGAGCCCCGTGGCCAGGCGGAAGTCCCAGGAGCTCTGGGCGGTGACCTCGTACTCGCCGGTGACGGCGTCGACCTTCACGCGGTCGTTCCAGTCGCTCTCTTGGGACAGGTTCTTCGCGGCCCGAAGGTCCACCGGGATCTCCAGGCTCTCCCCCAGGTGGATCGCCATGCCGAAGGCCAGCGTCAGCAGGGTCGAGCTCTTGCTCTTGGCGCTGATCAGGCCCTCGACCTGATCGGGGTTCGACACGTACTGCTTGTTTCGGGTGATCTCGTTCTTGGCGCTGACGCTCGAGCCCGTCGAGAGCTCGGGGCCGAGCCCGAGCCAGAGCCGCCCGAAGGGCGTCGGCAAGATCCCCTTGAACAAGAGGCCCGTGCGGAGCCCGCTCATCGTCACCTTCTCTTGCACCTTCACCGTCGCGTTGTAGGTCACCTCGCGCTGGAGCACCGAGCTGTCGTAGCCCAGGTCCACTTCGAGCCCCAGATGACCGACGAAGCGCGCCTCGTAGTACGCGGCGCCGCCCCAGCCGAAACCGCCGCCGCTGTCCGAGAACCCGAGGCCGTCGTAGCCGGGGGGCTGCACGTCGCCGGGCGTGCTCCAGACGTTGCCACCCGCCAAGAGCTTCACGCCCGCGGACGACTCGAAGCTCTTGGGCTTCGGCGGCGTCGCTTGCGCGAGCGCAGTGCCACAAACCAGGCTCGCGACCAGCGCTGTGCCTCCCGACCCGATCCACTTCCACATGCGTGCCGCTATGGCCCTGTCGCCCTCGGGCGGCAAGTCTCAACCCACGCCGCGGGTCATCGCCAAGTAGCGCTCGATGCGGGCCTGCACGTGCGGCGGCACTTCGCGGAACGCGAGCCCGGCGCCCATCGGGTGGGCATAGACCACCCGGGCGCGCACCGAGATGGGTGGGTCGTCGTGCTCGAGTCGGAAGCAGAGCTCGAGCTCGTTGCCGACGTTGAGCGACGCCAAGGTCTCGATGAAGATGCCGCGCGAGCTCAGATCCGAGCTGCGACAGCTGCCGAGGTCGGTGACCTCGACGTCGCGGATGAACGACACGCGCTCTTCCGCGCGCGTCGCGGTGGCGGCCGGCGGCGGCTGCAGCGAGGGGCGGCTGCGATGCTTCAAGTACCAGACGAGCGCCTCGGTGGCGGTGCGAGCGTTCTTCAGCTGCTGCTCGCTGGCGCCCCGCGCGGCCGCCCGCTTCAAGAACGCTTCGACCTCTTCGGGGCCGAAGTGCTCGGGCGGAACCTTCGGGAAGGCCGCCAAGAACTGGCGTGCGATCTGCTCGAAGGCGACCACGAACGGCTCCGGCATGGCGCGCTGGCGGACGAACGACACGAAGTCGGCGACGACCTTCTCCATCAGAGCCCCGCCACGATCCTTGCGAGCGCGTAGACCACCAGGGCCGTGACCCAGATCCCCGCGCGGCGTTTCATGCCTGCCTCCATCCCCCAATAGGGAGCGAGCGGTGGGACCAAGAACGCGACCGGTCCCCGCCATCGCGGCCGCCCGAGCGCCAGGCCAAAGGCCAAGGCGACGTGGGCCGTCACCCAGCCGGCGAAGGAAACCACGAGCGCGCCGAGGACCACTCTGTCCACGCGCCGCAGCATACTCACCTCCTCCCGTCCGCCCACGCCGTCCGGCACGTCCAAGGTAGAGGCAGCCGGTTTCAGGGGGTTTGAGGGGCCTTCGTCTTTTCGAAACCACCGGCCGGACCCCTGCTAGACTGCGCCACCGTGCGTTTCACCACCTTACTCGCTTCAGCCGCCGCGCTCGGGCTCTTGGCCCCCCTGCCGCTGCTCGGCAGCGCCCAAGCCGAAGGCACCGCCACCCGCGCCGACGTGATGCCCGTCAAGGACATCAAGCCCGGCATGAAGGGCTACGGCCTGACCGTGTTCGAGGGCACCAAGCCCGAGAAGTTCGACGTCGAGGTGATCGACGTGCTCAAGAACTTCCGCCCGCGCCAAGAGCTGATCTTGGTCAAGACGAAGCACCCCCGGCTCGAGATCGTCAAGGTCGTCGCCGGCATGAGCGGCAGCCCCATCTACCTGAGCGGCAAGATGATCGGCGCATACGCCTACGGCTGGACGTTCGGCAAAGAGCCGGTCGCCGGCGTCACCCCGATCCGCAACATGATCGACGAGATGGAGCGCCCGCTGCCCAAGAGCATCGACGGCTGGCCCCTCTCGGTCTTGCCGCGGGCGGGCGACAAGAAGCAGAAGCACGCGGCGCGTTCGTCCTCCCAGAATCGTTTCGCCGGCGACCTCTCGGGGTACGACGTGGGCGCCCACGCCAAGCAGCTGGCGAAGCGCCAGCAAAAGAGCATGGGCGGTTCGGGCACGGCGACCCCGGTGTCCACTCCGCTGATGATCGGCGGTATGACGGCCGGCGCGGTCGAGCTCGCGAAGGAATTGCTCTCGCCCCTGGGGCTCGAGCCGCTTCAGGCGGGGGGCTCGGGCGACATCGAGAAAGACGCTCCCACGCGCTACGAAGACGGCGGGGCCATCGGCGTGCAGCTGATCCGCGGCGAGATGAGCGCGCAGGGCCTGGGCACGGTGACGCGCGTCGAGGGCGACAAGCTGGTCGCCTTCGGTCACCCGATGATGGAATCAGGCGTCACCGCGCTGCCCACCGCCGTGGGGCGGGTGCTCTGGTTTTTGGCCAGCGACATGCGCTCGTTCAAGATCGGCATGCCGGTCCGCCCGGTGGGCGCGCTGGTCGCCGACCGCCAGGCCAGCATCGTGGTCTCCCACTCGGCCAAGGCGCCGGTCATCCCGGTGAAGATGCGGATCAAGGGCATTCCCGGCGCGCCCGATCAGAGCTGGAGCTTCGAGGTCGCCCACGAGAAGTTCATGACGCCGGCCTTCTTGGCCATCGCCCTCGGCAGCGCGTTGCAGGCCACCGGCAACGAGAAGCAAGACGTGAGCTGGACGGCCAAGAGCAAGCTGAAGGTCAAAGGGCACGGCACGATCGTGCTCGAGGACTTCGGCGTGAGCATCGGGGGCACGCCCGACCCGAACGAGTTCATTCGCTCGAACCTGTCGCGCGCCGTCGGCAGCTTGCTCAACAACGCGTGGGAGCCGGTCATTCTCGAGGGCGCCGAGATGGAGATCGAGCTCAAGTACGCCCGAGAGATCCTCCGGCTGCGCGGCGCAGAGTTGCTCGACCCCGAGGTCGACGCCGGCGAGAGCGCGCGCATCCGGCTCACGCTCGTGCCGTACACGGGCAAGACCCTGACCAAGATAGTCAGCGTGCCTCTGCCGAAGCACCTCGGCGGCCGCACGGTGTCCCTCAGCATCGGGCCCGGTTACCTCGAGCGGCGCGAGCTCGCCGATCCCGAGAACGTGTCCGAGCTGGTGGCGAACCTGCAAAATCCGCTCTTCCCCGTGAAGAGCATCGTGGTCGCGTACCAAGACCAGGACGGCGCCGTGTCGTACAAGGGGCGGGTCGCCAAGCACCTGCCGCCGGGCGCGATGGACGCGATCCGGCCCACCACTGCTTCCGTGGCGCCGGACTCGTTCCGCGCCACCACCCGCACCGTCATTCCGCTCGGCGAATTCATGGTCGGCCAGGACCAGGTGGACGTCGTCGTCAAACCCATCTTGCGCTGACTCCCCCGACAAAGACTTCGAAACGATGGAAGGTAAAGGCTCGATCGTGGCTTCTCACAGGACTCCTTCTTCAAAGAACACCTTGCTTCGCCTGACCCTGCTCTCGGTCGGCTTCGGCGCGCTGCTCGGGGCGCCCGACGCCCAAGCGGTCGGGACTCGCACCTTCCAGCTCGACAAGGGCGAGGACTTCAAAGGTGGCGATCTCAAGGGCGTGGCCGTGGACGCCAGCGGCAAGGTTCGCGCGGGGCTCTCCCTCGGCTCGAGCGCCGTGAACGAGGCCTCTGCGATCTGGGCTGCGCTACCCGAGAAGGACGGCGCCGTTCTGCTCGGCACCGGCAACGAGGGCAAGCTCTTGCGCCTCAAAGACGGCAAGGTCAGCACCGTGGCCGAGACCAAGGCCCTGGTGATCACCTCGCTGGTCGAAGCTTGGGGCGGCACGGTGGTGATGGGCACCCTGCCCGACGGCAAGGTGATGAAGCTCGACCGCGGCAAGGTCACCGATCTGGTCAGCATCAAGGGCGTCGAGCATGTCTGGTCGGTGGCCTTCGACAAGAAATCGAACAGCGTGTTCGCGGCCACCGGGCCCGAGGGCAAGCTCTATCGCATCGATCGAAACGGCACAGCGCAGGTGTACTTCGACGCCGCCGAGCAGCACCTGATGAGCGTGGCCGTGGCCCCCGACGGCACGGTGTACGCCGGCGCCAGCGAGAAGGCCAAGCTGTACAAGATCACCGGACCGGGTCGCGGCAGCGTGATGCACGACTTCGGCCGCACCGAGGTCCGGGCGATCAGCATCACCGCCAAGGGCGTGGTCTACGCCATCGCCAACGAAATCCAGTCCGGCTCGTACGCGCCGACGCGCTCGGGTCGCATGGGCCCGGACGCCGCCGGCCCGACCTCGAAGCCGCCCAAGACCCGCGGCAAGGGCACGCTCGTCCAGTTCGAGGCCGACGGCACGCCGGACGTGCTGCTCGACGACAAAGAAGAGCACTTCACCAGCTTGACCGTCGGTGACGACGGCAAACCGTACGTCGGCACCGGCGTCGAGGGCCGCGTCTACACCGTGGACGACGCGCACAACTCGGTCCTGATGGCCGACACCGAAGAGCGCCAGGTCGGCGCGCTATCGCTCACCGGAAAGAACAAGTTCGTCGCGGTCAGCGACCCGGCGGCGGTGCACCCCGTACGTGGCGTCGGCGGCACCGACAGCGTCTGGACCAGCAAGGTGCTCGACGCCGGCATCCGCGCCAAGTGGGGGCGCATGACCTGGGTGTCGAGCGGCACCCTCGAGCTCTCGACCCGCAGCGGCAACAGCAAAGAGCCCGACGACACCTGGAGCGCGTGGGGCAAGGGCATGGCTGCTCCCGGCCCGGTCGACGCACCGACGGCGCGCTTCTTCCAGGTTCGCGCGCGCTGGAACAAGGACGCGAGCGCGGTGCTCTCGGAGCTGACCATTCCATTCGTCACCGACAATCTCCGCGCCGTGATCACCGGCGTCGACGCGGGGCCGAAGTCGTCCGGCGGCAGCGGCGACAGCGTGCCCCAGTCCGGCGGTCCGGTGGACGGCAGCGCCAGCAGCAAGCTCAACCTGACTTGGAGGGTCGACAACCCGGACAAGGACAAGCTGCGCTACCGCGTGCAGTACCGCCTGGTCGGTGCCACCACCTGGTACGACTTGCTGAAGCCCGGCGAGAAGCTGACGGCCGAGAGCTACTCGTGGGAGACCGCCACCTTGCCCGAGGGCGAGTACCGCATTCGGGTCACGGCCAGCGACGAGCTGTCGAACCCGCCGGCGCGCGTCCGCAAGCACACCCTCGAGAGCGGCATCGTGTTGGTCGACAACACGCCGCCCCGGGTCGAGGGCCTGACCGTCGCCGGCAAGCGCGTGCAGGGTCGCGCCATCGACGGGGTCGGCCCGATTCAACGCATCGAGGTGAGCGTAGCCGGGTCGGACGACTGGTACCCCTTCGAGCCCAAGGACGGCATCTACGACGAGCAGAGCGAAGAGTTCGATGCCGATGTCTCGAGCTTCGCTCCGGCCGGCCCCGCCCTCTTGAGCGTGCGCGTCTACGACAAGGCCAACAACTTCGTAGTGCGCAACGTCGCGCTGAAGTGACCCGGCTCGCCCGGGCGCACCCTGACATTTCTGTCAGGGGGTGACGGGTGCGGGTGCGCTCCCCGCACCGGCGGCACCGCCCGACGAAGGGCGGCGCGGGCGAGTGGCTTTCGCCTGGGACGCGGCGCGCGCCCTCGAGCCCTGCTACATTCCCTCTGGCTTCTCTTGATGGTCCCCCTCGCCAAGTCCGTGCTTCTGGTCTCGCTGTTCGGCGTGTTCGCTGCCCTCTCTGGTGCGAGCTGCTCGTCGGTCGATTCCCAAGAGGCGGCGGGCGGCGGTGGCGGGTGCATCGGCCCCGCCTGCAACCCGGAGGACGCCGGGCGCGATCAGATCGTGGCAGACGTACCGACGCCGGATGCCGCCGTGGACGGCCAGCCGCCGACGACCAACGCGCTCTGCGGCAGCGGTTGCTTGCCGGACGACCCGAATCCGGTCGAGTGCGATCCGACCGATGCCAGCGCGTCGCCGGACGCATCGGCCGACGCCGACCCTGATGGCGCGACTCCGCCCGAACCGAAGCAAGGCTGCGGCGTCACCCTCGTGTCGGGAAACCCGGTCAGCGCGTGCCAGCCAGCGGGCGCAGGCCAAGCCGGTGCGCCCTGCGCGGGCGCCGCCGACTGCGCGCCCGGGCTGGCCTGCGTGACCGAGGGCACGACCGGGGTCTGTCGCCCGTATTGCTGCGAAGCGGCCACCAGCTGTGGCGCGGCGACGTTCTGCGCAGTGCGCCCGCTCGCGGTCGGGTCGGGGCAGCCGCCCCTCGCCGTGCCGGTGTGCGTGCCCGCCGACGACTGCAGCCTCGACGAGCCTTACCCGTGCCCCCCCAACAAGCAGTGCAAGTGCAAGCCGGGAACCGCCTGCGCCCTGGTCAAGGACGACGGCACCACCAGCTGCGTGGTGCCGGGCAACGGTCGCAGTGGTGACAAGTGCCCCTGCGCCGCCGGCTTCGTCTGCTCGAAGACCACCAGCACCTGCTTCAAGCTGTGCTCGACGACCACAGCCACCCCGGACTGCGGAACGGGCAAGTGCCTGGTCGTCGCGGGGCTGCCCGACGGCTTCGGCGTGTGCGGGCTCGGCGGGTACGGCGATGGCGGCTGACCCACGCTGGCGTCGCCCGGTCAGACCTCGGTGATGCGTTTCGGGCGCATCGCCATCCGCACCGTGCTGGGCGGTGCGACGCGATCACTGCCTTCGAGCTGGGCGTTCAACTCGGCTCCGAGCAAGAGCGCCGCGCACCAGATCCAGAGCCAGGCGAGCGCGATCGCGACGGCTGCCAAGCTCCCGTAGAAGACCGCGAAGCTCTGGATGCTGCGGGCGTAGAAACCGAAGGTGCTCGAGGCCAGCCCGCCAATCGCGACGGTGGCCAGCGCGCCGGGCCAGATCCGGCGATTCAGACCCGGTCGATGGACGGCCACGCGGAAGAAGAGGGCCAGGGCCGCGGTGACGCCGAGCAGCGCCACGACGATGCTCACCACTCGCTCGAGGGGACCGACCAGCTCTTCCCCGGTGCGCATGAAGCCCATGAGCTTCGTCGGACCGCCCGCGACGGCGACGGCCAGCACGGTGGTGGCCGCGAAGATCAGGTTGGCGACCAGCACGCAGGCCAGGGAGATCAGCCGCTTCTTCCACCAGACGCGGCGCTTGGCCCTCACCGCGCGCTCGAAGACGCTCATCAGCATGTGGAACGCGTTCGAGGCCAGCCACAGCGAGCCGACCACGGCGAAGGGCGCCACGGCTCCGCCGGAGAAGCGCTTGAAGTTACGTTGAACGATCTCGTGGACCTCGAGCGGGGTCAGGTTCACGTACAGCGACATCACGTCGAGCGCGTCACGGCTCTGACCCAAGAGGTGGGCCGCGAGCCAACCCGCCAGCGCCAGCATGGGGATCGCCGCCAGGAACAGGTTGAACGCCATGGCGCTGGCCACGCGCCCGGCGTTGTGGCGCGCCATGCCCTTCCACAGCGAGTAGAGCCCGCGCCGAGCCGGGCCTTGGTCCATGAAGTCCACGATCGCCTGTTCGACGCGGCTCACCAGCGCTTCCGTTTTCTGGTTCAGGCTGGTCATGCGTCCGGGCTTGCCCGGGCAGCAATCATCGCATACGACCCGACCGTGGCGGTACATCAGGAGACGATCGAGGTTCGGACCGCGGGGCGCGGCCTCTCTGACGTGACCTTGGCCGTGCAGGCCGCGGTCGACAAGAGCCACATCGGCACGGGGCTTTGCACGGTCTTCGTCCAGCACACCTCGGCCAGCCTGGTGATCCAAGAGAACGCCGATCGCGACGTGCTCGTCGATCTCGGTGAGTGGCTGGGCGAGCTCGCGCCCGAGTCTCGCCGCTGGCGACATGATGCCGAGGGTGCCGATGACATGCCCGCGCACGCCCGCTCTGCCGTCACCAAGACCTCCGAGTCGATCCCGGTCGCGCGCGGCCGCCTGGCCCTGGGCACCTGGCAGGCGCTGTACCTGTGGGAGCATCGCAGCCAGCCGCATCAGCGACGGCTGTTGGTTCACGTGGCGGGGGAGTGATGCCCTTCGAACCCGAGTTTCTGGCCGATCTGCCCTACGACCCGTCGGTGCTGATGTTCGACGAGCTGATCGCCGTCGACGCCGAGCAAAGCCGAGTGGTGTGCCGCATGCCCACCGACCGGCCGATCCCCTTCATGGTGGACCAGCGCGCTCACCCCGACCGCCATCCGCGCCACGTGGCCGGTGCGGCGATGATCCACGCCACCGGAATGCTCGGGTTCGTCCACGCCTACTACCTGCTCGGTCTCCGTCACCGCGAGGGTTGGATTGGCTACGGCACGCACATCCACGCCGCGACGTTCCGCAAGCTGGTGCCCCCAGGCGCGCCCATCGAGTGCACGTGTACCGCCACCAAGGTGCGACGCGGCCGGACGCGGCATTTCGTGCGCTACGACTTCAGGTTCGTTCACGAAGGGGACGTCTGTTACGCTGGCGACCAGAGCGCGGTGTGGTCCCGAGTGTCCGCGGGCTGACGCCCCTGGATCGCGCGCCCCCACTGTTGCAGACTCCGGCCCGTGCCACTCCACCGTCGCCTCCGTCGCCACGCCGGCTCGCTGTTGGTCGACAACTTCTTCCGCGGGCTCTCGCGCCTGGGCCGAATGCACCCGCACGCCCGGCCCGAGCGACACGACGTCGAGGTGATCCGTGACGTGGCTTACGACGAGAGCGGCCTCCCGGAGCACCGGCTGGACATCTATCGCCCTCGCGGGCTGACCCGGGGCGAGCTCGATCGGGTGCCGGTGGTGCTCTACGTCCACGGCGGCGGGTTTCGCATTCTGAGCAAGGACACCCATTGGGTGATGGGCCTCGCCTTCGCGCGCCGCGGGTATCTGGTGTTCAACGTGAGCTACCGCCTGGCTCCCAGGCATCCCTTCCCGGCGGCGGTCGAGGACGTCGCAGCCGCCCTGGAGTGGGTGCTGGCGAACGCCGAGCGCTACGGCGGCGATCTCGGCCGGTTGGCCTTCGCCGGCGAGAGCGCCGGCGCCAATCTGGTCACCTCGCTCGCGCTGATCACCAGCTACCGACGGCCGGAGCCTTGGGCCGCGCGGGTGTTCGATCGCGGCGTCGCACCGAAGGCAGTGGTCGCCGCCTGCGGCATCTATCACGTCAGCGACGTGCAGCGCTTCAAGCGGCGCTGGCCTCACATGAGCGGGTTCATCCACGACCGCTTGACCGAGGTCCGCGAGTCGTACCTCGGCGATCCGGCTCGGCACGATCCCGAGCACCTCGAGCTCGCCGATCCGCTGGTGGTGCTCGAGCGTGGCGTCGCCCCCGCCCGGCCGCTGCCCGCGTTCTTCGCGCCGTGCGGCACGGCGGACCCTCTGATCGACGACACCCAGCGCCTGTCGACGGCGCTCGACGCGATGGGCGTCGAGTGCGAGGCACGATACTACCCGGGAGAGCTGCACGCGTTCCACGCGTTGGTGTTCACCCCCAGCGCCCGCCGCTGCTGGGCGCACACGTATGCGTTCTTGGACCGCCACCTGGGGGTCGTCCGGTGAGCGACGACGTCGCGACCCGGAAGCTCGGTCCCGGGAGCACGGCGGCTTGTGCCGCCGACGCCGACACCTTGGCGATCGATCCCGACGGCGCCGAGAGCGTCCGGGTTCACGGCGGCGACGACTCGCCGTCGACCCAGCGCTCGGCCCAGGTCCCCGTCGAGCCCTCCGAGCGCTTCGTGGAGCAAGGCGAAATTGGCCGCGGCGGCATGGGGAGTGTGCACCGGGTGTTCGATCGCGCCATCTTGCGGACCGTCGCCGAGAAGCGGCTGCACGACGCTGTTCGCATGCTCCCCGGCGCCGCGGCGCGCTTCCTGGAAGAGGCGCAGATCACCGGCCAGCTCGACCACCCCAACATCGTTCCGGTCCACGACATCGGCGTCGACGAAACCGGCGCGGTGACCAGCTTCAGCATGAAGTGGGTCAAGGGCAAGACGCTCAAAGAGCTGGTGGCACAGGCGCACGCCGAGCAGCTGACGGGCGCGCACATCGAGGCGTTGCTCCAGGTGTTCTTGAAGTTGTGCGACGCCGTGGCCTTCGCCCACAGCCGTGGGGTCATCCACCGCGACCTCAAGCCCGACAACGTCATGGTCGGGAGCCACGGCCAGGTCTACCTGATGGACTGGGGCATCGCGCGGCTCGTCGGAGGGTCTCGCCCGTCGGATTTGACCGTGGACTCTGGCGCGCTGGGTGGGCGCGGTTCGCCGCCCGCCGAGCGATCCCGCTCGGTGATCGGCACGCCGGCGTACATGGCGCCCGAGCAGGCGCGGGGGAAGCTCTCGGAAATCGACGAGCGGACCGACGTCTTCGGCCTGGGCGCGATCCTCTATCGGATCTTGACCAACCGCGCGCCGCACGCCGCGGACAGCTCCGAGCAGGCCATCGAGAAGAGCCTGCGCGGCGAGATCGAGCCGCCCGAGCGCGTGGCGCCGGGCCTCCGGCTGCCGCCCGGGCTCAGTCGCATCACCATGAAGGCTCTCGCTCTCGAGCCGGCGCAGCGCTTCCCGAGCGTCGACGGCCTGAAGGCCGCGGTCGCCGAGTTCCTGCGAGGCGGGGGCTGGTTTCGGACGCTCGAGCTCCGAGCCGGAACGGTGATCGTGCGCGAGGGCGACCGCCCCGACGCGGCCTACATCATCAACAGCGGCCGGTGCGAGGCGTACACCCTCGCGGGCGGCCGGCGCGAGACCCTGCGGGTCATGGGCCCGGGCGAGGCGTTCGGCGAGACCAGCATCTTCGCCGACCAGCCGCGCGCCGCCAGCGTCGTGGCTCTCGACGACGTCGAGGTGATGGAGATCACGCTCGACGCACTGGAACAAGAGTGCGGTCAGCGCTCTTGGATGCGAACCTTCGTGACGGCCCTCGCCGAGCGCTTCCTCGACGTGAGCCGCGAGCTCGCGGAGCTCAAGAAACCTCGCGAGCACTGACCCGTGGCCCGTGCTATCGACGCTGCCATGTCGAGTCGTGTTCCGGTCGTGCTCCTCGCTCTGGCTGCGGTCCACTGTGGGCCACCTGCGCCCCCGCTGCCGGCGGGGCGGAGCGAAGCGTCTGCGCCCTCGGCGCCCGCGCCATCGGGGCACGCCAGTCACGGCCACGGTCACGGTCACGGTCACGGTCACGGCCACGGTCACGGTCACGGTCACGGCGCCAGTCCGGGGCACCAGGCGCCGACCGCCGACCACCGCTTCGACGACGCAGAGAGGTGGTCGAAGGTCTTCGACGATCCGGGGCGCGATGCCTGGCAGAAGCCCGGGGCGGTGCTCGCCGAGCTCGCCCTCGGCCCCCGCGACGTGGTCGCCGACCTCGGGGCGGGCACCGGCTACTTCGCCTCGCGGCTGGCCCGCGCCGTGCCGCAGGGCAGGGTGCTCGCCATCGACGTCGAGCCGACGCTGGTCGAGCACATGAAGAAACGCGCCGAGCGCGAAGGCACCGCCAACGTCGAGCCCATCCTGGGCAGCACGTCCGACCCCAAGCTGCCGCTGGGCGTGAACGTGGTGCTGGTGGTGGACACGTATCACCACATCGGCGAGCGCACGGAGTACTTCAAGCGCGTGCGCGCGCGGCTCTCTCTGGGCGGGCGCGTGGTGATCGTCGACTTCAAGAAGGGCAAGCTGCCCGTCGGGCCGCCCGACGACCACAAGCTCGCCCCCGACGTGGTCGAGACCGAGATGAAGGGGGCGGGCTATTCGCGCTGCAAGTCCTTCGACGGGCTGCCCTACCAGTACATGCTGACCTTCGCAGAGAAGTGCTGAGTCCCGTCACAGGCCGCGCATCCACTCGGGCTTGAGTCGGCCTTCGTCGCCTTCCGCGATGATCGCCGACAAGATGCGCAAGAGCTCGGGCTTGTCCCGCGGCAGCTCGGCGCGCACCGGCAGGTAGTTGCTGGCATGATTCGAAGAGAAGCGGCAGGCCGAGAGCTCGGAGCCTTCGACCAAGGTGTGAAGCTCGCGCACGAGGCCGAACTTCGAGGGGAGCTCGAAGTCGCCCCGTGCTTCTGCGGCGGCCAGCGGCGTTCCGGGGACGACCGTGGTGGTGAGCGCACCCACGTACGGAGGGTCCATGGCGGTGAGCACGCTGGCGGTGTCGCGCGCGTGGACCTCGGACCAGCGCGTGCCACCGATGCCGAGGAGCACGATCACCGAGTGCACGATGCCGGCTTCCCGTAGCTTGGCGGCGGTCTCGACGCAGTGTTGCCGCGTGCCGCCCTTCTCGATGAAGGCGAGCACCTGGTCGTTGCCGCTCTCGACGCCGTGATACACGATGCCGAGCCCAGCGTCGGCCAGCTCGGAGAGCTCGGCCACGCTCTTCTTCCCGACGCTGCGGGTGTCACCGTAGGTGCCCACGCGCTCGACCCAGGGCAGCTCTCGGCGAACCTGCGCCAGGACCTCGAGCAGGCGGGTGGTGGAGAGAATCAAAGCGTCGCCATCGCACAAGAATACCCGGCTGAACTTGGGACCGAGCGCGCGGGCTTCGAGCAAGTCGCGCTCCACCTGTTCGCGCGGCTTCGCGCGGAACGGCTTGTCGCGGTACATGTCGCAAAACGTGCAGCGATTGTGGCTGCACCCCACCGTCACCTGGAGCAAGAGGCTCGTGCTCTCGCTGGGCGGGCGATAGATCCGACCGACGTAGTCCACCGGCAGAGTCTACGCCTCCGCCGGTTGCTTCTGGCGCCGCTTCGCGCCAGGATTCGAGGGCGATGGCGGCGATGGGTCCGAGGGCGGTCTGGGCGACGGGCCTCGTGCTGTTCGCCTGCGGCGGTTCGGAGGAAAAAGGCCTCTACGGACAGGGGACCGGCGGCGGCGCCGGCGTCGCGGGGACGACCGTGGGGGGCAGCAGCGGCTCGGCGTCTGGAGGCACCGGGAGCGTCGCGTCGGGCGGCACATCGAGCGGGGGTCTGGGTGGAAGCGGCGGCACGTCCTCTGGCGGCGCAGGCGGCACCGGCGGCCTCGGCGGGTCACCGACCGGGGGCGGCGGGTCGGTGGGCGGGACGGGGGGCGCGCCGGTGGGGGTCGGAACCGGCCCGTGCGGCGGCTCGACGTGCGCGTTCAGTGCGGGCGACACGTGTTGCAAGGGCGAGAACGTCCCGCTCTTCTGCTCGAACGAGAAGCTCGCGAACCCCTGCAAGTGCAGCGGCATCGGTTGCGACAAGACCGAGATCGCGTGCGACGGTCCGGAAGACTGCCCGACGGGCAAGATCTGTTGCGCCGAAAAGGGCCTGATCAGCCCGACCTGGGACGTGGTCGAGTGCCGCTCCACGTGCGTCAGCGACCGCGTCGGCGCGACGCGCCGCGAGGTGTGCCACCCCGGCGGCAAGCCCTGCGCCTCGGGCACGGCATGCGTGCCCGACTCGGCCCTTCCGCCCGGATACGCCTCGTGCGCGCCCAAGTGACGCAGCATCGGCACAGCCCGGACTCCGAACCGGCGTTCACGCCTGCGGCGTCGCCGGAGCAGGTCGCCCGGGAAATCCACTCGGGCACGGTCGTTGCTGCAGGGCCGGGTCGGATGCTCCGTCGGGTCTTGCTCGCGCTGGCTTTGCTCTCGGCCCCTGGCCCGGCCGTGGCGGCGGGCCGAGTCCTCACCGCCCAGGATTCGACGGTGTTCGTCAGCTCCGCGCGCGTGGTGCGCGCAGAGCCGCCCACGGGGAGCACCCAGTGGCTCTCGCTGGGCCTCGAGGGCGGGCCGGGGCGCGTCGTGATGGTTCTGCCGGTCGCCGCGGGCACGCGCGTGGACCCGTCTCTCGATGCGTTCTTCGCTGCCATCGACGGCGTCACCGCGCCGCGCATCCGGCCGCCCAAGCCCGTGCTGGCGTGCGGCGCCACCCACGAGGGGTCCCTCGAGAACACCAGCCTCGCCCCCCAGAGCGGGCTCGACCCGAGCAGCGTCGCGGTCCTCGACGACATCGCGCAACTGAGCTCGTTCGCCATCCAGCAAGGCGTCGCGTTCGGTGCCGAAGACACCGCGCTGCTGAGCCAGGCGGGTGGTGCGCGCTTCGTCGCCGTCGTCTACGACCTGACCCAAGACGCGGGTTTCTCGAAGCCGTTGCGCGTCCAGCAGCCCTCGACCGCGGCGCTCGGCGTCGGGCTCCTGGCGACCGACGCCGCGCCCGACGTGACGGTGTTCACCGTCGCCGAGGGGCGCGCGAGCGTGCCCGCGGGTCTGATCGAGACGGCTGCCGGCGATCTGGGCATCGAGTGGCAAGTGCTGAGCGGCACCAGCAGCTACCTGGCGGATCGGCGCACCGCGCTCCTCGCCAAGCAGGGCGGGCTCGCAGTGATCGAGGCCAGCGGTTCGACGCCGCTCTTCGGCTGGACGGTCTTGCCCTCGGGTGCCGGGGCGCTGTCGCCCGGCGTGAAGACCTATTTCGAGAAGGCCAAGAAGGAGACGGTCGGGGTCTCCAGCGCCGACTTCTGTGTGGCTCCGATTTGGGATGCGATCGCTGCGGGCAAAACCGGCGCGCGCCTGTCGCGGGCGTGCGCCGCGGGCGCGTTGGTCACGGTGCCCGATGCGCCCGGGGCTTCCGCGTGCAACGACCAGCCGGGCCCGGGCGAGATCGCGGCGATGGCCCTCGCCTGCGGCGGGGCGGACGACATCGCGTTCGCTCTCGCGGGCATGCGCGCCGACCAGGTGCGGATCACGCGCCACGTCACCGTCGCGGGGGTAAAGTCTCCGGTCGTTGCTTCCTTCGGCGTGGGGGACGGCCCCGCGGTTTCGGTCCTGGTGACGGCGGACTCGCAGAACACGAGCGGCTGCTCGAGCGGGAACGGCGGTGCCTCGGGGGGCACCACGGGTGGCGCGGGCTACGGGGGTGATGGCGGCTACGGCGGCTACGGCGCCAGCACCGGGTACTACGATCCCGAGCCTGCGGACCCCGCCGTCGACGTCGACTGCGGAGTCCAGATCGTCGAGTCGTGCGGCAGCGGGGGCGGCACGGGCTCGGGCGACGGCGACAGCTGCAGCGGCGACTCGAGCTCGGACGACGGGGACACTTGCGGGGGCGACTCGACGGGCGCGGGGGACGAGGGCGACACGTGCGGAGGCGACTCCACCTCGAACGGCGACGGGGACACGTGCAGCGGGGACTCTTCTGCGGGGGCGGAGGGCGACACTTGCTCCGGGGGGGACAGCGGCGGCGGCGAGAGCTGCAGCTCGGGGTCGGGGTCGAGCGGCGGGGACTGCTCGGTCCCCAGGCGACCCCGGCGCCTGCGGATCAGCGCGTTGTTCCTGCTTTTTGCCGCAATTGCGCTGCCCTTCCGCCGAGCCGGCCGGTCGCGGCGCCCCCGCCGCTGAACGCACGTTCCGCCGGGGCGGGCAAAACCTGAAGGGAATCCGGGCTCCTGCGCTTGCCTCGCTCACCCACGCTTCTATGATGACTCGTCCCGGTCGGGCATCCCCATGGCCGCAGAGCAGCCAGTTCAGGACGAGCTGAGCCTCGCCAAGCAGCGCATCGGGCAAGTCGTTGCGGGCAAGTGGCCGATCGAGAAGTTGATCGGGCTCGGCGGCATGGCGGCCGTCTACCTGAGCCACGACGAAGCCGGGACGGCCGTCGCCATCAAGGTGCTCCACAGCGAGTTTTCGACGAACGACGGCGTTCGTCAGCGCTTCATCCGCGAGGCCAAGCTCACCCAGGCCGTCGACCACTCGGGTCGCGTCGAGATCTACGACGAGGGTCAGAGCGACGAAGGCGACCCGTACTTCGTGATGGAGCTGCTCGAGGGCGTCACCCTCGACAAGCTCTGGAAGCGGCACAACCGCGCGCTGCCCGTCGAGTACGCGCTCGAGATCATCGATCGCGTACTGGACTTCCTCGCGGTCTGTCACGGCATGAACATCGTTCACCGCGACCTCAAGCCCGCGAACATCTTCGTCACGGACTCGGGCTACGTCAAAGTGCTCGACTTCGGCGTGGCTCGGCTCCGCGAGGCGGGCGTCGACCCGACGTTGGCGGGCACTGCGCTCGGCACCCCCGCGTACATGGCCCCCGAGCAGGCGCTCGGCTCGAACGACCGGATCGACGCGCGAACCGACCTGTTCTCGATCGGTGCCGTGCTCCACGCGATGCTGAGCGGCAAGCGCCTGCACGAGGGGCGTTCACACCAAGAGGCCTTCGTGCTCGCTGCGACGAGGCCGGCGCCCAGCGTCGCACGGGCCAAGTCGGACCTCCCACCCGACGTCGTGGCGCTGGTGGACCGCGCGCTGCAGTGGGACCCCCGCAACCGCTTCCAGAGTGCCCAGGAGATGCGGGACGAGATCGCCCGGGTCCTCTCCGTGGTGCAGGGCGCAGCCGGGGTGGTCGAACCCGAGCCAGAGAAGAAGGCTGCCGTCGCCAACCAGCTGGCCGCCCTCGCCGAGCAAGAAGAAGAAGCGGCGGGCAGGGAAGAGCCGCTCACCGTCGAAGAGCAGCAGCTGGTCACCGAGCTGCAAGAGGCTTTTCGTCACATCGAGCGCGCGCTGACCGCCGTGCGCCAGTACACCTGGGAGCACCCCGTCACGACCCAGCAGATCGCGTCCACGGCCGAGGTGCTCTCGCAGGTGACCCACCGGCACCCCGAGGACTTCGTGTTCGACGTGAAGCCACACTCGTTCACCAAGCGTGGGGTGGTGCTGTGGGAGCCCCTCCATCCGTTCGACGAGATCCCTTACAACCTGTTCGCCAGCGGGTTCCGGCGGTTCAGCTTCCTGCCGGGGTTGACCGCCGACGAGCTTCGGGCCTGGCTCGAGCTGATCCGCAAGGACCCGTATCGGGATTTCTCGCCCGAAGACGACATGGCGACCGCGTTCTGGGAGCGCGGCTTCGACCACATCCGCTACGTCGTCGTCATGTCGTTTCTCGCGCTGAACGCCTCTGACGAAGCGGCTCGGCAGTACGAACGGCTGCTCGAGGAAGGTCACCGCATCTTGGCCGAGATGAACCGGCGCCGCGGTGAGGGTGCCGACGGTGACGAGGGCATGGATCTGGAAGAGAAAGCCGCCGCGATCGCTGCGCGGCAGGTCGCGCTGCGCGCCGTGCGCGCCTCCCACGCGCTCTCGCTCGACGACCGCTCGCGGGCGGCGATTTCCGCCGCGATGGACATGCCAGAGCACGAGTGGGAAGCCCGCTTCGTCGACGTCTTGGCCGACGCGGCCAACGACGCGGTGACCTTCGGGAACCTGCCGCTGGCGGCCGTGCCCCTGAGCGGAGCCCTGCACGAAAACGCAGCGAGCCAGACGCTGGAGTTCGCGCTTCGCATGGTGGTGGCCGTGGCCGAGAGCGTCACGGTGCGCGGGGGCGTCGAGATTCGTCGCGAGCTGGTCCGGAGCGTGTTCGACACCGAGACCATGGCCCTGGTGCTGAAAGAGCTCACGCGAAAGCTCCCCGAGAGCGAGTGGCCGAAGATCGCGCGCACTGCCCCGTACCTGGCCGTGCTGCTCGAGGACGTGGGCGTCGAAGCCTTCGACACGGTGCTCGGGGCGATGGCACGCGCCGACATCGAGGACATCCGCAACGCACTCCTTCGCTACCTGGAGCGGAACGCGCCGGGTCACGAAGACCGCATCGCGGAGCTGCTCGACGATCCCGACTTGGCCCGCGGCAAGGTGATCTTGGCGCTGCTCGGCCGCCTGAAGACCGAGGCCGCATCGGTCGCGCTGCGCAAGGCCGAGTCCAGCCCGCACGCCGAGATCCGCGTCGAAGCCGTCGCCATGCGGGCCGCGGCCAACATGGATGGCCTGCGCGACGAGCTCGGCAAGTTGATGACCGACCCCGATCAGGCGGTGCGGATGGCGGCGCTTCGCACGCTGGTTCGTTACAAGGTCAAAGAGGCCGGTCCGCCGCTCGCGCTCCACATCCAGAGTCAGGCCTTCCACAAGCTGGCCGTCGACGAGCGCCAGCTGTTCTTCGAGACCTTGTTCGAGCTGTCGCCCGGTCGCGGCGAGGCGGTCTTGAAAGATCTGGTGTCGAAGGCCGGAATGTTCACGCGCGAGGACGTTGACGACACGCGCATCTTGGCCATGACCTTCCTCGCGCGCGTCTCCACCTCGAAGGACGTTCTGGACGTGTTCGACCAAGCGGCCGGCAAGTGGGGCAACTCGGCCGCGGTGAAGAACGGCGCGCTCCAGGCCGCCACGCAGCTCCGGGCGCGACTGAGGGGGCGATGAGCATCGAGCTCCAGAACGCGGACGACGGTCAGCAGAACGCGTATCTCAGGAACGTTGCCGAGCTGGCCCAGGCGCACCAGCAACGCGAGCTGGGCGCCGCGCTGGCGCTGCAGATCTTTCGCCTGCTCAAGATCGTGCAGCTGCACGCCATCGACAACATGGCGGTGCTGCAGCAAATCGACCAGACGGTCGAGGCGCTCCGCGGCTTCGGCGCCGCGACCGGCGAGGCCCTGACGCTGCTCTTCGCGAAGAACACCGTGTTCGTGGCGGGGCACTTGCTCAAGGCGTCCCGTGGCGAGTACGAAAACGCGCTCGAGCTCGGGACGATGATCCGCCGGTTGGGCGTGTCGGAGGTGATGATCGAGACCGACGCCAACCGCTCCGATCTGACCTCGCTGGCTCGCCTGTTCCAGCAGAAGGACGCCCGCGCCGAGAACGGCGTCATCGAGCCGTCGCCACGCATTCGCCTGCGTTACGTGCCGCCGGCGCGGATGGACGACGAAGAAGACCTGAGCATCGAAGAGCAGGTCGTGCGGACCTACGCCACCAGCGTGGTGGTCATGCGCCGCATCTTCGAGAATCTGACCAACGGGCGCTATCAGCTGCCGCACCACGCCAAACGCCTGGCCCAGCGCCTGGTGATGCTCTCCGAGGGCGACGCTCCTGCGTTCCTCGGCATCACCGCCATGCGAAACTTGAACCACGACGCCGCTGGGCGCGCGGTGAACCGCAGCATTCTGGCGGTGACGATGGCGCGTCAGCTCACCACCGACCTCGGAGTGCTGGCGCGCATCGCCATGAGCGCGCTGTTCTTCGACGTGGCGCACCCCCTGGTCACGGGGATCGTCGGCCGCGGCAACGACGTGGTGGTGATGCGAATGACGGAGGACGCCGAGCAGCGACTGCCCGCCGCTACCGCGCTGGTGCTGACGGCCCTCGGGCAGCTGCGGCCGGCGTCGATGATCCGCACGGTGATCGGCTACGAATCCCACTGGATGCGTCAGGCGGACCGCTTCGGCCCGCTGTACGGCGGCGCGCGGCGAGCGATGGTGGCTCCGCGCATCGTCGCGACGGCGAACCGCTTCAACGAGTTGCTCGAGCCCGACTTGGCCGCGAGCACCACGCCGACGCCGGACGAGGCCATCGAGCGCATGCGCGCCGAGGCGAAGGACGCGACCGAGCGCGCGATGCTCGCCCTCTTGGTGGGCGCGCTCGGAATCTTCCCGCGGGGCACTGCCGTGCAGCTCAACACCGGCGAGCGGGGGGTGGTGACCAAGACGCCGGCCGAACCCGCGGACTACGTGAACCCCACCGTCCGATTGGTGTACGACGCGGCGGGGCAGCTGCTCAAAGCGCGGGTCGCCCTCGATCTGGTGAACGACCCTGCGCGCCAGGTCGTGGGCGTGATCGACGCCGACGCCGCGCTGGCGGAGGCCCAAGCCAAGGTGCTGGCGGCAACGCCGGCGCCGGCGCCCGCCCCCCAGCGCCCGCCTTCCGAGCCACCCGACAGCTACGACGAAGCGCTGAACGCGGTGCCGACCGTGCCACCCGCGGCCGCGAGCGGTGTTGCCGTCGATGTGATCCCGAGCGCACCGCCCGAGCCGCAGGAGGTGGACCGGACCGCGCTGCCCTGGGAGCCCGAGCTGCCCGACGTGTTCGGCGATCTCGCACCGGAGCCCGAGGCGGAGCCCGAACCCATCGCGCTCGCGCCGGAAGCAGAGCCCGAACCCATCGCGCTCGCGCCCGAGTCCGTCACGGAAGTGCTCGAAGAGCTCGAGCCGGACTCGGTTCAAGAGCTTCCCGCGGCGCCGCCGGCGGAGGCGCCGCCGCCGGTCGCTGCGCCTCCCGAACCGGTGCGCGCCGCTCCGGCCCGGGCGGGTCGACCGGTCAGCCCCGGGGTGATGCCGGTGGCGCCGCCGCGCGCGCTGCGCTTGCCGAGCTCGGAAGACGCCACCGTGATCCACGACTCGTCCGACCTGCGCAGCGCCGAGCACAAGAGCGCCGAGATGCGGAGCGTCGAGCTGACGTCACAGTCGTACCCGTCGACACCGTCGACACCCTCGATGCCGTCGTCGTCGTCGTCGCCGTCTGCCGTGCTGCGGCGCGCGGCGGGCGCTCCGCCGTCGGTCGGCCCGCCGCGCAAGTCCGTCGCGCCTCCGGGCATCGACGACACGCCCAGCAAGAGCGGGGCGTTGCGAGCGCCGCCGCCACCGGCCAGCGGCCCGTCGGTGGTTCGACGCACCTCTGCCGCGGTCGCGCCGCCTCAAGGCAACCCGGCGCCCGGAGAAGACGCGCAAGACCCCCTCGAGATCTCCGAGGTCGAGCCGTCGGCTCCGTCGATCCAGTGGCGTCGCGCGCCCAAGACGCTCCCGCCCAACGAGCGCGAGGCCGGTGGCGGCATCGATCAGATCCACGCCCCGAGCGCCAGCGGCTCCTTCGAGCGAACCCCGTTTTCCCACATCTTGCTCTACCTCTTGGATCGTTCGCTCAGCGGCACGCTGATCTTCACCGAGCCCGTCGAGCGCAAAGAAGACTCCCCGGTGGAGCACGCTGGGTATTTCCAGGAGGGCATTCCCACCAAGCTCCACACCGGGCGCAAGGTGGCACCGCTTGGCGCCACGCTGGTTGCGCACGGCTTGCTCGAGCAATCTCAGCTCGAGGGCGAGCCCATCTCGCAGCCGCCCAGCCACGAGGCCACCCTCGAGACCGAGCTGATCGAGTTCGGCTTGGTCACTGCCGACCAGATCGCGGAGGTTCGCAACCAGCAGCTGGAAGAGCGCCTGATCTACCTGTTCGGCCTGCCCCAGGGGACGAAATACTCGTTTTACAACGGGCTCGACCTGCTGGAAGCGATCTGGGGGAACATCCCCGGAATGGCGTCGCCACTCGCGACGCTCACCCTCGGGCTGCGAGCGCACCCCGAAGAGGCCCAGATGGACCGCGTGCTGACCCGGCTGGCCGGGAACGCCCTGCACCTTCACCCCGAGTCCGATCTCGAAGCGTTCGAGCTCGACGTGGCGGAGGCGACGGTGGCCGACGCCATCGGGATGACCCAAGCATCTCTTCCCGAGTTGGTCGAGGCCGGTCACGACCCCGACGTCATCCGTCGTGTGGTCTACTTGCTGATGGTCACCCGCTGCATCGCACCCATCGAAGCGGCGCCGCGCGCCACGTCGAGGCCCGCGCGGAGCTCGACGCGTGGACCCAAGAAAACCTGATCCCCGGAGCTCGTCACATGGCACAGTGGAAGATCTGCTCGACCTGCAAACGCCCCCTCGACTACGAGCAGAAGTACTGGGTGTGCAGCGTCTCGACCTGCAACCGCAAGCGCACGGGGCTCTATTTCTGCTCGGTGCCGTGCTGGGACGCTCACGTGCCGGAGGCCAGGCACCGTGACGCGTGGGCGGAAGAACGCAAGGCTCCGACCGCCGCCGAGTGGCAGAAGCTGCGCGAAGCGGAGGAACGCGAGGGCGACGCTCCGGCAGAGCTGGACGAGGTTCCCCGCCGGCGGATCGTCAGCAGCGGCGAGGGCGACGACCTGCCGAAGGAAGTGCTGGTGGTCGTGTCCAAGGTCAAGGCGTACGTTCGGGCGCGGTCCGGAATGAACACCTCGGATTCGGTGACCGGTGTGCTCTCGGAGCACTTGCGCAAGCTGTGCAACGAAGCGATCCGCAACGCGGCACGTGACGGCCGCAAGACCGTGCTCGATCGGGACTTCGAGCCGCTGGTCTGACGCGCCGCCTCGCGCGCGCGGCCTACGACTCGGATGGCCGCACGCGCCGCCAACCCCGGGCATTTGCGCGCGAGTCCCGCGACTTGAGCCGATGCCCCGCACACGCGCTTGCAGCCCTGCCCACATTGTGTCATTCGCTCGCCCCATTGACCACATGGTGGGCGCCATGAAGAAAAACAAGATCTCTCTCGGTGTATCAGCGGTCTTCATCACGGCCGTCGTCGCGGCCTGTTCCTCGGGTGGGGGCGGCGGAGGCAACCAGGCCACGGGCGGCAGCGGCGCGGTGGGCGGCGGTGGCGGCAACTTCGGCGGTATGGGCGGCGGTGTCGGCGGCGGCAACGTCGGCGGCGCGGCCGGCGCGGGGGCGACGGGCGGCGGTGGCGGCGCGGGCGGAGGCCCGACCCAGGGGAACATCGGTGCGCCGTGTGCGAAGGACGGCGACTGCACGGGAGCGGGCGCGGTGTGCATCACCGCCGACCAGGGCTGGCCGAACGGCTACTGCGCGATCGCCAACTGCCAACCCGGCTCGTGCCCGAATGGAAGCGATTGCTTCAAGATGACCAGCGGCAAGACCTTCTGCCTCCAGACGTGCACCGACACCAGCCAGTGCGCGAGCGCGTATGCGTGCGAGCCCTCGGCCGGCGCCTGCGTGCCTGGTTGCAAGGACAACTCGGAGTGCGAATCGACCGAGGTCTGCAATCCGAAGACGTTGAATTGCGAGCCCAAGCCCTGCACCGCCGGCAGCTGCCCGTCCGGGCTGAAGTGCGACACGCCTTCGGGCAAGTGCGTTCCAGACGGCAATGGCCCCGGCCCCGGCCCCGGCCCCGACTGCACCGGCAAGCTTCCGCAGCGCGATTGCACCGGCACGCTGGCCTATTGCAGCGAGCTCTTGCCGTTTGAGCCCGATCTCGGTCCGGGTTACGAGGACTACCCGATCAACGGCGAGACTTCGTCGAACCAGTACCGGAGCTACCTGCGTCGAGACACGCAGATGCTCGTGAAGTACGCGGCCGCCTACGTCGACTGCAAGGCAAAGAGCTGGACCACCGGGAACGGTGGGCTCATCGGCCTGGGTGACATGAGCGAGTCCAACGGCGCGATCCCCGGGACCTCGGTCGGTCAGCCCGGCCACCCCGCCGGGACGCACGTCAACGGTCACGACATCGACATGGCGTACTTCCAGGCCGGCACGCCCGACAACAAGCTCCGCCCCGTCTGCGAGCACACGTCTGGCGGCAAGGACCAGTACCACTGCGTTTCGGCGCCCGACAAGCTCGACCTGTGGCGCACCACGCTCTACCTCGGCGCGATGATGTCGAGTGAGCTCGTCCGGGTGATCGGCGTCGACGGCCAGGTCGGGCCGCTGGTCGAGAGCGCGATGCCGGCGCTCTGCTCCACCGGCTGGCTACCGCAGAAGTCCTGCACGGCGGTGAAGTCCAAGCTGGCGTTCGAGACCACCAACACCGGTATGGGGTGGTACCAGTTCCACCACCACCACATGCATCTGTCGATCACCGGCAAGCTCGCCGTGAACCCGAACACGCTGTCGCCGATCGCCCCGTTCGATCGGTCCTTGGTGTCCGGCCAGATCTCGAGCGACAGCTCGCTGATGTCACTGGTGAACGTGCCCGGTCACGCCCTGGTCACCGAGGGCGAGCCGCTCTTCCAGTTCGACAAGCCGCTCGGCGGCCTGTGATCGCCCGGGTTTCGGCGGGCTGAGCCCGGGGAGCTGCCCCGGGCGCGTGCCACTCCCGAACTCGGCTTGAGCCAGGTAGACTGGGCGGCCGCCGATGCCGCCCCGCGACGACGCCAGCACGCCCAGCTTTCGGCGCCAGTGGTTGATCCCGATCACCCTCCTGGCGTCGTCGGCGCTCGCGCTGTTCTGGGTGTTCTACAGCATCGATTTCTTCCGGGCGCCGCGCCAGGGCGGTGGCCCCGTCGATCGCTACCTCAGCTTCGATGCCGAGCACATCACGGATGCGGTCAGCTCCCTGGCCGGCATGACGGCCGCGGTGTTCGGCATCGTCATCACCGTCGTCAGCATCGTCGTGCAGCTCTCGGCCGAGCGCTACACGGGCGTCGCCCGCATGTTCTTGCGCGACCGGGTCAACGTCACGGTCGCCGCTTACTACGTGATCTGTTGCGTCTGCGGCGTCTGGCTCTCGGTGGCATTGCAGCAGGGGTACGTGCCCCGGATCACGCTCGTGGCGATGATGCTGGCCACCACCGGCGGCTTGGTGCTGATGGCGCCGTATTTCGGGTACGTGTTCTGGTTCCTCGAGCCGAACAACATCATCGCTCGCATCCGGCGCGAGGCCGTCAGCGTGGCACACCGCGGGGCCTCGCTGGTCGACGGCGCCGCGAGCGCCGAGGCCCAGGCGCGCACCCTGGGCTCGATGGAAGAGCTGACCGACATCACCAGCAACTCCATCTCGGGGAAGGACAAGATCATCGCCAGCGGGGCGGTCGACGCGCTCAAGGACTTCACGCTCGACTACCTGAAGACCAAGGGTGCGGCGAGCGACATCTGGTTCAACGTCGGCAACTCGATCCGAGCCAACCCGGACTTCGTGGCGATGGATCCCGAGAGTCTGCACGATCTCGAGCAGCGCCGGACCTGGGTCGAGTGGAAGGTCATGCGGCAGTACCTCGGGATCTACAACGAGGCGCTGGGGGCGATGCGCGACATCTGCTACCTCATCGCCATCGACACGCGCTACGTCGGGGAAGGCGCGGCCGCGGCGAAGGACGACGAGCTCGTCAAGTTGGTCTTTCGCTACATGAACTCGTACCTGAGAGCGACGCTCAACGCGCGCGACGTCCGCACGGCGTACAACGTGTTGAACCAGTACCGCCTGCTGGTCGAGTCGATGCTGCGACTGGGGCACGTGAAGGCCGCCCTCGAAGGCGTCAAGCACATGCAGTACTACGGTCACGTGAGCTTCGACATGAAGCTCACCTTCGTCACCGAGACGATTGCCTACGACGTGTCCACGCTCTGCCAGTACGCGCACGAGCT
This sequence comes from Myxococcales bacterium, assembly GCA_016191785.1. Lineage (GTDB taxonomy): Bacteria > Myxococcota_A > Polyangia > Polyangiales > Polyangiaceae > JADJKB01. The sequence continues at coordinate 21,499 of JACPVJ010000144.1, read as the reverse complement.
CGAGTCGCCCATCGAGCAAGACATGGTGGGCTTGTTCCTCGAGCTCGATCGACCGCTGGCGGTCCGCAGCCAAGAGCGAGGGCTGCGCGGTGTGCGCAAGGCGCAGGTGAAGCTGGCCGCCTACTACCTGATGCACGGCGACGACCAGAAGGCGCGCACGATCGCCGACGACATGGCCAGCGAGCCGGCCGATCGCCTGCTCGCGATCCGGACCGAGCTCGAGCGCGTGACCACCAAGGACTTCTGGGAGATCATCGATCGCGGCCGGAACTTCGAGTACATGCCCCCCCGCCAGCGCTCCAAGATGGCGGAGTTCTTCGGTTGGCTCGACGTGGCCGCACCGGAGGGGCAGCCGCCGCCCCAGGCCTAGAAAGGGCCCCGGGGAAGCTTCCCGGGCCGACCCTCGTACATGGACGTACATCGGGGCGTTCGCGGGGAGTCGGCCAATGGAAACGCAGCACTCTGCACTGATCAGCTCGTTCAAAGAAGAGAACGGCTTCGGCACCCTCGAGCTCGAGGACGGGCGAGAGGTGCTGTTCGACGTGACCGCGTGCGTCGAGGAGCCCCTCGAGGGCCAGTCGGTCTGCGTGGTGCTGAGCGCCGGCCGGGGCGGCGCCCTGCGCGCCGTGTTGGTCGAGGCCGCGGGCCAGCCGGCCTCGACGCGCCCGGCGACCACCCTGGCCGAAGCGATCCGTCGGCTGCAGGCCGAAGGCATCGCCCTCGAGCTCGACGAGTGGGAGCGAAAGAAGCTCGCGGCCGACCTGGGGATCCCGGGAGCGGCTCCCGCCGAGCTGGTGACCGTGCTCTCGGCCTACTACCGCGACTCGTTCGTGGGTGACCGCCGGCGCGCCGCCGATCTGTTCCTCGATCACCACGGCGAGCAAGAGACCTGCGCCTTCGAGGCGGAGCTGGCCCACCTGCTCGGGGCGAGCTCGGTCACCTTTCCAGCCGGTGAGACCAACGTGCGGTCCGTGGACGACGTGGTCGACGCGTTCAACGAAGAGCTCCGGGCCATCGGCGACGCGCGTCGCATCGTTCCGCTGACGACCGAGGGCGCGCACCGCGCCTATTTCTGCATGGCGCTGTCGCGTGTCGTGCGACTGTCTGCGCTGGGTGTGCTCGGCGTGCGCTGGGACCGGCCGCACCTGACGCCGAGCGAGCCCCCGCCGCGCAACGCCTGAGTCGCTCCGCCCCGTCGGCGCGCGTCGAGTCAGAAACCCAGGGCGTCGAGCGAGACGTCGGTCAGGGCGCCGAGCACCCAGTCGGCGTGGGCGAATGCGCTGGCTTCCATCGCCGCGTCCGGCAAGGCCGCGACCCGCATGCCCGCGGCCCGCGCTGCGGCCACCCCCGAGAGCGAATCCTCGAACACGACGCACCGGGCAGGGTCGGCGCCGAGCGCGCCGGCCGTCACCAGGAAGATGTCCGGCGCCGGCTTGGGCGCCGCCACCCGTGGATCGTCGCCGCACACGACGGCGTCGAACGCGCTGAACCAGCCATGGTGCGCCGTCTTGGCTCGGTACTGATGGTGGGTGCTGCTGGTGGCGACGCCCAGCGGGATCCCCCGGGCCTTCAGCCGAGCCACCAGCGCGCGGGCGCCGGTCATCTCTGCGGTGGCCTCGAACAGGCGGTCCAAGATGGGACCGCGCCGCCGCAGGTACTCGTCGGGAGTGAGCGGGATGCCGAGGGACTCGACCAGGTGCCGTGCCCCCTCGGCGTCGCTGCGCCCGATCATGCCCGCCTTCACCTTCCAGTCGAACGCCACACCGAACTCGTCGACCACGGCCTGGGTCGCCTGGGTGTACAGCGGTTCGGTGTCGAGCAGCACACCGTCCAGGTCGAAGATGACGTGAGTGGGAGGCTGCATCACTCGGCGGGCTCACCCGCGGCGAGCTCGGGTCGCGCCTCGCCTCGGGCGCTGACACCGGGGCGCTGGTAGGGCGTGCCGGTCAATCGCTTCGCCATCGCCGTCGAGCGCCACATCAGGTAGTTCTTGGTGAAAGCGAGCGCGTTGTCCGCGCTCAGATACGGGTTCTTCAGGCCGCCCAGGCGCACCAGCGCGAGGGCCTGCTCTGCCACGCTGACCGGGCAACCTTCGAAGCGAACGACCTGGTCCTCGCTCGCCGAAGCGAGCTTTCGAGTGACCTTGGCCATCTTGACGTAGATGTCGTCGTGCTTGGCGACGTGCGGGTCTTTGAGGGCGCGATCTCGGTACTTGCTGCGGATCTGGACCGGCTTTCCGGCGACCTCGCCGTCGAAGGTCGCGCAGTCCCCGATGAAGACCACTTTCTCGCCCGGCCTCGCGTCAATCGGGCCGTCGTACGCGCCAAACACGACGTGCATCCGCGGCATCTTTTGGTCGCACTCTGCGTCGTACAAGCGCAGGATCTCGATCGCTTCCTCGATCGCCCCGGGGCAGCCGCCCCAACAATACTGGGTGTGCTCGGGCTCGGGGGGCGGGCCCGCATAGGCCGTGATGTGGGTTCCCTCGAAGTACTTCTCGACGCGGATCAGACCCACCTTGAAGCCCTCGGCCCGCTTCCGAGCCTCGTCCAGGGTCACGTCGCCGCTGATCTCGATGGAATCGAGGTCCATCGAACCGAACCCGCGCTCGCTGGTGATCCGGATGTGGTCCACGGTCTTGGGATCGACGCCGATGATCGCGCAACACACCGAATCGAAGGCGACCTGGTTGTTCCCGATCACGATCAGGTTCAGGTCTCGGGGGATCGGCGTGAGCATGCGGCCCTCGCCTGCCGTGATGGCGTCGATGCAGATCAGCTCGGGCTGCACGATGTGCTGAAGGTCGGCGATCTTCTCGTTCAGCCGGTGGTCGTGGTCGATCAGCCGGTGCCGGTCGTCCTGGATGCCGATGTACGCTTTGATCGAGAAGGTGACGGTGGTCCAGGGGTGGGCCTTGAACTTGGGGCAGTTGACGAAGAAGTCCGTGAGCGCGACGGCCTCCGGCGTGAACACGTAGTCCCGCAGCCGCTCGGGGTGGTCGTAGCGGATCTCGACCTGCTGCTCTTCCTCGAAGTAGCAGGGCTTCACGCCCACTCGATCGAGCATCGCCGGGTACCCTGCGCCCTCGAAAGCGAAGCGTGACGGGACGGTGATGCCGCAGCGCTCACCCACGCGAAGCTCGGTCATCTGGCCCTCGTCCCGGTCACGAAGGGCCATCAGCACGCCCTCGGTGAACTCGGGTCGTGTGAATGCGTGCTCGAACAGTGGACCCGACGCCACCAGGTTGGGCTTGAGCAGCGTGCGTCCGCGAGGTCTGAGGCCCAGCTCTGCCATGCCGTCGCGCACGATGCGGCGGATGCGTTCGGGGTCGTAGCTGTCGCAGTGGCGCAGGATGACCTTCGGGCGAGTGCTGGGGCGCATGCGCGGACGATAGCACGCCGCGCGGGCGGCTCAGTACGGCGCGACCAGCCGCCGACGTCCGTCGCGGGTGCGCTTGACGTCGGGCCGGTCGAGCTCCAATCGATCCCACAGTTTGCAGGTCACCTGCTTGTGCTTCTGGTCCAGCCCCTCGCAGTAGTTGGTGAACGCGCAGCGCCGGACGCCGTCGCCGGCGCCGAGGCGGACCTTTTCGAACCAGTCGGGATCCGCGAGGCTCTGGCGCGCCGAGCCCACGACATCCGCCTCGCCGCGCTCGAGGATGCCCTCGGCCTGGGCGAAGGTCGCGATCCCACCGCAGATCACCACCGGGGTCTCGCAGCCCGCTGCCCGGAGCGCGCGGCGGATCCGCGCTCCCGCCGCCACGTTTCGGCCGAAGGGGCCGGCTGCGTCGGCAAGGGTGGTCGGCATGCACTCCCATCCGCTCGGTCCGGTGTAGGGGTACGCGGCAGAGCCGATGCTCGGTTGCTTCGCGTCCTCGAATTTTCCGCCGCGGGACAGTGACAAGAAGTCCAGCCCGGCCCGAGCGAGCCGAGTGGCGATCTGGGTCGACTCGTCGAGGGTAGTTCCCCCGGCGATGCACTCCTCCGTGCTCGAGCGGCAGCCCACGACGAAGGCGCTACCCGCGCGGGCGCGCACCGCTTCGAGGACCGCCAGCGGCACCCGCAGACGTCCCTCGAGGGTTCGTCCGTAGCCGTCGGCGCGGTCGTTCAAGGCCGAGAGGAAGGACGCCAGGGTGTAGGCGTGGGTGCAGTGCAGCTCGGCCCCGTCGAAGCCGGCCGCCTCGGCCCGGGCCGCTGCATCGGCGAAGAGCCCCGGTAGGGTGAGGGGCAGATCCCGCACGTGGGGCAGGTGGACGTCGGTGACTCGCTCGCGCGCGCCGAAGTCCATCGCCTCGAGCTCGCGTGGCTCGAGGACGAGCTCGAGCTCGTCGTGGGAGAGCTGGCAGAGCACGTCCCGGACCTCGGGGTCGGTCGCGGCGCGAGGCGCCAGCCGTTCGCGATGGCGGTCGGTGATCTGGAGAAACTGCCGCAGATAGCGCCCCGGCTCGGGTCGCTTCCGGATCGCCAGAAAGTCGATCAGCTGGATGAACACGCGGGTCTGCCCATCCGAGGCGCGTCGGACCGTGTCCACCAGCTCGCGGAGCCCCGGAACGAACCGATCGTGGCCGATGCGAAGCAGCGGGCCGCTCGGCACGTCGCGGATGCCGGTGGCCTCGACCACCAGCGCGCCGGGGCGGCCTCGGGCGAAGCGCGCGTACCAGTCGAGCACGTCCGCCGTCACGAGACCGTCGTCGCTCGCGCGCCAAGGGACCATGGCGGGGATCCACGTGCGCCGCTCGAGGTTCAGCCGCCCGACCCGAATCGGGCTGAACCAGCGGGCATGTGCTGCCCGGTCACGGCTCGGCCATTCGGCAGGCAAGAGGGCGTGCCTCGAGGCGCTCTTCGGGTGCCACATCGCTGCCTTTAGAATAGGCCCACAATTTCCGCTACTCTACCCCTGACGTCCATGACCTCGCGTACGCCTGCCGACGGCCCCTCGGAGATTCGCCTGGGGACCACGCTGTCCGACGCGGGGCGGGTCACGGTGCGACCCACCGTGCGGGCTGCGGGCCCCACCCAGGGGCGGCTCGGCACGCTCTGCGATGCCCTGAGCGTCGCGCTCGAGTTTCCTGTCGTTCCCCACGCGGTGAACTCGTACACCGACCTGCTCGCGGGCCTGCACTGGGGCGACATCCACTTCGCCTGGCTGCCACCGATGATCGCCGTTCGAGCCATCGCGCGCGGGAGCGCGGTGGCGCTGGCTGCGCCGATCCGATCCGGCTCGGCGTGGTACTGGACGGCGCTCTTCAGCAACGAGACGTCACCCCTTCGCGACGTCTCCCAGCTCGCGGGGGCGCGCGTGGCCTGGGTGGACCCGATGAGCTCGGCTGGGTACCTGGTGATCCGGGCGTCGCTGCGGGCGGCCGAACTCGACCCCGCCGAGCTGTTCGTGTCCGAGACCTTCTACGGAACGCACGACGCGGTGGTCGCGGCGGTTCGGGAGGGCCGGGCCGACGTGGGGGCGACCTACGCGCACTTCGACGACGCCGGTCGCATCCGCAATGCCGGCTGGGGGAAGACGCCCGTCAACGTCATCAAGTGCGCAGGTCCCATCCCCTCGGACGTCCTCGCGGCTTCGGTGCACCTGCCCGAAGACGTGGCCCGCGAGATTACCGAGGCGCTCACCGGTGATGGCCACTCGGTGGTGCGCCGCGCGGCCACCGAGCTGCTCGAGGCCACGGGCTTCGTTGCCGTCAAAGGCGAGCACTTGGCGCACCTCGAAGAGCTCGTGCAGTTCCTCGAGCTTCCGCCCAGCTCACGCTAATTAGTTCTTGCGCTCGGTGGGCTCGGGGCGGCGCACCGGTCGGGGATCTGCTCCCGCAGCGACGTCATCGGGCTTCGGGCTCGTGGGCGCCGAAGCGCGAACGACCCCCGGCAAGGCGGGACAAGTGAGCAGCCGCGGGGCGAAGCGTTCGGCCAGCGCGGGGCTGTCTTTCCGGTGGTACGCGAGCTGCGCGCCGATCTGCGACGACAGCGTCGTCTTCAGTGCCTCCGTCACCAGGGCGTCGCGGGCGGATCGGTCGTGGAGCTCGCCTGGGTCCTCTTCCAGTTGGAAGAGCTCGGTCGTCTTGTCGCTGCGGTTGACGATCAGCTTCCACGGGAAGCAGACCAGCGCCTCGGCGCTCTTGAGCCCCTGGATGTTCATGTACACCCCCGTCGGCTCGGGGGATGCGTCGGCCGCGAGCATGCTCTTGCCCTGGAACGCGGGGTGCGGCGGCACCTCGAGCAAATCCAAGAGGGTCGGCAAGATGTCGAGGTGGCTGACCGGCTCCTGCAGGTCAGCGGGTTTGAGCCCGTTCGGCCAATGGATCAAGAGCGGGACTCGCGCCTCGGTGTCGTACAGCGTCTTGCCGTGCGTCACCTCGTGGTGATCGTGGAACGCCTCGCCGTGGTCGGCGGTGATCACCCAGATCGTGTCATCGAGCTTTCCGGCGCGGGCCAGCGCCTGCTCCAGCTTCCCAATCTGCTCGTCGACGTAGCGCAGGGCGTTGTCGTAGCGATTGATCACGGCCTGGCGATCCGACTCGGGGTAGCTCAGGTAGTTGAAGCTCCCCGGCGTGAGCGCCGTCGGTTGGAACGGGGTCGGAATCCCCGCCTGCAACTTGTATGGGAAGTGGGTGGCCTGGAAGTTCACATACAGCGACCAGGGCCTCTCGCCGCGCTTCTGGATCCAGTCCGCAGCCAAGTCCACCGTGACGTGGTCGAGGACGACCAGCTCGCTGCCGATGTTCTGCAGGGTGCCGGTGTAGTTGCGCGAGTGGCGGAAGAAGGTCGGCGTCTCCGTGGTCTCGAACTTGATCATCCCCTGCCAGTTCTCGTCCTGGCTCGAGATGGTCGCGGTCTGATGGCCCAGCGTGTGGAACACGTCGTGCAAGAGCACCCGGGGGTAGTCCAAGCGTTTGTACACGTCGAGCCCGGTCGTACGCCTGGGGAACAGCGACGACAGCACGGCCATCTGGGCGTAGTTCGAGTGCGTGGCCGTGCTCCAGGCGCGGCGTGCGCGCACGCTGCGCCGCGCGATGCGGTCCAGATTCGGCGTCGTGGGGCGCTCGTACCCCATGTAGCCGAGGTGCCGAATCGAGATCGACTCCAGGGTCAAGAGCAGGACGTTCGTGCGCCGCTGGGGCAATCGCTGGGCGGCTTCGGCCCACGCGCGACCTTCGGTGAGCGGGGCACCGTTCGGGGGCTCGGGTCGCGGCTTCTCGCTCGGGGAACCGGCGGTCGGATGCACCGGGGCCTCGACGACCGCGGGCTCTTCCGGGGACATCGACTCGGCGAACGCCGCTTCGGGGCTCGCGAGCGAGAGGTTCGGCATCAGGGTCGCCGGCAGGAGCCCAGCGGTCGCGACGCCGGCCAATGTGGCGAGACGGAGCAGCCTTCCGGGGCGCGGGCTCGCGAGCGCCTGCCGGGCGTGACGAACGACCCCGAATGCCACGGCGCTGATCGCGAGCGCGAGCAGGGCGACCCATCGCCCGTACTCCACCACGATGGTCGAGAGCAGGTGTGGGCCACCGGCAAGAAAGAACTCGATCGCGCCGAGCGTCAGATACGAGCCGGAAAGCGCCCGCAGCACGCTGCTGGTAACGTGGGTCCCGAAGAAGGCCGCGACGAGCATCGCCTGCAGGGCGATGGCCACGACCCGCCCCGCGCGATGGCCGAGCAGCGGATGGGTGACGGCAGCCACCAGAAATGCCCCGAGCCCCACCCCCGCCGCGCTGGCGGCGGCGGCGACCAGCGCGCAGACGGTCGACGCCCGCGCGCCGTGGGAGCCGACCGCGCCGGCGACCAGCGCGACGGCGCCGGCCACCGCGCCGACCATCAGACCCGCCCTGAGCCCCGCGCCCGACCACGCGGTCAGGGAGGGTGAGTGCCGGGTCTCCGATCCGCGCGACAACGAAGGGTCAGAGTAGCAGCGCCGCACTTCGGTTCCCAAGTATTAGACCGCGGGCTTCTGCCGGGCTTTGAGCAGCGCCCGCGCGATGACGATGTGCTGGATGTCGGTGGTCCCCTCGTAGATGCGAAGCGGGCGGATCGCGCGGTAGAGCTGGTCGACCTTGCTGTCGCGCAGCACCCCGCGGCCTCCGCAGAGCTGAACGGCCGTATCGATGATCCGCTGGGCGGCTTCCGTCGCGTAGGCCTTGGCCATCGCGCATTCGAGCGAGACCCGCGGCGCACCTGCGTCCCGCGCGGCTGCGGCTCGATAGACCAGGAGCCGGGCCGCCGCGAGCTCCATGGCCATGGCCGCGAGCTTGTGCTGAACCAGCTCGAGCCTCGCGAGCGGCCCACCGAACTGGTGCCGGCGCTCGACGTGGTCCAGGGCTTCGGCCATCGCGCGCGCCGCCATGCCGCACGCCGCGGCCGCCACCGTGGTGCGCAGCGCGTCGAGTGTGGCCATGCCGAGTCGGAAGCCGTCGCCTTCTGCGCCCAGGCGCCGAGTCGCCGGGACCCGACACCCCTCGAAGGCCAGATCGCCCAGCGGGTGGGGCGCCGAGAGCTCGAGCGCCCGCTCGAAGCGAAGGCCCGGCGTGGCGGCCTCCACCACGAAGCACGAGATCCCTCGGTGCCCGGCCTCGGGGTCCGTCTTGGCGAACACGGTGTAGAAGTCGGCGAGCCCCGCGTTGGAGATCAGCGTCTTCTTGCCGTCGAGCACGTAGTCGTCTCCGTCGCGTCGCGCTCGCGTGCTGAGCGAGGCGACGTCGCTGCCGGCGTCGGGCTCGGTCATGGCGAAGGCGGCCATGAGCTCCCCACTCACGACCTTCGGCACGACCGTGGCCACCAGGTCGGCGGAGCCCGCCAGCGCGATCGGCGTCGAGCCCAAGCACTGCAGCGCGAACACCTCGTCGGCCAGCGGCGACTCCCACGCCAGGGCTTCGCGGATCAGGCAGCACGCTCTCAGGTCGAGCGGGTGGGCGTGGGCGGCCAGGCGTGCGCCGCCCAGGACGGCGAGCAGCGCCCGCGCCTGCCTCCGTGCCGTGGCGTCGTCGTGGGCCACGGGCAGCGGCGCCACCTCGCGCCGAACGAGCTCGGTCACCGAAGCCGCGAGCGGGTGGTGTCGCGGCTCCAAGAACGCGCCGACGGCGCTTGGGTCGAGCATCTCGTTCACCGGAAGCTCGGCGTGCGCTTTGCGCGGAAGGCCTCGTAAGCTTCCCTGAAGTCGGGGTGCATCATGCATGCGGCCTGCGCTTCGGCCTCGAGATCCACCGACGCCCACAGGTCCATCGACGCCTCGCGATTGAGCAGGGCCTTGGTGACCTCGAGCCCGTAGCCCGGACCCCGCGCGAGGCGCGCGGCGAAGGCATGGGCTTCTAGCTGTAGTCCGTCGGCGGGTACGACACGGTTGTAGAGCCCGATGCGCAGCGCCTCGTCGGCGTTGATGAAGTCCCCGCTCATCAACAGCTCCGTGGCGCGTCCGAACCCGATCACCCGGGGCAAGAGCCAGCACATCCCCATGTCCGCGCCGCTCAGCCCGACCTTGGTGAACAAATAGGCGATGCGGGCGTTGTCGGCTGCGATGCGCAAGTCCGCGGCGGTGGCGATCACCGCGCCCGCCCCGGCGACCGTGCCGTTGAGCGCCGCGACGATCGGCCGCCGGCAGCGACGCATGGCGACCACCAGCGCCCCGGTCAGCCGTGTGAACTCGAGCAGGCCCTGCTGGTCTCGGGAAAACAGCTGCCCGATGATGTCCTCGACGTCCCCGCCCGAGCAGAAGCCCTTTCCGCTCCCGGTGATCACGATGGCTCGTACTCCCGGTTCGGTATCGAGCGCGCGGAACGTCTCACCGAGCTCGGTGTAGACCTCGAAGGTGAGCGCGTTGAGGCGTGAGGGCCGATTCAGCGTGAGCGTGGCGACGTGGGTCTCAGTGTCCAGCTGGTAGAGGAAGCTCTTCGGGTCGATGGCCATGGATCGCCTCCCTCGTTCACGCCGGTAGGACGGCGGTCGCTTCGATCTCGACCTTGGCGCCCTCTTCGAGCAACGCCTTGATCTCGACCAGCGTCATCGCCGGAAAGTGCCGTCCCATCGATTCGCGGTACTCGGCGCCGACCTGCTTGGCGGCCGCCGTGTACTCGTCTTTGCTGGTGACGAAGATCGTCATCCGGCCCACGTGCTCGGGGGCGCCACCCGCCGCCCTGACCACGGTCACCACGTTGCGCAGCGCCTGGCCGAATTGCTCGGCGAAGTCCTCGCTCACCACCTGTTGCTTCTCGTTCCACGCGACCTGTCCGGCGACGAACAAGACTCGGCCGCCCGCCGGGGTCAGCATGCCGTTGGAGTAGCCCTTCGGGGCTCCGAGGCTCTCTGGGTTGATCGTCACATGGCTCATGAAAGCAGTCCTCCGCCGTCGATCACGATGGCCTGTCCGTTGATGCCACCCGCGTGCACCGCGCACAGCGAGGCCACCACGAACGCCACCTCGTCCACTGAAATCAGTCGCTTCTGGTTCACCGTCTCGAGGATGGCCGCGAGCGCGCGCTCGCGGTCGAGCCCGGTCCTCTGCATGACGCGCTCCACCGACTCGGTGGTCATCTCGGTGTCCACGTAGCCGGGGCAGACCGCGTTCACGCTGATTCCGGCCCGCGCGTACTCGGCAGCTGCCACCCGAGTGAAGCCGAGCACGGCGTGCTTCGATGCGGTGTAAGCCGCGATGTACCGCGAGCCGACCCGCGAGGTCACCGAGGCGACGTTGACCACGCGGCCCCAGCCGCGCTCTGCCATGCCTCCGATGAACGCGCGGGTGCACAAGAAGGGGCCCGTGGCGTTCACCGCCATGATGCGGTTCCACTCGTCGAGCGTGGTGGATTCGATCGGCGCCGAGCTCGCGGTGCCGGCGTTGTTCACCAAGATGTCGACCTGACCCAAGAGCGAGCGCGCAGACGCTTCCAGCTCGCGCACGCTCGACTCGAGCGTCACGTCGCAGGCCGCTGCGTGCGCCTCGAACCCCCGCTGCCCCAGCTCACGGGCAGCCGCCTCGACCTGCCCCAGCGAGCGCGCCGCCAAGAGCACACGTGCGCCCTCGGCCGCGAGGGCCCCGGCGACGGCGGCGCCGATCCCGCGCCCGCCCCCGGTGATCACGGCGGTCTTGCCGGCGAGTGACATTGGGGCGCGACCATCGTCTTGAACCGGCGGCGCAGCAACGCCGGGAAGGGATCCAGACCCCCTTGCGTACCAGGGTGCGCTTTGGTAGGACGCCTGCGCACCTTTGCTTACGGCTTCCTACTCCCAATGGGGGAGCGAGTTTCTGGAGGAATCGTGATGAAAACCAAGATTTTTTCGGTTGCGGCCCTGGCCGCTGTGTTCGTGATGCCCGCCTGTGCCGCCGAGACGGCCCCCGACGCCGGCCTGCCGAGCGAAGAGGGCGAGGCCGGTGACGGCAAGGCCGACGAGCTGTCGAGCGAGAACTTCACCTTCTATTCGGCGCGACCGGACTATCGGAAGTGCATGTACCCGATGTGCGGGGGCACCTGGGTCAAGCGCGTGAACCGCACCGCGACCAAGTGTCGTGACGGCCACTACGCCGAGGAGTGCTACGTCGCCGATCTCGACTTCAGCAAGCTCGGGCTGTCGGACGAGCACGAGAGCGTCGTGGACGCCGAGGCGCGCAGCGGGCAGGTCGTGCTCCGCGGTACGATCGGTAGCAAGAAGATCAACGGCTCGCAGTGGGGCGTGTTCAAGGCCACCGAGGGCTGGCGGGCTGCCACCTCCAACGCGCCCACCGGCACATTCTATCGCGCAGAGAGCAGCGGCATCCAGTGCATCACGTTCCCCTGCCCGGTGCTCGAAGCGTCGAAGCTGAACAGCACGCTGAGCGCGAAGACCTACGCCGGCGTCGACTTGACGCCCAGCGGCGCGACCCAAGACCAGCTGGACAAGGGTTGGCAAGAGCTGTCGGGCAGCGGCCTGATCGTCGCGGCGAGCCTCGAGCAGGTCACCGGGCCCGCGGGGCAGATGAACGGCCTGAGCGCGTCCCAGTTCTACACCAAGATCGTCGCCCAGAAGCCGAACCCGTGCTTCGCGACGGGCTGCTCGGGTCAGATCTGCGCCGACCAGGACATGATGTCCACGTGTGAGTGGAAGCCCGAGTACGCCTGCTACAAGCAGGTGGGCAAGTGCGAGGCGCAGGCCGACGGAAAGTGCGGCTGGACGTCGACGCCCGAGCTCAAGGCCTGCCTGGCCAATCCCTGAACCGAATCTGGACCTCTCGAGAGCGAAGGGCCCGCGGTACACCCGCGGGCCTTTTGCATTTCGCCTGCGTACGTCACGCGCTCGAGCGAGCACGCCCAGCGCCGCGCCGCGCGCCGCTCGGGCCGACCCTCGACTCCACGTCGTGGGATCGCGCTTTCGCGAAAACCAAGCGCGGCGCGCCCGAGTGCGCGCAAGGAATTCGCGAATTGGAAACGCCGCGTTTTCTGCACGCTTTCAATCGACCAGAACGTCCGCTGAGACTGACGTCCGTCATCGGTCTCGGACCGAGTCTTGCTCTATGGGTGAGGCACTCCGAGTCCAGACGGCGCGTGCGCCGAGGGAGATCAAGATGCGAGAACGATCAGTGTTTGGCTTCGTGGCAGTGGCTGCTCTGGCAGCAGGGCTCGTCGCCTGCGACAAGAAACCCGAGGGGGGCGCTCAACCTTCGGCGACGCCCAGCGGCAGCGCCACGCCGACCGCGGGCGGACCCGCGCTCAGCGGGGCCGCGGCCGCCGGCAAGACCATCTACGATGGCCAGTGCCAGGCGTGCCACAGCATCGGCGCCGGGGACCGCACCGGTCCCGATCTGAAGGACCTGAGCAAGCGGCGCCAGAAGGACTGGGTCGTCAAGTTCATCAAAGATCCGATCGCCATGACCAAGGACGACCCGGTCGGCAAAGAGCTGCTCGCCAAGTACAAGGCGCAGATGCCGCCGCTGAACCTGAAGGACGACCAAATCGAGCAGGTGGTCGCCTACATCGACGCGGCCAGCGCCGCGGGGGGCGTCCAAGAGAAACAAGAGGCGGTCAAAGAGCTGACCGGGGCCGACTTCGAGAAGGCCAAGGGCATCTACTTCCAGCGCTGCGCCGGCTGTCACGGCACACTGCGCGCCGGCGCCACGGGCCCGAACATCCAGCCCGAGCGCACCAAGAAGCTCGGGACCACGGTCATCAAGAACACGCTCATGAACGGCCTGCCGGGCGGCATGCCGCCGTGGGGCAAGATCGGCGTCTTGAGCGACGACGAAATGACTCTGATGGCCAACTACGTCCAGATGACGCCGCCCGAGCCGCCCCAGATGCCCCTCGAGAAGATCAAGGCCAGCCACAAGGTCTTGGTGCCGGTGGACCAGCGGGTGAAGAAGCCAGAGACCAAGCGCAAGTGGGAGAACTTCTTCGGAGTGATCCTCCGTGACGCGGGCCAGGTCGCCATCATCGACGGCGACACCAAGGAGAAGCTGGCGATCATCGAGACGGGCTACGCGGTCCACATCCTGCGCTCGTCGTCGACCGGTCGTTACTTCTACGCGGTGGGCCGTGACGGGCGCGTCAGCCTGATCGACCTCTGGCCCGAGACGCCGACGCTGGTGGCTCAGGTGCAGGGCTGCTTCGACGCGCGCAGCGTCGACGGCAGCAAGGCCAAGGGCTGGGAGGACAAGCTGGTCATCGAGGGCTGCTACTGGCCGCCGCAATACGTGGTCTTCGACGGCCTCTCGCTCGAGCCGAAGACGGTGCAGAGCGTGATGATGAAGGCGATCGATGGCGAGGACCTGAAAGAGAACCGGGTCGCTGCCATCGTGGCCAGCCACCACGACCCGCTCTGGGTCATGAACCTGAAAGAGGCGGGCATCATCGCGCTGATCGACTACAGCAAACCCGACTATCCGATGGTCGAAAAGTTCAACGCCCAGCGCTTCTTGCACGATGGCGGCTGGGACTGGTCGAAGCGCTACGTGATGATGGCCGCCAACATGAAGAACGAGATGGTGGTGGTCGACGTCAAAGAGAAGAAGTTCGTCACCAAGTTCGAGACCGGGATCAAGCCCCACCCTGGCCGCGGGGCGAACTGGAAAGACCCGCAATTCGGCTGGGTCAACGCGACCACCCACCTCGGCGAGCCGAAGTTCGTGGTGTACGGCGCCGATCCTGCAGGGAAGCCCGAGCACGCCTGGAAGGTCGTGCGCGAGCTCAAGGTCGGCGGGCCCGGCAGCTTGTTCGTCAAGACGCACCCCAAGAGCCAGTGGGTGTGGATGGACTCGCCGCTGGCCAACAAGGCGGAAGAGACCCGTCAGATCTGCGTCTACAGCAAGAAGGAAGCGAAGCTCGAGAAGTGCTGGACCCCGTTCGATCGGGGCCGCACCGTGCACTTCGAGTTCAACAAGGACGGCTCGGAGGTCTGGGTGTCCGGTTGGGACAAGAAGGGCGCGATGATCATCTACAACGACAAGGACCTGAAAGAGGTCAAGCGCATCGAAGAGGACTGGATGGTGACCCCCACCGGCAAGTTCAACGTCTACAACACCGCGCATGACGTGTACTGACGGCGCGCTTGCATGAGACGACGAACGGGGTCAGCAAACGGCTGGCCCCGTCGTCATTTGAAGCCCCAGACTCCGCTCTCGGCACGCATCTTGAACCCCACGACGACACCATGCTGATGGTCAGCGACCTCCTCCGCGTCGCGCGCGAGCCCGCCTCGTCGGCGGCGCTCGAGCAGCGGTCCCCCGATCGCTACGCGGCGCCCACCCGCGGGGTGCCCGTCGTGGTCTGGAACGTCGTTGGGCACTGCAACCTGACGTGCCCTCACTGCTACGCTTCGGCCGCCCGCGAGCCGTCGGCCCACGATCTGAGCCCGGCGGAAGGGCTCTCCCTGCTGGGCGAGCTGGCAGCCGCCGGCACCAAGCTGGTGATCTTCAGCGGCGGCGAGCCGCTCTTGCGCAAGGACCTGTTCGAGCTGATCACCCGGGCCAGGGGGCTCGGGATGGTCCCCCAGCTGTCGAGCAACGGGGTGTTCATCGACGACGCCGTCGCCGCCCGACTGAAGCAGGCTGGCGTCGCCTACGTGGGCATCAGCATCGACGGCATGCGCGACTTCAACGATCGTTACCGCGGACTTTCGGGTGGTTTCGCGCGCGCCACTGCCGGCATCGTCGCCGCCAAGCGGGCCGGCATCAAGACCGGTCTGCGCATCACGCTCTCGAAGATCAACCAAGGCGAGCTCGAGCCGCTCCTCTGCCACGCGACCGAGATCGGGGTCGATCGCTTCTACGTCTCGCACCTCTTGTACTCGGGGCGAGCCTTCCGCATGGGGCAGGACGACCTCCGACCCGACGAGTCGCGTGCCGCGCTCGAGCGGCTGTTCGAGCGTGCCCTCGTCCAGCTCGAGACCGGGACAGGGCCCGACATCGTCACCGGGGGAAACGATTCGGACGGGCCCGCGCTGCTTGCTTTCACTGCTCGCCGGTTCGACGGTGAGGCGGCGGCTCGGGTGGAACGCCTCTTGCTCCTCCGGCGTGGCAACTCGGCAGGCGAGAAGATCGTGAACATCGACCACACCGGAAACGTCCACCCCGATCAGTTCTGGAAAGCGGCGGTGCTCGGCAACGTGCGCGAGCAGCCGCTTTCCGAGATCCTGGCGCACCCGCTGCGGGCCCAGCTGGCCGAGCGCGAGCGGCACCTGACGGGGCGCTGCGGCAGCTGCCGGTTCATCGCGCATTGCCGCGGCTCGCACCGCGAGCGCGCTCTCTCTCTCCACCGCGACGTGTGGGCGCCCGATCCGGCCTGCGTGATGACCGACGTCGAGATCGCCGTGCCCCAGGCGAGGACCGCATGAGGACGGGCCTCTGCGCGCTCGTTGTGCTCGCGGCGGCGTGTCAGGCGCCGAGCCCTGCGCCGGCTCCGCCCGTGAGCGCTTCGGCCGAGCCGGCCGCCGCAGCATCCCTCGCAGCGGCGCCGAGCCCGCCGCCCGGAGGCGTGGGCTCGCGAGTGTTCGTGGTCGAGCGCGAGACCGAGAGCCTCGGCGTCTATGATCTCGCGAGCAGGACGTATCAGCCGTCGCGCATCACCGGGCTCGGCAACATGCGCCACGCGACCATGGCGTTCTCGCCCGATCTGCGCTGGGGTTACGTCGCGACCCGCAGCGGCAAGCTCAGCCGGATTGATCTGGCCAGTCTCCAGCGCTCGGGCGACGTCGAGGTCTCCAAGAACAGCATCGACATCGCCATCAGCCAGGACGGGCGCTACCTGGCGACGGCCGAGTACCAACCCGGCGGCATCACGCTCCTCGACGCGCAGTCCTTGTCGGTTGTGGCGCGCCTACCGGCCGAGATCGAGAAGAACGGTCAGAAGACCACGTCGCGGGCCACCGGGGTGGTGGACGCGCCGGGCAATCGCTTCGTGTGCGTGCTGATCGAGGGCGCAGAGATCTGGGTCATCGACGCGAGTGGCGCCGAGCCGAAGGTCGAGCGCCGGGTGAAGACCAGCACCGACGAGCCCTACGACGCGATGATCACCCCAGACGGGCGCTGGTACGTGGTGGGTCACATGGGCAGCGAGCACGTCTCGGTACTCGACCTCGAGAGTCCGAGCCTGGGCGTCAAAGAGATCAGCCTGCGCGATCCCAAGAAGAAGTTCGACAAGGGTGCGCCGGTGAAGCTGCCGCACATGGCGTCCTGGGCCGTCGCGGGGGACAGCGTGTTCGTCCCGCTGGTGGGCGAGCCGCGAATGGTCGTGCTCGACCGGGCCACGTGGGCGTTCAAGAAGAGCGTGCCCGTGCGGGGGCACCCCGTCTATTCCGTGGCTGCACCCACCGGCCGCGAGGTCTGGGTGAGCTTTTCGGGCGAGCCCCACGACGCGTTCATCGAGGTCATCGATGCCGTGACCCTCGAGGTAAAGAAGAGCATCGAGGTCGGAGGGCGGATCTACCACCTGGACTTCACCCCACGCGGCAGCCACGTGCTGGTCAGCGCCAACAAGGCCAATCGGCTCGCGCTGGTCGACGCGACGACCTACGCCGTCGTCGATCAGGAAACGGTCAACTCCCCGTCTGGCGTCTTCGGCGCCTGGCGCGCATTCAGGATCGGTCTGTGATGATGCAATCCACTCAGCAGTCTGCCCACGGTCTCTCACCGGAGCAGCAGAACGCGCTCGCTCATGCGATTCAATCGAACGTCCCTTTCGTGAGTCGGCCGTTCTCCGCGCTGGGCGATGCGCTCGGCTTGAGCGAAGAGGCCGTGCTCGAGCAGCTCTGCCGCTGGCAATCCGAGGGCAAGCTCCGGGAGATCTCGGCCATTCTCGAGGGCAGCGCCCTCGGCTACGACAGCGCGTTGGTCGCAGGGCGGGTGCCCGCCGAGCGGCTGGACGAAGTGGCGGCGATCGTCAACGCGCACCCCACCGTGACGCACAACTATCTGCGCAATCACGAGTACAACCTGTGGTTCACCCTCGCCGTTCCCAGCGAGATGGGCCTCGAGCGCACGCTGTCCGTGCTCGCGGCGCGCGCCGGCGTGCCCGAGTTCTTTCCGCTGAGGCGGACCCACACCTTCAAGGTCGGAGTCAACTTCGACCTTCTGTCGAAGACCAGCACCACGTCGGTCGTCCCCCTCGACGCGCCGGTGGCCTTCGTGGCCAGCCAGCGTGAAGCGTCGCTGTTTCGTGCGATCCAGACGCCGCTGCCCCTCACCGCCCGCCCGTTCGGCAGCCTCGCTGCGCGGGCCGGTGTGACCGAAGAAGCGCTGCTCGAGTTCGGCAGGGGCCACCTGGGCAACGCGATGCGACGCTACGTCGGGACCTTCCACCACCGCCAGCTCGGCGTTCGCGGCAACGGCATGGTGGTGTGGCGCGCTCCCAGTGACGAGCTGCCGCGCCTCGGGCCCCTGCTCGCGGCAGCGCCCGAGGTGAGCCACTGCTACGCGCGCAACTCCATCCCCGGCTTTCCGTACACGCTGTACAGCATGCTGCACGGGCCGAGCGACGAGGCCTGCCGCGAGATCGCTGCCGGGCTCGCGACGCGCCTCGGGATCTCGGACTATCTGATCCTGTTCAGCTCGCGGGAGTACAAGAAGTGCCGCCTTCGCTACTTCTTGCCCGAGCTGGACGCGTGGTGGGCCGACAGCACCGTTGCGCGCGCCAGCTGAGGGCGCAAAACTCACTGGCGGCGGCGTGAGCGGCGCAAGCGTTGCCGCGCCCTACGCCGCCGACCGGCTCCCCGTCTGGCGGATGGGGGATGGCACACGGGTTGCGTCACTCCGGGCATGGCACGGTCCAAGTCGTTGGTCGGTCTTTGGATGCTCACGGCCCTCTCGCCCCTCGCGCTCGCACCGCGAGCCGAAGCCCAAGAGGCTCGCCCCGATCTGACCATCGGGGCGCTATCGCTCAGCCACGACAAGGCGGCCCCCGACAGCGTCGTGCGCGTCGACTTCGCGGTCGAGAACCACGGCACCCAGGCTGCCGGCCCGTTCCGTGTCGCCATCTATCACAGCGACGGCGTGGTCGTGCCGAAGCGCGGCAATGTGACCCGCATCGGGGCGCTCTTGGTCGACAAGGGCATCGCCGCCGGCAAATCGGCGACGTTCTCGGCCCGCGTCGCACTGCCACCGTGCGAGAAGTGTCGCCCCGGAAGCGTGTACGCGTTCGCCGACGCGTGGGGCACCGTGCTCGAGACCTCGGAGGACAACAACTTCAAGGCGGTGCCGATCGAGATCGACCCCGGCTACAAGCCGAACCTGCGAGTCGAAGCGGTGAAGACTCGACCCGATCGGGGCCCGGCGGCGCGCAGCGTCGAGCTCACGGCGATTGTCAAGAACGACAGCGGGTATGCCGCCCACGGGCCCTTCAAGGTCGGGGTGTACTGCTCGGATGACGCCGAGATGAGCAAGAGCGACCTGATCCTGAGCTCGTGGAGGGTCGAGGCCGTCCCGGCGGGCGGACAGATCACCGTGAGCCGCAAGGTCGACGTGGACACCCGTTGCCCGATCCGCGGGCAGCACGTCGAGCTGGGAGTGGTCGCCGACATCGACGACGTGGTCGGCGAGTCGAAGGAGACCGACAACGCCGAATCGGCCGGATACTGGGTGTTCCGCTCGCCGGACTTGGTTCCGGGGCAGCTGGCCTCGAGCCACGACGCGGCGCCCCCGGGCGCGAAGGTGGTGCTCTCGTACCGCGTCCAGAACGAGGGCAAGACCTCCGCGCTGCCGTTCAAGGTGGGGGCCTATCTGTCCAAGGACGCCAAGATCGACGCGAGCGACAAGCTGGCGGACACCTTCGAGATCGAGAGCCTGGGCGCGCAAACCACCAGCGGCACGCTGTTCCAAGAGCTCACCGTGCCGGACCTTCCCAGCGGGAGCTACTGGGTCGGTGTGATCGTGGACGTCGATGACAAGAACGGCGAGCTCAAGGAGCGGAACAACCTCAAGGCCGTTCCCTTCGCGGTTCGCAGGGTGGACCTCACCGATCGCCACTTCTTCCTGGACAAGTCTGCCGCCGAGCCCGGCGACCCCCTCGAGATCCGGTTCGCGATGCGCAACACCGGCGCGGACGCGAGCGGCCCATTCAAGGTGGCTTTCTACTTCTCGGCCGACCCCCGCCTCGACTCCAAGGACGAGCGGCTCGGGGAGTACCGCTACGACAAGCTCGCCAAGGGCGCGGAGCCCGGCGAGCACGTCCTTTCGACCAAGGTCCCGACCAGCGCCGCCCGGGGGTATCGCTACCTCTTGATGGCGATGGACGACGGGGACGCCGTGGCCGAGACCGACGAGCACGACAACATCGCCGTTCGACCGCTGCGGGTCGGCCGGAGATGAGCGGGGCGGGACGATCTGGGCGTCAGGACCGTAAAATTCCTGAGAAGTGTGCCCGATCATGACAATCATCAGTGCGCTGCGGGGGCGTGCGCGGCACGCTGGGGCGCAGGATGAGCCCCGGAGAGCTTGCAGGCCTTTCTCCTCTGGTTGCCCGGAGGGGTGAGTATCTCGAAGTCTGGCGCGGCGTGTGCGCCGCCGAGCTCGGCGACGCGCTGGAGATCGAGCCAAAGGACTTCGACGGTGCCTTCGAGAGCGAGCTCGATCGCTTGAGCGATCCCGAGGTGGTCGGCTCGCGAGGGCGGGTGGACGCGGCCCTGCAGGCGACGGCGACGTGTCTGGCCCGGCGCGGCGTGCCACTGTCCCAGCTCTTGGCGATCTCTGCCTGCGGAACGGCCGCGGCGGAGCGGGTGCTCGGCGACGGCATCAGCCCCGATACGCTGAAGGCGCTGAGCAGCCTGGCCGCGCTGCGCGCGCGTGCCTACGTCCGCGTCTACCGCGATCACGTCGACCCAGAGCGGGGGCGCTGCGCGCAGCCACTGGTCCCGCTGCGCCGTGACGCCGCCGAGGCCGCGCGGGTTCGCGCGGGGCTGGTCGGTCGCAGCGCGGCGCTCCAGGCCGCTCGCGAGGCGGCCGAGCTCTCCGCCAAGAGCCGGCGCGACGTGCTCATCACCGGCGAAGACGGGGTCGGCAAAGAGACGCTGGCGAGGCTGATTCACGATCTCGCCGGCGAGGACCGCGCGGCGTTCGTGCCGGTCAACTGTCCAGCCTTGCCGACGAACCTGGCACAGAGCGAGCTCTTCGGTCACAGCCGTGGCTCGGTCGCCGCGGACTACCCGGGCCTGTTTCGCGCCGCCGAGGGCGGGACGCTGTTCCTCCGCGAGGTCACCGCGCTGTCGCCCGAGGTGCAGGCTCAGCTCGTGCGGGTGCTCGACGACCGCCGCGTGCGGCCCGTGGCCGGCACCGAGGACGTCCCGGTCGACGTGCGAGTGGTCGCGTCCACCAGTCGCGACATGGACGGCGTGCTCGCTCGGGGCGAGTTGCGCCCCGACCTGCTCGCCAAATTCCGCAGCTCGACGATCCCGCTCGGCCCCCTCCGCGACCGAACGGACGACATCGAGCCGTTGGTCGAGCACTTCCTCGCCACCTTCTGCCACCGCCGCTGCGGTTGCATTTGGGGCGTGTCCCAGGCGGCGCTCGGCGTCCTGCTCGCTGCGCCGTGGCCGG
Organism: Myxococcales bacterium; assembly: GCA_016191785.1. Classification (GTDB taxonomy): domain Bacteria; phylum Myxococcota_A; class Polyangia; order Polyangiales; family Polyangiaceae; genus JADJKB01. Next base: position 517 of record JACPVJ010000144.1, on the reverse strand, counting down.
GGAACGTGCGCGAGCTGCGCAACGCCATCGAGCACGCCGTCACCACCGGCGAGGGCGGCCTGATCGAGGTCGGGGACCTGCCGCCGCTCTTGACGCGCGGGGTCGAGCCGCGAACGGCGCGTGATGCCAACGCCAGCGACTTGCCGAGCCTGGCCGAGGCCGAGATCCAGTTGATTCGCACCACCCTGGGGCACTTCAACGGGAACAAGGTGCGCGCCGCCATGTCCCTCGGGATCTCGCGCCACAAGCTGTACGACCGGTTGCGCAAGCTCGGCATCCCGTGAGCCTTGCGGCCGCGGCTTGTGCTCGTCGGCCGGCTGGCTCATATTCCTGCGGGTCATGCGTGGGTGCATCGTTGCTGTCTGGGTGCTGCTCACCGGGTGTAGCAGCGTGCTGGGCTACGACGACGTCTCGTTCGGCGACTCCGATTCGGGCGCCGGGGCGGGCGGAGCCGGGGCGGGCGGCGGCGCGGGCTCGGGCGGCGGCGGCGCGGCTTCGGGCGGCGGCGGCGCGGCCT
>JACPVJ010000143.1 GCA_016191785.1 Myxococcales bacterium | reverse complement strand
GGGCAGTTCAGGCGCCGGCGGCGCCGGCGGCGCGGGCGGAGGCGGCGGCAGTGGGGGCGGCGCCCCGGCGTGCTCCGAGCTCGACCCCCGCAGCGTGCCGGCCGAGCTCGCGGTGCTGCCCGAGGCCGGCGAGGCCCCGTTCGTGACGGCGCTCTCCGCCGCGAAGACCTCGATCGACGTGATGGTCTATCAGATGGGCTACGGCGGGGTGCTCGATGCGCTGACCGCCAAAGCGAAGGCCGGCGTGACGGTGCGCGCGATCTTGGATACGTCGCAGAAGAACGTGAACCAGAAGTACCACGACGCGCTGGTGCAGGCTGGTGCGCAGGTGGTGTGGAGCGATCCGGACTTCACCTACATGCACGCGAAGCTGATCGTGGTGGACGACGCGGTGGCCGTGATCTCGACGGGCAACTACCTGAAGAGCTTCATGCTCAAAGAGCGGAACTTCGTCGTGACCGATCGCGACCCGTGGGATCTCGCCAATCTGTCCACGCTGTTCGACGCGGACTTTTCGGGGAAGAGCCCGAATCTGGACTGCACCCGGCTCTTGGTCTCGCCGATCAACGCCAAGCAGCGCATTTTGGCGCTGATCGCCGGCGCGAAGACGACGCTGGTCATCGAGTCGATGCAGTTCGCCGACACCTCGGTGCGGGACGCGGTCGCGGCGCGCAAGGCCGCTGGCGTCGACGTGCGGGTGATCTTGGCGAATCCCAGCTGGATCGACGCCAACCAGGGCGCCGCCACGTTCCTGGCTTCGAAGGGCATCGGGGCACGCTGGCTCGCGGCTCCGAGCGTGCACGTGAAGTCGATCGTCGCAGACGGCGCTCGGGCCTACGTCGGATCGGAGAACCTGTCGTACACGTCGCTCAACAAGAACCGCGAGGTCGGCCTGGTGATGACCGAGACCGCCGTGGTGACATCCGTGACCGCGACCTTCGAGAAGGACTGGTCGAGCGCCACGCCCTTCTGACCGGCGATCAGCCGACCAGATCGGCCTTCGCGAGTCGGCGCGCGGCGAGCGCCATGCAGGCCGTGCCCAGCACCACCGGCCAGGCCACGCCCACCAAGAGCGTGAGCCTCGGGCCGAAGCTGTTGGCGAGCCAGAAGCCCACCGGGCCCAGCACGCCGAGCTCGGGGTCGACGCCCGAGAGCAGCGCCACGCGGGCAGCCTCGACGGGGTTCAGCGCCGCCAGCGCGAACACCGCCTCGGGGGCCAAGCGGAAGCGCAACAGGGCGCCGATCAGCGCGAAGTCGTGGAGCGCCGCGCCGACCACCCAGGCCAGGAGCGCGTAGACCGTGGCGCGCTCGGGCGTGCGCGCGAAGACCGAGGCGAGCAGGCCGATCCCGAGGAATGCCCACGACAGGCCGGCGGTGACCGCCAGGCTGCGGAGCACCAGGGGGGTCAAGGTCTTGTCGGCGCCGGCGAACAGGCCGAGCACCAGCGTGCCGAGCAAGATCACCACCAGCGGGCCGAGCACCACCACGATGCGCGAGCCGATCACGGCGACCAGCCAGTCCTGTCGCCGACACGGCTGCGCCAGCACCAGCTCGAAGAAACCACTAGTTCGGGCGCGCACCACGGCTTGACTCGAGGCGACCAGGGCCACCAGCGGCACGGCGATCACGACCGCATTCGCCACGTTGAGCACCACCCGCGACAGCCCGGTGAAGCCCAGCACCGTCGACTCGCGCAGGCCGAGCCAGATGAAGGCCGCGAACACCGCGCCGTACACCGCGGCGGTGAACACCACCCAGCGCGAGCGCAGCGCGTCGGCGAGCTCGAGGCGGAACAGCGCGTTCTGGCGATCGGCGGCGCTCATCGCTTCTCGGCCCGTTTCTTGGCGGCCCGCTCGACGTCTGCCCAGCCGGCGTCGCCGTCGGCGGCGTGAGAATAGCCGAAGTCCATCGGCGTCTTGGCCCCCGCTTTGAACCTGGCCGGTCGCGCATCGACCCAGCCGCCGGCCGCGTCGCGCACCCACATCTTCGGTGGGCTCACGTTGCGCTCGAGCACATAGGTCGCCATGCAGCCGACGTCGTCGAAGTAGACCCGCGTGCCGTCGGCGGTCACCAGCTGCGCGGCGTGCGGCGGCTCGCTGACCAGCATGGCGCAGCTGCCACAGGGCTGCTTGCCCCAGACCGGGTCCTTCGGCCCGTCGGCGGAGTCGCACGCCAAGAGCGCGAGCGAGAGCAGGATGCCGGCCTTCATCTCAGACCACCTTCAGCTGCGGGCGGCTCGCCCGGTCGGTGAGATCCAGATCGTCCACGTGGTACACGCTCAGATCCGAGATGCACGTGCCGTGCTCGCGCACCAGCCGCGCCACGATGGCGACCTTATCCGACTGCGTCACCAGGGCCTCGAATCGATTCGGGCCCGCGGCGCTGAAGCCCTGCTCGGTCAGGAAGCGCGAGACGGCCTCGGAGGCGGTCTTCGCCAGGGCGACGTCGATCCGGAACCGCTGGCGGTCGGCCAGGAGCTCGCTCACCGAGGCGTCGCGCTCGACGCGGCCCTCCGAGAGCTCGACCACCCGGTCGACCAGCTGCCGCACCTCGTCGATGCGGTGCGAGCAGAGCACGGTGATGTGGTGCTTGGGGCGGGCGTCGAGCTCGCTGAAGAACGCCGCGCGGGCCTGGGCGTCGAGGTTCGCGGTGGGCTCGTCGCAGACCAAGATGGGCGCCTCGGCCGCCAGGGTCAGCGCCGCGAGCAGCTTCTGCTTGGTGCCGCCGGAAAGGTCGCGCATCCGCTTCTTGCCCACGTCGCCCAGGACCAGGCCCAGACGGCTAGCGCGCGCCTCCACGGCGCGCGGCTCGATCCCCCGGAGGCGGCAGATCGCCGCCACCACCTCGCGCACCGGCGCCTCGAGGGGCGGCGCGATCTGCGGCATGTAGGCCACGCTCTCGAGGGCCACCTCGGGGCTCCGGCGTACGTCGACGCCCGCGATGCTGACCCGCCCGTCCACGTTCAGGAGCCCGAGCATGCTGCGCAAGAGCGTGGTCTTGCCCGAGCCGTTGGAGCCCACGAAGGCCACGCGCTCGCCGGCTGCGATGGTGAGACACACGTCGCGCAGGGCCGTGACCTTGCCGAACGACTTGCTGACGTGTGCGATTTCGATCACGGGTGCCTCCGCGAAAACCACGGCGTGGCATCGACCAAGAGCTTGCGCCGCGAGAAGGTGGGCACGGCCTCGGAGATGGCGTCGACCAGGCTCATCGCCACCGTGCCGCGGAAGTAGCGCAGCACCGGTCGCGAGTCGGTCAGCTCCCCCGAGAGGCGCTTGACCTCGTAGGGCACGTCGCCGCGCCCGTCGCGGTTCAGGTCGTATCCAGCGTACTCCGACCAGTAGTTGCCGGCGAAGCTCAAGGCGAGCATGTCGCCCCCGCCGTCGACCTCGCCGACCACGTTGTTGCCCTGCAGCTCGTTGTTCTCGAACTGGATGCCACGGTTGGCTCCGTGCGTGCGCAGCGCCACGTCGTTCAGCGCCAGGAGGTTCTTCTCGAAACGCACCACTTCATGGGGCGAGCGCGGCGTGTTGTCCAGGTAGATGCCGGTGGTGTTCGCGACGACCCAGTTGTTCGCGAGCAGCACCGATTCGCTCTCTTTGAAGCCAAAGCCCATGCCCGCCGAGCCGCGAGCCCCGGCCAGGACGTTGCGCTCGGCCCGCACCCGGGAGCTGTACATCACGAAGATACCCACCTCGTTGTCGACGAATCGGCTGTCGATCGAGGTCGAGTCGTGGGCGTACATGAAGTGGGCACCATAGCGGCTGCCGCGGACCGTCAGCTGCTCGAGCGTCACCCGGCGCGAGTACCAGACCACCACGTCGCGCGCCCGCTCGACCAGGCAGCGGCGCACCACCGAATCGTGGGACTCCCAGACCTTGATCCCGTCCCCCCGGAGCTCTTCCCCGGCGGTGCCGGCCACGTGGGCGCCTTCGACCAGGCAGCCATGGCACACAGCGAGCTGAATGCCGAACAGCGTGTCCTCGGTGCGCAGGTCGCGCAGCACGATGTTCTTCCCGCTGGCCTTCACCCCCGAGTCCTCGGCGGTGTGGCGGCGCCCCGAGTCGCGCACCGTGAGGTTCTCGACCGTGACGCCGTCGGCCTCGATGGTCAGCACGGTGCCGTTGCCGGAGCCGTCCAGGACGCTCTGCCCGGTGCCGCGCAAGGTCAGGGGGCGCGTGATCGCGAAGTCGCCGTGGTAGACGCGGCCCTCGAGCCACAGCTCGCGGGGGCCGGTCGGATCGGCGAGCAGCCGAGCGAGCTCGGCGTCGTCGTGCGCGACCGCGGCCCCCGGCGGAAGCGCGAGGGGCGCCGGGCCACGTGGCGTGGGAACGTCGGGCGGGGCGTGCCAGCTGGGTCGCAGGTTCTTGGCCGCGACCACGCACAGCCCCAGCGCCACCGCGGCGGCGAACGCCCAACCTGCGCGCCGCCGCGTGGCTTCGGTCACGACGCTGCGCCCGCCTTGGGCCCGACGAATCCGTCTCGGCAAATCGCCCCGCACTCACCCTTCTTGGCACAACCGGCGCACACACGCGAGCGGGCAAACGCTGCGGCCAAGAGCACCACGAACGCCGCGACGGCCAGCCAGAACCCGACCGAGGGCTGGGCAAAGGTCATGAACTGACCGATCTTGCCGTTGCCGAACAGCTGAGGCGTGAACGGCGGCAGCCGGATGGGCGCTTCGGGGTTCAGCGTGTGACCAAAGCGGTACATCCAGTAGAAGCTGTCGGCCAGGAACGCGAAGGGGAAGACGAAGCCGACTACGGCCAAGAGCTTGTTCAGCCTCTTACCCGCCAAGAGCGCGACCACGACGATGGCGATGGCCAGAAATGCGATGCCGTAGCCGGCCAGCTGGCGCTCGACGGCGGCGGCCTTCTCCATGGTCGCCATGCCGATGTAGTGGTTCAAGATGTCCACCTCTTTGACGTCCCCCGTCACGCCCGTCAGCGAGATCACCATCTTGAGCCCCTTCGGATACTGCGGGGCATAGAGCTTGATCCACCACCAGGGTTGGAACAGCGAGGCGACTTGCAGCCCGACGGCGGCGAGGGAGAGCGCGATCACGCTCCACCTCGCCGCGAAGTGGCGGCCGCCCGGCTTCTTTCTCGCCACCGTCAGGTGACGGTGGTTGTCGTTGAATTCTTCGTGTCTGGCTGAGTCGGCGGCGATGCTGGTCATGTTGGAGCTGCTCGGCAGTCTCCCCCTACGTCCTCACTTCGGTTTCACCAGGAAGTACCCCGCCATCTCGAGATGCAGCGCCGAGCAGAACTCGGTGCAGAAGAACGGGAACACGCCGGGAACGTCGGCCTTGAAGCTGATGTTCTCGTGCTTGCCCGGCTCGAGGCTGACGTTGACGTTGTACATGTTGAGCGCGAAGCCGTGGACCTGGTCCTCGGCGCTCTCGAGGCTGGTCAGGTGGATGTTCACCGTGTCGCCCTCGTTGACCTCGATCTGGTCGGGGACGAAGTGGCTGCGGATGGCCGTCATGTAGACGTCGACCGTGGTGCCGTTGCGGACGATCTTCGCGTCCTTCTCCTTGAGCACGGCGTTCGGGTCCACGTGCCCGGTGTAGGGGTTCTCGCCCGGCTTGTAGGCGCTGATGGGCTTGAGCTTGTCGATCTTGATCATCTGCGAGTAGTGCGGCTCGCCGATGCCGATCGGGGCGTCGATCAAGATGCGCATCTGGTCCCCGGTGGTGTCCACCAGCTGGAAGTTCTGCGGGTAGAGCGGGCCCACCTTGGAGAAGCGGTCCATGCTCATCTTGTTCATCGCCACCACGTACTTGCCGTCCGGGCTCACCGTGTCGCCCTCGGCGGCCATGATGTGGCCGATGTTGTAGTGCACCGGCAGCTTCTCGACCGTCTTCATGTCCTTGAGCGACCACTTGGCGACCACGCTCTCGATGAACACCGAGGTGTAGGCGAAGCCCTTGTCGTCGAACACGGTGTGCAGCGGACCGAGCCCGATCTCGACCTGGCCGCGGATCGCCTCCTTGAAGTTCATGATCGGGACGCCGTAGTCGTCCTTGCCCTCGAACTTCTTCTGATCGATCAGCGCCTTCATCTTGGCGAAGTCGTAGACCGTGGCGTGGGTGTCCAGCTTGCCGCCGACCACGACCGCCGTGCCGTCGGGCGTCACGTCGCAGCCGTGGGGGCTCTTGGGCTCGCCCACCAGGGTGAGAACGCCCTCTTCGCCCGACACCTTGAGCGGCAGCACCTTCATGCCCTTGATGGTCGTGGCCTTGCCGTCCTTGACCAGCTGCTCGGCCTTCTTCCAGTTGATGACGTGCAGGTAGTCCATGTCGTTCTTGGACGCCCCGCTCTCGATCGGCGGCTTGCCTTCGAGGGTGCCGCCGATGGCCATCTCGGTGTTGAACGAGTTGATGAACGCCCAGCCGTCGCTGCCCAGCTTGCCGGCGTCGGCCAGGTCCTGCGTGTACGGCGGCAGCTCGACCGCGAAGCTCTTCTCGACGTCGATGCGGCCCTTTTGCCGGTCGAACTTCCAGAACATGGCGACGCCGCGGTACTTGTTCTTGTACTCGCTGAGCGGCTCGTAGGCGCGACCCAGGGGCGCGGGATACTGGCTGGTCTCGATCACGTATTCGGTGTTCGGATCGACGAACGCGCCACCGTGGTCGCTGGCCACGAGCGGGTTCGGAACGATTTGCTTGGTGACGAAGTCGGTCAGGTCGACCACCGCGACGCGGCCGTTGGCCTTGTCGTTCACGAAGAGGAACTGGCCGTCGTAGTCACCCTTGGTCTCACTCAGGTTCGGGTGATGGACGTCGGCCCAGGAGATCTTCTTGCCGTTCTGCGCGCCCGCGGCGAGGACCTTGTCACTCTCACCGCCGTAGCCGTAACCCTGCCAGGGCTCGGGCGAGAACACGCCGATCACCTTGAGCAGGCGCATCGACGGCACGCCGATGACCAGCACCTGACCCGAGTGGCCGCCGGAGGCGAAGATCATGTACTCGTCGCCCTTGCCGCCCGGCACGTAGGTCTTGACGGCCGCTTCGACGTCCGCCTCGCTGAGCCCCCGCGAGTCCATCAGCTGTTTGAGCGAAGCCGACGCCCCGAGCGCACCGCTGGCCGCCTGGGGTCCCTTTTGCTCCGCCTTGTTCTCACAAGAAGCCGCGGCGACGGCCACCCCGAGAACTGCGCCCCCCATGACGAGCGCTTTGCCGATTGAGAGTTGCATCTGATGCCTCCGGATCTCGCCCGACGGGGCGAAGGTCACGCGGCCCGAATAGCAGGTTTCGTGCCGCCAGCGGAAGGCCCGTCGGCCTTCTCTTCTTCTTTTATTTCGCGTGCTTGAGGTGAACAATCGGCGCCAGCATTGCGTGCGACAATTCGCCGCACGCAGGCCTTGCGCGAATCGGGCTCACTCTTTCTTGGGCGGGAGCAGCACCGCGTCGACCACGTGCACGATGCCGTTCGACGCGCGGATCGAGGCCACCACGTTGGCGCCGTTGATCGAGACCTTGCCGTCTTTCACCGCGATCTTGGTCTTCTGGCCGTTGGCCATCGAGAGCGTGTCGCCGTCCTTGAAGCCCTCGGCTTCGTACACCGAGGTCGTGACGTGATACTTGAGGACCTCTCGGAGGTCTTCCTTCTTTTCTGGCTTGAGCAGACCGTCGACGGTCCCCGCCGGCAGCTTGTCGAAGGCCGCGTTGGTGGGCGCGAACACGGTGAGGGGCCCGGGATTGGCGACCGAGGGAACGTAGTCGGCGGCCTTCAGCGCCGTGACCAGCGTGGTGTGGTCCTTCGAGCCGACCGCGATGCTCACGATGTTCTTGGGGTCGAGGGGCGGCATGTTCGACTGCGGCGTCGTCGACTTCGCAGGGGAAGGCGCCGCGGCCGTGCTCGCGGCGGCGCTGCTCGCGGCGGTGCCCTGGGGGCTGTTGCAGGCGACCAGCACGAGACCGAGTCCAACCATCGAGACGAGCTTGTTCATGTGAGTTCCTCCAGGCGAGCGCGCGGCATCGGAAGCACCGGCCGTGCCAACGCCCGGCGCCTCGGCTAGGCTCCGCGCGCCCATGCTCGGCCTATCCCCTTTGCCACGGACGCTCGCCGCCGCGCTGCGGGACGCCGGCGACAAGAAGACTCAGGTCCGGGTATCCGCGCTCCGGGATCTGGCTCGCTGGGCGAGCGAGGGAAACCGCGAAGCCGTCGATCGTCTGGGCGTGGTCCTGGTCGAAGATCCTGCGCCCGGCGTCCGCGCCGACGCGGCTCTCGCGCTGGCCGACGCCGGCGCCCGCTCGGCGGTGGCTGCGCTGGTTCGGTGCGCCAAGGGTGACGACGAGGTCCGCGTGCGGCAGATGGCGCTCTTGGCGCTCGGGGAAGTCGGCCAGGCCGACGACCCCGAGGTGGCCGCCGTGATCGAACGCTCGCTCTCGGCGCGCGAGCCCGAGCTGCGGTTCCAGGCTTTGATCGCCCACGCGCACCTGTTGCGCGAGTCGGCCGAGCCCGCGCTGGCCCACGCGCTCGGCGACGACGACGCGCAGGTTCGCTACGTCGCGCTGCGTCTCTCGGAAGAGCGGTGGTCCGACGGCGACTTGCCAGAAGCCCTGGTCAGCGCGGCGAAGGCCGCCCTCGACGACCTCGCCGCGAAGGTGCGCTTGGCGGCGGCGCTGCTCCTGGGTCGAGCGGGCGACGCGAGCGGCGCCGAGGTCATCGTCGCGGCAATCGACAGCGGGCGCGGGGCCGACGAGCCCGAAGACGCCGCCGCCGCCATCGAGGTCGCCGGGCGACTGGGACTGACCGCGGCACGGCGCGGCCTCTCGCGACGCGCCTTCGGTCTGCTCGGTGCGAGTCGGGACCCCTTCGCCTGGCAGGCGCGCGTCGCCTTGGCGCGGCTCGGCGACGAGCGCGCGCGGCAGGCCATCGTCCGCGGTCTGGGCGCGTGGTCTCGCGACGCGCGGACGATGGCGGTGGCCGCGGCCGGCAGCGCGGGTCTGCGCGAAGCGTTGCCGCTGGTCGCCGCGATGCGCGGAGCCCCCGATCGGGCCGAGGAGTCCGCGGTGGAAGAAGCACTGGCGCTGCTGTCGGAGCCCGATCGCATTGACGCCGCGCCCGACCCCGGACAAGACGACGAGCATGATTCAGCTCCGTGACAAGACCCTCGCCCGGATTCGTGACGAGCTGCTCGAGGTGGGCCAGCCACCGAGCGTTCACTTCATGAAGGCGGCGGACGCGGACGACCCGTTCGCCGGTGACCCTGACGCCAAGCAGCGCTTCGAGGCCCTGTTCGAGGTCATGTGCCTGATGGTGATGGCCGACGGCAAGGTCACGGACAGCGAGCGCGACGTCCTGCGTGGCGCGGTGCGCGGCCTCACGCAGCACGCGGTGCGCACCCATCACATCGAGAAGCTGTTCGACCAGTGCGCGGAGCTCGCAGAGCAAGGGCTCGAGGCGCGCCTGGCCGCGGTGGCGCCCACGCTGAAGGAAGATCCGGCCCTGGCGGACGCGGCGTTCTCCTTGGCCGCGGCCCTGGCGTTCGCCGACAGCGAGATCGAGGACTCGGAGAACGAGGTGATCAACGCCTTGGCCGAGGCCCTCGAGCTCGAGGACGACCGCACGACCGAGCTCCTCAACATGCTCGAGGCGGAGTCCGAGTGACGGCGATGCAGCGCGTGCCCGACGGCGATCCGAGCGTCGGGCTGATCCGCGCGCTTCGGGACGACGGCAGTACCGACCCGGCGACGGATCCCCGCCTTCCCCGGGAGACGCTGCTGCGCATGTACCGCGAGATGCGCAAGATGCGCGTGCTCGAGACGCGCATGGTGGGGCTGCAGCGCCAGGGGCGCGTGGGCTTCTACGGCACGTGCACCGGTCAAGAAGCCACGCCGATTGCCACGGCGCTGGCCACCGAGCCCGGCGACTGGATCTTCCCGGCGCTGCGCGAGAGCTCGATCATGCTGGTGCGGGGCTTCCCCCTGGAGAAGTACCTGGCGCAGGTGTTCGGTAACTCGCTCGACGTGCTGAAGGGTCGAAACATGCCGAGCCACATGGCGGCGCGCGAGGTCAACCAGGTCTCGTGGTCCAGCTGCATCGGCCCGCAGATCCCCCAGGCGGTGGGCGCGGCGTGGGCGGCCAAGCTGCGGCGTGACCCGGTGGTCGCCGTGGGGTTCATGGGTGACGGCGCCACCAGTCAGCCCGACTTCCACAACGCCATGAACTTCGCCGCGGTGTTCCGCGTGCCCTGCGTGATGATCTGCCAGAACAACCACTGGTCGATCAGCGTGCCCACCGCGCGCCAGACCGCCTCGCAGACGCTGGCGGTCAAGGCCAAGGCCTACGGCCTGCCGGGTTTTCGCGTCGACGGCAACGACGTGCTCGCCGTCTACAAGGTGGTGAAGGACGCGGTCGATCGCGCGCGCGCCGGCGGCGGGCCGACCTTCATCGAGTCGTTCACCTATCGCATGGGGGCACACTCCACGAGCGACGACCCGACGCGCTATCGCTCGGAAGAAGAGGTGAAGCGCTGGGCGGAGAAGGACCCGGTCGACCGCATCCGGCGCCATCTGGAGCGCGAGGGCCACCTCGATCAGGCCGCCGTCGACCGCGTCGACCAAGAGCTGAACGACGAGATCTCACGCGCCATCGACGCCGTCGAGAAACTGCCGCCGCCGCCGCTCGACAGCGTGTTCGATGACGTCTACGCCGGCTTGCCCTGGCACCTGGTCGAGCAGCGCGAAGAGCTGCGTCGCGGGCCGCGGGCGCCGAGCGGGCACTGAGATCGGGTTTCGCGCGGCGTCGGCGCTGAGCCGCGGTCGATGACCACGGGGAGGACAACGCGCGTGGGTCACTGCGCTGAGCCACGCTGGATGACCCCGGGGAGGACAAAGCGCGTGGGTCACTGCGCTGAGCCACGC
>JACPVJ010000128.1 GCA_016191785.1 Myxococcales bacterium | reverse complement strand
GCCCACCGGCGGCGGCGGCGCGGGCGGCACGCCCACCGGCGGTGGCGGCACCACCGGCTGCACGGGCAACAACAAGCTCTGCCAGGGCCAGTGCGTCGCGACCAACGACCCGAAGTACGGCTGCGGTCCAACGGCCTGCGATCCCTGCACGCTGCCCAACGCCACCACCCAGTGCGTGAGCGACAAGTGCGCGCTGCAGACCTGCACCGGCGGGTACGACAGCTGCGACGCGAACGCGGCCAACGGCTGCGAGCAAAAGCTCGACACCACCGACCATTGCGGCGCGTGCTCGCGGAAGTGCAACACGCAACACTCCACCGCGGCGACCTGCGCCGCCAGCGCGTGCAAGCACACCTGCCAGAGCGGATTCGGCGACTGCAGTCAGCCCACCACCGGTCCGGACAACGGCTGCGAGACCGACCTTGCCACCAGCAAGGGCAACTGCGGCACCTGCGGGAACAACTGCGGGTCGCAGGGGGCCTCGGGTGGCTTCGCATGCAAGGCCGGCGCGTGCGGGTGCAGCGAGACCTCGCAGTGCCTGACCACCGGCGGCCTGTCGAACTCGAGCTGCAACACCGGTTCGGGGCTCTGCGTGTGCGATGGCACGACCTGCGGCGCCGGCGAGGCCTGCGGCAAGAAGAGCGGGAGCACGGTGTGCCTGTGCAACGGCGCCGACGCCTGTACCACAGGCCAGAGCTGCTGCCCGGGCGCCGGTTGCGTCGACCCCCAGACCGACGCCAAGCACTGCGGCGGTTGCAACATCGCCTGCCCCACCGGGAAATCGTGTAAAACCGGCTCGTGTCAGTGAGCGCGGAGAAGCGCGAGCTGGTCTTCGGCAAGAGCTGGTACTGGCTGGGGGCGCTCGTTTTGGTCGGCGTGGTGCTGCACGCGCTGCGCGACGTGCTCACGCCGATCTTCCTGGCCGTCACCATCGCGTACATCCTCGATCCGGTCGTCGACCGGCTCGAGCGCTGGCGGATCCCCCGGGGCGCAGCCATCGCCATCGTGCTGGTCGGGTTCACCGGCGCCGTGACCGCCTTCCTGCTGCTGGTGATCCCAGAGATCGCCAGGGACGTCGCCAGCGTCGCGAAAGAGCTGCCCGGCCACGTTCAGCGTGGCCTCGGGCGGCTCGAGCCCATCTTGAGGGACCAGGGCATCGCGATGCCCCACACCACCGACGAGTGGATCGCCCAGCTGAAGAGCAAGGCCGACTCGATCTCGGCCAGCCAGCTCGCGCCGGTCGGCAACGCGCTGAAGGCGGTGATCGGCGGGACGGTGAGCGCCATCGGCGCGGTGTTCGGCGCGCTGATCGTCCCGATCTTGGCGGTGTACCTGCTGGCGGACTTCGATCGGATGGTAACCGGGGTGCACGCGCTGGTGCCGCTGCGGTTCCGGGACAGCGTCGGAGAAATCGCGTCCGAGATCGATCACACGCTGAGCCAGTTCATGCGGGGCCAGCTGACCGTGATGTTGATCCTGGCGGTGCTGTACGGCGGCGCCTACTGGCTCTTGGGCGTGCGCCTGGCGATCCCCATCGGCATCGCCGCCGGGATCTTGAACTTCGTCCCGTACGTGGGCGGCGCCTTCGCGCTGGTCGCGGGGATCATCATGTCGCTGATCGGCGGCGGGGGCATGGGCCAGATCGTCGGCGTGGTGATCGCCTACGCGGTGGTGCAGACGCTGGAGGGCTTCGTGATCACTCCGCGCATCGTCGGCGAGAGCGTGGGCCTGAGCGAGATATGGGTGCTGCTCGCGCTCTTCGTCGGGGGCGAGGCCTTCGGGTTTCTGGGCGTGCTCTTGGCCGTCCCGCTCGCGGCGGTGTCGAAGATCTTCGTGGCGCGGGCGCTCAGCCGCTATCGCGAGAGCGAGCTCTTCCTGACGCCCGCACCGGCCGGCAGCGTGATCCCCCCGCTCGCCGCGCCACCCGAGCCGGAAGTCGAGCCACCAGAGGCGCGCGCGGAACCGCCCGAGGACACCCCCCAAGAGGCGATGCCCGAGGCGCCCGAGACCGACGCGCCCGAGCCCGACGCGGCGTCGCCCCCGGCGCCGGAGCAGGAACCGCCGGCAAGCTGATCAGCTGCAGTCGCAGCCGGCGCGCTCGACCCGGGACGAAGCGTCGGCGAGCTTCTGCTTGGCCCAGGTGCACTTCTCGTGGGACGCGCCGGCGATCTCGCAGATCCGCTCCTGGGATCGTTTCATCGAGCCCAATGCCTTGCACGCGGTCTCGCAGCTCGAGCTCGGGCGGGGCGGCGCGGCCTGCGACCCCGACTCGCCGCCCGTCGCGGGCTGAACGGGTTTGCCGGGCTCCTCTTTCTTCGTTTCCGTGACGGGCTCTGCCGGCGGCGGCGGCCCGGCGGCACCCGGCGCCGGCGCCGCTGGAGCATCGAGCTCGCCAAGGGTTCGTGCCGCCGCCTCGATGTCCTCGGTCAGACCCTCGAGCTCGCTCGCCCCGCCCGTCGGCGTCGCGCTCTTGGCGGGGGCCCCACCGCAGGCCGCAACCGTCGTCGTCAGAAGACCCCCGAGCACCAACCCTGTGAGCCGCCTCATTGGCGGCGATGCTACCTCACGTGCTCAGCCGCGGAGCTCGTTCTTTGGGCGGCCGAGGGTGTCGTCCTCGTCTGGCATGAGCGAGAAGACCAGCACCGCCCCGACCACGGGGAGCAGCCAGATCAGCTTGGCCTGTAGGATTTTCTGGCTGCGTTCGTAGGAGGCAGACCGCCAGACCTTCACCGTGAGCCACACCTGGGCGGCGACCAGGCCGAGCAGCAAGACGCCGTACACGAAGTCGAAGCCAGTCATCAGGGGGGGACATTTAGCCACCCGACCCCGACGGCGCAAGGCCCCGTGCCCCCGGTCGGGTTCGAGCCTAGGCTTGGCGCGTGGCGACTGATGCGCCCGTCACCGCCCTGCTCGGGCCGACCAACACCGGGAAGACGCACCGGGCGGTGGAGCGCATGCTCGAGCACGAGAGCGGGATGCTGGGCCTGCCCCTCAGGCTGCTCGCCCGGGAGGTCTACGACAAGGTGAGCGCGCGCGTCGGTGAGCGGCGCGTCGCTCTGGTGACGGGCGAGGAAAAGCGTGTCCCCGCGAGCCCGGCCTACTGGATCTCGACGGTCGAAGCGATGCCGATGGACCGCCGTGTGGACTTCGTGGCGGTCGACGAGATCCAGCTCGCGGCGCACCGTGAACGGGGCCACGTCTTCACCGACCGACTGCTCCACGCTCGCGGTCGCGTCGAGACCTGGTTTCTGGGCGCCGAGACCGTGCGCTCGCTGCTCTCGGAGCACTTGCCGGGCGCCGAGCTTCGTCGCCACCCGCGCCTCTCACGCTTGCGACACGCGGGGAGCGCCACCCTGGGTCAGCTGCCGCCGCGCTCGGCGGTGGTCGCCTTCAGCATGGCGCGCGTGTACGAGATCGCCGAGCGCCTGCGACGGCGGCGCGGCGGCGCGGCGGTGGTGCTCGGCGCGCTCTCTCCCCGGGCGCGCAACGCCCAGGTCGCGATGTTCGAGGCGGGCGAGGTCGATCACATGGTGGCGACCGACGCCATCGGCATGGGGCTCAACCTCGATCTCTGCCACGTGGCCTTCGCCGATCTCGAGAAGTTCGACGGCAAGCGGCTGCGCCCGCTCGAGCCGGCCGAGCTGGCCCAGATCGCAGGCCGCGCCGGTCGTCACCAGAACGACGGCACCTTCGGGACCCTGGCCCCGCTTCCGCCCCTGCCCGACCACCTGGCTCGTTGCATCGAGACCCACCGCTTCGCGCCGGAGCGGCGGTTGATCTGGCGATCGAGGGCCCTGGACACGAGCAGCATCGCCGCCCTGATCGCGTCCCTCGAGCGAGGTCCGCAGAAGAGCTCGCTCCGTCGGGTCGAACAGGCGGACGACACGAGCGCGCTCCGCGCGCTGTCGCGCGATCCAGAGGTCGTCGCACGGGCCACCGATCCAGATCGCGTCGACCTCTTGTGGGAGACCTGTCAGATCCCCGACTATCGCCAGCTGATGCCCGAGGCCCACGCGCGCCTCGTTCGCGAGGTCTTCCTCGAGCTCTGCGAGCGCGGTCGGCTCGGCCCCGATCGCCTGGCGAAGCACATCCGCCGGGTGGACGACCCGAGTGGGGACATCGAGACGCTGCTGGCCCGCATGGCCGGGATCCGGACCTGGACCTACGTCGCCAGCCACTCGCGCTGGGTGGACGACCCCGGTCATTTCCAGGCGGTCACCCGGGGGGTCGAAGACCGCCTGAGCGACGCGCTGCACGCGCGCTTGATCGAGCGCTTCGTCGAACGGTCGAGGCCGAAGAAACAGGCCGGCGTCCCCGTCGACGGCCCGTGGGCGCGCGCCTTCGAGCGCGACGAGGCGTTCGCTCGCCTGCTGGTGCAGGCTCGGGGCAGCGCGCCCGCCGAGAGCGACGAGGCCTGGGTCGCGGGGTTGATCGACGCGCCCCACGAGCGGTTCTCGGTCGACGCCCAGGGCAGCGTTCGCGCCGCTGGTCGCGAGCTCGGCCGGCTCACCGCGGGTGCGGATCTGGTGAGCCCCGAAGTGCGTGTCACTCTCGAAGGCGACGTCTCCACGGGCGCTCGGGTCCGGCTCACGCGCCGGCTCGTGGCCTTCTCGCGGGATCTGGTGGCCGAGCTCTTCGCCCCGCTGCGCTCGCCCCGAGCCGCCGAGCTCTCGCCAGCGGGTCGCGGTCTGGTCTACCAGCTCGAGCGCGCGCTCGGCACGCTGCCGAGCGGCCGAGCGACCGAGCAGCTGGCCGCGCTCACCGCGAACGACCTGCGGATTCTGGCCGAAATCGGGGTAGTGATCGGCCAGCGCGCGATCTACTCGACCAGCGCCCTCGCCCCCCGCGCGCTGGAGCACCGCGCTGCCCTGTGGAACGCTCGGGCCGAGGTTCCGATCACCGTGCCCCAATCCCCTTCGTTCCCCATCGGTCGCCTGACTCCGATCGAGGTCCAGGCGCTCTGGGCGGTGGGCTTCGTCCCGTCGGGGCCGCGCGCCGAGCGCGTCGATCGACTCGAGGCGCCCCGCCGCCGGCGACGGCGTCGGAGGAAGAAGCGCCCGCGCGAAGCGGTGCCGCTGCCGGGGGTGACAGATGGGCCGCTACCGCGCGCGTGATCTGCTGTTGCCCCCGAGCCTGCTCAGCTTGGCTCGGGCGCCCCTCGCCGGGGCGTTCGTCCTGGCGATGGACCATCCGTGGGTCGAGCTCGGCGTGCTGACGTTGGCCGGGGCGACCGACGTCGCCGACGGGTGGTGGGCACGCCGGTTCGATCAAGTCACCGCGACGGGCGCGGTCGTCGACGCCATCACCGACAAGATCTTCGCGCTCACGGTCGTGGTCGCGCTGGTCGTCGGCGGGCGGCTCGAGGCCTGGGCCATCGTGCTGCTCGCGACCCGCGAGATTGGCGAGGCGCCGCTGGTCGCGTGGTGGGCGCTCTCCCATCGGAAGCGGCGTGCGCTGGTCGAGCAGCCCATGGCCAACGTCCCGGGCAAGGTCGCGACGGTGCTGCAGTTCGCGACGATTGCGTCGGCACTGTTCGACCGGGCGCACACCCATCGCCTGCTCGTGGCCACGGCCGCGGCCGGCGCGGTCGCGGCGGTGAGCTATTGGGCGCGCGATTTGCGCGCCCGCTCTAGCTAGCTGACGGGCGACAGCTCGAGCGGCTCGGTGGCGTTTTTTTTCGGAAGGCAGCGCCCCGACCCGTGCTAGTTCGAGGGTTGCCATGTCCAGCGCCAAGCTCGTCTACGAAGGCAAAGAGTTCACCCTCCCCGTGATGGAGGGTACGGAGAAAGAACGCGCCATCGATGTGCGCAAACTGCGGGCTGAAACCGGCCTCGTCACCTACGACGACGGGTACGGCAACACCGGCTCGTGCAAGAGCGCGATCACCTTCATCGACGGCGATCAGGGCATCTTGCGTTACCGCGGGTACCCGATCGAAGAGGTGGCCGAGCGCGGGCGCTTCACCGAGGTCTGCTACCTGTTGATCTACGGTCGGCGCCCCACCCTCGAAGAGCTCGCCGCGTGGCGTCAGAAGATGACGATGCACACGCTGATCCACGAGGACATGAAGAAGTTCTACGAGGGCTACCCGCCGAACGCGCACCCGATGGCCATCATGGCCGCGATGGTCGCGTCGCTCTCGAGCTTCTATCCGGACACCGACAAGGATCTGGATCTGAACATCATCCGCATCTTGGCCAAGAGCAAGACGCTGGCCGCGTTCGCCTACAAGAAGAGCATCGGGCAGCCCTTCGTCTACCCGCGCAACGACATGTCGTGGCCGGCGAACTTCTTGCGGATGATGTTCGCGGTTCCAGCCGAGGAATACGAGGTCCCCAAGGCGTTCGAAGATGCGATGAACCTGCTGCTGATCTTGCACGCGGATCACGAGCAGAACTGCTCGACCTCGACCATGCGGATGGTGGGCTCGAGCGAGGCCAACCTGTATGCGTCGCTGTCCGCGGCAATCTGCGCGCTCTGGGGCCCGCGGCACGGTGGCGCGAACCAGGCGGTGCTCGAGATGCTCGAAGAGCTCCGAGCCAGCGGCGAGGACTACAAGAGCTTCCTCGAGCGGGTGAAGAAGGGCGACAGCAAGGCGCGGCTGATGGGCTTCGGCCACCGCATCTACAAGAACTTCGACCCCCGCGCGAAGCTGCTCAAGACCGCCGCCGACCGGATCTTCGACGAGCTGGGCATCCACGACCCCCTCCTGGACCTTGCGAAGAAGCTGGAAGAGGTCGCCTTGAGCGACGAGTACTTCGTGAAGCGCAAGCTCTACCCGAACGTCGACTTTTACAGCGGCATCATCTACCGCGCGATGGGCATCCCGACCGACATGTTCACCGTGATGTTCACCCTGGGCCGCATCCCCGGGTGGATCGCCCATTACATGGAGCAGCGAAACGACCCCGACGGGTACCGTATCCACCGGCCCCGCCAGATCTACACCGGCGAAACCCAGCGCGTGTTCGAGGACTGGGGCACGAAGAGGCTCTGATTTCCGGCTTTGTCCCGGAACCTTTGCTAGTGTCGCCGGTCGCCGTGGGCAGCGACGATCTCGACGGACTCTGGGACACCCCTGACGATGAAGCGCCGGCCGCCGAGCCAGCGCCCAAGGCGGTAGTGTCCGCGCCCAAGGTAGCGACGCCGGCACCCGCGAAGGCAGCTGCTGCTGCGCCCGCCACGCCCGCGCCCTCGGTTGCGACGCCGGCACCCGCGAGGCCACCCGCTACGCCTGCGGTTGCGACGCCGGCACCCGCGGCGGCGGCACCCCCTGCCACCCCGACGGCGCCGAAGCCGAGCGTTCCTCCGCCGGCACCCCCTGCCACCCCGACGGCGCCGAAGCCGAGCGTTCCTCCGCCGGCACCCCCTGCCCCCGAGGTGGACGCGGGATGGGAAGCGAGTCCGGCGCCCCCGGTCGCGGCGAAACCAGCGGCGTCTCCAGTCGCGGCGAAACCAGCGGCGTCTCCAGTCGCGGCGAAACCAGCGGCGTCTCCAGTCGCGGCGAAACCAGCGGCGCCGCCGGTTGTGACGCCCGCGCCCGTCGCGAGCAAGCCTGCGCCCGCGCCAGATCGGAAGAGCG
>JACPVJ010000125.1 GCA_016191785.1 Myxococcales bacterium | reverse complement strand
GAAGTCGATGAAGCGGGGTGCCGCAGTCGCAGTAGCGGTAGTCATGTACGCTTGCTCAGGGAACTCCGAGAGCGAGGGGGAATCGGACTGCGAAGCGCTAGCGCGACAGATTTGCGAGACGTGGAACGCAGAGAAGGCTCCGACGGACGGCGATCAACCGTGCAATCCGCCACGCACGTCTCCGGTCGACTTCACGTCCACCTGTGAAAAGGCGGACGAGAAGTGCAGCGCGCCGGCAAGCGCGATCACGTGTGCGCCCGGCACCAACTGACGGCTGTATGTTTGCATTATCCCTCGGAGCTCGCCCGACGCCACCCTCCCCGCCCCTCAGGCCGCGGCCGCGCGGCGACCTCATGGATTCAGCGCCTCCCGCAGCCGCTCGAGCGCCATCGGCAGCGCGCGCTCGACGAGCCCCGCCTCCAGCCGAAGCACCCGATAGCCGAGCTTCGCGAGCTTGCGGTCCCGCCGAGCATCCGCCGCACCGCGGCCCCGGTGAACGCAGCCGTCCACTTCGATGACGAGCCACGCCGCGGGCACCACGAAGTCTGCGATGAAGTCGCCGAGCACCACTTGCCGCCGCACCTCGACGCCGAGCTGACGCGCGCGAAGTGCGTGCCAGAGCGCGGCCTCCGAGGCCGTGGGCGCTGCGCGCATGCCGGCGGCGCGGGCGGCGAGGAGCTGCTGTCGGCGAAGCTGTTGACGGTCACGAGCGAGCATGGTGCCTCCGAGGCCCGGCGTGACGCGCTTCGCGATACCCGGAGGGGTAGTGGGCGGGCTTCGCGACCCATGGCGCACGATCTGTGACACGCCGCCCCAGACGCTCTCGAGCACGCGCTCGCTCGCGAGCTCCGCGTGGCGTCTCGGTTCACCAGGCGGCGTGGCGCAGAGCGTGCGCCGACCGAGCGGAGCCCGACCGCCGCGCCGGGCCGAGGAAGCGTGAGCCGCTCGTGATGGTCAGCGACGACGCGCCAGTCCCGGGCTGACCCGTCTTCCCCACTCGGGCGAAGCCCGAGTAAGGGGAAGACCGCAGGCGCGCACGAGCGCGAAGCGCGAGGAGCACGAGCTGGGGCAGAAAGAGCGAGGATGCGGCGGAACTTGGGGATCGGGGCGTAGCGGGGAACGGCGCGGGGGCGCTGGGCATTCGGCGGGAGCACCAGCGTCGAACGTGACAAGGCGGCTGCCCGTCTACCGAACGGCGTTCACCCGCGAACGCCAGGCGTATCCTAACAGACCGCGTGGAGGGGCAGCGCGGGCGAGTGCCGAAGACAGTGTGTTCGCCCGCGTGCTCGGAACGGACGGTTGGGCAAGGCAAGGCGGCGTTCGGCGGGTGCAACGTCGGGAAGGCGGAGTCAGCCAGCTCGTCGGAACTCCGCCGCGTCGTTCCTTTCCGCCTCGGACCAATTGGAATCCGGGTCCCACCACGCGGAGCCGGTCCGGTTCTCCCAGAGAAAATATGCGCGTTCCTGAATCCGCTCGTAACTCCCCGGTGGAGTCGACGGGAAACTGATCGGCGGGACCACGGTTCGAGCAGAGCCTGCGACCGCGCTCGCGATTTGGAATATGGCCATGCGTGAATCGACGAGCATCGGGAGGAGCTGACCTCTCAGATCAAGAGAGTACGCCGCGTAGCGCAGGACGCCTTGTGAGATGAGGTCGCGCTGGTCGAAGATCGACAGAGCGTCAGCATGTGGTTTCTTGCGAACGTTGCCGAGCGCGCGGTCCTCGATGTGCTCAAACGCGTTTCGAAACTCGTGCAGCGCGGGCAGCAGTTTCAGGACGCTCGGAGGCAAGGTGACTGATACAGAGAAGTGAGCTTGAACACCCCGCAACATGTCGATGGCTCGGCCCGCTGCAACGCACATCAATTCCGCGTGACCAAGCGCCGCGAACATCCGCTGACGGGCACGAATGAACGACTCGTCACGATCCGTCAGCGCCGCGAGCACGTCCGCGCAGAGCGAGTGCGCCGTGTCAAGTCGGCGGGCCGCAGCAAACAGGTAACGAAACAGGGCCGGATCCGGGGGCGCCCCGAATAACAGCCAACTCCAAAGGGTATTGGAGACCGGGGCGTAGCCGTCAGGGCCGGGATTATTCCCGCGATCGAGGTCCCGAAGAAAGATCTGCACGCTGCCGGCGGGAAAGTGCAGTTCCTCGCCAGCATAGGGGAAAAACGTGACGGGCTCGCCCGAGTCGGCTTCTCCGTCGGCGAGCGTTCGCCCGAGGACCTTGTGGCCGTCGCGTCCCGCTGGAACGACCCGAACCCCGAGGAGGGCGTCGTTGGCCCCGACCTTGGGCGTAAGACCGACCGAGACAAAGCGAACAATGTGCGGCTTCACGTGGCCCTCGGTCTGGCCAACGAGACACGCGTTCACCCGCGAACGCCGAGCGTCAAGTCGTCAGTCGGCAAGACGCGACAGACGCGGGCGAGTGCCGCAAAAGTTTGGTCGCCCGCGGAACCGGAACGGACGGTGAAGTCGGCAAGGCCGGCGTTCGGCGGGTGCAACGTGAGTTAGGCGCCGTTTGCGTATATGTCAGGAATGACATATGCTGATCCCGTGTCACCGAAGCATAAGCCGCTCGCGTGGCTTGGTGGCGAGGTAAAGACGCCGCCGTTCTCCGCGGCGGCTCGTGTTGAAGCCGGATTTCTGTTGAGACTGCTTCAAGCTGGTCAGGCGCTGTCGATGCCTCATTCTAGACCCATGCCCGTCGTCGGGCACCGCTGCCACGAGCTTCGCATTCAAGATGAGAACCGAACTTGGCGGATCATCTACAGGGTCGACTCGGACGCTGTGGTGATCGCAGAGGTATTCGCGAAGACGTCTCAGATGACGCCGAAGGACGTGATCAGCACGAGCCAGCGTCGGCTTCGCGCGTATGACGATGCGGTAAGAGGAGGCACATGATGGACCGGAAGAAGCGCAAGCGTCTGGAACGTGCCGGCTGGCGGATTGGCTCGGCCGCGGAGTTCCTCGACCTATCCGACGTCGAAGAAGCACTCGTCGACATGAAGCTCACCCTGGGAACCAGGCTAAAGAAGGCGCGAGAACGCCACAATCTGACCCAGACCGCGCTTGCCCGACGCATGGGCTCGAGCCAGTCGCGCGTCGCGAAGATGGAGTCGGGTGATCCCGGCGTGTCCCTCGACCTTCTTGTGCAAGGCATGCTTGCCGCCGGAGCCACGCGCCAAGAGATCGCCTCTGCACTGTCGCCTCGCAAACGAGCCGCGGGCGCATAACTACCATTATCCCCCGGAGCTCGCCCGACGCCACCCTCCTTGCCCGCCGCGGGGCGGCCTCACGGACTCAGCGCCTTCCGCACCCGCTCGAGCGCCTGTGGCACCGCGCGCTCGACGCTGACGCGCGCGAAGTGCGCGCCAGAGCGCGGCCTCCGAGGCCGTGGGCGCTGCGCGCATGCCGGCGGCGCGGGCGGCTAGGAGCTGCTGTCGGCGAAGCTGTTGACGGTCACGAGCGAGCATGGTGCCTCCGAGGCCCGGCGTGACGCGCTTCGTGATACCCGGAGGGGTAGTGGGCGGGCTTCGCGACCCATGGCGCACGATCTGTGACACGCCGCCCCCAGAGG
>JACPVJ010000132.1 GCA_016191785.1 Myxococcales bacterium | reverse complement strand
GAGGCGAACTCCTCCGCCCCCTTGCCGCTGTCCTTCCACTGCCGAATCCGCTCAACCCACTTCGATTCTGTTTCTGTCATGCCCCCCACTCTGCCGACCTACGCCGCAGGTCGGAAGAACGGGGTCCGTGCTCCGGATACCCAGTCGTAGGTGTACTCCAGGTCCTCCATCGTCGGCATGCGTGGCGCCCGCGGGATGTTCAGCCCGCCGCTCGGATCGCGGGGGGCCGCGCGGTCTGCGCCTTGCGCACCGGCCCGCCGTGCCGGCGCGGGCTTCTGGACCAACGGGGTGGGCTCCCCCGTTCCGTCTCGGCTGGCTAGCCTCTTGGCGCGCCGCGCGTCGCTGGCGTGGAGCCACGACCCTGTTTCCGTGAGCGCCGGGGACCCGGTGTATAGACCACCAGCAATTTTACCGTCATAATGCTGGCGATGTATCCGCGCCACGCGCCGCTGCCTTCGCGCTCGTTCCTGCTGCTCGGGCCGCGCGGTACCGGTAAGACCACCTGGCTGCGCTCGAAGCTGGCCAAGGCGCTGTGGTTCGATCTGGTGCGAGACAAGGAGCTCCTGCGCCTGATGCAGAACCCCGACGTGTTTCGGCAGGAGGTCGAGGCAGCCCGCCGGGGCCAGTGGATCGTGGTCGACGAAGTGCAGCGCCTGCCGGCGCTGATGGGCGACGTCCAAGATCTGATGGCGCGCCACCCGTCGCGCTGGCGGTTCGGGCTGACCGGGTCGAGCGCCCGGCGGCTGCGACGCGAGGGGGCCAACCTGCTTCCGGCCCGCGTGGTGAATCAACGCTTCTTTCCCCTGACGGCCCGGGAGCTCGGCAAGCTGCCTCTGGTCGACGACCTGTTGCTCTTCGGGATGCTGCCGGCGGTTCGGTCCGCGAAGGCGAGCACCGCGCGAATCGCCCTGCTCGAGGCGTACGTCGAGAACTACCTCGCCCAGGAAGTCCGCATCGAAGCGTCGATCAAGCGGCTCGACGCCTTCGCGCGCTTCCTGCAAGTCGCGGCGCTGGCGAATGCCCAGGTCACCAACGTGTCCAGCATCGCGCGCGACGCCGGCGTGGCTCGACCCACGGTGCAGGGCTACTTCGAGGCGCTGGTCGACACCCTGCTCGGGTTCTGGCTGCCGGCGTGGCGACCGCGCGCGAAGATCAAGGAGGTCGCGCACCCGAAGTTCTACCTGTTCGACACCGGTGTGGCACGCGCGCTCGGTGGACGCCTTCGCGAGCCACTCGAGCGCGAAGAGCGCGGGCACTTGCTCGAGACCTACGTCTTGCACGAGCTTCGTGCGTTCATCGCGCAGGCGTCGCTCGGCGGCGAGCTCTGCTACTGGCGCACGCCGTCGGGAGCGGAGGTGGACTTCATCTGGGTGCGGGGCGGAAAGGCGGTCGCCATCGAGGTCAAGGCGACGGAGCGATGGGATCCACGGCAGGCGCAGGCGCTTCGCTCGCTGGGCGAGACCGTGACCCTCGCGAAGTCCTTTGGCGTCTACTGCGGGGCCCGGGCGCTCCGCGACGGCGACGCTGAGATCTTGCCGCTCGGGCAGTTTCTCGAGCGGCTGTACGCCGGGCGGGTGCTGGGGAAGTGAGGCTCTGGCTGCGCCTGGGTGCCCGACGGCGCGGGCCACTCTCGAGGCGTCGCGGCGCGATCTTGCTCTTGTGCACGCCCCTCGCGGCGCGCGCCGAGCCCCCGGGGCCGCTGTTTCACCCCGACGGCCCGGGTGAGTATCGGCTGCGGGTGGCAGCGGGCGCGCTGGTCGACATCTTGCCGCGCCAGACCGTCGAGTCCGAGCTCCGGACGGTGCCCCAGGTGACCAGCGACGCGCGATTCGGGCTCCCCGTTGGGTTCTCGGCCAGCGCGCGGCTCCGGGCCATCGTGCTCACGAACCAGCTCGAGCTCGGCGGCGGCTGGTCCCACCGCGTCGGGGACTTCTCGTTCGGCGTGATGGACCACTTCGGGGTTTGGTACGGCATCGTCGAGCTCGAGGGCTTCGACACCACTGCCTGGGGGTATCTCAATCAACCCGGGGTCAGCGTCGGCGTGCCGATGGGAGACGTGCGCTTTTCGCTCACGGTCGAGGGCATCGTCCTCTTGTCGCAGCACGTTCGGCTCGGCGACACGACCCACGTGAGCCGCCAGAACGTGAGCGTGGCCGGCGCGCAGGCGACGCTGATCGTCGAGAACTTCGTGGGCGAGCGCGGCGACGTCTACTACGGGGTGGGCGCGATGTGGGCGGCGCCCGACTATCAAGCGTGGATCGCGTTCTCGGATTCGCGCTCGCGCCTTTGGTATCCCAGACTCGTGGCCGGCTATGCGTTTTGAACGGGTGCTCTCGGCGGCCTTGGTCGCGCTCGCTCTGGGCGCGTCGTGCTCGTCGCGCGAGCAGGTCGTGCACCCCAAGTTTCCAGGCGGGGGCCTGCTGGCGCAGGCGACCCCGGTCGGTCTCGCCGAGCTCGCGAAGCTCGAGGGCCGCTACCGGGTGCAGGCCGGCACCGGGCACTTCGGTCCCGAGGTGGTGGTGCGTTCGACCCGTCGCGCCGTCTCGATCTTCGCCGCCAAGAACTCGAGCTATGCCGTGCTGCGCGCCGGCTGTCTCGACGGGGGTCAGCGGCTGGTGCTCGAGGGCTACTATCGCTACGCGGCCTCGGCGGACACCGGGCTCGTGCGGCTGTTCGTCGAGCCCCCCGCGCACGCCCGCGCGCTGTGCGGCGTGGCGCCCCCGCCCGACGACGGCTCCGAGCTCAGCCTCTCGGGTGAGAGCGGCGAGGGTGAGGCGCTTCCCGACCAGGCGCTGTCGCTGGCGCGCGATCGCGCCCTCAGCCCCATCGCCGGGAAGTTCATGGTCGTCGGCCACCGGGGCGGCTGCCGAACCATCGACGACTGCGGCGCGTCCGAGAACAGCCTCGAGCTGATCCGCATGGCCGAAGGTCTGGGCTCGACGGCCATCGAAGTGGACGCGCAGCTGACCAAAGACGGCGTGCCCGTCCTGTTCCACGACGAGTACCTCTCGGCGCGCCTGGTCAACGGCAACTACTGCCGCGGGCGCCTGGTGGATCACACCTTCGCGCACCTGCGCGCGCTCTGCACCCTCGAGTTCGGCGAGCCCATCCCGACGGTGGACGACGCGCTGAAGGTCACGCTGGAAGAGACCGATCTCGAGGGCGTGTGGCTCGACGTGAAGCAGCCGTCGGCGGTCCAGCCCGCGCTCGATCTGGCGGCAAAGTACTCGACCCTGGCCCAGGGCTCGGGGCGCAAGCTGCAGATCGCCGTGGGCCTGGGCACCCAGGAGGTCTTCGATGCGTTTCGCAAGGCCGACCGCCCCGAGGGTCCGCACTGCGTGGTCGAGCTCGAGCCCGACGACGTGCGGACCACCGGCTGTCACGTCTGGGCGCCACGCTGGACGCGCGGCCCGAGCGCCAGCGACGTGAAGGCACTTCGCTCGGAGGGTCACGCCGTCGTGTACTGGACCATCGACGAGGTCGAGTACATCGATCTGTTCCTGCGTGAGGGCCGGCCGAACGGCATGCTCAGCAATCGGCCGGGGCTGCTCCAACACCGCGTGCAGAGCCTGGCGGCAGAGCTGGGGCTCGTGCCATGACGCGCTGGTCACTGGCGCTCTTGCCGATCGTGCTCGCGCAGCCGGCGCGGTCCGAGCCCGCGAAGAAGGCCCTCGAAGTCGGCGCGTTCGGCGGGTACTCGTGGATGCTGCGGGTGCACACCGAGAACGAATCGCGCAGCTGGAAGCGAAACGGCGGCGAAGCGTTCGCGGGGTTCGCTCTGTACCGCTCGCCGTACTTCCTCGCGCCGTTCGTGGACGTCGGCTACTTCCCGCTCTACGCGAGCCAAGAGTCGCGGGAGGTCGGGGCGCCCTTCGGCACGCTCCACTCGACCAACTCGATGATCACCTGGTCGTTCATGGCGGGGCCGGCGTTCGACGTCTGGCGGCTGAGGTTCCGAGCAGGCATGGGGGCCTACTACCTGCGTGTGCGGTCCACGGTGCTGGGCGAGACGGTGACGCCCAGCGAGCTCGATGGCGGATACATGTTCGCCGCCAGCGGCTGGCTCTTGCGGCAGTCGCGGCTGCGCGTCGGGCTCGAGGCGCGGGTGGGTCTGATCGTCGAGGCCGACACTCCGCTCTTCGCCCTGGGCGCTACCCTCGGCGGCGACGCGCTCACCTGGTGACTCAGCGCGCCAGCACCCGAGCGACCAGGCCCGCCAAGACACCAGCCAAGAGATCGTCGGCCATGATGCCGACGCCGGCGGGCTCGAGGTGCTGGATGTGATCGATTGGCCCGGGCTTCCAGATGTCGAACAGGCGGAACAGGCCGACCGCGAGCAGCTCGCCCTTCAGCCCGGTTCCTCGGGCGATCAAGAGCGCGAGCAGGACCCCGGCCACCTCGTCGACGACCACGCTCTGTGGGTCCTCTTCGCCCAGGCGCTCGGCTTCGCGCTGAGCGGCCCAGGTCCCGGCGGCGGTGATCGCCGCCACCGCGACCGCATAGGGAACGGGGCCCAGCGCGCGCAATGCCAGGTGCAGAGGAAGAGCGCCCAGCGTGCCGACGGTGCCCGGCGCCACCGGCGAGCGACCGCAGCCGAACCAGGTGGCGACGAGGCGTGCGGCACGGACCGAATCCATGGCGCGGCACGATAGCAGGCCCACCCCGGGATTGCGTGGTACGTTGGCCGGCATGAGGGTACTGGCACTGGGGCTTTTGGGGGTGGCGTTCGCCGTGGGCAGCGCGGCGTGTGACGACGGCGGCAGCGACGGCGGCAGCGACGGCGGCAGCGGCACCGGCGGCAGCGGCACCG
>JACPVJ010000131.1 GCA_016191785.1 Myxococcales bacterium | reverse complement strand
CAGGCGCTCGACGTCCGAGTCCGTCGTGCCCGCCAGCGAGAGCCGCGCCCCGCGGGGCGCGAGCAGGCTCGACGCGTCGAGCAGCCGGAGCTCGAGGGCCCACCACGCGCCGGGGTGCTCGAGCCAGAGCACCACCGGGTGGGCGCCGCGCCCGAGGCGCAGCGCAATCGTGTCCCAACCGGCGCCGCGCAGCGACCGGGCGGTCTTCTCCCACACCTGCTTGCCGTCGACGTAGAGCCGCGCGGCACCGTCGATGGACGCGAGCAGCACGCCGTCGAGATCGTGCTCGAGCTCGAGGGTGCCGCCGAGCAAGGCGGTGGCGCCGGCCTTCTGACCCGCGCCGAGCGCGCGATCGAGGTCGATGGCGCTGTCGCGCGCATGCACCACGCGAAAGTGGGCGGCGACGCTGGGCGGATCACCGGGCAGAGGGGCGCCAGCCTTGGGCAGAGGCCCTTTCACGAGCCAGGCGCCGAGCTGGCCGTCGGCGGCCGGGATCAGGGAGGCGTCGGCGGCGGCCTGCCCCGAGGTCGCGACTGCGGCAGCGAGCAGCAGCGGCGCGACCCAGTGGGGGGTCACGCGGTCTGTCCGTGCGCCAGCATGCGCGGCCCGTCGCGGAACATGATGCTCACCTTGCCGCCGTCGAGCACCTCGGCCACGAAGCCCTCGCCGAACTTCTTGTGCATCACCAGCTCACCGGCCGCGAACGTCTTGTCGATGGCGTAGCGGGTGAAGGCGTCCATGGACTGGCCCGCGATGCGCTTTTCCCAGGTGTTGACCCGGGCGGCCTCGACCCGCGCCTTCTCGGTGACCCGCTGGGCTGCGGGCAGAGGACGAGGCGAACCCGGCGTGCGCTTCACGGCACTGCTCTTTTCAGAGGCCGGGGCGCGGTAGTTGTGCTGCGAGTTGCAGGTCTGACAGATCACTCGCTTGGGGCGACCTTCGTGCATCGCGATGATGCGGTGACCCAGGTCCATGCGGCACTTGGTGCACCACGAATCGATTTCACTGCCTGCTGCGAGGGGTTTCACTCTGGCTTCTCCTGATCCCCCACGGACGTCGTCGAATCTGGCGGTGGGTCGGTTCGGCCCTCGCGGCGAACACGGACCTTGGAGCGTACCTCTGGTTTGGGCGCGGCGCCCAGTCGCTCGTCGTTCGGGATGAACCGCACCTCGGTCTTGATCTCGAACGAGAGCATCGTGAGCACCTTGGCCATCTCTTCCGAGAAGTTCGTGTGCTCCAGGAAATCGCGGATCTCCTTGGCGACCACGCGATACAGGCCATTCTTCGTCTCGTCGATCTGAGCGAGCAAGAGCGCCAGCACTTCTTTCGGGAGCTTCATCTCCCGGACGAACTCCCGGACGTTCTCTGGCCCTTCGCTGATCTTCTCGTAGCCCGCTTCGACCAGTCGCTTGATCAGCTCGGGCAAGAGCCGCTCGAGGCGCCGCCGCTCCTTCTCTTCGGGGCGGTCGTCGCCGTCCGGCGGGGGGATCTCGCTGTGGCTCACGGCGCGGGGTTAGCCTGGCGCACTGCGTCAGTCAATCGTTTGGGGTGAACCCGGCAATCGGGCTATGTGCGGAGCATGCGCCGGCTGGGCGAAACCCTGTGTGTCGTGCTCGCCGTGAGTGGCTGCCGAGGGTCCGGCGCTGCCCCCGGCGCGCCGAGCTCGAGCGCCAGCGTGAGCGGGACCGCGCCGACGCCGTCGGCGCCGCGCCCCGAGCCGGCGGGTTCCGGGTCCGCGACCGCCCCAGCGGCGGTGACCCCGGACGCCGGGGGGGCCGCGGCGAGCGGAGGGAATTGGCTCAAGTGTTACGCGCAGTTTCAACCCCGCACCCGGCCGGACCTCGATGTCATGCGGCTCGGGCTGATGTGCGGGCCGTCCAACGGCATGCGCAAGGCCGCTGAGTCCCGCGAGAGCGCGTCGAGCGAGCCCAAAGAGCACCGCTTCCAGGCCGAGGCCGGCGACTGCTATCGGATCTTCGCCGTCGCCGAGCCCAGCGTCGAGGACCTGGACGTCGAGGTGTTCGCCCCGAACGGTACCCGCGTGGCGTTCGACACCAGCGACGACCGCTGGCCAGTGGTCCAGCCCGACCGGCCGTTTTGCGTGTTCGACGCGGGCGAGTACCGCGCCGTGGTTCGGGCCCAGCGCGGCCAGGGGCGATACAACATCGAAATCTGGCGCCTCCGCTGAACGCTCGCCCGCCAATCGGTCGACGACGCCGGGCGTCGCCACTACCTTTTCGTTCCGAGGACGAACCCCCCGATGACGATCGACTTCAAGCAGCGGCGCCAGCGCGTGCAAGATGCGCTGGGCAACGCCGTGCTTCTTTTGCCTTCCGCTCCGCTCTACATCCGCAACAACGACGTCGAGCACGAGTACCGGCAGGACTCGGACCTGTTCTATCTGAGCGGCTTCGACGAGCCCGAGAGCGTGCTGTGCCTGCGCGGGGGGAAGGACAAGCCGTTCGTGCTGTTCGTCCGCTCGCGCGATCCCGAGCGTGAGGTGTGGGATGGGGTTCGCGCCGGCGTCGACGGCGCGGTGAGCACCCACGGCGCGGACGAGGCCCACGCGATCGCCGACCTCGCCCAGAAGCTCCCCGAGCTTCTGGAGAACGCCACACGCCTGTACTACCGACTCGGGCGCGATCGCGGCTTCGACGACTTGGTGCTCTCGGCGATCGACAAGGTGCGAGCGCGCGCCAAGCTCGGCGTGTCGTGGCCCGTCGAGATCGTGGACCCGACCGTGCTGGTGCACGAGTTGCGCCGAGTGAAGAGCCGCGAAGAGCTCGACCTGATGCGCAGCGCGGCGACCATCACCCGCGACGCGCACCTGGCGGCGATGCGTGTCACGCAGCCGGGCAAGCACGAGTACGAGGTCGAAGCCGTGATGCTCGACGTGTTTCGCAAGCACGGAGCCGAGCGCCTGGCCTATGGCCCGATCGTCGGCTCGGGCCCCAACGCCACGGTGCTCCACTATCGCCGGAACGACCGGCGGATGCAGGCCTCGGACCTGCTGTTGATCGATGCCGGCTGCGAGTACCGCTACTACGCCTCGGACGTCACCCGGACCTTCCCCGTGAGCGGGAAGTTCAGCGCGCCCCAGCGCGCGATCTACGAAGTCGTGTTGGCCGCGCAGCTCGCGAGCATCGCCGAGGTGCGCGCGGGCGCGACCCTCGAGACGATCCACGACGCGAGCGTCCGGGTGATCGCCGAGGGCCTGATCGCCCTGGGCCTGATCGAGGGCCCGCTCGAGGCCGCGCTCGAAAAGCAGGCCTACAAGAAGTACTACATGCATCGGACCTGCCACTACCTGGGCATGGATGTGCACGACGTCGGGCGGTACTTCATCGACGGCAAGGCGCGTCCTCTCGACACGGGCGTCGTGATCACGGTAGAGCCGGGGATCTACGTAGCCGAAAATGCCGAAGGCGCCCCAGAACAGTATCGCGGGATCGGCGTCCGCATCGAAGACGACGTGCTGGTCACGCCGGAAGGCGGCGCCGTGCTCACCGGCGACATCCCGAAGAGTGTCGACGACGTCGAACGTGCGTGTGCCTGAGCGGCTCGCCGCCGGGCTGTCTCTGGCGCTCGTGGCACTGGCGAGCGTCTCGCGAGCGGAAGAGCCAGCGGACCCGCTGCCTGCCGCGCTGGCGCCCGCGGGCGGGGGTTACCTCCACCTCACGGGTGCGCTCTCGGTGGGGCGCGGGCTGCGCTTCAACAACCCGTACCGGCTGGCGACGCCGCTGGGCGAGGACGCCGAGTCGCTCTCGCTCGGCGCCACCTATCTGGATCTCGCGCTCGGCGCCGCGGCGGGCGACCCGGACGGCTGGCAGCACGGGGGCAGCCTGCATTTTTCGGTGGCCGCCCAGGGGATCCCGCAAGAGGTCGTGACCCCGTCCTACCTCTTGATGCACCGGTTGCCGCCCCGGTACTGGCTGTTCGCCCGGGCGGGCTTGCCGGTGGTGCTCGGGCCCGACCCCAACCTGGGCTTCGAGCTCGCTCTGGGTGGCTCGCTCATGGTCAGCGCCGGCCTGGGGGTGACCGGCGAGCTGGTCGGCGACGTGTTCTACGGTGCTGCCACCCAAGATCAGGCATACAGCGTGATCCCGATGCTGTCGCTGCAGGTCGGAGTGGTCGTGGATCTCGAGGTGCTGCCGTGAAGGCCCCCTCGCCGACGCTGCACAAGCTCGCGCTCGCGGCCGTCGTGGTGGTGTTCTGCACGGCGCCCACGCCCGGCGACATCGGCGGCTGCGGCCAGAGCCCGGACCTGCTCGACGCCCCGACCTTCTTCGCGAACAAGAAGTCCACGGACTGCTCGCGCTGCAAGGAGTGCGAGCTGATCTCGGACACCTGCGACCACGCGTGCGACGACGACTTTCCCGTCGCCACCGCGTTCCCCAAGGGGTGCTACCCCCTGGTTCACGACGGTGAGGTCTGCCTCCGGGCGCTCCGTCACGCCAGCTGTGACGACTA
This sequence comes from Myxococcales bacterium, assembly GCA_016191785.1. Lineage (GTDB taxonomy): Bacteria > Myxococcota_A > Polyangia > Polyangiales > Polyangiaceae > JADJKB01. Next base: position 20,061 of record JACPVJ010000131.1, on the reverse strand, counting down.
CGCGTCGTTCGCCGCCGACTCGTCGCCCACGACCGCCAGCGAGTGCAACTTCTGTCCACCCGAGAGGGCGCCATGAGGGCGTGGCTGCTGCTCGCGGCGAGCGCCCTGGCCGGGTGCGCGGCCACGCAGAGCGTGACGGCCGACGCGACGGACTACGACTCGTTCCGCCGCACCCGGACCGCGACCAGCAGCGAGGCGCGCCTCAGCGCGAGCTTCGAGTATCTCGAGCGCTTTCCCGAGGGGCGCTGGCAGCCCGAGGTGAAGGCCTGGTTCGATCGCGCCGAGCCGATCTACTGGGAGCGCATGCAGACCAGCGTCGGGGGGCTCCGCGCGTACCTTGCCACGCTGCCCCGCGGCCCCCACGGCAAGCTGGCGGCGGAGCGCGTGCTCGAGCTCGGCGCCGGGGCGCGCATGGCGAAAGAGCGCGATCGCGAGCTCTTGGACGACGCGCTCTCGGTCGAGCAGAGGCTCTCCGACGCCGATCAGATGCGCAAGACGGTGGTGCGCGAGGTCGGCGAGTGGACCGCGCGGCTGGCCAACATCCCGAGCTTCGGCCGGCCCACGAGCGAGCTTCCCCACGAGACCATCCACCACTATCGCGTGGTCGAGCCGGTCGCCCGCTGCGCCGACGAGCGGTGCAGAAAGACGCTGGCCCTGCCCTACGCCATTCCCGACGGCAAGCGGCTCTCGGCGCGCAAGGCGTTGTTCGACGTCGAGCTCGGCCTCTACCGCGGCAACGTCGTGCGGGCGCGGCTCGCCGGCCCCGAGCTCTGGAGCCGGCTCTACGAATGCAGCGACCGCGCGCCGGTCCGAGCCGACGACGCCCAGGCTCGCACCGAGGCCATCGCGCGGGCGGTGCAGATCGTCGAGTCCGCGCTGGGGCCGAGCTTCGCCGTCCCGGCGTGCCAGCGCGAGGCGGTCAGCCCCTGGGTGCTCGAGCGAGAGTGTCGCGGGGTGAGGATACGCATGCAGGCGGCGCCGACGCCCGAGACCGACGACGAAATCACGGTAGAGGCCGTCCCGCAGCCATGACCCACGAGCCGCGCATCCCCTTCATCCAGATCCCCGACTGGGAGCTGATCCCCCAAGGCTTCTTCGGCGGCACCTTCCCGCCGGCGCCGTTCTCGTTCAAGCCGTTCGGGACACTGGTCGCCGTCGGCGTCTACGTCGGGGCCTGGCTCGCGCTGCGTCACGGTCGTCGGCGCGGGCTGGACGAGAAGAAGCTGATGAGCTTCATGCTCTGGGTCGGAGGCATGGGCTTCTTCGGCGGCCACTTCTTCGACACCCTGTTTTATTTCCCCGAGCGCGTGGTCGCCGACCCTCTCTCGCTGATCCGGGTGTGGGAGGGGCTGTCGAGCTTCGGCGGGTTCGCCGGGGCGACGATCGGCCTGGTGATCTGGCGGGTGCTCCACAAAGAGCCGGCGCTCCACTACGCCGACGTGGTGGCCAGCTGCTTTCCGGTCGGCTGGGTGTTCGGACGCATGGGGTGCGCGGTGGCGCACGATCACCCCGGCATCCACAGCCAGCTGTGGCTCGCGGTCCGGTATCCCGACGGGGGGCGCCTCGATCTGGGGCTGATCGAGATGGTGCTCACGCTGCCGCTCGCGGCGGCGTTCCTGGTGCTCCAGCGAAGGCCGCGCCCCTGGGGCTTTTTCCTCGGCAGCATGTGCATGGCCTATGCGCCGATCCGCTTCGGTCTCGACTTCTTGCGGATGCGGGTCGGAGCCACTGCAGACGCGCGCTATCTGACGCTGACCCCGGCGCAGTGGGGCGCCTTCCTGCTGTTCGGCGCCGGCGTCGTGGTCTGGCTCCGCTCGCGGCGGTCCGCCCCGCCCGACGTGGCGGCGGCTCCGAGCGGGTCCTGACGTTCAGGGCAGGGCGTAGGGGACGGCGGACATGAGCAGCCCGACGACCGTCGCCACGATCACCGCCAGCGCGAATCCCATCCACATCCAGGTGGTCCACGTGGGCCTGAGCCCCGGCGGCTGAACGTCGGGATCGAGCGCGCGATGCCAGGGAACTTTCACGATCGCCTCCTACCGTGCAGCCGCTTGCATCGGTCGTACCATCCTGACCGGGCCGAAAGTACCGGCGCAGGGCCCGAGCGCTGGCGGGAAAAACGCCACGCTGCCGCGTGCTGCAACGTCAAGCCCGGATGCGCAGCGCGCCCGGCAGCACGCGGGCGCAGATCGGCAGGCGCCCTGGCGTCTCTCCGTCCATGTCGATCAGCACGTGGCGCGAGCTCACGAGCGGTGCGGCCTCGACCACCGAACCGCGCGTGACGTGCACCTTGGCGTGCTCGGGGTGCGTGCCGCGGTAGATCTTGGGCGAGAGCGAGACCGTCTCGGCGCGGCCCAGATCTCCGAGCACCACCACGTCGAATCGCCCGTCCGAGGGGTCGGCGTCCGGGGCGATCATCATGCCGCCGCCGAAGAACCGACCGTTGGCGACCGCGACGTTGAAGATGGGGCCCTCGTGGAACGGCTCGCCGTCCACCGTCACCCGCACCGGCGCGTTTCGATAGGCGAACATCGCGCGCAGCGTGCCGCTGAAGAACGCCGCCCGGCCCCCGATCCACTTGGGAGTCTGGTTCACGATGCGATCGGTCAAGCCCCCGATGCCGAAGCTGGCGATGTTGATGAACGCGCGCACCACCCGCTCGCCGTCGTCGGCGACGAGCTCGAGGGCGCCCAGGTCGAGCGGGCGTGGCTGGCTGTCGCAGAGGCGCCTCACGGCCTGGTCGACCCCGTCGCCGAGCTCGAACGTCTTGCGGAAGTCGCCGCCGGTGCCCGCCGGGATCAGCGCCAGCTCGGGCCCCGGGACGGGCTTTCCGTTCGGATCGAGGTAGGCTTGGGCGACTTCGTTCAGGGTGCCATCGCCCCCGACCACCGCCACGCAGGTCACCCCGTCGGCGCGGGCGTCGTCCAAGAGCCGTCGAGCGTCACCCGGCGCCCGGGTCTGAACCACGTCGTGAGGGAGGTCCACGCCCTCGAGCGCGCGGGAAATGGCCGGGATCTTCCGCGCGGCGACGCCGGCGCCGGCCTTGGGGTTGACGAGGAGTCGGAGCTTCAACGGGCCACCGCCGGTATAGCCCGGAACCCCGCCGGGAGTCTCGCCGATCGCCCGCCACCGCAAGTCGCGACTTGAACCCGAGAAAAGCCGACGATATCTTTGCGGCACCTCCGAGAGCGGCGTCCGCTCGACGGGGACTTCCGGAAAGGGCTGAACGAGGATCGCGAAGCATGTCGACCGAGGATGAGCGCAAGCTCTTTATTGCGGGCTTGCCGGATTCCATGACCGAGGACGTGCTGCGGCAGCTGTTCGAGGCGACCGGTGGAACGGTCGTCAACGTCACGCTGCCAAAGCATCGAGACACCGGCCGCCCGCGCGGTTTTGGATTCGTCACCCTCGCCACTTCTGATCAGGCTGCCGCCGCGCGCGACCAACTCGATGGGTCGTTGCAGGAGGGGCGGTCGATCTCCGTTCGGGCGTTCCAGTCCGAGGCACCGCGTCGTGATGCGCGCACCGACGCTCCCGGCGGTCCCGCGAGCAGCGCAAACACGGGGGATCGCACGCTCTACGTGGGCAACTTGCCCTACGACGCAGCACAGGCGGATCTCGAAGCGGTGTTCGCCGAGCACGGCGTCGCGCCGGTCGTGCGCATTCACCTGCCCGTCGGCCCAGACGGCCGCATGCGTGGTTTCGGATTCGTCACCATGGGCAGCGCCGAGGCCGCGAACGAAGCGATCACGGCGCTGCGCGGCGTCGAGATGAAAGGCCGCGGGCTGATGGTCAACATCGCGCACCCGCGCGGTGACCGCCCGCCGATGAGCGGCGGCGACCGACCGAGCTTCGGTGGTGGCGGCTTCGATCGGGGCGGGCCACCGCGGCGCGACAACGGGCCGCCAGGCGGTGGCGGCTATCCCGACTTCGCTCCGCCGCCGCCGGCGGATGCCGGTCGCGGCGGTGAGCGCCGGGGTCCGAGCGGTGGGGGCGGCGGCCCGCCGCCCACGCCCGACTGGGGCAAGAAGAAGAAGAAGGGGAAGCTCGATCAAGGCGGCGCGAAGAAAGGCCGCGACAACCGCAAGGACTGGAAAGACTGGGACAAGGACTGACGGCCGTTTTCTGCGGCTCGGCGGCCCACGCTTCAGTAAGTCCTTCATTCTCCGGCCTATTTCCTCCCGGCCCTCGGGCCGCAGCGGCAATCCTCAGCGATTGCGCGTGGCGTCGGCGCCATGGTACGAGGGCAAGCCCGTTTTCGCCTCAGACCGAGGTCCGGGTGGGATGGTCCCGTCCGTGTCCGTCCAAGAGTGACCGATGATTTTCGACTGGCTCTACGGCCTGTTCTCGAACGACCTCGCCATCGACCTGGGGACGGCGACGACGCTGATCTACGTCAAGGGCAAGGGCATCGTGAGCTGCGAGCCGAGCGTGGTCGCCGTCCAGCGCGACGCTCGGGGCGACAAGAAGGTCCTGGCCGTCGGCCGTGAGGCCAAGGAAATGCTGGGCCGGACGCCGGGGAACATCCAGGCGATCCGCCCGCTCCGGGACGGCGTGATCGCCGACTTCGAGATCACCGAGGCGATGCTCCGGTACTTCATCGCACGGGCCCACAACCGGCGCACTTTGGTCAAGCCGCGGATCATCATCTGCGTGCCCTTCGGCATCACCGAGGTCGAGAAGCGCGCCGTGAAAGAGAGCGCCGAGAGCGCCGGCGCGCGCGAGGTTTACTTGATCGAAGAGCCGATGGCGGCGGCCATCGGAGCCGGGTTGCCGATCACCGAGCCGAGCGGAAACATGGTGGTGGACATCGGTGGCGGGACGACCGAGGTCGCCGTCATCTCGCTGGCCGGCATCGTCTATTCACAGAGCGTGCGCGTCGGCGGCGACAAGATGGACGAGGCCATCGTCGCGTACATGAAGCGCAAGTACAACCTGGCGATCGGCGAGCAGTCGGCCGAGCGCATCAAGATCACCATCGGGAATGCCTACCCGCTCGACCAGCAGCTCACCATGGAAGTGAAGGGTCGCGACATGGTGGCGGGCATCCCCAAGACCGTGGTGGTCAACTCGGACGAGATCCGAGAGGCCCTGGCAGAGCCGATCAACGCCATCGTCGAGGCGGTGCTGGTGGCGCTCGAGCGGACGCCGCCCGAGCTCGCCGCCGACATCGTGGACAAGGGCGTGGTCTTGACCGGGGGCGGGGCCCTGCTCAAGAACATCGACGTGCTGCTGAGGGACGAAACCGGCCTTCCGGTCATGGTCGCCGACGACCCGATCAGCGCGGTGGTGCTCGGCAGTGGCAAGACCTTGGACCACATCGAGCTCTTGAAGGAAGTGACGATCGGTTGATCGTCGGGGCTCGGTCGAACGCGCCCAGGAGGTCTTCGTGAGCTCGCTCCGCCGCTACCGCGACATCATCATCGTGGTGCTGCTGCTGGCGGTGCCGTTCTTCTTCCTGCGCGCCAGCATTCGCCGGCCCGAAGAGATGAGCGTCGTGGACCGCACCATCATGCGCGTGGCCGCGCCGCTCGAGTACGTGTCCGCGGCGCTCGCCCGTGGCCTGTCGTCTTTGGTCGGCGACTACGTCTACTTGATCGACGTCAAGAAGGACAACGACAAGCTCGCCTACGAGAACGCGAGACTGCGCGCCGAGGTGCGTCAGCTGAAGAGCGCCGAAGCCGAGAACGTGCGCCTGCGCCGGCTCCTGAACCTGCGCGAGACCCTCGCGGCCGAGACCGCGAGCGCGGTGGTGATCGGCAAGGACACCACCGAGTACTTCCGCGTCGCGCACGTCACGCTCGACAACCCCGGCGTGCAGGTGAAGCCGGGCATGCCGGTGCTGTCGTTCGATGGCACCGTCGGGACGGTGCTTCGCGTGGCCGGCGACAAGGTCGACGTCGAGCTGACGGTCGACAGCGGCTTCGGAGTGGACGTGACGGTGGAGCGCACCGGTGCCCGGGGGTTCGTCCGCGGCGTGGGCGATCGCAGCCGATACGGCGTGCGGGTCGAGTACGTGCAGCGCAGCGACGAGGTGAACGTCGGCGACGTGCTCATCACCAGCGGCGTGGGCTGCCGCTTCCCCAAGGGCGTGCCGGTGGCGCGCGTGAACAAGGTCGTCAAGCGAGACTTCGGCATGTACCAGTCGGTCGAAGCCGAGCCGACGGTGGATTTCTCGCGTCTCGAAGAGGTCATCATCGTGCTCGCGGACTCGAAGGACTGCGAGGCCAAGACCGGCGGTCAACGCCGTCCGAGGGCCAAGCCCTGAGGCGCCCATGCGCAACGCCGCTTTTGTCGCCATCGGCGTCGTGCTGATCCTGATCCAGGCCAACCTGTACCGGGCCCTCGGCTGGCTGCACTTGAACGGCGCCACCCCCAGCCTGGTCTTGCCCCTGGTGATCTTCCTGGGCGTCCACGAGCACTCGATGGCTCGCGGAGCGCTGATCGCGTTCGGACTCGGCTACTTCCTCGACGTGGTGGCCTCGGCGCCGATGTGGCTGTTCACCTTCGTGACGGTCGCGAACTGGTGGCTCTCGCGAGTGGCCGGGGTGCGGCTCACGGCGCAGACGTTCATCACGCGCATGTCGCTGGGCTTCGTGTTCTCGCTGATCGAGGCCGCGATGGTCCTGATCTTGCTCGCGGTGTTCGGCTCGGACACGCGCCGCCCGCTCGAGATCGGGCACATCGTCTTGCCGCGTGCCGTCGCCACCGCGCTCTTCGCGCCGATCGTGTTCCACATCGCCCAGCGGATCCACCAGAGCACGCAGCCGGTCCACGGCGGCGCCGAGGGAGCACAGCGGTGAGCATCCTCGTCCAGCGCTCGGACGTCGGCGAGTTCCGACGCCGCTACCGGTGGCTCGTGCTGGTCATCCTCGGTGGGTTTCTGATGCTGCTCGGGCGGCTGGTGCAGCTCCAGATCGTCGAAGGGGACCTGCACCGGGCGCAGGCTCGCCGCAACATCATCGGCGAGCTGTCGCTGGCGACCACCCGGGGCGTGATCCGCGACGGGCAGGGGCAGATCTTGGCGGCCAATCGGCCGAGCTACAACGTCTACGCGGTGCCCGAGCAGGTCGACATGGAGAAGACCTGGCCCCGGGTGATGCAGCTCATGGCGCTCGACGACGGCGAGAAGGAAGAGCTCACCAAGAAGCTGCTCGACGCGCGCGCCGCCGGCGGCACCCGGCCGTCCCAGCAGACGCTCTTGCGCGTGGACGTCGAGCGCGACGTGGTGGCCGCCCTCGAGACCCACGAGGACGACCTGCGCGGCATCGACGTCGTGCCGGTGCCGGTGCGGTACTTCCCCCACGGCGAGCTCGGCGCTCACCTGATCGGCTACATGCGCGAGATCGACCCCGAGACGCTGGCCCGGTTCGAGGGCCGCGGCTACCGCGCGGGCGACCAGCTCGGGGCGGTGGGGGTCGATCGTCGCTGGGAGAGCTACCTGCGCGGGCAGCGGGGCTGGCGCAAGGTGCTGCGCGGCATCAACAAGCGCGCGGCGCGCGAGGATCTCGAGCCCAAGTACCTGGAAGAGCCGCGGCGGCTCGAGCCGGTGCCCGGTCGCGACGTGTCCTTGACCGTGGACATCGAGCTCGAAGAGGCGATCGAGAAGGCGATGCGCGGGCAGCTGGCCGGCGCCGTGGTGGTGGTCGACGTGCGGACCGGGCGGCTCTTGGCCGCGGTGTCCAAGCCGAGCTTCGACCCCAACGTGGTCTCGGGCGGCACGGGGATGCGCGCGGTGCGCGACACCTTCCGCCGGCTCTATGCCGACCCACTCCGCCCCACCCTCGACAAGACGATCTCGGCGGCCTATCCGCCGGGCTCGACCTACAAGCCCTTCTCGGCGCTGGCGTCGCTGGCCGAGGGCTTGATCACGCCACAGACTCAGGTCAACTGCCGCGGCGGCTACGAGTACGGTCGCCGGTTCTTCCGGTGCACCGGCGTGCACGGCATCGTGAACCTGCACCAGGCCATCGTGCGCTCGTGCAACACCTATTTCTACCACGTGGGTGAGGGGATCCACATCGATCGGCTGGCCAAGATCGGCCTCGACTTCGGCTTCGGATTGAAGACCGGCATCGGCGTGAACCCCGAAGCGCGGGGGCGCATGCCGACCCGCGCCTGGTACACCCGGCGCTACAAGGGCGCGTTCCGCGGCGGCTTCACCTTGCTGGCTTCCATCGGTCAGGGCGCCGCGACGGTCACCCCGCTGCAGCTCGCGCTCGCGTACGGCGCCTTGGCGAACGGCGGAACGCTCTACCAGCCGCAGGTGGTCCGCAGCATCGAGACCAGCGACGGTACCGTCGTCCAGGAGTTCCCGCCGCGTGTTCGGCGGATGGTGGGCGTGAACGAAGACCACCTCTCGCGGGTCAAGACCGGGCTAATCGGGGTGGTGGTCGAGCGCGAGGGAACGGCGTTCCACGAGACCCAGGCCGGGACCGACATGGCTGGCAAGACCGGTACCGCCCAGGTGAGCCACGTCACGCCACGCGGCGTCGACCCCCAGAAGGTCTGGTACTTCAACCGCGATCACGCCTGGTTCGCCGGCTATGCCCCGTCGCGCTCCCCCGAGATCGCGTTCGTGGTCCTGGTCGAGCACGGCGGCGCCGGCGGCAAGAACGCCGTGCCCATCGGCTCGCGCCTGGTCCGCGAGTGGCAGAAGCTCGAAGAGAAGCGCGCCACCGCCCGAACCTCGGCGCGTCGCCCCGCGCCGAAGAAGGAGCCGGACGATGGCACGCGGTGATCGCATCTCGTTCCGCGGGGGCGCACAGGTCGACGCTCCGCTGCTCTTGGCCATCGTCGCGGTCGCGACGCTGGGAGTGGTCAACCTGTACAGCGCGACCAGCGTGTACGTCGACGCGGGCAGGCGGGCCGCCCTGGCCGACATCTACGTCTCCCAGGTCTACTGGTTCGTGGTCGGCGGCCTCTTGGCGCTCTTGGTGGCGGCCGTCGACTACCGGCACTTCGAGCGCCTGGCGTACTTCTTCTATGCGGGTGGCATCGTGTCACTCGGGTTGGTGTTCGTCCTGGGCGCCGACATCCGGGGCTCGTCCCGCTGGATCCAGATCGGCAGCTTCACCTTCCAGCCCAGCGAGTTCATCAAGATCTTGATCATCCTGGTGGTCGCCAAGTACCTGCACGACGACCCGAAGACCGAGCCCAGAACCCTGCTCGATCTGGCCCCGGCCGCGGGCCTGGTGGGCCTGCCGGTGATCCTGGTGATGGCGCAGCCCGATCTCGGGACGTCGCTCATCTATCTTCTGACGGCTGCCAGCATGCTGGCCATGACCCGGGTCCGCGCCCAGAGCGTGATCACCCTGGTGGTGGCGGTGGTGACGGCGGTCCCGCTGGCGTGGAAGTACGTGCTCAAGGACTACCAGAAGAACCGCATCACCAGCTTCCTGGATCCGGAGCACGACAAGACGGGGATCGGCTGGCACGCCTTCCAGTCCCGCACCGCCATCGGCAACGGCGGCTTGACCGGCGAAGGCTTCATGCAAGGCACGCAGAACCAGTTCGGCTTCGTTCCCGACCAGTACTCGGACTTCCCGTTCGCCGTGTTCGCCGAAGACTGGGGCCTGCTCGGCTCGGTGCTCTTGCTCGCGACCTATTGCTTCGTGTGCATCTGGGCGGTCCACGTCGCATCGCAGTCGAAGGACCGCTTCGGCGCGGCGCTGGCGGTGGGTGTCGGTGCCATGTTCTTCTGGCACACGTTCTTCAACGTGGGCATGGCGGTGGGGATCTTGCCCGTGGTCGGCATCACCCTGCCGCTCTTCTCGTACGGCGGGTCGAGCGTGGTCACCATGCTGATTGGCCTCGGTCTGCTCATGGGCGTGTCGATGCGCCGGTGACGGCCTCGGCCGCGCTCAGTCCACCCGCATCCAGACCTCGAGCGTGCCGGTTCGGTCGCCGAAACGCGTCGGGTAGGTCGAGTCGCGCCGGTAGCGACGCGGCAGCCAGTCGTCGAGGAAGCGGTCGACGAGGGTCTTGGCCGCGCTGTTGCTGTTCCAGTGCGCGAACATCAGCGCCCACAGGTCGCGCTCGGCGGGACGCACCACCACTACCTTCGGCGGGTCGCGCTCGAGGCGAGCCAGATCCTCGGACAAGAGCCGGGGGGCGTACTGATCGACGAACACCACGGCGCCGCGCAGCGCTGGCCGCGGGCGCTCGATCAGCCCGGCGATCTGCAGGTCTTCGGGGAGGACCAGCACGGTGTCCCGGTCGCCGGTCAGCGCGTGCACGCGCGCGGCGGCCTGCACGATGGGAAGTGCGCCCTCTTGCACGTACAGGCCTCCCCAGTTGCCCCGCGCCCCGATCGGGTAAGTTGCCGCGAGGGCGCGATCGAGACGCGACGAAAAGAGCGAAGCGACCGCGAGCGCGAACACCGCGAGCTTTGCCCGGGGCAGCGCCGCCTGGTCGAAGGCCGCGAAGAGGAAGGCGAACGCCACCGGGATGATCGGGTTCGGGTCGTAGAACAGCCTGAGCTCGGTGGACGACAGGTTGTGCGCGAAGCTGATGACCAACGCCAGCAGCGCCACGGCGTTCCACGCTTGCGCTCGCTGCCACGCTCGTTGCTCGACGGGGCTAGGACCCGGGCGCCCGAGGTGCGCCACTCCGAGGACGCACACGAACAGCACGCCGAACCCGGGAACGAAGCGGAATCGCTCGGTCCAGAAGCCGAGGCCCTCGGGGAGCTTTCCCACGCGGGCCGCCAGGAGCCAGGTCGCCGTTCCGAAGGCGGCGACCGCCACGGCCGCGATCACCAGCGCCCGCGGCCGAGACCAGGCTGCGGTGGGCTCGTGGGCTCCGAGGCCGAGCCCGTGGTGGCCTCGGGCCATGCGCGCGATCACGGCGCCGCACAGGGCCGTGAGGACCAGCGACGCGGGGTAGACCGGAGAGGCCAAGAGGAAGAACCCGACCAGGGAGCGCATCGAGCGACTGCCGCCCTTGAGCGAGGGCCCGTCGGCAACCGCTGCCTGGAAGAACGCCGGGACCGATGCGCCGATCGCCCACAGGCCGATGGCCACGAGGGTGAGGCCCAGCGCCGCGCCCAGCACCCAGCTCTGCGCGTCGCGCGCCACCGCGCGCCGCGCGTCGCGGGACCGGATCGCGAGGTAGGCGAAGACCAGCGGGAAGCCCGCGAGCGCCCCGAGGGCGGTGCTCTGCTTGAAGAAGAGCGTCGCTGCCGCGAGCGCGCCCGCGGCGGCCCAGCCGACGTCGCGGCGGCGGCCGGCCTCGAGCGCCAAGGCTCGCGCGGCGAGCACGACGCTGCTCCACGCGATCACCGCGGCCGTCTGGTCGTACGCGCACTCCTTGATGCCTCTGAGCAGGATCACCGAGGTCGCGATGGCGACCAGGACCGAGTTCTCACGGGTCGTCCGCGGGCGCACCATCGCGTAGGCGAGGAGCGCGAGCAGGATGTGACAGACGGCGATCAGACCCAGCTCGTCGATCAGGCGCGGAGTGCCGCGAACGAGATGGATCGCCGCGACCAGGAGCAGGCTGCCGGGCGGGATCGGCGCGACGGACTCCGAATAGGGCGCAGGGCTGCCCAGCACCGCCTGCCCGATGGGGCCGGACCAGCCGGTGAACTCGATGTCCCCGATGGCGCTGTTGATCAGCCGAGGGACGGCGTAGGCGCTGAACAGCGCCAAGAGGCTGACCAAGAGCCCGAGCAACGCGGGGCTGACGAGGTCTCGGCCGCGTGGAGAAGCGGATCCGCTCATCGGGGGCCGAATCCTGCCATGGTCTGGCCGGCGCCACCGTCCCAGGAAGGCCGCCGCCCGGGCCGGGGCGCGCGAGCAGGCCGGGGAAGGGGGGGGGCGTGCGCGGCGGGGAGCTGGCGGAACCCCGGGTGGACCCCTCGAGCGCGGGGCGTCCGGTGAGACTTCTCGCACAGTGCGAGATCCTGTTGTAGAGTTCGCTCGTCCCGCTCGGCAGGTTGGGCGGACAAGCTCCAGCGCCAAGGAGGCCCCTCGTGAGGACCAACGTTGCCCGTGCATTCGGGATTTGCTTCGTCGCTTTCGCAATCGTTCCCCTCATCGCGACATCGTCGTGCGCATCGAGCGACGAAGAGTCGTTCGCCGGCACCGGTGGGAAGGACGGCGGCGGCTCGGGTGGCAGCGCCACTGGTGGCGGCGGCTCGGGCGCGACCGGTGGGTCCGGCGCGACCGGCGGGTCCGGCGCGACCGGCGGGTCCGGCGCGACCGGCGGCATGGGTGGCAGCGGCGCGACCGGTGGCTCCGGCGCGACGGGTGGCAGCGGCGGCGGCGGCACCTGCAACGTGCAGACCTGTCCGACTCCCGCATCGCCTGCCGTGAAGTGCTGCGTGACCGCGAACGGTCCGTGCGGCGTCGACTACGGTCAGGGCTCGGGCTGTCAGGTCGCCCCCACCGGCGACATCTGAACTAGGAAGTCACGCTTCCTACTCGGGCGCTCGCGGGCTTCGTCCCTCGGGCGCCCGAGACGCGTGGTGCTCAGTCCAATCGGAACAGATCGTCCAGATCGTCCTTGGTGAGCTTCTTGGCGCCGCCGCTGTCCTCGGTGAGCACCGCCGCGACCAGATCCTTCTTCTTCTGCTTCAGCTGCAGGATCTTCTCCTCGATGGTCCCCGCGGCCACCAGCCGATAGATGGTGACGACCTTCTTCTGGCCGATGCGGTGCGCTCGGTCCGAGGCCTGGTCCTCGACGGCCGGATTCCACCACGGATCGAAGTGGATCACGGTGTCGGCAGCCGTCAGGTTCAAGCCCGACCCGCCGGCCTTGAGGCTGATCAAGAAGACCGGGATGGTGGGGTCGTTCTGGAAGTTGTCGACCCGCTCGGAGCGGTCGATGGTGCTGCCGTCGAGGTACTCGTAGCGGATCTTGTCCTCGTCCAGGGCGTCTCGCACGAGCTTCAGCATGCTGACGAACTGGCTGAAGATCAGCACCTTGTGTCCGCCGCTGTCGACCTCTTCGACCAGCTCGCGGAGCGCCGCCAGCTTGCCGCTGTCGTCGTGCGAGAACTCGCGCGGCAGCCCGAGCAGGCGCGGGTCGCACGCGGCCTGCCGCAGCTTGGTGAGGCCCGCCAAGATGTGCAGCTGGCTCTTGCCGATGCCCAGGCGTTCGACCTCGCCGAGCACCTGCGCGCGCACCTCGCGCAGCACCTGCATGTAGATCGCCTTCTGATCGGGCGCCAGGTCCACGACCTTGTCGATCTCGATCTTCGGCGGCAGGTCCTTGGCGACCTCGTTCTTCGTGCGCCGCAAGATGAACGGGTGGATCGACGCGCGCAGCCGAGCGGCGGCCTTCGAGTCCCCCTGGTCGATGGGCCGGCCGTAGCGCTCTTCGAACTTGGCGAGGGGGCCGAGCAGGCCCGGGCTCACGAAGTCGAAGATGCTCCAGATCTCGCTGAGGCGGTTCTCGATCGGCGTTCCGGTCAGCGCCAGGCGGTGCTTCGCGCTCAAATCGCGAGCCGCCGCCGCGGTGGCCGAGAGCGGGTTCTTGATGTTCTGCGCCTCGTCCAGGATGGCGTAGTCCAGATCGAGCTTTTTGAGCAGGTCGATGTCGCGCCGCAAGAGGGCGTAGCTCGTGATGATCACGTTCGCGCTCTCGAGCTCGTCCATCTGGTCGCGCCGCCCGGCGCCGTGCCACAGGGCGGTGGTCAGCGCCGGACCGAACCGCTCGATCTCGCGCAGCCAGTTGGGCACCACGCTGGTCGGCGCCACGATCAGCGTCCGCAGGGCCTGGTCCTTCTTCTCTTGCTTGAGCGAGAGAAGCAGCGCGATGGTCTGCACGGTCTTGCCGAGGCCCATGTCGTCCGCGAGCACGCCGCCGGAGCCGATGTCGTGGATGAATCGAAGCCACGACAGGCCCTGCTCTTGATAGGGACGCAGCACGGCCTTGAGCCCCCGGGGCTTCTTGGCGCTCTTGATCTCGTCGATGTTCGCCAGCTTCTCGAACAGCGCTTTGGCGCCCGGAGCGACCGCGACGTCGGAGGCGTGCTCGAGCAGCTCTTGAACGCGGCCCGCCTGCGAGAGCGGTAGCTTGCCGTTCTTGCCGGCGGCCGAGAGCAGCTCGATCTCGCGGTCGATCATCGCCTGGACCTTGTCGGGATCGATCTCGGCATAGGAGTTGTCCGACAAGCGGACGTACTTCTTGCCCTCTCGAAGGCACCGCACCAGCTCGTCGCGGTCCACGCCGACGCCGTCGCTCTCGTACACGATCTTGACCGACAGCCAGTCGACCCCGCTCGAGACCCGGGCGTTCATCATCAGCGGCTTGCCCCGCACCGTGGTCCCCACCAGCTCTTCCGGGACGTACAGGTCCCACTCTTCCGGAAGGGCCGCCACGCCGTCGGACCAGAACTGGATCGCCTTGGGCCCCTCGGCGAAGAAGGCCTCGCCGCTCTCGTCGGGCGAGAGCCCCAGGTCGAGCAGGCGCCGGACCGCGTCCTGCTGGGCGGCGATGTCGGTGCGGATGCACGTTGCGCGCTTCTGCCCCTCGGCCGGCGGCAAGACGATGACGGGCGGAGAGATCCCGTCGGCGCGCACCTCGACCTCGAGCTCGCGATACGCCGCCTTCAAGAAGACGTGGGCCTCGGTGATGCCGCCGCCGGCGCGCAGGCGGAAGGTCGGGGTCAGATCGATCACGTCGGCCACCTGGGACAAGTCCGGCAGCTCGGCGCCGATCTCGCCTGCGACCCGGGGCAAACCCTGCACGATCAGCCCAATCAGCTCGCTCGCCGGTTCGGCGATGGTCGGGCTGCGAAGCAGCCGGCGCAGCGCCGCAGGGGACACGCGGTGATCGATCGGTCGGGCCACGCCCTCGTTGGTGTCGATGTGCCAGCCGGGCGCCCCTTCGAACCAGCCCCCGCTGGTGAGCGCGAACTTTCGTCCGTCGCCGGCCCGCTCGAAGGTGCACTTGGCGACGATCGTGTCGGCGCCCACCATCTCGAGGTCGAAGCGCGGCTTCAGGGGCTCGTTGCCGAAGCGCAATTGCATCAACGCCGGCTCGAGCAGCACCCGGCGGTCCTTCAAGAGCGGCATGAGCTCGGCGGCGTCCTCGCCGCGAATGTCCACCGCGGGGTGGCGCGGGTTGCCGCTCTCGAAGCGCGAGAGCACGCGCAGCGCGCCGCGATCGGCGCTGGGCGTCAGCGCCTGCCAGTTGAGGGCCGCGCTGGGCAAGAGCGGCACGCGCGCTTCGGTGTCGAGCACCGTGACCGTGAGCCCGCCCTGCCGGACGTGGACGCGGAACTCGAGGTTCGGCGGGCGCACCGAGCCGTCCGGGGCGAGCCAGGCGCCGAGCCCGGTGGCGCGAGCGCTGGCGTCGGGGGAGGGGGGTGGTGAGAACCCCGGCGGCACGACGTGTTGTTGTTGCGCGCGCCGGCGCCGGTCGCGTCGTCGGCTCGACTTGCTGTCGCTCTGCGACCCGGCGGGTTGCGGAGCCGCGTTCGAGTGGGCTGGCGCGTTCTGCTGCTGTTGCTGGGGCTCTCGCCGAGGCAGCGCCGCGCGCGCCTGGTTGCGCACGGTGATCAGCAAGGCCGCGACATGCTTGCAGTGCTGGTTGGTCTTCTGGAATGCGGGGCAGGTGCACTGCGAGGTGATGCCCTCGCCACCGAGGCGAATCGTCACCTCGTAGGGCTCCGGGTCGGAGCCCTTCACGCGACCTGTCGCGTTGGACTCGGTGACGCTGACCTCCTCGACCACCTTGCGCTTCTCGTAGTCGAGGCCGCGCAAGAAGGTACGGGCGCCCAGCAGGCGTCGAAGACCACGGTCGGAGAGGGTAGAGAGAGCGTCAGCTAGGGACGACACGTCGGATACTCGGGAGCTCGGGTTGAGGTCGGGCGGCGCAGAGGTTCAGCGAGAGAGGAAGGGAGCGACGACCAGCGCGACGACCGCGATGGACTTCGTCAGGAGTTGGGCAGCGGGGGCGGCGGCGTTGCCGAGCACGTCGGCGACCGCGTCTCCGCCCAGCGCGGCGTCGAGCTCGCGCGCGGACCCGCTCGATCGAGCGCCCCGCCGCGCGGCGGACAGAACGCTCTTGGCGGAGTGCCCCGAGAGCGCGGTGGCCATCCCGGTGAGCGCGGCCGCGATCACGAACGCCGCGAGGGCCTGCCCGGGCAGCGTCACGTCGCCGGCGCGAAACAGAAGTCGCAACCCGACGCCCAGCGCGAGGGGTGCCGCGAGACCGAGGGCGATGGGCGGGAGCAACCGATGCAGCGCGGCGCGGGCGGTGAGCTCGACGAAGCTGCGGTAGCTCGGGGTGTAGTCGGCGGGGATCTGCGGGCGACCCTTGTCCCGGGGGAAGCCGCGGAGCTGGCGCTCGACCTCTTGGGCGACGCCGCGGGCGCCGCGCGTTCCCGCGCGCGCGGCGCTGCCGGCGTAGGCCAGCACCGTGGCCAGACCCAAGGCCCCGCTCATCGCGACGGCGGGCGAGAGCAGATCGACCGTGCGAGCGCCTTTGGTCAGGAGCACCGGCAGGGCGCTGGCGGCGAGCGCCGCGGTCACGCCTCCGGTGACGATCAAGTAGGCCTGCGACGCCGCCGAGGCCGACAGCCCCGTTTCGTCCAGCCGCGTCGCACGGCGCTGCGCGTCCTCGGACGGAGAGACCAGGCTCGACACGCCGCGCGCCCCGTCGGCGACGGGATCGAAGGTGGCCAGCGCCAAGAGGTACGGCGCGGATGCGGTCATCATCATCAGCGCCGTGAGCGTGCCGAGCAGGCCCCCCGACGGCAGACCGCTGGACTCGCCGGCGAACCACGCGGCGGTGAACGCCAAGGCGAGCGCGATCAGCGGCCACGCCGCGGCAGAGAGCCCCGTGCCCCATCCGAAGGCGAACCCGGCGGACTCGCTGGTGCGCTGCGTCTCGAGGAGCTCGCGCAGCGGGCCGACGCGGCGGTCGATCTGCAGGCGCGCCAGGTGCGCGGCGACGGACGCGGCCGCGAGCCCGGAGGCTCCGGCCCAGAACAGCCGCGCGGAGCCCGCGTCGCCGATCAACCAGTGTGCGGCGCCGAAGAGCCCTGCCAGTGAGATCAGCGCGGTGGTGAGCTGACCTCGCCAGAGCGCCGAGACCGGGCTCAGGGAGTCGTCGCTGCGCACCACCATCACGCCGAAGCCCGTCGCCACCACGCCGAACGCGCGGGCGATGAGCGGGAAGGCGACGAGGGCCAGAGTCACGCGACCGTCACCCCCGCCCAAGAGTCCGATCCCGACCAAGAGGGCGATGACCGTGCTGGCGGTCGCGGTGACGTACAAATCCGTGGCGCGCCCGGCGGCCTTGCCGACGTGATCGCCGACCAGATCGGCGATCACGGCGGGATTCCTGGCATCGTCGTGGTCGAGGCCCGCATCGCGCTCGCCCGCCAAGTCCGCCGCCAGGTCCCCGGCGGTGTGGTAGGTCGCGCCGCCACGCTGGATCACCAACGCGGCGGCCGCGGCGCCGAGCGCGTGAGCGGGCAAGAGCAGCGCGATCGCTCGCCCGAGGGAGATGGCCTCGGCCGAAGCGAGGCTGAAGCCGCCCTTCATCGCGAACAAGAGGCCGAAGACCAGGCTGATCGCGATGAAGCTCACGGTCTCGACGAAGAGGCCGATCGAGCCGCCGGCGCGCACCGCGACGACCAGCGCGCGGTCCAGGCTCTGCCCCGCCGACGCCAGCGACGACAGGCTGGCCTGCACCGCCACTCGCGTCGCGACCCGCGCGACCAGGCAGGCGTTGGCCGCGCCGAGAGCCAGCGCGACGGCGGCCCAGAACCCCGTCTCGAGGCTGCCGACGCCGGCGCCTGGGCTGAGGAGCGTGGCGTACAGCGCGAACGCGATGGGTGCCAAGACGCCGACGACCAGGGCGGTGACGCGGAACTCCTGCGCCAGAAAGACCCCGGCGGCGCGGCCGATCGCCCCGCCCAGGCGGTGCAGCTCGGCGCTGAGCGGCAGCCCGCGGCCCAGCCAGCTTCCGAGCACGAGCGCAAACACGAGGCCACTCGTGTGCAGAGAGATGAGCAAACCGAGCTCGGTCACGATGCTTGGGGGTCAGGCCGCGCGGCGTCTCGCCGTCAGCGGGGATCAGGTTCGGGCCGGGGATCCGGCGCCGGGCTTCGCGGTGGTTCGCCTCCGGGGCAGCCTGCTGCTGCCGGGACGCTCCCCCGCAAGGAGCGACTGCGCTCACGGGTCTAGCACGGGGTCCGGAGGGGGATCAACCCGCCCAGAAAAACCCGGCTAACCGCCGCTGCCGCTGCCCTGGACGACCATCAAGTGGTACTTGCCGAACTCGCTCTGGCCGAGGGTGAACAAGACCTCGATCAGCATGCGGTAGGGCGTGGTCCGATCCGCGACGATGATCGCCTCGGACGAGGCGGGATCGAGCCCCTTGGCCTGCCGGATCTGCTTGTCCGTGCGGCGAGCGCTCTTCAATGCCTCGCCCAGCGGCCCGATGTACATGGCGTTCGGCCCGCGGCGCTTGTAGCGGGCGCCGACGCCGGTCTGCGCCATGCTCTCGCGGCTGGGCAGGGTGAGCACGCGGTTGTCCCCGACCAAGATCTGCGTCTTCGAGACGGTGACCACGACGCCCTCTTCCGAAGGCTGGGTCTTCACAGAGGACACCGGCATGCGAAGATCGTCGCTCTGCGGAATGCTCGCGCTCGACTCGCCCAGGTTCTTCAACAAGAAGACCAGGATGATCGTCATGATGTCGAGCATCGCGGTGATGTTCAGGAAGTTCACCTCGGGCTCGGCCGCGTTGCGACGAACCGCTCGGCGAAGCTCGGCCTTGTACCTGACGACCGAGGCTTTCGCCTTGGGGGGCTGCGACCGGTAGGGCTGGTTCGGCTGGCTCATCGCGGCACCTTGAAGTTCGCGTCGGTGAAGAGCGACTCGCCCTGGGGCGTGGTGCGCACGGCGTCGAGCACCTGGACGATGGTCTGGTACTCGGTGCCGGGGTTGGCCGTGATGAACACCTGAGTCTCGTCGTCGAACTCGGGCGAGGCCTTCTTCAATCGCGCCGCGCAGGTGTTGAGCGACTCGAAGTCGTACTGGTTGCCCTTCTTCGGGATCGTGATGCCCGGACCCGCGCCCTCGCACCCGGGGGCGATGTTGCCGCCCGACGCCTTGAGCGAGAAGCCTTCGTTCACGATGAAGATGGTCAGGTTCAGCGCCGTGCTCTCCACCGACTGACGAACGCCGCCGGACTGGGAGGCGGGCGGCGTGGTGTCGATGGTCGCGGTGAACGTGACGGCGATCGTGGCGAGCACGAAGATCAGCACGTTCATGATGATGTCGAGGAACGGCACGATGTTGAGCTCGCCGCCCTCTTCATCGGGCGACAGCTCACGCGGCTGACTCAGCCGGCGGATCCTGCCGCGCTGGGCGGCAGTGAGCGGTGCGCTCTGTCCTTCCATTCGCCGAAGCCTCGACTCAGAACTGGCCGGGGCGCTGCTGAATGGTCAGCAGGTTGAAGGTGCGCTCCATCGTTGCCTCGAGGTCGTGCTGAATGGCCTTGGCGCGCGTGTGCAGGATGATGTGCGTGATCATGCAGAACACCGCGATCCCGAGACCGAGGGCGGTGTTGTACATCGCTTCGGCGATGCCGTTCGACAGCATGCGCTGCTTGTCGGACTGCGACAGACCCGGCGACGCGATGGCGGCGAAGGTCGCGATCAGACCGCTCACCGTTCCGAGCAGCCCGATCAGGGTCGCGATGTTGGCCAGCGACCAGAGTGCGCCGATGCGCTTCTCGGCCTGCGGCTTGAGCTCCGAGAGCTTCTCGCTGAGCGCCGCGTCGATTTCGTCCGGGCTCTTGTTGGCTTGCGTCAACCCCGACTTGACGAGCTGGAGGATCGGGAAGTCGCTGGCCTCGCACAGCTTGATGGCCCGATCGATGTTGCCCGCGGTGACCAGCTTCTTCACCTGAGCGAAGAACTCCTTGGAGTTCACGCGATAGCGCGTCATCTGAAAGGCGAACCGCTCGACGACGATCGTGAGCACGATCGCCGAACTGATGAGGTTCAAGACCATGAAGGTCGGGTTGTGCTTGAAAGCCTCGACCAACTGGCTGGAGCCGCCTGACGCTGCAAGAACGAAGAGTTGCATTCCT
>JACPVJ010000130.1 GCA_016191785.1 Myxococcales bacterium | reverse complement strand
GGACAATCCATGAGGGTCACGCGGCGTGCCCCACGCGAGTTGTCCTCCAGACGGACAATCCATGAGGGTCACGCGGCGTGCCCCGCCCCGACCCCTAGTCGAACACCCGCTCGCCGCCGACCACCACTGCGCGCACCGGGTTCGACCCGAAGGCGTAGCCCAGCCAGCGGTGGTCCGGCACGTCGCAGACGATCACGTCCGCGCGCTTACCGGGCTCGAGGCTGCCGATCTCGGCGCCCAGGCCGAGCGCGTGGGCGGCGTTGATGGTGCTGGCCACCACCGCCTCGCTGGCGGTCATCTTCAGCGTGCGGCAGGCGAGGGCGATGCACATCGGGATCGAGGGGGTGAACGACGATCCGGGATTGAAGTCGGTGGCGATGGCCAGCGGCACGCCGGCGTCGATCAAGCGCCGGGCCGGGGCGTGATCGCTCTGCGCCAGGTGGAACGGCACGCCGGGCAAGAGCACGCCGACGGGGGGGCGTGGCGCCTGGGCCAGCGCGGCGATCCCCGCGTCGTCGACGTGCTCGAGGTGGTCCACGCTGACCGCGCCGAGCCGGGCGCCGAGGGCCGCGGCGCCGCTCGAGCTGAACTGCTCGGCGTGGAGCTTGAGGCCGAACCCCAGGCTCTTGGCGCGGATCAGCAAGCGCTCGGTCTCGTCGAGGGTGAATGCCTCTTTCTCGCAGAACACGTCCACGAAGCGGGCCAGCTGCTGCTCGCGGATCTCGACCATCAGCGCGTCGAGCAGCTCGAGGTAGCCGGCGCGGTCGTGCTTGAACTCGGGCGGCACCACGTGGGCCCCCAGGAAGGTGCTGACGATGCTCAGGGGCAGCTCGCTCTGCACGGTGCGCGCGACGTCGAGCAGGCGCAGCTCGCCCTCCCGGTTCAGGCAGTATCCGCTCTTGGCCTCGAGGGTGGTGGTGCCGTGCTCCATGCACGCGGTCGCCCAGCGGACGGCGCCCGTCACCAGCGCGCCGATGGCCGAGGCGCGGGTCTTCTTCACCGTGCTGAGGATGCCGCCGCCCTCTCTCAAGATCTCGAGGTACGGCTTGCCCTGCATGCGCTGCTCCCACTCGACGGCGCGGTCGCCCGCGAACACCAGGTGGGCGTGGCAATCGACGAAGCCGGGCAGCACGATGCCCCCCGCCGCGTCGATGATCTGGTCTTCGCCCACGTGGTGCTCGCGACGCAGCCGGTCGCTGGCGCCCACCGCCAGAATGCGGCCGTCGGCGATGGCCACGGCGCCGTCCCGCACGATCCGCACCACGCTCTGATCGGCGCCCCGAGCCGGGGCCTCCGAGAACCCGGCGCAGGTCACGACCTCGGCGGCGTTGACGATCAAGAGGTCGGCGGGCGTCATGCGAAGGTGTCCCCCGCGTGGGCCCAGAGGCGCGCCGGAGCGTCGGTGAGCTCGATGTAGATCCTATCTTCGCGCACCCCCAGCGCTTCGGACAGGACCCGCGTGACGTCCGCCGCGACCTGGCGCGTCTCAGTGCTGGTCATGGTGCCGATGTTCTTCAGCTCGACGTAACAGGCCGGCTCGGTGGTGCCGGCGAAGGTCATCTCGGCGCGGGGCATGAGGCTGGTCATCACCCACTGCTCTGGCTTGCCGAAGCGCTCCGCCAAGAGCCGCGACAGCGTGGTGAGCAGGCGCGCGCGGGCTGCCGCAGGAGGGGGCTCGGCCGAGCTGACGATCTGAACCAAGGGCATGGCGCGGAGCCTAGAGGATCTCGGGACGGAGCACGAACCCAGTCGTCGCTCGGGACGAATCGAGCTATGGGAGGCCGTGACGAACCATCGCGCGATGCTGGTGGGCCTGGCCGCGGGGGCGGGCCTGGGCCTGTCTGCCAACGCATTCGCCCACGACGCGCGCTGGGTCCGGATCTTCACCGAGTACGCCGCGGTGCCGGTCGGACAGATCTTCTTGCGCCTGCTGTTCATGCTGGTCATCCCGCTGCTCTTCTCGGCGCTGGTGCTGGGCGTGTGCGAGCTCGACCTGTCGCACCTGGGGCGGCTCGGCGGGCGCATGCTCGGCTACACCGTGGTGGTCTCGGCCATCGCCGTGACCATCGGTATCACGCTGGTGAACGTGATCGGACCTGGGCGCGGGGTGTCGACCGCCGGGCTCGCGCTCGGAGCCCAAGCCGCGAGCCTGACGGCTGCCGCGGCCCCGGCCTCGACCTCTCCGGTGGCGCTGATCGTCGGCCTCTTCCCCGACAACGCGATCAAAGCGGCCGCCAGCGGGGACATGCTGGCAGTGATCGCCTTCTCGTTGATCTTCGGCACCGGCCTCGCGCTGACCAAGACCGAGGGGGCGGCGCGCCTGAAAGAGGCGATCACTGGCCTCTACGACGTCAGCATGCGGATCATCCACGGGGTCTTGCGCCTGGCCCCGCTCGGCGTGTTCGCCTTGATGTTCACCGCCGGCTCGCGGCTCGGGCTCGACCTCTTGCGGGTGATCGGGATGTACGTCGCGGTGGTGCTACTCGGGCTCTCGCTCCACATGTTCGTGGTGTACTCCCTCAGCGTGAAGCTGTTCGGCGGGCGCGACCCCCGCGACTTCTTCCGCTCCGTCCGGCTGGCCATGGTCACGGCGTTCTCGACTGCCTCGAGCAATGCGTCGCTGCCCGCCGCCCTCGAGGTGGCCGAGCACAACCTGAAGCTGCCGCGCCACGTCAGCCGCTTCGTGCTCACGGCCGGCAGCAGCATGAACCAGAACGGCACCGCGCTGTTCGAGGGGGTCACCGTGCTGTTTCTGGCCCAGGTCTACGCGGTGCCGCTCAGCTTCGGCCAGCAGGTGCTGGTGGTGGTGATCTGCATCCTGGCGGGCATCGGCACGGCGGGCGTCCCGGCCGGGTCGCTCCCCGTGATCGCGATGATCTTGGGCATGCTGAAGATCCCGGTCGAGGGTCTGGGGTTGATCCTCGGCGTGGACCGCTTCCTCGACATGTGTCGGACCACGCTCAACGTCACCGGCGATCTGGCGGCGGCGGTGTTCGTGGCGCGGGGCGAGGCCCACGCCGAGGACGGGGCCTGAGCCGCGGCAGGGCCGCCGATCAGGGCACGACGACGCCCTTGGCCTTCGCGGTCTCGATCGCCTCCGGATAGCCCGCGACGGCGTGGCGGGCGACGCCGATGCCAGGGTCCACGGTCAGCACGCGATCGAGGCGCTCGGCCCGGGCCGCGGTGCCGTCGGCGACCACCACCATGCCGGCGTGCAGCGAGTTGCCGATCCCCACGCCGCCGCCGTGGTGGAAGCTGACCCAGGAAGCGCCCGAGGCGGTGTTGAGCGCGAAGTTGAGCAGCGCCCAATCGGCGATGGCGTCGGAGCCGTCTTTCATCGCCTCGGTCTCGCGATCGGGCGAGGCCACCGATCCGCAGTCGAGGTGATCGCGGCCGATGGCGATGGGCGCGCTGACCCTGCCCTCGGCGATCAGACGGTTGATCGCCAGCCCGAACTTGGCGCGGTCGCCATAGCCGAGCCAGCAGATGCGGGTGGGCAGCGCCAGGAACGGGACGCGCTCGCTCGCCAGCTTCACCCAGCGCTTCAGGCCTTCGTCCTCCGGGAACACCCGGAGCAGCTCCTGGTCGATGGTGTGAATGTCCTTCGGATCGCCGCTGAGCGCTGCCCAGCGGAAGGGCCCCATGCCGCGGGAGAAGAGCGGGCGAATGTAGGCCGGCACGAACCCCGGATACTTCCACGCGCCGTCGTCGCCGCGAACGCTGACGCCCGCCGCCTCGGCTTGCGCCCGCAGGTTGTTGCCATAGTCGAAGGCGATGGCGCCACGCCGTTGCATCTCGAGGATGGCGGCCACGTGCTTGCCGATCGCCGAGAGCGAGCGCCGGTGATACTCGGCCAGGTCCTTGCCGCGAAGCGCGTCGAGCTCGGCCAGGTCGCCCTCGGGCACGTAGGCGCCCAGATCGTGGGCCGGCGTCTGATCCGTGACCATGTCCGGGATCGCGCCGCGTCGCACCAGCTCGGGGTAGATCTCGGCCGCGTTGCCCACCAGGCCGATGGACAGCCCGCGGCCGGCGCGCTTCGCCTCGTCGGCCCAGGCCAGCGCTTCGTCGAGCGAGCGGGTCATCTTGTCGCAGTAGCCCTCGGCCACCTTGCGCTCGACGCGGTCGGCGCGCACCTCGACGTCGATCACCACGCCTTCGTTCATGGTCACGGCCATGGGTTGCGCGCCGCTCATCCCGCCCAGACCCGCGGTCAGCACCCACTTGCCCTTGAGCGACGGCACGCCGTAGTGCTTCTCGGCGGCGGCCAGGAAGGTCTGATAGGTGCCCTGCAAGATCCCCTGGGTGCCGATGTAGATCCACGACCCCGCGGTCATCTGCCCGTACATGGTCAGGCCCATGCGATCGAGCGCGTCGAAGCTCTGTTGCGTGGCCCACTTCGGGACCAGGTTGCTGTTGGCCAGGAGCACGCGCGGCGCGTGCTCGTGCGTCTTGGCGACGTACGCCGCACGGCCGGACTGCACGCACAGTGTCTCGTCCGGGGCCAGGCCATCGAGCAGGCTCACGAGCTTGTGGTACTCGTGCCAGTTGCGCG
Source organism: Myxococcales bacterium (assembly GCA_016191785.1). Classification (GTDB taxonomy): domain Bacteria; phylum Myxococcota_A; class Polyangia; order Polyangiales; family Polyangiaceae; genus JADJKB01. Next base: position 43,547 of record JACPVJ010000130.1, on the reverse strand, counting down.
CGGCCCGCCCGCTGCCGCCGTAGACGATCAGGTGCTCCCAGTCGACGGCGTTGGCCGGGTCGAGGTTGTTCATCAGCATGCGCTTGGCCGCCTCGGCGTCCCAGCTCTGCGCGGTGCGGCTCGTCCCGCGGGGCGCGCGGGGCGCTTCGGTGGGCCGAGCCGCCATGTGCAGCGGCCGGCCGTGGCTCGAGAGCTCGCTGCCGATGTCGCAGGCGCACCCGTACTTTGTCCGCTCGTTTTCGACGATCTCGCGGTCCAACATGGGCGCGGAGCATAGCTCGCTCGCCCCGAAAAAAGGGAGGCTCCGGGCCCCGGGTCCGGCGTGGTAGCGTCTTTCGTCGCGTGAGCCATGGCTGCGAACGACGACTCGGGGAAGAAGGATCCACCCGCCGTAGGAAAGCGCTCGGTGCCGCCGCCGCCGCGCCGGCCCCCGGCCCCGGCCCCACCAGGGTCGGGACCGAAGTCCGCGGTGCCGCCACCGCCCCGCCGCCCATCGGGCACGACGCCGGCGACCGGCGGCTCGGTGCGGGTCGTGCCGCCCCCCGTTGCTGTGGGCTCGGCCACCGCGACCCCGCGGCCCACCGCGCCGAAGTCCATTCCGCCGCCCTTGCCGCAGTCCCCGCCGCCGGCGGCCGTGGCGCCGCGTGAGCACCTGAAGACCAACGCGGGCCTGGGCACCACGACCCCCAGCGAGTCGCCGGTCTGGGCGCAGCGGGCCCTCAAGAAGCTGGAAGCCGACCTCGCCAAAGAGCGCGAGCCGTTGCGCGTCGGCAGGTTGCACTTCGAGATCGCGCGGCTGTACGAGTCGCCGCTCGGCGAGCTGGCCAACGCCGCGGATCACTACCAGAAGGCGTACGCAACGTGTCCGGATCACGTGCCCACCCTGCGCGGTGCGCGGCGCGTGCTCTGCGCCAAGAAGAGCTTCCACGCCGCGCTACCCCTGTTCGACGCCGAGGCGCGCTACCTCTCCGAGCCGACGCTCAAGGCCCAGCTCTTCTACGAGAAGGGGCGCGTCCTCGAAGATCACCTCGCCCAGAAGCGCGAGGCTCGGGACGCGTACGCGGCCGCGGTGGAGCTCGACGGGCAGAACGCCTCGTACTTGAAGGCGCTCGAGCGCGTGGACACCCAGGCCAAGGCCTGGGACGCCCTCGACAAGACCCTCGAGCGCTCGGCGAACGCCGTGTCCGGCGACGCCCGTCACCGCGCCGCGCTGCTGGTCGAGCGGGCGCGCCTGGTCGAGGCGCGCAAGGGTGACAGCCGCACCGCCACCGAGCTGTACAACGAAGCGCTGGGCTTCGATCCCCGGGCCCCGGCCGCGCTCGAGGCGCTCAAGCGCCTGCACTATGCCCACCAGCGCTGGCGCGATCTCACCTTCGTGCTGCAACGCGAGGCCGAGCAAGCGGGCGACGCCAACGTCCGCGCGATGGCCTACTACCGCATGGGGCGCGTGCTGGTCGATCGGCTCGGCCACGTGGACGAAGGGCTGAGCGCCTTCGAGCGCGCCGCCAGCGAGCTGCCGAACGAGCCGATGGTGCTCGAGGCCCTGGCGCGTCTGTACGAGATGCTGAAGCGGTGGGACGCCCTGGCGACGGTGCTCGAGCGGCTGGCCGAGCTCTCGCGGTCGGACGCCGAGAGGGTCGGCATCCAGCACCGGATCGGGCAGATTTCCGACGAGCGCCTGAGCGACGAGGCCCGGGCCATCACCTGGTTCTCGAGCGCCCTGGCCCTGGACCCGACCTATCTCCCCGGGCTCCAGGCGCTGGGCAAGATCTACACTCGCCGGCAGAACTGGGCCGAGCTGATCGGCATGCACCTGGCCGAGGCCGGGTCCACCGCAGATGCCGCCCGTAAGGCCAGCGCCCACGCCCGCGTCGCCGCCATCTACGAAGAGCGGCTCGGCAACGTCGAGCACGCGACCGCCCACCACGCCCGCGCCCTGGGTCTCTTGCCGGGGTACACCGCGAGCTTCAAGGCGCTGTCTCGCATCTATCAGCAGGCCGGCAAGTGGCGAGAGCTGGTCGAGCTGTTCGAGCGTGCGGTGGACGACGCGAAAGAGGTCGAGACCAAGATCACCTACCTCTTCAAGATCGGCAGGGTGTGGGAAGACGCCCTGGGCTCGCCGGCCCACGCCATGGGCGCCTACAAGCGTGTGCTGGAGGTGTCGCCCGGCCACGTGGGCGGGATCCACGCGGTGCAGCGCGCCGCCGAGCGCGCCGGCAAGTACAAAGAGCTGGTCTGGGCCCTCGAGCTCGAGGCCGAGAAGTCCGGCGACAAGCGCCAGGCGGTGATGCTGCACCACCGCGCCGGCGAGGTTTACGAAGACTGCCTGGGCGATCTCGAGAGCGCGCTCAGCCGCTACAAGCACGTGATCGAGCTCGACCGGGGCTATCAGCCCGCCCTCAGCAGCCTCGGTCGCCTCTACTACCAGGCCGGCCGCTGGGAAGATCTGCTCGACACCTACAAGCGTGAGCTCGAGGTCGCGGGCAAGGGCGTTCCCGCCGCCGCGCTGCTCTACAAGATGGGCGAGCTCACCGAAGAGCGCATCGGTCGCGACGAGGAAGCCATCAACTTCTACCGCCGCGCGATCGACGCCGATCCGTTCCATCAGCCCGCCCTGCACGCGCTGGAGCGAAAGCTCGCGGAGCGCGGCCAGTGGGCCGAGCTGGTGAAGCTGATCGAGCTCGAGCTGTCGGGCCTGAAAGATCCGGCCGAGCGTGCGCGTGCGGCCTTCCACCTGGGCGAGGTCTACGAGAACCGCCTGGCGCAGCCCGACCGGGCGCTGGCGGCGTACGAGCAGGCGCTCTTGGCCGTGCCCGAGTTCCGGCCCGCCGCGGACGGTCGCTCCCGCCTGCTCACCCTCGCCAAGGAGTATCGCCGACTCGGCGAAGATCTGGCGCGCGAGGTGGCGAGCGCCACGGACCCGGCCATGGCCATGGTGGCGCTCTTCCGGCAGGGTGAGCTCTATCGCGACGAGCTGGGGGACACGCGCCGGGCGCTCGAAGCGTTCGAGGCCGTCCTGTCCCGGGATCCGTCGCACCTCGGCGCGCTGCTCGCGCTCGAGCCGCTCTACACCGAGGTCGGCGCCTGGGAGCCGCTGGCGCGCGTCTACGCCACCGAGGCGCGGGTGCTCGCGGATTCGGGCGCCCGCGTGGCAGCCCTCAAAGAGCTCGCACGCCTCGAAGAGATCCGAGGCGTCGGCAAGCCGGAAGAGCTTCGGGCGGCCTACATCGCGGTGCTCCAGCTCTCGCCGTCGGATCCCGGCGCGCTGTACGCGCTCGAGCGCATCGCCCTGGACAGCGGCGACGTGCAGCTCTTGACCCACGTCGACGCCAAGCTCGGCGCGACGCTCTCGTCGCCGGCGCTGGCGGCGGTGCACCAGACCCGGCTGGCCGAGGCCCTCGAGGCGCTCGGCGACCCCAGCGCTCTCGACACGTTCCGCTCGGCTCTGGGGCGCGATCGCGACAACCTGGCGGCGGCGCTGGGCGTGACGCGCATCGCCGACCAGAGCCAGGAGCCCGGTCTCTTGGGCGAGGCCGCGGAGCTGGCCTTCCGGGTGCTCGCCGACAAGGGGCTCGGGGCCGGCCTGCTGGTCAAGGCGTCGAACGGGCTCCTCGCCCAGGGCGACGTCGAGGGCGCGGTGATGGCCCTCGAGGCCGCCCTCGAGAAGCACCCCGACAGCCTCGAGGCGGCGGTCGAGATCCGTCGCCTGTTGAGCGGGCGTCGCGAGTTCGATCGCCTGTTCGACACCCTCTGCCAGGCCGCGCAGTGGTCCACCGACCGCGAGCGCATGGCGAGCCTGTGGCTCGACGTCTCCGAGATCTTGGCCGACGAGAAGCACGACGTGCCGGCCGCCATCGCCGCGCTGCATCGCACGCTGGAATACCTGCCGCGGCACGTGCCGACCTTGATGCGCCTGGGGGACCTGTACTCGCGGGACAAGCAGTGGGCCGAGGCGGTGGATCGGCTCAAGCAGGCCCTGGCCGCGAACCCGCCGCCCGAGATCGAGATCGCCGCGCACCTGATGCTGTCGCGAGTCTTGAAGGACGAGCTGGGCGACGAAGCGCGGGCGCTGGTCAGCCTGGAGCGGGTGCTGGCGCTTCACGCCAAGAACCGCGAGGCGCTGACCCGCGTGCTCGAGATCCAGATGCGGCGCGGGCAGATGGACGCCGCGGCCAACACCGCCGCCGAGCTGGTGGGCGTGGCGTCTTCCAACAAGGAGCGCGCCGAGACCCTCAGCCTCTTGGCGCGGCTCAATCGCCAGAACAAGAACCTGGACGCGGCGGCCAACGCCTACGAACAGGCCGTCAGCTTGGTCGGCACCGAGGGCACCATCGCCGCCGAGTTCAAAGATCTGCTGATCGAGCAGAAGCTGCTGGGTGAAGACCCACGCTGGGACTACTACATCGGCGCGCTCAGCGGCTATTCCGAGGCGCCGAGCGACCCCCGCAAGCGCTCGGCGATTCAGCTCGAGGTCGCCCAGGTGCTCGCCGACGAGATGGAGCTGGTCGATCGCGCACTACACACCCTGCAGCGCGCCCTGGCCGCCGACACCGAGAACCCGGCGCTTCGCACCGAGCTCGCGAAGCGGCTCCGGCTCTCAGGGCACTTCCCCCAGGCGCTGATCGAGCTTCGCCGCCTGCTCGAGACCGACGTGACCAAGATCGAGACCTGGAGCGCCATCCTCGAGTGCTTCCAGGGTCTGAAGCGTACGGACGAGGCCACCTTGGCCATGGCCCCGCTGGTCGCGCTGGGGTTCGCGAGCGATCTCGAGAAGGCCACGGTCGCCGCGCGGCCCTCGCATTTCTCGCGGTCGCGCCCGCTGTCGTTCGACGAGACGGCGTTCCGCGGCGTGGACGCACGGGGCTCGGATCCGGCGCTGGGCGTGCTGGCTGCGCTCAGCGAGAACGTGGGCAAGATCCACCCACCCGAGCTCGAGCGCTGGGGCGTCAGCTCGCGCGATCGCATCACCACCCGCTCCGGTCACCCGCTCAAACAGCTGGCCGATCGCGTCGCCGGCGTCTTCGGCCCGCTCGAGTTCGACCTCTACCTGCACCGCGCCCACGCGGGCATGCTCGAGATCGAGCTGACCGATCCGCCGGGCCTGCTGGTGCCGGCCCACGTCGCCACGCTGCGCGAGTCCGAGCAGGTCTTCTTGTTCGCGCGCCCGCTGGCCCTGCTCGCTCGCGGCGCCCACGCCCTTGGCCGCCTTGCCCCCACCGAGGTCGCCCTGCTGATGCTCGCGGCCGGTCGGGTCCTCGATCCGAGCTTCGGGGCGGGGCAGGCCGACGAAGACTTCCTGACCCAGCACGCCAAGCGGGTGCAGAAGGCCCTCTCGCGCCGGGCGCGCCGCGCGCTGGAAGAGCACGCGCCGGCGTTCATGGCGGCGCCGCGGCTCGACTGGGAGCAGTGGTCCTTCGAGCACAAGAAGATCGCCTCTCGCGTCGCGGTGCTCTTGGCGGACGACCTGCCGGCGTCCGTTGCCATGGTCCGCCGCATGGAGGGCGATTTGGCCGGGTTGCGGGGGGCGGCGCTGGCTCAGGGCATCGCGCTGACCCACGACCTGCTTCGGTTCTGGGTCAGCGATGCCGCGTTCGCGCTGCGCCGCCGGATCGGCCTTCTGTGATCAGGGGCAGCTGATGATCTGCCAGCTGCACTTGTTCTTGCTGGCCTGGACGCACGCCGGACCGGCGACGGTCACGGCGTCGCTGCACAGGTAGTTCATCCCCATCGGCGCCGGGCCCTTGCACTCGCAGGTCGAGTCCGCCACGCACTCGGCCGTCCCGCCGTGGGCCACGCAGTGGGTGCCCGCCATGCAGCGCACGACGGCGCAGGGGTCGTCTGAGATCGGCACGCACTTGGCGCTGTTGCCGTGCTCGACGCAGGTGGTGTTCGCAGCGCACGTCAAGGCCGCGCAGCTGAGCCCCTGTGCCTCGTCACCCGTGGTCTCGTCCGCCGGCCCGTCCATGGCCGCGGAGCAGCCCGCGAACGCCCAAGCCAACACCACCACACCCAGTGCTCGTCCCACCATCATCGTCGTCGTCCTCCCGTGCGCGAATCTCGCGCGGCGGAGCCGTAGCCCACGAGCCCGGTGCGCGTCAACCGGGCGCAGCTGCGCTCACGCTTCCGATCCGGCGGCCGCGAGGCTACACCGGGCACATGAAGACCCGGCTGCCCGTCGCGCTGTGTTTGCTCGCCGCCTGCGCATCGCCACCCCTGCGTGAGCCCCAGGCTCCACCCGTCGCGAGCGCGCCCCCGGTGGCGGTGAGCGTGAGCCAGGTGCCGGCGGGCGTGCCCCCGAGCAGCGCGGGTGACAAGTCCGGCGGCCCGCTGGTGCTCGAGGGCGTGCCGGCCATTCCCGACGCGTTGCGCGAGCGGCTCGGGCGCTTCCTCGAGACCCGGTCCGCGCCCCTCGGCGCGCTCTCGGACGACGGGCGCTCGGTGCTGGTGACCACGCGCTTCGGGCAGACGGCGCAGACCCACTGGGTGCAGCGCCCGCTCGGGGCACGCAGTCAGCTCACGTTCCGCCCCGAGCCGGTCAGTCGACCCAGCTTCCAGCCCGGCTCGACCGACGCGCTCGTGTTCAGCAGCGACACCGGAGGCAACGAGCAGTTTCAGCTCTACCGCCAGGATCTGAAGACCGGCGAGTCGCTGCGGCTGACCAACGGCAAGAGCCGCAACGAGGCCTACGCCTGGTCGAAGAAGGGCGACCGGCTCGCGTTCTCGAGCAACGCCCGCAACGGTCGTGACATCGACATCTGGCTCAGCGACGGCAAGACCGCCGAGAGCGCCAAGCTCTTGCTCGAGCGAAAAGGGCACTGGGTGCCGCTCGAGTTCTCGGCCGACGACAAGCAGCTCTTGCTGCTCGAGTACGTCTCGATCAACGACTCGCGCATCCACCTGGCGGATCTCGAGTCCAAGGCGGTGCGCCGCATCAGCCCCGAGGCGCCGGTGGCGGCGTACCGCGCGGCCACCCTGGATCCGAGCGGCAAACGCGCGTTCGTGACCAGCGATCGCGAGGGCGAGTTCACCGAGGTCTACGAGGTGGATCTGGCCAAGCCCGACGCCCCCTGGAAGCCACTCACCCGGCACATCAAGTGGAACGTGGAAGAGATCGCGCTCTCGCCCGACGGCCGTACGCTGGCCCTGAGCGTGAACGAGGACGGGCTCTCGGTGCTGCGGCTCTACGACACCGCCACCAAGAAGGACCGGGTCGTCCCCGGCGTGCCCAAGGGGGTGATCTCGGGGCTCAAGTTCGCGCGCAAGGCCAGCGTGCTGGGCTTCACCTTCGCCAGCGCCACCACCCCCGGCGACGCCTTCAGCTTCGACGTGGGCAAGAACAAGCTCGAGCGCTGGACCGAGAGCGAGATTGGTGGGCTGCCCAAGGGCCGCTTCGTCGAGCCGACCCTGGTGCGCTTCAAGAGCTTCGACGGCCTGTCGGTGCCCGCCTTCTACTATTCGGCGAAGGCCGACGGACCGCGCCCGGTGGTGGTCTGGATCCACGGGGGGCCCGAGATGCAGGCACGCCCCGAGCTGTCGCCGCTGATTCAGTACCTGGTGACCGAGAGCAAGATCAGCGTGCTCGTGCCCAACGTGCGGGGCTCGGACGGTTACGGCAAGAGCTACCTCTTGCTCGACAACGGCGCAAAGCGCGAGGACAGCGTGAAGGACATCGGCGCGCTGCTCGACTGGGTCGGCACGCGGCCCGAGCTCGACAAGAAGCGCGTCGCCGTGTTCGGGGGCTCGTACGGCGGGTACATGGTGCTGGCCTCGCTGACCCACTTTCCCGAGCGGATCGTGGCCGGTGTGGACGTGGTCGGGATCAGCAACTTCGTGACCTTCTTGAAGAACACCAGCGAGTACCGCCGTGACCTGCGCCGCGCCGAGTACGGCGACGAGCGCGATCCGAAGATGAACGAGCTCTTGCAGCGCATCTCGCCGACGACCAACGTCGCGCGGATCAAGAGCGCGCTGTTCGTGGCCCAGGGACTGAACGACCCCCGGGTGCCGGCGTCCGAGGCCGAGCAGATCGTCGCCGGCGTGAGGAAGAGCGGCCGCGACGTCTGGTACATGCTGGCCAAGAACGAGGGCCACGGCTTCACCAAGAAAGAGAACCGCGACACGTTCTCGCTCTTGTCGGTCATGTTCCTCGAGAAACAGCTGGCGGCGGCCGCGAAGTGAGCCTGCGACCCATCGAGCCCCGAGACGACGCGGCCATCGCGGCGGTGATCCGCGAGGTGATGCCCAGCTTCGGCGCTGCGGGCGAGGGGTACGCGATCAACGACCCGGAGGTCGACTTCATGAGCCGCGCCTATTCGGCAGACCGCACTCGCTATTGGGTGGTCGAGCTCGACGGGCGCGTGGTCGGCGGCGGCGGCTTCGCCCCGCTCGAGGGCGGGAGCGACGATACCTGCGAGCTCCGCAAGATGTACCTCTTGCCCATCGCCCGGGGCCGCGGCTTCGGTCGTGAGCTCGTGTCGGTCTGCCTGTCCGAGGCGAAGCGCTGTGGCTTCCGCCGGATGTACCTCGAGACGCTCGAGAACATGCACGAGGCGCGTCGCCTGTACGAGCAGAACGGGTTTTGTCGCCTGCCCAAGCCCGAGGGCCACACCGGGCACTTCGGCTGCAACGCCTGGTATGCGCGGGAGCTGTAGGGTCAGCTCAGCGCGAACAGCGCGGTCACCACGACCGCCAGGGCCCACGCCCAGGCGTTGATCACCCGACCGCGTCGGCGAACTCGTTCGCGGCGGTCCGGGGCGATGATCGGCTCGAGCCCTTCGTCCGTTTCGCGCAGACCGCGCGACGCCTTGTGGCTTCAGGTGCCGTAGAGGCCCTGCAGAAAGCCGTGCGCGGCGAAGAGGAACGGCAAGATCAGCAGCAGGCGCCAGGCCCAGTACACGCCGAGCTTGGCCAAGACCGTGGCCAAGAGCAGGCTGCCGGCCAGAGCGATCACGCCGAATAGCAGGCTGCGCGTGCGGCAGGCGGGGCTCAGATTGACGGCAGTGGTCGATTCCATTGCGGGCTCAGGGTACTAAGTCTAGCGAATCAGCCTCGCTTCGTCAGGGGGCTGGCTCGAGCCCTCGATCGTGACCGCCGTCGATTCCAAGCGTTCCCCGCGTTTTTCGCTGATCGACCTGCGCGCGGGGGAGCGTGGGCCGCTGCTGATCGCGGCCAGCACCCTGTTTGGGCTGGTGGCGGCCCACAGCCTGCTCGAGACCGCGCGGGACGCGCTGTTCCTGGGGCAGCTCGCGCCGACGCGCCTGCCCATCGTGTACTTGCTGGTGGCCGCGCTGGGCCTCGGGCTCACCGACCTGAATGCGCGGTTCATCCGGCGCTTCGGCAGGCGGAACGCGCTGGTGGTGACGCTGGCGCTCTTCGCCCTGGGGACCACCTGGTTCAACTTCCGTCCGGTCACTGCCGGGCTCGCCATCGGTTTGTACGTGTGGAGCGCCCTGGCGGGCTCGCTCAGCGTGGTGCAGTTCTGGCTGTTCGCCGGCGAGGCCTTCACCAGCGCCCAAAGCAAGCGCTTCTTCCCTGCGATCTCGGCCGGCGGCGTGCTCGGCGCGGTGGTCGGCTCGGCGATGGCGGTCGGGCTGCTCGCGCTCTTGCCCGTGGGTAGCCTGCTCTTGGCGGCGTGCGTCTTGGCGTTGGGGACCGCGGCCGTGGTCGCGCAGACCCCGGAGCCCGAACCGACCGCGCCGCGCGACCTCTCGCCCGCGCCCGCGCTCGGCGGCAGCGCTCGGCTCTTGGCCGAGCACGGGTACGTGCGCCGCGTGGCGATCTTGGTGGTCAGCTCGACCTTGGCGGTGCTCTTGCTCGACTACCTGTTCAAGAGCCAGGCGGCCGCGCGCCTACCGAAGGAAGAGCTCGGCCCGTTCTTCGCGCGCTACTACGGCGCGCTCAACACCGCGGCGCTCGCGGTGCAGCTGCTCTTGGCGGGCCGGATTCTCCGGCGCTTCGGCGTGGCCACCGCGCTGGCGGTGTTGCCGCTGTCCCTCGCGCTGGGCTCGGCGGGGGTGCTGCTCTTGGGCGGCAGCTTCCTGGCGCTGCTCTTCACCCGGGGCGCCGACGGCGCGTTGCGCCACTCGCTGCACCGGGTGTCGGCCGAGCTGCTCTACCTGCCGCTCGACCCGGCGCTGCGCGACCGGGCCAAGCCGCTCATCGATTCGGTGCTCGGGCGCTCGAGCCAAGCGCTGGGCGCGGCCGCGCTCTTGGCGCTTGCCAGCTTCGATCTCGCGACGCCTCGGGTGCTCTCTGCCAGCGTGATCGCGCTCTCGCTCACCTGGGTCGTCACTGCCTTGATGCTCCGCCGACCGTACCTGGATCTGTTCCGGCAGTCCTTGGGGCGCGGTGTCGACGCCGCCGAGCTGAACCTGGACGACCTGGATCTCGGGGCCGCCGAGACGGTGATCGAGGCGCTCTCGAGCCCCGACCCGGCGCGGGCTCTGGCCGCGATGAACCTGCTCGCGGACGCGAAGCGCTCGCGACTCATCCCAGCCTTGATCCTCTACCACGATCGAGAAGAGGTCTTGCTGCGCGCGCTGGAGGTCGTGCCAGAGGCCCGGCGCGAAGACTGGGTCCCGCTGGCGCAGAAGCTGCTCGACCATCCGTCCGAACGCGTCGTGACCGCGGCGGTGCGAGCCTTGGGACGCTTCGGCAAGCTGCCGCAGATGGCCAGAGCCACCGGCGCGCTGAGGGCATTTTTGGCGGTCGAGCGCCTGAGCCGCGCCGGCGACGAACACCCGGAAGAAGATCCGGAGATCTGCCGGATGCTGGCCGGCGACACGCCCGATTGCCAGCACGCGCGCGCCGCCCTGGCGGGCGCCATCGCCGACCGCAAAGACGTGGCGTTCTCGCGGCTCGCGCAGCGCCTGGCTCGCTTCGAAGAGGTCGAGGTGGCCGACGTGGCCATCGCGGCCCTGGGCGCCATGGGTTCGACCGCGGATCTCCCGTTTCTGATTCGGTGCCTCGATGTGCCACGCCATCGCGCGCGGGTCGTGCAGACACTGGCTGGCTTCGGCGACCGTGCGCTCGACGCGCTGGAAGCGGCGCTGACCGACGCCGCCCTCTCGCCCCGCATCCGGCGCGAGCTGCCGCGCGCCATCGGCGAGGTGGGTGGCGAGCGGGCGGCCAAGCTGCTGTTCGACGCATTGGCCGCCGATCTTCCGGGCCTGGTGCGGTTTCGGGCGCTGCGGGCGCTGGGGCGATTGGTTCGCAACGAGGGCGTCAAGGTCGATCGCCCGCGACTCGAGGCCGAGCTGATTCGCAATTTGCTCGAAGCCCTGCGCTTCACGGCGCTCGAGGCCGCGTTCGACCCGGACGCCGTCGTTCCCGACGCCGCCCGCGCGAGCCAGCGGCTCTTGGCCGGGCTGATCGCCGACAAGCAGCGACAGGCGCGCGAGCGGGCCTTTCGCGTTCTGCAGATGCTGCACAAGAACGAAGATCTGCGCAGCGTCTACTTTTTGCTCCAGTCCGACGACAAGCGCATGCGCGCCAACGCCCTGGAGTTCATCGACGCGCTGATGCTGAGCGCGAAGGACGAGCCCCGGGCCCTGTTGCGGCTGGTGGTCGACGACCTGTCGCCGAGCGAGCGCGTCGAGCGGGCCGAGGCCTACTTGCAGGGTCGACCCCGGACGCGGCACGCCGCGCTGGCTGCCATGCTGGGCGACCTGGACGATGCGCTGGCGACGCTGGCGGCCTATCACGTGCGCGCGCAGTCGGTGGCGGAGCTGGAAGAAGAGGCCGGCGCCGTGTTCAGTCAGCGTCGCTGGGTGCCGCTCGAGACCGTGCCACCGCCGCTGGTCCACGACGGGGGCGGGGGTGGCTGAATCCGCGCAGCGCCGCGTCGAGCGCTCGCTCTTCCTGCGCACGCTCTTCGGAGGGAGTCGCTCGGGGGCCACGCTGGAACGCGTCGCCGCGCTCATGCGCGACGTGCCGTTCGCCGCAGGTGAGGTGATCTATCGGCAAGGCCAGGCGAGCCACCAGATCTATTTCGTGGTCGCGGGTGAGGTCGTGCTCGGGGCACCGGGCCTCACCCCCTGGACCTTCGGCCCCGGGGACGGCTTCGGGTTCCAGGATGCGATGCAAGAGGCCCCGTACGCGCGGACCGCGCAGGCGGTCACGCCGGTACACGCGCTGGCCTTCTCGGTCGAGGACTGGTTCGACGTGCTCGAGGGGCACCCGGAGCTCGGTCGTGGCGCGCTGGCCGACCACTCCGTCTCGGTCGCCGCGATGATCGACGAGCTGGGCCTGGCTTTGGCGTTTCCGCGAGCTCACCCGGCGCCCGCCGCTGCCGGGCTCGACCGGCCCGTGGGGTTGGTCGAGCGCATGCTGATGCTCTCGGATGCCTCGCTGCTGGTGCGCGCTGGCATCCAGGCGGTGGCCGTCCTGGCCCAGCGCAGTCGTCCGTCACTGCTCAGTGCGGGCACCCCAATCGCGCGCGCGGGCGAGGCGCGCGCGGGGCGGTTGTGGTTCGCGGGTCGCGGGGCGGTCGAGCTCCGCCGAGGCACCGAAGTAGGGCACGCCGCGCCGGGCAGCCTGGTCGGGTCGCTCGCCATTTTGGCCCGTGAGCGGCTCGACGCGGATCTGGTCGCAGCGACGGATGCGCTGGTGCTCGAGCTGTCGGAGGACGACGTGCTCGACGTGATGGACGACCACTTCGACCTGGCCCGCGCGGTCTTCTCGTACATGGCGCGAGAGCGCGCTCGCTTGATGGAGCTTCGCGCGCGGGTCCGCGCGAAGAGCGCGTGAGTTAGGCCGTGGCCTGGTCCGAACGCGCACGAACCAGCGCGACGAGCGAGGCAATCACGACCACCAGGCCGACGATCCCGACGGCCCCGCCGGCCAGGGTGTAGTTCATGGCGCCGTCGATCCCGCTGGCCACGTGAGCCGCGCGGGACTCGGCCGGGACGCCGCCCGCCGTCGAGAACGCGCGCGAGGTGAAGAGGGCGGTGAGCGCGACCCCGGAAATCGGGCCCAGCACCGTCATTGCCCCGCCGAAAATTGCGGCGATCACCGCGTGCCGTTTGGACATGCTCCGGTGCCCCTACGCCGCGCTGGCCGGGTTTCTTCCCCGACCTCGCCGCCGCTCAGCAGCTGAAGACCTGCCACTCGATGATCACCGGGTTGGACATCTGCCCGGTCGTGTTCGTCGCATGCACCCCGTAGATTCGGATCTTGGTGGTGCTCACTGCGGTGGGGAAGGTGTAGGTCCAGTCGTTCAGCTGATTCGAGATCGTGCCCGAGGTCACCCAAGCGGCGCCGCTCCAGTACTGCACCGTGCCGCCGGCCAGGGTGCGCCCCGAGCTGGTGCAGGTCGAGCTGGTGTTCTGGGTGGTGTCGATGCTGATCCGCTTGATGGTCTTGGCGCTGGTCCAGTCGAGCTCGATCCAGGCCGTGCCCGGCGAGCTATCCGCCGTGACCCAGTGGAAGCGATCGGTGCTGCAGGTCGCCTCGAGCGTGCCGTCGTTCATCTTCTCGGGGCCGTAGCCGGTGCCCGTCGAGCCGCCGCCGCTCGAGGTCGCCGTGGCGGTGGTGGCGATGTTGGCGGTGGGGTTGCAGCTGTTGACGCAGGCTCCGCTCTGGCAGGTCTGGCTCGAGGTGCAGGCGTTGCCGCACGCGCCGCAGTTGGCCGGGTCGGTGCTGGTGTTCACGCAGGTGTTGCCGCACTTGGTCTGGCCAGTGCCGCAGACCAGGGTGCAGGTGCTGTTCTGGCAGACCTGACCGGTGGGGCACTTGGTGGTGCAAGCGCCGCAGTGATTCGCGTCGGTCTTCATGTCGACGCAGGCGCCGCTGCAGTTGGTCTGGCCCGTGGGGCAGACCAGCGTGCACGCGCTCGAGACGCAGGTCAGACCCGTGGCGCACACCTTGGCGCAGGTGCCGCAGTTGTTCGGGTCGATCTTGGTGTCCACGCAGACGTCGTTGCAGTTGGTCGTGCCGCCGCTGCACACCAAGGTGCACTTCCCAGAGACGCAGCTCTTGCCCGAGGTGCAGGCGGTGCCGCACACGCCGCAGTTGGCCAGGTCTTGGTTCAGGTCGACGCACTTGCTGCCACACTTGGTCAGCCCGCCCGTGCACACCAGGCCGCACTTCCCGCTCTGACAGGCCTCGCCCGTGGCGCACACGGTGCCGCAGGCGCCGCAGTTGTTCGGGTCCAGGGTGCTGTCCACGCACTTGCCGCCGCAGTTGGTGGTTCCGCCGGAGCAGACCAGCGCGCACTTGCCCGCCGAGCAGACCTCGCCGGCCTTGCACACGGTGGCGCACGCGCCGCAGTTCTTCGAGTCGGTCTCGAGGTCCACGCACTCGCCACCCTGCCCGCCGCTCGAGCAGTTGGTGGTGCCCGCCAGGCACTGATCGGCGCACTTGCCGATGGAGCACACCTGACCCGCGGCGCAGATGTTGCCGCAGGCGCCGCAGTTGGCCGGATCGGACTCGAGGTTGACGCATTTTCCCGAGCACTCGGTGGCGCCGCCCCAGCACTGGCTGGCGCAGGCGCCCTGAGAGCAGACTTCGCCGCTCGGGCATGCCTTGCCGCAGGCGCCGCAGTGCGAGTTGCTCGACTGCACGTCCACGCACTCGCTGCCGCACGTCACCTTCGGGAAGTCGCACTGCCCACCGCCGCCACTGCCGCCGCCCCCGCCGGTCGCGCCGCTGCCACCGCCGCTGCCGCCGCTGCCGCCCCCGCCGGGGTTCACGTCGTCCGTGTCGGCTGCCCCCGACGCGCAACCAAACACCGAGAGCATCGCCCCGAACGCCAAGACTCCGATCAAGCGCATCCGGCAAAGGTAGCGGATTCTCGGCGCCGGCTCTAGCCGGCGCGAGCCCAAGGTGCGGTTGGCGCCGCACGCGCAGATGCACCTACACGCGCCTAGAGTCGCGCCCAGCGTGGCTCGCCTCAGCAGCTGAAGACCTGCCACTCGAAGATCACTGGGTTCGAGCCCTGCCCGGTGGTGGTGGTCGCGTGCACGCCATAGATGCGGATCTTGGTCGTGCTCACCGAGGTGGGGAAGGTGTAGGTCCAGTCGTCGATCTTGCCCGACACCGTGCCCGAGGTCACCCAGGAGCTGCCGCTCCAGTACTGCACCGTGCCACCCGCCAGCGTGCGCCCCGAGTTGGTGCAGGTCGAGCTGGTGTTCAGCGAGGTGTCGATGCTGATCCGCTTCACCGTCTTGGCGCTGGTCCAGGTGTACTCGATCCACGCGCTGCCCGGCGAGCCGCCGGCGTCGACCCAGTGGAACTTGTCGGTGCTGCACGACGCCTCGAGCTTGCCGTCGTTCATCTTGTTCGGACCCACGTTGTTGCTCGCGAGGCCCCCGCCGCTCGACGCCGCCGTGGCGGTGGTGGCGATGTTGGTGGTGGGGTTGCAGCTATTCACGCACGTTCCGCTCTGACACGTCTGACCCGTGGTGCACGCATTGCCGCAGCCGCCGCAGTTGGTCGGGTCGGTGCTGGTGTTGACGCAGGTGGTGCCGCACTTGGTCTGGCCGGTGCCGCACACCAGCGTGCAACTGCTGCTCTGACAGACCTGGCCGGTGGGGCACTTGGTGGTGCAGCTGCCGCAGTGGTTCGCGTCGGTCTTCATGTCGACGCAGGCGCCGCTGCAATTGGTCTGGCCGGTGGGGCAGACCAGGGTGCACGCCCCCGACAGGCAGGTCAGCCCGGTCGTGCACGCCTTGCCGCAGGTGCCGCAGTTGTTCGGATCGACCTTGGTGTCGACGCACACGTCGCTGCAGTTGGTCGTGCCCCCGCTGCACACCAGCGTGCACTTGCCGCTGATGCACGCCTTCCCCGAGGTGCAGGCCGTGCCGCACGCGCCGCAGTTGGCGGCGTCCTGCGTCAGGTCGGCGCACTTGGTGCCGCACTTGGTCAGCCCGCCGGTGCAGACCAGGCCGCACTTTCCCGTCTGACACGCCTCGCCGCTGGGGCAGGAGGTGCCGCACGTGCCGCAGTGGTTCGGGTCGAGGGTGGTGTCCACGCACTTGCCCCCGCAGTTGGTGGTGCCCCCCGCGCAGACCAGCGAGCACTTGCTCTGCGAGCAGACCTCGCCCGCCTTACACGCATTGCCGCAGGCCCCGCAGTTCTTCGAGTCGGTCTCGAGATCGACGCACTCGCCGGCCTGGCCGCCCCCCGAGCAGTTGGTCGTGCCGGCCAGACACTGGTCGGCGCACTTCCCGATCGAGCAGACCTGCCCGGCCGCGCAGATGTTGCCGCACGCGCCGCAGTTGGCCGGATCGGACTCGAGGTTCACGCACTGGCACGAGCACTCGGTGGCGCCGCCCCAGCACTGCCCGGCGCAGGCGCCTTGCGAGCAGAGCTCGCCGCTGGCGCAGGCCTTTCCGCAGCTGCCGCAGTGCGAGTTGCTCGACTGCGTGTCCACGCAGTCGCTGCCGCAGATCACCTTCGGCAGATCGCACTGCCCGGTGCCGCCGCCGCTGCCACCGCCGCCGCCGCTACCACCGCCACCGCCACCACTGCCGCCGCCCCCCGCACCCGGTTCGTCGGTGTCGGCCGAACCGGCCGCGCACCCGATGACCGCGACGAATGCCACGAAACCCGCCATTTTGAGCAAGCGCATGCCAGCAATCGTAGCGGAATCGGCCCAAGCGCTCTAGCGAGCCGCAGCGCTGCCCGAGCGCGCATCTCTCCCTACACCGGGTTTTGTCGGCTTCGCGTGCGGCAAGGTCGCGATCGAGTCCCCGAGAGTCACTCGCGAAACGGCCGAGCGCGAGGCCGCGCGCGGTGGGTGCCACCAAAGTTCCGCGTGGCGGCAATTCGATGGTCGGCAACGTGGTGGGTGCCACGAAACTTCCGCCAGGCGGCAATTCGATGGTCGGCAACGTGTTGGGTGCCGCCAAACTTCCGCGTGGCGGCAGTTCGGTGGTCGGCAACGTGTTGGGTGCCGCCAAACTTCCGCGTGGCGGCAGTTCGGTGGTCGGCAACGTGTTGGGTGCCGCCAAACTTCCGCGTGGCGGCAGTTCGGTGGTCGGCAACGCGTTGGGTGCCGCCAGGGCTCACGCCGCGCGCGGCGGATCGCGGAAGACTTCCTCCCGGTGCCACTTGATGAAGGCGGGCTGGGGCGACACGTGGCCCTGGGTGGGCGTCCCAAGTGGCCGGCCGCGAAGGTCGACCAGCCAGTCCTGCACGCGGCTCCCGCCGCACAGGTGCTCGGAGACCAGGACCCGGCCGTCTTCACCGATCCCCAGTGCGCCGACGTCGAGGGCCTTGTGATGCAGCGAGCAGAGACATAGGCCGTTCTCCTCGATGTCGGGACCGTCGAACGCGTGCCACTGAACGTGCGCTGCCTCGACCCCGAAATCAGCTCGGCCGAGGCGCCCGTCGAATCCGCACATCGCGCACCGCCGCTCGTAGATGCGCAGGATCATCTCGCGAAAGCCGGCATCCCTAGGTCGACGGCGATCGGTCTCGGCTCGGTATGGCATGCCGACAGCGTCCAGGATGTCTTCGTGCAACGTCGGTGGGAAGTTCCGTTCGAGCAGGCGCGCGGCGATCTCGTTGACCAAAGCTGGCCGGGTAGCCAGGGCGGACTCGACCTCGGGCAGCAGCCGACCGACTGCGTGCTCGCCCCGGAGCCGAGACACGGGAACGTCGCGACTGCTGTTCTCGAATGCGAGCAGGTCGGTGCCTCGCTCGGACTCCACCTGCCAGATCCCGTCCGAGCGTAGGCGCCAGAACGGATACTCCGGGTGTTTAGCGCCCGGCGGTCCGAAATCCTCGAGAAGGTGCTGGAGCTTCTCCTCGACGTCCGAGAATTCGATCGGACCGGCATCGCCGCGTTGGAGTCGAGCCAGGACGAGCAGCAGAAGCAGGGGCTTGTGCGGCGCGCGGCCGTGCTTGCCGGTGAAGCAACGGATCCGGTCGAACGCTTCGACCAGCGTCGTCTCGCTCCAAACACCCGCCGTTGCCGTAGCGTTGGCCAATCCGTGGGTCAGCCTACCATTGGCGGCAACCGGGGCCGCTCGCTGCTGCGATCCCCGTTGTCTCAGCGGCGCCGAGTGCCACTGAGACCGGGACATTGTGCGAAGGAGAGGACTTGAACCTCCACCCTATTTCTAGGACTGGAACCTGAATCCAGCGCGTCTGCCAGTTCCGCCACCTTCGCGAGGGGCCGCGGATCTAGCGCACCGGCGGGGCGCCGCGCAAGCTAAGTTTCAGGTGCCGGCCGGCTTGGCCGCGCCCGCCGGTTTCTTGGGCTTCGACATCGGGATGGGCTTCACCGCCGCCGTGGCGTGGGGCTTCGGTTTCGCGGCGGGGGCTGGCTTGGCGACGGCCTTCGGCTTCGGCTTCGGTTTCGCCTTGGGCTTTGCCTTCGGCTTCGGCGCGGCGGCGACCTTGGGCTTGGGTTTGGCTTTGGCGACGGTCGCCTTCGGCTTCTTCGGCTTGGTCTTGGCGCCAGCCTTGCCCTTGCCGGCGTGGGCGCCCGCGTGGTGCTTCGGCCCGTGCGCGGGCGCGTGCGCGGGTGCCGGCTCGGCCTCGGGCTCGGGCGCGGCCATCGAAGCATCGATGGGCGGCGCGGCCTGCGCGAGCGCCGACGCGGTCAGCGTCATCCAGGTGATCAGCGCGCGAATCGAGAGCCCCATCGCCCGGAGCCATCCCACAGCCCGGGGGGGATCGCAAACCAGCCTTGCTTGCCCCCGGAATTGGGCCTAGACGGCGTTCTGCGTGAAACGTCGCTGGTTGGCTTTCGCAGGGACAATCGCGTCCCTGTTGGTGTGGTCGCCGGCCTTCGCGACCTGAACCGCTTGAGTGAATCCGAACCTCCCGGTCGGGGGGTCCGCTCTCAACCTGCAGCTCGGCGCGCGGCAGGCGCTGCCCGAGGGGCTCACTCAGCTCGGGCTCTCGCTGTCGTACTCGCGGTTCCTCGACGAGTACCGCGGCAGCGCCGTGGTCGACGGCGACACTGCCGAGCTCGATGCGTTCGTCACGCAGCTGTCGTTGCGCCACTACTTCGGCGGAGGCTTTGCGGCGGATCTGGCGCTGCCCGCGGGCACCATCACCGTCGAGCCCGGGCAGGGGGAGCCCACGCGCCGGCTGTCGGGTTTCGGAGACCTCGAGCTCGGCGCGGGGTACGACTTCGCCGCGCTCTGGGGCGCGGGCGGCTACCGGCCGAGCCTGACCCTGCACGCCGGGCTCGGGCTCCCCACCGGGCGGCAGGGCACCCTCGGGCACGAAGGCGACACCGTGCCGCCCAACATCTTGGCGATTGGTTATGGCGCCTACAGCGGCAGCGCCGAGCTGCGGCTCACGCAGTTCGTGTCGCGCTACTTCGGGGTGTCGCCCAGCGCGAGCGTGCGCGAGCCCTTCGGCGCCAGCGAGTCCGGCGTGACCATGGGCGGTACGTACCTGGCCGGGCTCGACGCGCTGGTCGTGCCGTCGTCGTGGTTGGTGATCGGCGCAGGCGGGCTGCTCCAGGTGCGCACCCAGTCGGACGAACAGGAAGAGGGGCGCGTGGTCAACTCGGGCGGGCGCGCGGTGTTCGCGACGGGCTCGGCCAGCGTGCGCGCGAGCAAGACGGTGGCGTTCGGCGTCGGCGGGCGCGTGCCGCTGTACACCGACGTCAACGGTCAGCAGCTGAGCGAGACCTACTCGATCTACGGCACGCTGAGCGTGTCGTTCGGCGGTGAGGGCGAGGCCGAGGACGACCACGCGCATGGCGAGGGCGACGATCACGATCACGGCGGCAAGGGCGACGAGCACGCGCACGCCGGCAAGGGCGACGAGCACGCGCACGATCAGGTCAAGAATCCGACAAAAGGCGACGTCGCAGACGCGGCCCAGGGCGGGGCGAGCTTCGAGCTCGCGCGGGTGCTCGCGCCGCACAAGGTGACGGTGATCGACTTCTGGGCGGACTGGTGCCACTCGTGCAAGCACATCGACGCGCGACTCAGGCAGCTGGCGGCGAAGCACGCCGACCTCGCGGTGCGGCGGGTCGAGGTGCCGGACTTCGACTCTGCGGTGGCCGAGCAGCACCTGCGCGGCGAAAACAGCCTGCCCCAGATCTGGGTGTTCGATCGCGAGGGCAAGCGTCACGCGACGGTGACCAGCCTCGAGGCGCTCGAGCGAGCGCTGGGCACGCTGCTCGACGCGCCGCACGCGCACTGAGCGCAGCCGCTACTTGCAGGGGTTGGGCGGCGGCGGCACCGCCGGGGCGACCGAGCCCAGCACCGCTGCCGTCGCCTCGAAGCCGAGCCCGATCGAGATGCCATCGCAGGTCTTGCTCGGATCGCCGTTCGAGCCGTCCGTCATGATGTCGCTCGAGCCTCGAACCGCCTGCGCGATGCTCTCGAAGGTGGCGCCGTCACACAGCTCTACCGCCATCGCACCGGCGATCTTTGCCAGATCCGAGATGTACTCCTCGGTGTCGATGACCCCTGAGAGGACGCCGGTCGCCTTGGCGGTCGGACCCACCCCGGTGAGGGTTGCCACCGCTCGGACGTGGTGGAGCCTTGCTGCGATCAGGAAGCCTTGCAGACTGCTCTTCAGCACCAGATCCCCCGTGGCCGCCGGGGCCCCGACCCAGGTGCCGCCGACGACGTAGCTCTGCGGGAACGTGACCAGCGGCGACGCGATGCTCCCGCCGGAGACCGACTCGAAGGTCACGGCGCGCACCTCGCCCGGCGACCAGCTGGGCGGGACGCTCGTGGGCGCGGTGCTGAAGAGCGCAGCCTTGATGCCATTTTCGGCCGGGCTGCCTCCCAGGTTCTGGAGGTGGATCAGCCAGGTGCCCCCGCCGCCGGCGATGTCGTCGTTCAGAGCATCGCTCGGGTTCGGGGTGAGCGTTTCGACGAGCTTGATCAGGTTCGAGCCGAACGAGTTGTCGATGCCGCTATCGCCGTCGGTCTGCGTCGCGGACTTGGTGGCGCCTTTTTGAGGCTGGCAGTGGTTGGGCGAGCTCTTGTTCGAGACCAGGCCGTCGACGTTCAGGCCAAACTTCTTCCAAGCGTAGGGATCCGGCTGCCCCTGCAGGTTGGTATCGCCCAGGAAGAGCTTGCGCATCACCAGCGTCGTCGGTGTGGTGCCGCTGGCCGGCGGTGCGTTCGGATCGGGCGGCGGGGGTTGGCCGGCACTGGGGTCGCCGCCCGTGCCCCCCATCGCGCCGGTGCCACCCATGGCGCCGGTGCCACCCATGGCGCCGGTGCCGCCCATCGCGCCGGTGCCACCCATGGCGCCGGCGCCACCCATCGCGCCGGTGCCACCGCTGGCCGCGCCGCCGTCGACCGGGCCGCCGCCGGTGGTCGAGCCGCCGCACGCCGAAGACAAGAACGCAATCCAAGCAACCGCTGTGGTTCCCCGCATGCCAAGAGTCTCGCGCACGCGGCGGGCGCGCGCAACCGGCGCGGTGCTACGCTGGCCCGCTCCGATGGCCGAGGGATCGCTGGCTCACTTTCGAGCGCCCGTGCGCGCTTGGTTCGAAGCGGCGCTGGGCGAGCCGACGCCGGTGCAGGCTCGTGGCTGGCGCGCGATCGCGGCGGGTCGATCGGCGCTCATGCTCGCGCCCACGGGCTCGGGCAAGACCCTGGCGGCGTTCCTGGCAGCGCTGGATCGCCTGGCGTTCCGCGCCGAACCGCCGAAGAAAGAGCGGCTATCGGTGCTCTATGTCTCGCCGCTGAAGGCCCTGGCGGCGGACGTGGAGAAGAACCTGTCGCAGCCCATCGCCGGCATCCGCGAAGCAAGCGAGCGGCTGGGCGTCTCGTGTCGCGACGTGCAGGTGGCCGTGCGGACCGGGGACACGCCGGCGAAGGAGCGCAGCGCGTTCTCCCGGGCGCCGGCGGACATCTTGATCACCACCCCCGAGTCCCTGTTCTTGCTCTTGACCAGCGAGGCGAGGGCGCGCCTGGCGAGCGTGGATACGGTGATCGTCGACGAGATCCATTCGCTCGCGGGCACCAAGCGCGGCGCGCACCTGTTCTTGTCACTCGAGCGGCTCGAGGCGCTGCGCGCGGGGCGCTCGCCACTGCAGCGCATTGGGCTCTCGGCGACGCAGCGCCCGCTGGACGAGATCGCGCGGCTGCTGGGCGGCGGAGCCGTCGAGGGCGACCGGTGGGCCGCGCGCCCGGTCGAGGTGGTCGATGCTTCTGCCGGGAAGCAGCTCGAGCTGTCGGTCGAGGTGCCGATCGAGGACATGGCACGGCTGCGCGGCGCGGCCGGCGACGGCGAGCCGTCGATCTGGCCGTCGATCCACCCGCGCCTGGTCGAGCTGGTGCGCGCGCATCGCTCGACCATGATCTTCGTGAACAACCGCCGCCTGGCCGAGCGCCTGGCCGGCGCGCTCAACGAGACGGCGGGCGAGACGCTGGCGCTGGCCCATCACGGCTCGGTCGCGAAGGAGCGGCGCAAAGAGATCGAAGATCAGCTCAAGGCCGGGCGCCTGCCTGCGATCGTGGCGACCAGCTCCCTCGAGCTAGGGATCGACATGGGGGCGGTCGATCTGGTGATCCAGATCGAAGCGCCACCCTCGGTGGCCTCCGGCATCCAGCGTATCGGCCGCGCCGGGCATCAAGTCGGGGCTCCGTCGAAGGGCGTGATCGTGCCCAAGTTCCGCGGCGACTTGCTGGCCTGCGCGGCGGCGGTGCCGCGCATGGTCGCGGGCCAGGTCGAGGCCACCCGGTATCTCCGAAACCCGCTCGACGTGCTGGCCCAGCAGATCGTGGCGATCGCCAGCATGAGGCCGGTGGCCGAGGACGAGCTGTTCGATCTGGTCCGGGGCGCGGCGCCCTTCGCCGAGCTCGGGCGGAGCTCGTTCGACGGCGTGCTCGACATGCTCTCGGGGCGCTACCCGTCCGACGAGTTCGCCGAGCTGCGCCCCCGGCTGACCTGGGATCGCGCTGGGCGGGTGGTGCGCGCACGCCGCGGCGCCAAGCGCCTGGCGGTGGTCAACGCCGGCACCATCCCCGATCGCGGGCTGTACGGCGTGTTCCTTGCCGGCACCGAGGACCGGCCGGTGCGTGTGGGGGAGCTCGACGAGGAGATGGTCTTCGAGTGCCGCACGGGGGACGTGTTCGTGCTCGGGGCGTCGAGCTGGCGCATCGACGACATCACTCACGATCGCGTGCTGGTCACTCCGGCGCCTGGCGAGCCGGGGCGCATGCCGTTCTGGCACGGCGATCGACCGGGCCGCGCTCCCGAGCTGGGTGAGGCCATGGGCGCGCTGGCCCGCGAGCTTGCCGAGTCGGAGGCCGAAGTCTGCGCACGGCTGACTTCGGAACACGCCCTCGACGCCCGCGCCGCCGAGAACCTTGCCTCGTACGTGCGGGCCCAGCGTGAGGCCACCGGACGGGTGCCCAGCGATCGGACCTGGATCATCGAGCGCTTCGTGGACGAGGTCGGGGACTTTCGCGTGTGCCTCTTGTCTGCGCTCGGAGCCCGGGTGCACGCCCCGCTGGCGCTGGCCCTCTTGGCCAAGCTGCGCCGCGCAACCTCGGCCGAGATCGAGTGCATCTGGTCCGACGACGGCATCGTGTTCCGCTTCCCCGAGAGCGACGAGCCGCCGGATCTGGCGGCCTTCGTCCCCTCCGCGGGCGAGCTCGAAGATCTGCTGATCGAGAGCCTGGGGACCAGCTCGCTGTTCGCCGCGCGCTTCCGCGAGAACGCGGCCCGCGCGTTGCTCTTGCCCCGGCGCTACCCGGGCAAGCGCAGCCCGCTCTGGGCGCAGCGCAAACGCTCGGCCGATCTGTTGCGAGTCGCGGCCCGCTACGGCAGCTTCCCGATCTTGCTCGAGACCTATCGCGAGTGCCTGCGCGACGTGTTCGACGTGCCGGCCCTCACCGAGGTCTTGCGGCGCATCGAGTCGCGGCAGGTCGCGGTGGTCACCGTGGACACCCGCCGCGCGTCGCCCTTCGCCGCCGCGCTCTTGTTCTCGTACGTCGGCAACTTCATGTACGACGGCGACGCGCCCCTGGCCGAGCGCCGGGCCCGGGCCCTGACCATCGATCAAGGCGAGCTGGCCGCGCTACTCGGTGAGGCCGAGCTGCGCGAGCTCCTCGACGCGGAGTCCATCGAAGAGACCGAGCGGTCGCTGCAGCGCGTGGCGGAGCCCAGCGTGGCTCACGCGGACGGGCTCCACGACCTCTTGCTGGCCCTCGGGCCGCTCTCGCTGGGCGAGATCGCGCTCCGCTGCGCGGTCGATCCCGCGCCGCTCGTCGCTGCGCTCGAGGGCGAGGGGCGAGCCTTCGTGGTGGTGATGGCCGGAGTCGAGCGGCTCGCCGCGGTCGAGGACATGGTTCGGCTGCGCGATGGTCTGGGAGTGCCCGCCCCGGATGGGGTGCCCCGCGCGCTGCTCGAGCCGGTGGCCGACGCGCTCGGGGATCTCTGCTCGCGCTTTGCCCGCAGCCATGGGCCGTTCACCGTGGACGCCGCCCGGCGGCGCTTCGGCGTGGACGTGCGGCCGGCGTTCGATCGCCTGATCGCCCAGGGCCGGGTGGTCGAGGGCGAGCTCTTGCCGGGCGGAAGCGGGAGCGAGCTGTGCGACGCCGAGGTGCTGCGCACCTTGAAGCGTCGCTCGCTGGCCAAGCTGCGGCACCAGATCGAGCCGGTGGACGCCGCGGCCTTCGCGCGCTTCACCTGCGAGTGGCACGGGGTGGGGCAGAAGGCTCTTGGCGCCGACGGCGTGCTGTCGGTGGTCGAACGGCTCGAGGGTGCGCCGCTCGTGGCTTCGGTGATCGAGAGCGACGTCTTGGCTGCCCGGCTCTCCCGCTTCGCCAGCGCCGAGCTCGACCTGGCCTGCGCGCGGGGTGAGCTCGTGTGGCGAGGGCTCGAGCGCCTGGGGGATCGCGACGGGAGGATCGCGCTCTACTTCGCCGACCGGTACCCGCTGCTCGCCCCGCCGCCCACGCCCGTCGACGGTCCGCTCGCGGCGAAGATCCGAGAGCTGCTCCAGGCGCGCGGGGCGTCGTTCTTTCATGACATCGTGCTGGGCACCGGGGCCTTCGCGCCCGAGGTGCTCGACACCCTCTGGGACATGGTCTGGGCCGGCGAGATCGGCAACGATACGCTGGCGCCGCTCCGTTCGCGGTTGGCCGGCGACGCTGCGCCGAGCCGGAGGCAGCGGCTCCGGGGGTCGCGCCCGTGCCCGCCGGGCAGCGAGGGCCGGTGGTCGCTCTTGCCGGCCATTGCCTCGCGCTCCGAAGCCGAACGGCGTCTCGGGCTGGCCGAGCTCTTGCTCGATCGGCACGGCGTCTTGACCCGCGAGGCTGTGCACTCCGAGGGGATCCCCGGCGGGTTCTCGGCGGTGTACGACGTGCTCAAGCAGATGGAAGAGCGCGGCCGGGTTCGTCGCGGGTACTTCGTGGCGGGCCTCGGGGGGACGCAGTTCGCGCTGCCGGGCGCCGTCGATCGCTTGCGGGGCGCGAAGGCAGAGCCCGATCGCCCGCGGGTGGTGCTGCTCGCGGCCACCGATCCGGCGAGCCCCTATGGCGCCGCCGTGCCCTGGTGGCCCGAGAGCGCCGAGCCCCAGCGGCTGGCGCGCGCGGCTGGAGCGAGCGTGGTGCTGATCGACGGCATGCTCGCGGGCTACCTGGCCAAGGGCGATGCGCGCTTGACCACCTTCGTTCGCGATGCCGAAGGGCAGCGGCTCTTGGCGCGGGCGCTGCTCGGGCTCTTGTCGCGGGGGCGCCGCGCGATCTTGCTCGAAGAGGTCGACGGCGAGCCGGCGACCCGCTCGGGCCTGGCAGCGGCCCTGCGCGACGCGGGGTTCAGCGCGTCGTCGCAGGGCCTGCTGGCTCGGGCAACCCTCGAGGGCGCATCGCTCAGCGCGCCGTGATCACCACCGGCCGTCACGCACCAGGTGCTTGGCCATGCCGTAGAGCCGCTTGATCACACTCGGCTCCACGCTCTCGTCGTCTTGCAGGGGCCAGTCGCTCTGGGCGTCGTCCATCTGCTTGACGCTCTTGACCTGCTGCAGCTTCGCCTGGGCGCCCAGGGCCGGGCAGTGCTCGTCGTACAGCTCGAACCAGGGCAGGCCGTGCTTCTTGTACTCCTTGGCGGTGACCGGCGTCTCGGGGGCACGCTCGCCGGTGATCTCGCGCCACAGCTCGCTGTTCACGATGTGCACGAACAGCCGCGCGTGGCGATCGAGGTCCCAGCTGTCGATGCCGTGGGGGTCGGGGTAGATCTTCTGCTGCATGCTGCCCCCGGCGCATAGCCCCATGCTGCCGGCACCCTTCGACTTCGCGGCGCCCGCTGACGCGCGGTACGGGCCCGCTCCCGGTGCGGGCGCGGCGCAGCACGGCGGCGGGATGTAGCCCATCGAATCGGACTCGCTCAACCGCGTGCGCACCGGGAAGCGACCGGGCTTGGGCGCCAGCACCTTGATCTGGATCCCACCGAAGCGCTCTTCCCCCGTGACCTGCCCTTCGACCGTGTAGCCCATGCCCAGGGGCATGGCGACGAACTGCCGGATGCGGCCCTTGCCGACCGCGATGCCGTCGAGCCAGGGCTGCGGCGGCGCCACCAGGTAGTCTTGCGCGTCGGCGTGCAGGCGCTCGGACCAGGGCTGGCCCGTCAGCGCGCACACCTTGCCCACGGCGATCTTCACCGCGTGCGGGACCACGCTGCCGAACGAGAGCCACATCGCCTCGCGCTGGTACATGGGCAAGAACACTCCACCCCGACCGACCCACTCGGCTGGTACGCGATCGGCGTAGTCGTCCACGCGACGCACGGGGAACGCGCCCAGCCCGGGCGGCAGCGGGTAGGTGCGCCCGTCGTCCGGGATGCGCAGCGTGCGCTGGAAGCGAATGCTGAAGTCCTCACCGAACGACACGCAGTCGTTCTTCACCTGTACGTCGAGCTTCATCGGGTTCTCCTTCTCTCGGGCTTCGTCGCCCTCGAGAGCACCGACGGGGCCCGGGCCGCGGCGTCACCGCGCGCGCGTTGTGGTGCCGCAACTGCCTGAAATCACAGGCCGGCCGAAGAAAGCGTCGGGGGTGCGGTGACAGAATCACGCGCTCTGTCGTCTATTGCCCGCGTGGATGCCCTGTCGCCCTCGCGCGAGCTGTCGGCCCTGGTGGCCGCGGGCGACTTGCGGCGTGCGGGCGAGTGGCTGGTGGCTCGCCACGCGCGCGAGGTGATCGCGCTCTGTCGCAGCATGGTGCGCGAGCGCGCCCTCGCCGAAGATCTGGCGCAAGACGTGTTCGCGCAGGCTTTCTCGCACCTGGGCAGCTACCGCGCCGAGGCGGCGCCACGCACCTGGCTCTTCGCCATCGCGCGCAATCGCTGCATCGATCATCTGCGGCGCAGCGAGCGCGAGCCGTGGGACGACGGGGACGACGACGTCGACGGTTTCGCGGACGACGCCCCGTTGCCGCCGGAGCTGCTGGTCAGGCGCGGCGACGTGGATCACGCCTTCGACCAGCTCGAAGAGAACGAGCGTGCGCTGATCGTGCTGCGCTTTCGCAACGGCATGGAGTACCCAGAGCTGGCGAGCGTGTTCGGGCTCAAAGAGGGCACGGTGCGCATGCGCCTGAGTCGCGCGCTCGGCAAGATGCGGGCGCGGATCGAGCAGCGGGACGAGCTCGAGGCGGCGGCGCTGGCCGAGTCTTGCGCCGCGCCGATGGCGCCGCCGTCGACTGCGCGCCCGCGGATGATCGGCGCGCCCCCGCCGGCCGCTGTGCCGCCACCGGCCCCGAGGGCCGCGCCCGGTGGCGCGCCGCCACCGGCAGCGCCGGCGCGGGCCAGCGGGGTCACCGCGGCGAAGGCCAAGGGCGGGGGAGGCTGGCTCGAGCGATTGCGCGCGCTCTTCCGCGGCCCGCCGGAAGCCCTCGTGGCGGCCGAGCCGCCGCCCGCCACGCCGTTTGCGCAGGCGCTGGCGGCGGGCGAGACCGAGCCCGGCGAAGCCTTCACGCAGAGGCTGGCGGCGCTGCTCGGCTCGTTGCCAGGGCGCTGAGCCGGCGCTAGCACGCGGCGCATGCCGCCCCACCGCCTCACGGCCCAGACCATCGACGACGAAACCGCGCTCCGGGCGCTCTTGGGCGCGCCGCTGCCGCTGGTCGCCGCCAAGGTCACCGATCGGCTCAACGCGCTGACGCGGCAGTTCATCGAACGATCGCCGATGGTGATTTTGGCCACCAGCGACGGACGAGGCGGATGCGACGTGAGCCCCCGAGGTGACCCCGCGGGCTTCGTGCGCATCCTGGACGAGCGCACGCTGCTCTTACCCGAGCGGCCCGGCAATCGCATCGCCGACTCGCTCCGCAACATCGTCGAGAACCCCCACGTCGGACTGCTCTTCATCGTGCCGGGGGTAGGTGACGCCTTCCGGGTGCACGGGCGCGCCACGCTCACCACCGACGCCGGCTTGCTCGCGCCCTCTGCAGTGGAGGGGAAGCCGCCGAAGCTCGGGATCTTGGTCGACATCGAGAGCGCGTACACCCAGTGCAGCAAGGCCTTCCTCCGCTCGGACTTCTGGAACCCTGCCCGCTTCGTCGACCGCGCCGCGTTGCCGACCGGCGGCGAAATCATGCGCGCGATCGTCGGCGAGGCCGTCGACCCCCCGAGCTACGACGCCGAGCGCGGCGCGCGCTATGCTCGGCGCGAGGGGTTCTACTAGCGCTCCCGGCTTGACACGTTCGCCCCCGGCGCCGCACGCTTCGAGGGTGGTGCTGCGTCGGGCCGGTGGCGTGCTTTGGGCGCTCGCGCTCGCCGCCGGGTGTGGCGGCGACGAGCCCAGTGCACCGACCGGCAGCGGCGGGGGCGGCGGCGACGCGGCGACGGGGATCGACGGGTCGAGTTGCTGGGGCGCGGTGTGCAGCGGCGAGTGCGTCGACGTCGGCTCGAGCCCGAAGCACTGCGGCGGCTGCGGCAAGGCGTGCTTGCCGGCAGAGGTGTGCTCGCTGGGCAAGTGTGCGGCGGCGTGTGGCGAAGGGACCAGCGCGTGCAGCGGAGCGTGCGTGGCTCTGGACAGCGATCCGGCACACTGCGGGGCCTGCGACAGCGCCTGCGCTGCGGCGCAGGTTTGCTCGGCGGGCGCCTGCGCCGCCGGCTGCTCCACCGGCCAGACCCTCTGCGCCGGCAGCTGCGTGGACACCCAGACCAGCGCCAAACACTGCGGGGCCTGCGGCGCGGGGTGCGTGGTCGGCGCGTGCGTCGGCGGCAAGTGCCACTGCGAGAACGCGCTGAAGGACGCGAGCGAGACCGACGTCGACTGCGGTGGGGGCTGCGTCGGGTGCGCCGCTGGCAAGGCGTGCCAGTCGGCGACGGACTGCAAGAGCGGCCTCGGCTGCGTGCTCGGGCTGTGTGGCCCCGAAGACCAAGATCTGATCGGCAGCTGGCGCTTCGAAGGCAACGGTCAGGACTCGAGCGGCAAGGGGCACCACGGGGCGCTGAACGGCGCAAGCTTGGTGCCGGGCAAGGTGGGGCAGGGCCTGAAGGTCGAAGCCAGCAAGTGCCTGACCGTTCCCGACGGCGCAGCGCTCGACATGGTCGGCGGAACGAAGCTCTCGGTCATGGCGTGGGTCATGACTCAAGGTGACTGCGCGCCTGCCGACCGCGGCATCATCTTGAACAAGGAGGGCTCGTACGAGCTTGGCATCCAGTCCTCGACCAACGTGTTTCAGGAAGCCGTCAACGCCACCGGCACCTGGGACTGGTTCGGGACGGGCACGGTCGGCCCCGGGGCGTGGCGCCACGTGAGCATGACCTTCGACGGCGCGACGGTGCGGCACTACGTGGACGGCGCCGAGGTGTTCACCCGCGCGCTCGCTGGCGCGCTGGCCGATCAGGCCTCGGGCCTCGGCATCGGCTGCCGTGGCGTTGGTGCCGACGGGACCAGCGCCGCCGCGGGAGCGTGGTTCGTGGGAGTGATCGACGAGGTCGCGATCTACCGGCGAGTGCTCTCGGCCACCGAGGTCGCCGCGTACCACCAGAAGACGAAGTAGCTCAGCGCTTAACCCAGGTCAGGCTCACGAAGTCGGTCGACGCGGCCTGACTGGCCTCGCCGAGCGCGCGCCCCTGGGCAATCGCTCGCATCACATCCATCGGGGCCACGACTCCGGCCAGCGTCCCGTCCTCGTTGATCACCACCACCCGATGGACGTCTTCCGTGACCATCAGGCGGACCGCCGCCATGGCGGGCTGCGACGGCCGAATCGCCAGCACGATTCTGGTCATCAGGTCCCCGACCAGGGCCTCCCGATCGGTCGGGTAGTTGCGGGCGTCGAGCAGGTCGGTCTTCGAGACGATGCCGACGACCTGCCGGTGCTCGTCCAGGACCGGCGCGCCGTTGATGCGGCTCCGGGTGAGGATCTCTGCCGCCTCGCGGGCCGTCGTGGTGGTGTTCACCAACACCACCGCCGTTGTCATCACCTCTGAAACGCGCAGGAACGAGTCGGTCATGAGCACCTCTTCGACAGCCGGTGGCCCATGGTGCGGCGGCTCGGCCGAGCCCGCAACTGCTGGTTTGGCATTCGCGGCTCGGATCGGTGGGGGTCAGCGCGACATCTTCACAGCATCGCCAGGAGCTGGGTCGTCGTGTTCCAGTTGCGGAGGGTCACGCTCTGGTAGATGGGGTGAGCGATCAGCTTCCGCAGGTGGCTCTGCGTGGCCTTGCTGACGAGTCGCCGAAAGTAGAGCGCGTGCTCCCCGGCAGCGACCGTGTCCACGGCTGGGTTGGTGGCGATTTGCGGGATCACGTCTCGGGGTGTGAGCGGCTGCATCACGAACACGACGTCGTAGCGATAGCGCGCCGGCTGCTTCCCGAAGCCCCCTGGCGCCTGCGCGACCACCGCCTCGAGCTCCAGGGCGGAGATCAGCACGACCCGCGAGCCGTACTGGAACGTCTTGCTCAGCGCCGCCTCGATGGTCTTCGTGAGCTTCTGCTTGGCGGCGGGCTTCGCGCTGAACACCACGTTGCCGCTCTGGATGTAGGTCGCGACGTCGGTGAACCCCAACCCCTCGAAGCTGGCCCTGAGGTCGGCCATCTTGATCAGGTTGCTCCCGCCCACGTTGATTCCGCGGAGCAGCGCGATGTGACGACTCTCGTTCATGAGCGGGGCCGCTTCTCAGCGTACCAGACCGCGAGGCGAGGCGAGGCGCCGGCGCTCCGGGGCGAGCTACATCGGCGTGAAGCTGAACTTCTGGCCGGCGACGGCGGCCTCGTACATCAGCCCGCCCTTCGGCAGCGTGAAGACGGCGACGCCGTCGTCCCAGCTGGCGTCGGTGGAAGCGCCCGCCGTGACCGCGACCGCGGAGGCCTGGGCGCCGAGCTCGAAGTTGCCGCGCCTGAACTCGTCGAAGGTTGGCTTGTCGCGGAAGAAGATCAGCTCGGAATAGGACTGCCCGCCGAGCGCCAGCCCCAGCGAGAGCTGGGTGACCCGAGCGGACCCGACGAGCCGGCCCTGCTCGTACACCTCCCCCTTGCCATGGGCGCCGCCGACGGCGATGGCGCCCTTGCCGACCGTCGAGAAGACCGCGACGCCGTAGGCCTCGTCCATGAAGCGCCCGAGTCCCGGGTCCCTCTGCCGGAACCGAGCAAGAGTCTCCGCTGCTTCCGCCGAGGCGGCCACCGCCGGCTCGCGGGCCTCCGGGTAGTCCGGGCGCCAGCCGGCGCCGCCACAGCCCGCCGCTGCCATCGTCAATCCAAGGGCCAAAACCGTGCTGGAAATCTTGGTCACTGCTCTCTCCTCGCCAGGTAGTGCCCGCGCGGCGAGGGTTCGTTCAACGGTGCGCTCGGACACGGTACGTAGCCCCCCTCGCGACACCAGCTGTGGATCACGCCCCGTGATCCGCGCGATCTGTCGCCCAGCGTGCCACGGGGCGAGGACCACGGGCGTGATCCGCGGCCTCTCAGCCGACCTTCACGGCCTTGGCGCGCAGCGACGCCACGCTGATCCCGCCGCGGGTCCGCACCGCGACGCGGAGCGCGTCGTCGGCGCCCTCGGCCGGGGTCCACCGCACCGTGCGCTCGGCGCCGTCGATCGGGCCCTCGGCTTCCCACCGGAAGGCCGCGCCCTCGGGCGCGCCGCGCAGGGTGGCCTCGATGGCGTCGCCAACTCGCACCGCGGCGATCTCGATCTCGGGCGGCTCGTACAGCGGCAGGTCGCGGCTCTTGGCCGCGCGTCGCGCGCCGGTGTCCACCCACTGATCGATCACGTCCAGGCGGCGGACGTCAGTGTCGTTCAGCGACATGCCCCCGTCCGCCGGCGGCGGATCGGCGACCATCGAGTCGCCGTCGTCGCTCGCGTCCTTGCCCCCGTCGTCGGGCAGCGCGTCGACCACCATCTGATCGGGCTCGGCGTCGTAGCCGCCGTCGGGCGGCGGAGGGTCGGCGACGAAGTGATCGTCCTTGCCACCGTCCTTCGGCGCGTCGGTGCCGGTGTCTCCGCCGCAGGCCGACGCCCCGAGGGCCCAGAGCGCGAGGGACGCGGTCAGGGCGACGTTGGGGCGCGACTTGGCCGGGGCGCGCCGGGCCACCCGCGGCTCGCCCAGCCGGCGCACGAAGCCGTCGACCTCGGCGTAGAACTGATCCAGCTCGTGCTGCCAGACGCGATCGGAGGCGGCGACCTCGAGCGCCAGGAGCGCGGTCTTGCGCTCGATGGCGTCGACGGCGTCGACGGCGGCGACGCCGCCGAGGCTCGCGGACTCGGCGAGATCGACCGCCTTCTCGAGGAGCGCGGCGGTGTCGAGGGTGATGGCCCGGGTCAGGGATTCGGCGCGCTCGAGCAGGCGCCGGTGGGCGCCGGCGCGATCGGGGTGGAAGTGCTCGACCAGCTTCGCGGCGTAGCCCACGCCCATGTAGCGATTGGCGACGCCGTCGCAGCGGTAGTTGCGCTCGCGGAACGCCGCCGACGCGATCCGGAAGCAGAGCTCGGTGCGGGCGTCGTCGATCCGGTAGTTCCAGCCGAGGTAGCTGCCGCCGATCTTCCCGGCCTCGGCCAGGCCCAGCT
This sequence comes from Myxococcales bacterium, assembly GCA_016191785.1. Taxonomy (GTDB): domain Bacteria; phylum Myxococcota_A; class Polyangia; order Polyangiales; family Polyangiaceae; genus JADJKB01. The sequence goes on along the minus strand of JACPVJ010000130.1, from coordinate 10,656 downwards.
GCAGCGGCGTGCCGTAGTAGGGCTCGGCGCGGCAGAAGTTCACGGGTTGGGCCGGGTGCGCGCGCATGAAAGCGATGTTCTCGCGCACGTGCGCCAGCGTGGCTTCGGGCTCGAAGACCAAGAGGTTGTAGCAGGCGAAGATGCCGGCCTGGTCGCACGCCTCGAGGGCTCGGGCGACGGCCCGGTGCTGCACGCCGCGGTTCAGGTGCTCGGAGCCAGCGCGGGCCACGTTTTCGACGCCGACGTACAGACGCACCACGCCCAGCTCACGGAGCTTCACCGCCAGCTCGGGGTTCAGGGTTTCGGGTCGGCATTTGCCGATGAATCCGGCGTTCTCGACGCCCCGGTCGCGCAGGGCGCAGACGATGGCGCTGACGCGCGCGAGCGAGTCGGCCGGCTTGGGCAAGAGGAAGTTGTCGTCGTGAAAGCAGAACACGCAGGCCTCGCCCAGCGCGTGGGTCAGCCGCGCCATCTCTTCGGCGACGTTGTCGGGGCTGCGAAAGCGCAACAGCGCGCCGCCGCCGTCGCGCTTGGCGTCGCGGTAAAACGAGGTGATCGAGCAGTACGAGCAGCTGCCCCAGCAACCCCGCGAGGCCATGATGGGTACGAACGGGACGCCTGCGTGGCGGGCCGGGCGCCGATAGCGGATCGGGAAGGGGTGGGCATCGAGGCTGGTTCCGAGGCCTCGGCCCGCGGTTCTCTTCACTCCGCCGGCCGCCGCGAACGCCAGTCCGCGCACCGCGTCGAGCGCTGTGCCGTTCTCGAGCGCCGCGAGCAGCTCGACGAAGGTCTCTTCCCCGTCGTGCAGCACCACGCTGTCGATGCCGTGCCCGCGTCCGAGCACCTCGCCGTGGGCCAGGGTGGGGAACTGACCGCCGGCCGTGACGTGGCCGGCGAAGCCGCGCTGGCGCAGCATGCGCGACAGCGACAGGAACTCGTGCGAGCGGTGCTGGAACTGGATGCTGAGCCCCACCACGTCAGGGTTGGCCGAGGCGACCTCGTCGGCGATGCGCTTGCGAGCCGCGGCGTCGTTGAAGGGCACGATGCGGACCTCGTGGCCGGCGCGCTCTGCGACCGCTGCGATCATCCCGAGCCCCAGGTTCTCTTCGAAGTCTGCCCCGATCAGCATCACCCGCATGACTCACCTCCGCGCTCGATGCTGAGCGGATTCGTCCGCCCGGGACATGACGGGGATCAGGCCCTCGGCTACGCTGTCGAGCGCGGATGGAGATCATCGTCACCCACGACATGGCGGACTTCGACGCGCTGGCCGCCGCCGTGGCCGCGCAGAAGCTCCACCCCGGCGCGGTGATCGTGCTCGGCCGCCGGCTGGGCAAGGAGGTGCGTGAGTACCTTGGCCTACACAAGGACCGCTTTCCGAGCTCGTTCTACAGCGAGCTCGATCCCGAGGCGGTGCGCCATCTGATCGTGGTCGACGTGCGACGCAAGGGGCGGCTGGCGGACTTCCGCCGAGTCGTCGAGCGGGGAGAGCGCGGAGAGATCGAGGTCACCGTCTACGACCATCACCCGGCGGCGGACGACGATCTGCGCGCCGACCGCCTGTATGTCGAGGCGGTGGGCTCGGCGACCACGCTCTTGGTCGAGCGAATGGACGCCGCCGCGCTCGAAGTCGACGAGGTCGAGGCCACGCTGCTGGCGCTGGGGATCCACGCCGACACCGGCTCGCTGACGTATGCCGGGACTTCTGCGCGCGACGCCCGGGCGCTGGGCTGGCTCTTGGACCGGGGCGCGAGCTTGCGGGTCATGAGTCGCTACCTCGAGCCGCCGTTCTCGGCGGCCCAGCGCGCGCTCTTGGCCGAGCTCTTGGGCGCGCTCGAGGTCGAGCGGGTCGGTCACCTGCAGGTGGCGTTCGTGCGCCGCGATCTGGCCCACGCGGTGGACGGCTTCGCCGACGTGATCACCGAGCTCACGGACTTGACCGGTCACGCGGCGGTGTTCGCGGTGTTCGGAGTGGGCAGCGATCGCGTGCAGGTGGTGGCGCGCTCGCGTTCGGCCTTGATCGATGCGGGCGCGCTGGTGGCCAGCGTCGGGGGCGGCGGGCACGCAGGGGCCGCCTCCGGCGCGTTGCGCCGCGGCGATTCTGCGACCGTCTTGGCCGAGCTCCGGGCCGCGGTGCACGCTCACCCCCCGCTGGCGCGTCGCGTGGCCGACCTGATGTCGAGCCCGGTCCGCACGGTGCGCCCCACCGCCACCCTCCGCGAGGTCGCGACCTCGCTCTCGATCTCGGGCCACACGGGCGTTCCGGTGGTGAAGGACGGAGCGCTGATCGGCATCATCTCGCGGAGCGATCTCGAGCGGGCCGACCGCGACGGCCGGATGGCGCTGCCGGTGAGCGGGTTCATGACCCACAAGATCTACAGCGTGGGCGTCGACGAGACGCCCGAGCGCGCCCTCGAGCTGATGCAGAAACACGACGTGGGTCGGCTGCCCGTTCTAGAAGCCGGTCGTTTGGTCGGCATCGTCACGCGTTCCGACCTGCGGCGCATGCTGTACGGAGAGGGCTCGCGGCCGGGTCCGGGCTGACTTATCCTGCGCCGGTGACGACCCCGTCCGATCTTCCGCCGTCTCGCCGCGCTCCGCAGTCGCTCGCCAGCATGCAGGTCGACGTGACGACTCGGATGGGCGCGCTGCACCCTGCTACGGCCACCGGCCTGCCGATCCTCGATCGGATGCTGGCCGGCGGGCTGCGAACCGGAACGTTGCTTTCGGTCTCGGGCGCCGCCGGCGTCGGCAAGACGGCCTTCTCGCTCTTGGTGGGCTACATGGCGGCGCGCGCGCGGGCGGCGACGCTGTTCGCGAGCCCGGTGATCGACGAGACCGAGGTGGTGGCGCGGCTCGCGACCCGGGCGTTGCACCGCGACCACCCCGACAGCCGCGTCACCTACGGCACGCTTTGGACGGGGCAGGCCTGGCAAGACGAGGCCAGTCACGGCCCGGTGAGCGCCGCCGTCGAGACCGTGGTCAAGAAGGTCGGCAGCATGTTCCACGTGCACAAGTGCGACCCCTTCGAGTCGACGGCCAGCCTCGCCGCGACCGCCTCGCAGCTCTGGGCGCGGCACGATCGGGTGGTGCTGGTAGTGGACGGCATCGAGGCCCTGAGCGCGTCGGTGGGCGGCGACGCCGGCCGAGCGGCCGCGGCCAACGCCAGCCTCGAGAGCCGCGTCAGCCAGGTCGCGTTCGAGCTCCGGCGCATCGCCGAAGAGGGCTGCGCGGTGCTGGTCACCTCCCAGGCGCGTCACGCGGATCTGGTGGCGCCCGCCGCGACCATGAGCGCCGATCTCCGCAACGTCGAAGGCTCGGCGTCGCCGCTGAACGAGCGTCAGCTCGCCCTCGGCGCGCGGCCGGTCGAGCTCTTGGTACGCAAGAACCACACCGGGCCGACGGGCATCGTCCCGCTGCGCTTCATCGCCGGCGCGGCGACGTTCGAAGAGCGCGCGCCGTGAGGGGGCGCCTGAGGGTGCAGCTGATCCACGGGCTCGAGGGCAGCCCCACCGGGGCGAAGGCGCAGTACCTGGCGCGCTGCTTCGAGCTCTTCGCGCCGGCGATGGACCCCCGCGACTTCGAGGGGGCGATCCGCACCCAAGCCGAAGCGCTCGCCACGCATCGCCCCGACGTGCTGGTCGGCTCGTCGTTCGGCGGCGCGGTGGCCCTGGCTTTGGTGCAGCGCGCGCTGTGGCGCGGGCCCACGCTGCTGCTCGCGCCGGCTCACGCGCATTTCGGCGTCGCGGCGGCGGTGCCCGCGGGCGTGGCGATCACCATCGTGCACGGCACCCGCGACGACGTTTGCCCGATCGAGCACAGCCGCGCGCTGGCCCAGAGCCCCCAGGTCCGCCTGGTCGAGGTCGACGACGATCACCGGCTTTCGTCGCTGCTCGAGGGCGATGCGCTGGCCGGCTTCGTGCGAGGGCTGGGACGATCCGGCGATCGAGGCTAGACTCGAGCGACGAGCTTCCATGTCTTCCCCTCGCCGGCTTTTCTCCGCTTTCGCTCTGGCCGCCGCCGCGGCGGGCTTCTTTGCCTGCGGCTCCGAAGCCGATGAAGCGCCCGGCTCGGGCGGCAGCGGCGCCGGCGGCGCCGGCGGCACCGGCGGTCTCAACCTGGGGGGCGGGGGCAGCTCGGGCTCCGGTGGCGTGCTGATCGACTCGGGGAACAACGATGCCATAGACCCCGACGCCGGCTGCTTCTACGACAAGGAAGAGGGCAAGAATACGCCGCTCCACTTGTTCATCGCCCTCGACAAGTCCTCCAGCATGTCGGGCTTCAAGTGGGACGCGGCCAAGGCCGGGCTGATCGCCTTCGTGAACAACCCGACCTCCGGGGGCGTTCATGTCGGCCTCAAGCTCTTTCCGCGCGCCATCGACGGCACGCCGGTCTGCGATCAGAAGCCCTATGCCACGCCCGACACGCCGTTCGCGCTCTTGCCCGGCAACGCGACGGCCATCGAGACGGCGATCAAGGCCGCCGTCCCCGACGGGCTGAGCACTCCGGTCTATCCGGCGCTGGGCGGCGCGCTGCTCAAGGGCATCGAGATCACGCAGAACAACCCGGGGCACACCGCGGCGGTGCTGCTCGTGACCGACGGGCAGCCGGCTGGGCCCGCGCCGCTCTGCGGCAGCGTGAACCCCGAGCTGACCAGCGAGATCGCCAAGATCGCCGCGTCGGGCCTGTCGTACTCGGTGCTCACCTTCGTGATCGGTCTGCCCGGGGTCGATCAGGCCTTCGCCAACGCCGTGGCCCAGGCCGGCGGGACCACCAGCGCCATCTTGGTTTCGAACACCAACGTCCAGAAAGAGTTCGAGAACGCCCTCGCCAAGGTGCGAGGCGAGGCGCTGCCCTGCGAGTTCGAGATCCCCGACAAGGTGCAAAAGGGCGAGATCGCCTTCAACAAGGTGAACGTCGGGCTCACCCCGGCCGGCGGCGCGCTGCAGCTCTTGAAGCAGACCACCGACTGCGCCAAGGGCGGCGACTGGTACTACAGCGCCACGACCCCGAAGAAGATCGTGTTTTGCCCAAGCACCTGCGCCGCGGTGAAGAAGGACTACGGCGCCAAGATCGAGATCCAGCTGGGCTGCGACACGGTCATCAAGTGAGCGGGTATCGCCAGCGGCGAGACCCCCGCGAGATCGCCGTCGAGCTGTACGGCGAGGCGATGGACCGACACACCCAGGCGCTGAAGGACAAGCACGCGGCAGAGGCCGCGCTGGCCGAGCGCGAGCACGAGCACGAGATCTGGCTCGCGAAGAACGGCGCCCACGCGAGCACCCTGCGGCACCTGTCGGCGCTCTTGAAGAGCGCCGAGCAAGTCGGGCCGCCGGTCGCGGACGTGAGCGGGCTCGAGTCGCAGCTGGCCCAGGCCCGGGCGGCGATGAGCGCCGCGGGCGTGGAAATCGTCGAGGCCGAGAAGCGGATCGACGCGGCCCGCGAGGTCCTGGGTCGCGCGGTAGAGGCCCTCGCGGCGGCCGCCCGCGAGGTCGCCGCGCGGCGGGCAGAGCTCGAGCGCGCCTGATCTGGGTCAGCGGCGGAAGCGGCGCCGCGCGATTCCGGCACCCGCGAGCAGGGCCGCGAGCCAGGCGCCCCAGAGCGCGCCGCGCGGGGCCGAGGCGCGACAGTCACAACCCCCCGCCGGGTGAAGCGCAGGCGGGCGTGGGGGCTGGGTGATCGAGAGCGTAGAGAGCGTGGTGTTGTTGGCCGTGGTGGACTCGCAGTCGAGCTCGCTGGCGAGCTCGGCGTTCACCGTCAGCGACGCTTCGCCGTCAGCGTCTGCCCGCACCGTGGCGGTCACCGTCGCGCTGGCGCCGGGGGCCAGCTCCCCGAGGGCGCACAGCGCGGCGTTGCACGCGCCTTGGGTGGTGGTGGCCGAGACCAGGGTGCCGTGCGTCGGCGTGAGCTCGAGCTTCACGCCCTGCACCGCCTCGGGGCCGCCGTTCAGCGCTTTGAACACCAGCTGGGTGCTCTCGCCCGCGACCACGCTGTTCTCGGACACGGCAGAAAGCCCCAGATCGCCCGGCGGCTTCGGGGCCAAGGTCAAAACCTCGAAACGCGAGCCCGCGACGTTGGTGTGGTGGAGCAGCAGAAGATCGAGCGGCACGCTTCCGGCGCGCCCTTCTTCGGAGACGTCGACCTGGATGGGGCCCGGGCCGACGAACAGCGGCAGGCCGTCCTTGCCGTACTTGGCCGCGTTCAGCACTGGCTTTTTGGCGTCGAAGACCGCCCAGTTGGTCGACTGACCGAAGGTCAGGCTGACCGGATCTTCGGTCGAGGCGTAGTACGAGAAGACCGGGTTCTGCTCGGACACGCCCAGATCGCTGAGCAGTGCCGTGAAGACCAGCACCGAATTGTTGAACGGGTGGGTCTCGGCCACGTCGGGCGTGACCAGGTTGAGCGGCAGCCGCCGGATGCGCTGGTCACTGCCCTTCGGATAGGTGGACGACGCGAGGGCGTCTCGGTAGAAGAACTGCTTGTTGCGGGGCTCGGCGCGGATCTCGAACTCGGCGCTGCCGTCGTTGCCGGGGTCGACGTCGATGGTCACCAAGCTCAGGGGGCCGCGCGCCGGCGTGGTCCACTGCCCGGTCACCGCCACCGCGAAGAAGACCTGGGCCTCGTCGAACGAGGCGGCAGTGGCCAGATCGGTCGCGGCGCCGATCGCCCGGATGTCGAGCGCCGCGACGTTGGCGTCGGTCTTGGAGCTCGGGTCTTCGTCGTCCAAGACCCCGAGCTGAAACACGCTCACCACCGGCTCCGGGTGCGCCGAGCTGCCCTCGAGCGCTACGTCGACCGTGGCGTCGACCCCCGAGCCGCACTTTCGGGACGCCTTGCCGTTCCGCTTGGCCGCCGCGCGCACGCTGCCGTGGTACGGCACCAGCACGTTTTCGGCGCCGCCCCCTGGGTGTGCGAAGCGCAGGTTGCCGCTGGCCTCGTTCAGGTAGTGGCGCGCCTGCTGGCTGGCCATGGGCGAGGTGCCGGGGTCGGGACCGGGGCTGCCGAGGACGGCGGGGTCGAGGGCGAGCACGGCCTTCACCGTCGCGCTCTGACCCGGCGCGACCTTCACGGTGCTGGGGGTGACGCTGACGCTCACGCCGGGCAGCACGTGGGTGGCCACCACGCTCGCGTCGAGGGTGACCTCGGCGGTGCCGTGGTTCTTCAGCGTCACCGTGCGCTCCTCAGTGGTGGCCACGTCGCTGGTCACGGCGCCGAACGCGACGCCGACCTCACCCGCCTCGACGTCGGCGCCCGCGGTGACCTGCTGCGCCACCGCGCGTTCGACGGCGACGCGACCGCTGCCCACGATCGAGGTCTGGTAGAGCTGGGACGACAGGTCGGCCAGGGGCTCGGTGCTGTTCATCAGCGCGGCCTTGACCTCCATTGGGGAGAACGCGGGCCGGGCCTGTCGCACCAGCGCCGCTGCGCCGGCGACCACCGGCGAGGCCTGGCTCGTGCCCTGCGAGCGGCGGGGCTCGTTGCCCGAGCCCACTCGCGCCGAGTCGATCGAGAACCCGGGGGCGGCGATCTCGGGCTTGAGCCGGCCGTCGACCGCGCTCGGCCCGCGGGAGCTGAAGCCGGCCAAGAGCTCGGCGCCCACCCCGGTATACGGGTCGGCGGGGTCGAGCTTGGCGGTGGCGGCGCCCTGGGCCCAGGCTTGTTTCACCTTCGCGCCGTCGGCCATCCGGATCATCACGCCTGGGATCGGCACCGAGCCGGGGTCGCCGCCGCCCATGGCGAAGGGCAGGGGATCGTCCGCGTCGTCGATCATCACCACCGCCACCGCGCCTGCGGCGACGGCGCTGTTGAACTTCTGGATGAACGAGCAGACCCCACGGTCGATCAAGGCGATGTTGCCCTTCAGCGCTGCTGCGTTCGAGAGCGCCGTGCAGCCATTGGCGGGCTGGCTCTGGATCAGCGGGGCGCTGATCGCGCCGGTGTCGATCAAGCGCTTGCTGAAGCCGCCCTCGGCGGAGGCGTACTTCTCGGTGCCCGAGGCGGTGGTCACGCTGAGGCTCAGGAACTCGTTGTCGGCGCTGGCCGCCACGGCCAAGGCTTGCGGCGACGACCCGGGCGAAGCGGCGACGAAGAACGTCTGGCCGTCGTTGCCGGCGGCGGTGACCAGCAGCGTGCCGACCTTGGTCAGGTTGGCGACCGCGGTGGTGGTGGTCGGCGAGCCGAGGGCGTAGCCCGTGCCCAGCGAGCCGTTCACCACGTCCAGACGATCGCTGAAGTTGCCGTCCTGGTTCGGATCGGCGGCGCGCTCGAGGGCGCTGACCAGCATCGTGGTCGAGCCGTCACAGCCGAACACGCGAAGCGGCCAGAGCTTGGCCTTGGGGGCCACGCCGGGCGCGATGCGGTACGCCGTGGGGTTGAAGCTCACGTTGTACGGACCGAGGTACGCCGAGCCGTCTTGCTTGACGCCGTTGCCGCCCGCGATGCCCGCCACGTGAGTGCCGTGCCCGCCGGCCACCGACATGTTCTCGGGTTTCACGCAGTCGAGGGGATCGGGGTCCGGGGCCGGCACGTTGACGTTCGCCGTCGGGTTGTAGTCGTCGCCGACGAAGTCCCACCCGCCGGCCACGCGGGCCGTGGGGAAGGTCCCGGGCTCGATGATCTTGCCGTTGTTGGCGGTGTAGGCGGCGACGGTTCCCGGGCCGCCGAAGTCGGCGTGGGTGTAGTCCAGGCCCGAGTCGATCACGCCGATGGTGACGCCGTCGCCGTCGAACGGGGTGTTGTTCGCCCACGCTTGAGGCGCGCCGACCACCGGCAAGAGCGACGCCAAGGTCGGGTGCAGCAGCGGCACGAGCTCGACCCGGGTGACCTCCGGCAAGTGCCGCAGTCGCTCGACCTGGGCGCGGGTCGCCACGACCTGGATCGCGTTGGCCAGGCGACTGAGCTCTGCGATGACCACCGCGCCCTGCTGCTCGAGCACGGGCCTGAGCCGAGCATGCTGGGTGTCGAGCTCGCGCAGGCCAGCCTGGGCGGCGGCAGCAGCTTGGTCCGAGCGCGGGTCGACGCCGTCGGGAATGCGCGCCGCGGCGGGTGTCCCGGCGAGCACGACGAAGTAGGCCGCCGGCGGTGGTTCTAGCGCGGTGCGCCGCTGGGCGACGGGAGCCTCCGCGGGTGCATCTGCGCAGCCCCAAGCCAGAAGTCCAACGCCGAGGGCTGAAGCCGTCCGAAGTCCGCGCATGGCCCGGGGTGTATATGCTGGCGCGGGCGTCGGCGCGAGGGCTGTCGATGGCACGTCGCGTCGCGTCGCGGGCAGGCTGCGGGTTCCGGCTCGGGGGGGGCGCGGGTCAGGGCTTGATCTTCGAGTACACCGCGGGAAGGCGAGTCTGGTACGCCCGTCGGATCACCGCCTCGTCGTCGGCGAGCGGTCGCACCACGACCAGATCCATGACCTCGGCGGGGTTCAGGCCGCTCTCGAGCAGCAGCCGCGCGGCGCCCGAGGTCATGCTCGCCAGGGCCGGAGCGGCTTCCTCGTCGCTCAGCCCGAAGCTGCCTGCCAGCTCGCGCAGCGCCTGGAGCTGGAACCAGAGATAGGTCGGGCCCATCCCGGTGAGCAGCGTGTAGCCCTCGAGCGCGGCTTCCGGCACCTCGGGCGACTTCCCGAGCGGCTCGAACAGCGTGAGAAGCCCCTGTCGCTCGGCCTCACCCAGCGCGGGACCGAACGCGAGGGGGTTGAAGCCCGCGCCGATCATCGACGGCGCGTTGGGCACACAGCGGGCGACGCGCGTGAACCCTCCGAGTTGCTCACTCAGCATGGCGAGCGTGACCGTCGGTGCCAGCGAGACCAGGACCGCCGTCGGGTCGAGCGCGGACCGGACGCTCGGCAGGACGCTGCCGATCGTTGCCGCGGGGACCGCCAGGAAGACCAGCTGTTGCGCCGCGGCGAGGGTCGTGTCGCCGACCTCCACGCCGAGCTCGGGGAGGCGCTCGGCGAGGGCGGCGCGAGCCGCGGGGTCGGGCTCGCTCACCACCACCGGTTGAAGGCGCGTGCCGGCGCGGACCCAGCCCGAGAGCAAAATGCGCGTCACGCGCCCGCCGCCGATGAAGCCGATGGACTCGAAGCTCGTCACTTGGGGCGCTACGCGCGGCCCGGAGCCAGGCCTCATGCACACCTCCCACGAACAGGTGTGCACGGGGGGCAGCCGCGGGAGTCGCTCGAGCTCATGTTGCCTCCCCCCGCCCATCCTCGGGGCTTCGCCCCTGCGGGTGGGCGCCCCCTCCAAATCGCCGGCTGCGCCGGCTCAGGAGGGGGTGCTCGGAGCGCCGCCGGCATGGCTCGCGGAGGTTGCGCGCGGTCGCGAAGAGGGGGTGACAACCCTAGCTGATCCATCTCGTCTTGTTCTTGCTCCGACCGCCTGCCCACCCGAACGGCCTCCCAGTGCAGTCTAGGCGGCCAGACGTTGCAGGGCAACGCCGTGCCCAGCAGCAAACGACCGCCAGGCGGCCAGACGTTGCAGGGCAACGCGGTGCCCTCCAGCAAACGACCGCCAGGCGGCCAGACGTTGCAGGGCAACGCGGTGCCCAGCAGCAAACGACCGCCAGGCGGCCAGACGTTGCAGGGCAACGCGGTGCCCAGCAGCAAACGACCGCCAGGCGGCCAGACGTTGCAGGGCAACGCGGTGCCCAGCAGCAAACGACCGCCAG
>JACPVJ010000124.1 GCA_016191785.1 Myxococcales bacterium | reverse complement strand
CTCCGCCCACCGCCGCCGCCCAGCTCCCCGATGGCTGCGCCGTCCAGCGCGCCGCCGCCCATCAGCTCGCCGACGGCCGCTCCGTCCAGCGTGCGCCCACCCCCGCCGAGCATGCGACCGCCTCCGCCCAGCATGCGCCCGCCCCCGGCGCCCAGCGTCCCGTCCGCTGCGGCTCGCTCGGCGCCGGCCAGCACGACGCTGCCGTCCGCGGTTCGCCCGGTGCCCCCGAGCGTTCGCCCTCCGCCACCCGCCGCCGGCGCACCCGCCCCGCCCAGCGTGCGTCCGCCCCCGCCGTCACCTGCCACTGCCCCGCCCAGTTTTCGCCCACCCCCGCCCAGCGGCGAGCTCGAGCAGACCAAGCGCGTGCTCGCGACCAAGCTCGTCGAGCTCTCCGCGCTGAACACCGAGCGCCAGCAGTGGGTCGCCCGACTCGCTGAGCGCGACGCGCGCATCGCCGAGCTGGAAGCCGCCCAGGGCGGGGAGCTGCCGCGGCTGCGCACCCGAGTCGTCGATCTCGAGTCCGAGCTGTCGGTCCTGAAGCACGAGGTGGACCGCCTCGGACACCTCGATGCCGAGGCCGCCGCCCTCCGCGGGCAGGCGCGGCGCCTCGAAACCGCGGTCGCCGAGCACTCGGCTCGCGTGGGCGTGGTCGAGGCGGCGCTGGCCGAGCGGGAGGCGCGCATCCGCGAGCTCGAGGCCGAGATCGACAGTCTGGCCTGGGGCTCGGCGTCGGCGGACGACTTGACTCGGATCAAGGGGATCGGTCCGAAGTTCCGCGACGCCTTGCGCGACGCCGGCGTGACCAGCTTCGCGCAAATCGCAGCCTGGGCCGAGGCAGACATCGCGACCATCGCGACCAAGCTTCGGATCCAGCCGTCTCGCATCGTGCGCGAAGGGTGGGTCGAGTCGGCGCGGGCCGTGGCGCGGAGCTAGCGCGGTGCGCCTGCTCCCGTTGATGGCCTCCCGCGCCCACTGCGGTGACGATCGCGCCGCTCACCCCCGAGCTTCGCGCCAAGGGCTTCACCGAGTGCAACCCGCATGACCCGCTGGGGCTCGGGCCCTATGCCCCGTTTCGGCCGGTCCCCTTCGGCAAGATCCTGATCCCGAAGAAGGGCGGGCACACCCCGGACATGGGCTTCGACGTCGTGATCCATTTTCACGGCGCCGATGCGGTCCGCAAGTACCTCGTGCAGAGCGCACGGTCCCGCATCGTGAGCGAGTTGCTCGAGCCGGCCTGGGAAACACCCGCGATGGATCGCAGCGGCCCGCCCACTCCGCACCCGGACTGGGCGTTCCGCAAGCGTTGAACGCCTTCCGTCAGTGCGGGAGCGGCCGCCACACCGGCGCCGCGGGCGGGGCCGCGGGCGGGCGCTTGGTCACTGCTGCGGTGAGCTTCACCGCCCGGGAGAACGAGGCCACCTTGGCGGGCTCGGTGTTGCCGTTGACGTTGACGAAGGTGACACGTCCCGGCCCCGCCTCGAGGTCGCCCCGGAAGTCGTAGACGGCTCCGACCACCATCAGGTCGCCGACCTCGATTTCGTGCGCGTAGGTCGCGAAGGCCTCGCGGACCTGGGCGTTCACGTTGGCGATCACCGCGTCTTTCCACACGGTGGCGTTGTCTACCGAGCCCTTGGGGCGGTCGAAGGTGAGGGTGTCGAGCTCCTTTTTGATCGCGTCGCCCTCCTTTTTGTAGTCCTTCATCGCGGCTTTCACCGCGCCGCACCCGGTGTGCCCGAGGATGAGCAAGACGGGCGTCTTCAGGTGGTGCACGCCGTAGGCGACCGAGCCGGCCGAGCTCGTGATCTGGTTGCCGATGTTCCGGATCGTGAACAGGTCGTTCTCGGGTGTCGCGTCGATGGCGACGGACTGGACCCGCGAGTCCGAGCACGCCACCACCGTGGCGCGGGGCTTCTGCGTCTCGGCGAAGGCGCGGAAGTGGGGCGCGCCCGAGGTGCGCGCGAACGACTCGTTGTCGTCCATCAGGTTCTTGAGGAAGCTGCGGCCCTTCGCGAACGCGTTCTCTTGGTCCGCTTCCCAGGCGAAGGGCACCAGGAACTGCGTCTTGGAGGAGCTCGCAGGGTGATCTCCGTGGGCCTGGGGCCGAGCGGCCTTGCCGGGCTTGGCCGAGGCGTGAGCCGCCGGATGGCCGTGGGCCGCCGAGGCGCTCGCCGAAGGCGCCGGCTCGGGGTCGGTCGTGGTTCGGGTCCGAGCCTTGCAAGCGGGGGGAAGCGCGGCCGCGCACACCAGCAAACACGCGAGAGACCGGGACATCACGGCGGTGAACGGCGCGACGCGGTGAGGCTTGAGGCCGTCGGGCCCCCGGGCATTCAGTCGCAGCGTTTGGGCACGGTATCCGGCTCGTCCAGGAACAGCACCACCCTCTCGATCGATACGCCTTCGGTGGTGAGCCCGTCGACCACCAGGCCCTTGCAGAGCAGCTCGCGGCGGGCGCTGTCGAGCTTGATGGCCGATCGATGCCCGAGCTTGGCGGCGCCCGTGCCCGGCACCACGTGCTGCACCGTGACGTCCAGCCCGTCCTTGGCCAGCTCGGCGTAGCTCACCGACAGGTGCTTCCGGGTCACCCCGCCGTCGGTCGTCTCGAGCAGCGGCATGCACACCGGGGTCTTGGCGGTGACCGAGACGCAGACCTCCGCGGTCCGGTAGGTCTCGAGGAGCGACGCGCCGGCGGCGTTGGCGTCCACGCGGCCGAGCCTCACGGAGTAGACGTCCGCGGGCTCGAGCGGCGCGTCGCAGCCCTCGCCGCCGCAGCTGCGACCCGAGGGGCACCCCTCGGTGCACGCATCTGCCGGTGCGACGGCGGGCGCCGAGACCGAGGGCGCAGCGCTGGCCACCGCGGGGGCAGAGGTGGGAGGACCGGCGTCCGTCGACTTTCGTGCCGGCTGCGCAGCCGCCGAAGTCGCGGGCCGCGCCCGCGGGACTGCCCGGGGAGGCGCCTCCCGGACGAGGAGCGCCACCCCGACACCGACCCCCACCGCGAACAGCACGGTCACCGCCGGGAGCGCCCAGGTCGTCGAGGTCGAGGTCCGCTTTCCGGGACCGATCTCCACGGTCGACACCTGCGCGGTCGGCCCGGTGGGCGGGCGCTCGGCGAGCACCGTCGGATCGAACATCGCCTGCGGCGAGGCGACCGCGGTCGCAGGGTCCCGCGAGGGGCGCACGACGACGCTCTCCGCCGGGCGTCCGGTGATGGCTTCGAGCACGGCTGCGGCGCTCTGCAGGCGCTCGGACGGCATCAGGGTCAGGCAGCGGGTGAGCACCTCGCGCCACTCGCCGTCGACCTCCCCTTGGGGGAAGCTCGCGGCGGGCGTGGTCCCTCTGCGATACGAGCGCGTGTACTCCACCGCGTTCGAGTTGGCCGGCAGGCCCGTCGGGTGCCGGCCCGCGAGCAGCAGCCAGCCCATCACGCCGAACGCGAACACGTCCACGCACGGCGAGCTCGGATCGCCCTCGAACGTCGCCGGGTCGAGCAACTCGGGCGCAAGGTAGGGAACGGTGCCGACCACCGTGCCTTCTTGCGTCAGCTGTTGATCGGAGCCGGCCACGGCGGCGATCCCCAGGTCGACGACCTTCACTCCGTCCGGCCGCGTGGGATCGTCGAAGAAGCTGTCGCGCACCAGGACGTTGTCGAGCTTCACGTCTCGATGCACCACGCCGCTCTGGTGCAGGTAGTCGAGGGCGCGAGCGACGTGCTCGAGCACCAGGTGCTTCTCGCGCGGGCCAAGCCGCCCCTGGCTCGCCAGCTGTCGCAACGACGTGCCCTGGACGAGCTCCATCGCGATCCCCAGCACGCCCAGCTTGAGGTCTTCGAACAAGCTGACCGAGCGCACCAACGACGGATGCTCGAGCTGGGCGAGCGCGCGAGCTTCGCGTCGCACGCGCTCGAGATCTCGGGGGCGGCCCAGGACCACGGGCACCAGCTTCAGCGCGCAGGGGCGGTCCGGAACCAGCGGGTCGCTGGCCTTCCAGACCGCGCCCTGACCGCCTTCGCCCAGCGGTTCGATCAGGACGTAGCGGTCGATCTGGAGGCCGGCCCGGAGCTCCACGGGGCTAGCGCCTGCCTTTGAAGCCCATCATTTGCTGGACGACAGCCTCGCTCTGCTCGGCCACCGCTTCGCCCTCCCGGGCTTCGTCGGCGCAGCTCTCGCAGAGCTTCTTGGTCTTCCCGTCGATCTTCACGCTGACGAGCTCGTCTGCCTCGTCGCCACAGCCTTTGCAGGTCGGCATGGGTCCTCCGTCTTCGAAAAGTCGCCGTCCTCGCTACTCCAACGCCCGGGGCCGCTCAATGATTTCGGCGAGACCTGGTCGAATCGCCACGGAGGTTGCTCGCGCGCCGTCGCAAAACTACGCTTCGGGACCTCATGGTCGCGCGGCAATGGGCGGCGGGTGACGTGCTCGCCGAAAAATACCGACTCGTCAGCGAGCTGGGGCGCGGTGGCATGGGCGCCGTCTGGCGCGCCGAGCACCTGGTGCTCCGCTCGGACGTGGCCGTGAAGCTGGTGCTCACCGCCGTCGCGACCTCCGAGCCGCTGCGCGCGCGCTTCCTGCGCGAGGCCCAGGCGGCCGCCGCGCTGCGCAGCCCCCACGTGGTGCAGATCCTCGACTATGGCGTCCATGAGGACACGCCGTTCATGGTGATGGAGCTGCTCGAGGGCGAGAGCCTGCGCCAGCGCCTCTCGCGCGTGGGCGTGCTTTCCTCGGAAGAGACCGCGCGGGTCGTGGTCCACGTGGCCCGCGCCCTGGTGAAGGCGCAAGAGGCCGGTATCGTTCACCGCGACCTGAAGCCCGACAACGTCTTCTTGGTGCACAACGCCGACGAGGACATCGCCAAGGTCCTGGACTTCGGCATCGCCAAAGCGATGACCGAGACGAGCGTCGGCGCCGAGACCCAGAGCGGTGCGGTGCTCGGAACCGCGTACTACATGAGCCCCGAGCAAGCTCGCGGGACGCGCTCGGTCGATCATCGTACCGACCTGTGGGCCCTGGGCGTGATCGCCTTCGAGTGCCTCACCGGGCGGCGCCCCTTCGACGGCGCCGTGCTCGGCGACGTGTTGGTCAAGATCTGCAGCGAGCCGCTGCCGGTGCCCTCGACCTTGGCGCCGGTGCCGCCTGGCTTCGACGCCTGGTTCGAGCGGGCGCTCGCGCGGGATCCCGATCGGCGCTTCACCTCGGGCTCGGAGATGGCGGACGCCTTCCGCGCGCTGCTCGGGCCAGGGCGAGCGTCCTTCGCACCGCCGTCGGCGGCCGTCACGGCGCCCATCGGTCCGGTCTCGGTCGCCCCGGCCTCGCTGCCGGCCCCGCCCAGCATCGCCCGCCCCGCGTCGAAACCCGCATCGCCCTTGGTGGTCGCGGTCGTCGCGTTGCTCGGCGTGGGCGCGGTGGGCGCGCTCGGCGCGGCGGCCTACCTCTGGCAGCAGCGCGGCGTCGGCGCCGCGGCACCCAGCGCATCGACCCTGTCGGCGCCCCTCGCCGCGAGCGGGGTCGAGCTCCTTGACGCGGTGGACGGCGGAGCGGGGCCGCGCTCCACCAAGCGCGCGGGCGCCGCCAAGCCAACCGCCGGCGACGCGGGGCCCGAGTGGATGAACGAAGTGAAGAAGGCGCAGAAGGCTCAGGAGGACGCCGAGAAGGCCAAGGCCGCCGCCGAAGCGCTCAAGCAGAAGTGGGGCGTGAACCAGTGAGCGTGTCCGGCGACCTCTCCCGCGACGTGACCCGCGCGCTGATCGGCGACGCACCGCTGGTGTCCGACCATCGCTCGGACGTGAGCTATCGGGTCGAGCGCACCATCGGGCGCGGCGGGTTTGCCTACGCGGTCCTCGCCCAGCGCGTCGCCCCCGAAGGGTCGATCCCGGTGGTGCTCAAGATCATGCGCCCCGAGACGGTGGTGATGGACGCCGACATGGTGACCCGGCTCTTCAAGAAAGAGGTCGTCGCCCTCGGCCGCTTGAACGAGCGCGTGCCGCCGACTCCGTTCGTGGTCCGGCTGCTCGACACCGGCGTCGCGACCGTTCGCGATCAGGGGCGCAGCGTCGAGCTGCCCTGGCTGGCCATCGAGTACGTCCACGGCGGTGTCGAGGGTGAGACGCTCTCCAAGCGCGTCCGATATTCCCTCAAGAACACCCGATTCGCGCTCGATCCCGAGCGCGTGGCCCACCTGCTCCGCCAGCTCGTGGCGGCGCTGTCCGAGATCCACGCTGCCGAGATCATCCACCGAGATCTGAAGCCCAGCAACGTGCTCTGTTGCGGCTTCGGGAGCTCCGAGATCGCCAAGGTGTCCGATTTCGGCATCGCGCGCCCGACCGGGATGGCGTCCACCTTCGGGGACATCACCCTGGGGTCACCGGGGTACATCGCGCCCGAGCAGGTCCACCTGCGTGCCGAGGTCGGACCGGCGACCGACGTCTTCAGTCTGGCGAGCATCGTGTTCTTCATGCTCACCGGTGAGAAGTACTTCGACGTCAAGTCCGCCCTCGACGGCGTGATGGCCGCGATGCAGCCCGAGCGGCGCGCGCTCCACACGGTGCTCACGCTCTCCCCCGAGCTTCGAGAGCGGCCGGAGGCCTGTCAGGCGATCGACGCGGTTCTGGCGAGGGCGACCGCCGCTGATCCGCGGCACCGAATCCAGAGCGCCTCGGAGCTGGGCGCGCTGATCTTGCCGTGGCTCGCGTCGGGTCCGGGCAGCGGCAAGCCCAGCCAGCGGCTGGTGACCAGCGTGCTCTCGGCTCGTACCGAGCGGGCCGCGGCCCGCGAGCCCGGCGCGTGGTCCTGGACCGCCCGCCAGAACCCCGGCGGCGGTCGGGTGATCGTCGACGTCGCGTGGGAGAGTGACGGACACTGCTTGGCCGCGACGGCCCAGAGCCTGGCCTTCTGGGACGGCGGCTCTTGGACCGACATCACTCCGCCGCCGCTCTGGCCGATCCACATGGTGCGCCGGCTCGGCGCCGGTCGATTCCTGCTCTCGGGTGACGGCGGGCGCCTGCACGCCCTGGTGGCTGACGAGGCGAGCGAGGTCCTGGTTTGTCCCGAAGACCAGCGCGCGATCAGCGCCTTCTCCGGGGACCTGGACGATCTGGCGGTGATGGTCGGCGTGCGCCCGGACGCGCCGCCGTCGCTCTTCACCTATTGCGGGCGACACTGGCTTCGGCCCCTGCCGGTCGAAGCGGCGGCGAGCGTGCCCGGGCTCGCGCGCCTCGATCGCGAGCGCTGGTTGGTCACGGGGCGAACGCGCACCGGCTCGGCCTTCGCTGCCACCTTCCACCCCCTCGAGTGGCGCATGGAACCCGTGGCCAGCCCCAACGCGCCGGCCCTGGTGTGCTGCGCCAGCCAACCCGAGCGGGGCATCGCCATCGCGGCGGGCGGGCGCTACGTGGTGCGGGTCGGTCCGAATACCAAGGCCGAGCTCGAGATCGGCAACGGGACCCATTGGTCCGCGTGCGCCGTCGACGTGCTCGGCGGGGAGTGGGTGGCGGGCGCCGGCTGCATCTGGTTCTCTGCCGGCGACGGCGCGCCCTGGCACCAGGTCTGGAGCGACGCTGCTTGGGCTGCGCCGTTCGTCAGCATTCACGCCGACGCTGACCGTGTGGTGTTGGTGACTGCCGACGGCGGCGTGCTCGAGGGCCGCCTCCCCACGGGTTTTGGCGGCGCCGCCTGAAGCTCGGTGTCGCACCCGTCGATTTAGCCGGCGAAGCCCGAGCGCCGTGGGGGTACCCTACCGGCCGATGTCCGATCGCACCGTACCCATCGAACAGACTGGGCGCCTGGTCCGCACGCTGCGGGTCGAGATCCTCGGGGGGCCCGAGGCCGGACGAAAGATCGTCTCGAGCTCCGACCGGGTGACCCTCGGCGGTGCGGACGGCAACGACCTGGTCATCACGGACAAGACGGTGAGCCGCTTCCACCTCGAGCTTCGCCGGAGCGCCGGCCGGATCGTGGCCATCGACCTCGGGTCGACCAACGGCACGCGCGTGGGGAGCGCGGTGCTTCAGGGCGGCCAGGCGGTGGTCGACCCGGGCACGGTGCTGTCCCTGGGCGCGATCGACGTCCGGGTGGACGACGGCGAGATCGTCGACGTCGGCGAGACGCCTGGGCGCCTGGGCGAGCTCTTCGGCGACAGCGCGGTCATGCGCCGGGTGATGGGTCAGGCCAGCCGGGTCGCGGCTAGCGAGGTGTCCGTGCTCCTGTTCGGCGAGTCCGGCACGGGCAAGGAGCTGTTGGCCCGGGCCATCCACGACGCGAGCCCTCGCGCCGCCGAGGCGTTCGTCACCGTGGACTGCGGCGCCATCACCCCCACGCTCTTCTCGAGCGAGCTGTTCGGCCACGAGCGTGGGTCGTTCACCGGCGCCGAGCGCCAGCACATCGGCGCGTTCGAGCGGGCCAACGGCGGCACCGTGTTCCTGGACGAGATCGGCGAGCTGCCACCCGAGCTGCAGTCGGCCCTGCTCGGGGCCCTCGAGCGCCGGCGCATCCGCAGAGTGGGGGGCAAGGAAGACATCGCGATCGACGTTCGCCTCGTGTCTGCGACCCACCGGGATCTCCGCGCTCAGGTCAATTCGTCCGCCTTTCGTCTCGATCTGTTCTATCGGGTGGCGGTGGTGACCCTCACCATCCCACCGCTCCGCGAGCGCCCGGAGGACATCCCAGCCTTGGTCGAGCACTTCCTCCGCGACGCCGGGCACACTGGCCCGCTGCGCGAGGTGTTCCCGCCCGACGCGATGAAGCGGCTCGGCGCGCACCAATGGCCGGGCAACGTGCGCGAGCTCCGCAACTTCGTGCTCGGCACGCTGGCGCTGGGCGAGCCCGCGGCCCTCGACGCGGCGCCCTTGGGCGACGGCGCGGGCGGGCGCGACCCCTTCGCGGGGGTGCTCGACCTTGCTTACCGCGACGCGAAGCGGGTGGTGATGGACGACTTCGAGCGTCGCTACGTCGAGCACCTGCTTGCCAAGAGCGGAGGGAACGTGCGACAGGCGTCGCGTGACGGCCAGATGGATCGCTCGTACCTGATGGAGCTGATCAAGCGCCACCGATTGAAGTGAGCCGCGGTGCCCGGCGTCTCGGGAAAGGGCGAAACGCCAAGACGCCAAGAACGCCAGGTTCTCAACGGGTCTGGATGACGCGCTGGATGGCACCTTGAAGCGGGTCACCAGGCTCCGCGGCTGGATCCATCACCTTCAGGCCTTGGCGACCTTGGCGTCTTGGCGGTTCGCCTCCTTTGGAGGCCTGCTCACCACATCGAGAACCGCGCCACGACCTGCGCCCGCGGCCCGCGCATCTCGTCGACCGCGGCGAAGGGAAAGTGGTATCCGCCCTCGGCGTTGAGCACCAGGTTGTGGTGCCAGTACAGGTGAAGGCCGACGAACGGTTGAGCGAACCCGGTGTTGGTCAGCTCTTCGTGGATGGTGCCGCCGACCGTCGCCCCGAAGAAGGGGATCAGGAAGCGGCGGCTCGCGTTCTTCTCCAGCGACAGCGAAAACCCGAGGTCGTAGATGGCCAGGGACGAGGCGCTCTCGGTCGACTCCAAGATCGACGCCTGCAGGAACAGCGCGCCCTGGCTCGGCCCGAAGCGATCGTTGTTGTGCGACCAATGAATCGGCGCAATCTGCGCCCCCGCGCCGAAGAAGGGCGCAGGTGCCCCGCTGGGCGCGAAGAACACACCTTGGACGCCGGGCATCAAGAAGATCTCACGCTCGACGCAGACGTCGCGCGACGGCTCTTGTCGGTCGCACGGCGCTGCGATTGCAAGGGCGGGGAATAGAACGACCGAGAGTGCGCAGGCAGCGACGAGCTTCATGCCTCGACCTGGATGGCAACTCCCGTTCCACCTCGGGGCTCACGTGGTGTCGCTGGCTTGCGACACGTTCGCGAATCCGGCTTCGCGGTCGCGCTTCGCGCTGCGTTCGCCGGTTCTCGTGAGTTGTTTTCAGTCTTCGATGCGCGAGCCGCCCCGCAGCTCGTAGCGCTGCAAGAGGCGGTAGAGGTACATGCGGTCCATCTTGGCCTTGCGGGCCGCCTTGCTCACGTTGCCGCCGGCCCAGTCGAGCAGCGTCTTGAGGTACGCCCGCTCGAACTCGCCAATCACGCCCTCTTTCGCGGTCTTGAACGGCACGGTGATGTCCGAGTTCGCCGGTGGGCCGCCGAGGCCGGGGACGGTAGCGGCCTCGACCGGCGCGAAGCTCTGGCCGCTGTGGCGCTCGCTTGCCGGGGGCGCGTGGTCCAGCACCACGGCGCGCTCGACGTAGTTTCTGAGCTCGCGCACGTTCCCCGGCCAGTCGTAGCGGCTCATGTCGTCGATCACCTCGGCGGTGAACAGGTGGACCGACTCCTCCGCGTTGAGCGAGCGCAGGATGACTTGGACCAGCGTCGAGATGTCCGAGAGGCGTTTGCGCAGGGGGGGCATGCGCACCGTCACCACGCCGAGGCGGAAGTAGAGGTCCTCACGGAAGCGGCCGGCGTTGATCTCGCGCTCGAGGCGCCGATTGGTCGCCGCGATCACCCGCACGTCGATCTTGCGGGCCTCGTTCTCGCCGGCGCGGCGCACCTCGCGGGCTTCCAGCGCCCGCAGCAGCTTGGGCTGCATTTCCAGGGGCATCTCCCCGACCTCGTCCAGGAAGATGGTCCCGCCGTTGGCGGCCTCGAACGCCCCGGTTCGGGTCTTCTCGGCGCCGGTGAAGGCGCCTCGAACGTGACCGAAGAGCTCGCTCTCGATCAGGTTGGGCGAGATCGAGCTGCAGTCCACGATGATGAACGGCCCGTCGGCGCGCGGTCCGCGTCGAGCGATCTCCATCGCCGCCAGCTCTTTGCCGGTGCCGCTCTCGCCTTCGATCAGCACCGTCGACTCGCTCTTGGCGACTCGGTCGAGCACCGCGAACAGCTGGCGCATCGCCATCGACTCGCCGAACAGGTCGCCGAACGAGGACCAGGTCGGGACTTCGGCAATCGCCTCTGGCCCGAGCTCTTGGACGCGCAACACCGAGTCGCCGAGCTCGATCCGACAGCTCGGTCGGGGCAGGTCGGCGTCGCGCACGCGCACGCCGTTCACGGTGGTTCCGTTCATCGAGCCGCTGTCCGAGACGACCCAGCCTTGCTCGCCACGTGTGAGCTGGCAGTGGAAGCGCGAGACCGCGCGGTCGTCGAGCACCACGTCGTTGCTCGGGTGCGAGCCGATGCGCAGCACGTCGCCCTCCAGCACTTGGGCGCGACCCACGTCGTGGCCCGCTTCGCGCTCAACCACCAGCTCGAGCCGGGGGATGGCGACAGCGGCCGCGAGCTGCTGGACCGTGGAAAGGTGCATGCCGGCGAGCGTCGGACGGTCGTCGATCTCGGTCACGGGACGGACAGACTAGGGCGGATCGGTCCGGGATGCAGCGCGGGCGTTTGCCCCCAGCGGCTGAGGGCAATCGGCAGCAAGTTGCTGCCCCTGCGCTGCGCATTCGAGACCGCATTCTCGAGCGGAGCCCTTTGAATTCGAGGGGTTGGAGGCGCGCTCGGCGTTGGAACGGCGCTTGAAGAGGGGGAGGCCGCAATGAAACGGCTGATGGCTGCCTTGATCGCGACGCTGCTCCTCACGGCGGTCCCCGTCGGGGCCACCGAGGCTTCGGTGCTGCGCACCGCGGCATCGGCGGTCGCCGAGCTCGTGGCGAGCGCGACCGCGCGCCAGACCGCGGCACCCGCGCCGGCCCCTTCGGCCGGCAGCCAGATCGCCTCGCCGGCGCGCATCGTGCGAGGTCGCAAGATCGTGAACGTTCCGGTCCGTTGCCGTGACGCGGCCGGCCGCTACGACCTGGTGGTCCACTTTCACGGCGTCCCCCAGGTGATCGAGCCGGTGTTCCAGCGCGCCGCCATCGACGCGGTGTTCGTGGTCGTGAACCTGGGCATCGGCTCGGGCCCTTACGAAGACCTGTTCATGCAGGACGGCTCGCTGGCCACCCTGCTGGGCGAGATCGACCAGGTGGTGAACAAGGCTTGCCCCCACCCGACCGGCGCTCGCGGAAGGGTGGCGCTCTCGGCCTGGAGCGCGGGTTACGGTGCCGCCTATCGCGTGCTCGCCAACAAGAAGGACCGCGAGCTGGTCGATGCCATCTTGCTCTCGGACGGCTTGCACGCCGGCTTTCTAGACAAGTTCCGGCAGAAGATGAACGACGGCCAGATGGCGCCGTTCGATGCGTTCGCCGAGCGCGCGGCAAAAGGCGACAAGCTGTTCGCGATCACGCACACCGCCATCGTGACCCCCAGCTATGCGAGCACCACCGAGACCGCCCGCTACCTGATCGAGCGGCGCGGGCTCGAAGCGCGCCCCACGGACGAGCCGGGGCCAAGGCCGACCATGAAGCTCACGCTGAAGGCCGACGCGGGCGGTTTCCACGTGCGGGGCTATGGAGGCAAGGACACCGACGCCCACTGCGATCATCTGTACGCCATGGGCGACACCCTGTACCCGATGCTGCGCGAGCGCTGGACCCGCTGATTGTCCCCGGGCATCGGCCCCGATTCGAGTATGATGACGGCCGATGAACGAGTCGCTCGCATTCCCGGCGCCCGAGTCGGGTGATCCCGAAGACGTTGCGTGGAATCTCCAGACCGGCGGCACCATGTGGTCCCGTGGCGACAACCACGAGGCCGTCCGGTGGCTGCGCCGAGCCGCCGAGGCCGCGAGCGACGCCGGCAGCGACCTGCGCGCCGTGGCGCTCGCCCGGGCCGCCGCCGATCTGACCGCGGCGCTCGCCCTGCCCCCGTCGATCCCCCCGCCGCCGGTGTCCAACCCGCCCTCCACCGAGACGACCCCGGTTCCGGTGTCGGCTCGCCCGGCGCCGCCGCCCGTGTCCGCGCCCACCGCGGATGAAGCCACCACGCCGCGGCCGATGCCGGTCAGTCGACCCAAGGCGCCGCCGCTCTCGCCGCCTGACGAAGCCACGGTCCACGACTATCGAATCCCCGAGGACGTGGAAGCGCGCGAGCGCCAGCAACCGCCGCCGTCGCGGCGCCCGCCCCCGCCGTCGCGGTCGTCGCCCAGCGCGGCCCCGCCTCCGCCGCCGTCGCGGTCGTCGCCGAGCGCGTCTCCTCCGCCCAGCTCGGCGCTGCCGTCGTCGCCGCTCTCTTCCTCTCCGAACACGTCGCGCAGCTCGCCGGTTTCATCGTCCGGCGCCGTCGTGTTCCGCCCGCGCCAAGCGCTCCGCGTCGCGGTCACGCCGGCGGGTGAGGACAAGACCTTGATGATGGTCCGTGCCCTGGCCGACGACGAGCCGGTGCCGCCCGGGGCGCACGAGGCCCTGCTCACCGCGCTCGAGGCGGGCGTGCATTTGACCAGCAAGAAGCGCTGAGCGCCGGCGCTGATCGGGCTCGTTCGCCTTCGAATCGCATCAGGCGCGGCCGCCCATCGAGCGAGCGATGGCGCCCTCGCGCTCGCTGATGATGGCGCCCGCTCGGCTCCTGACGAACTCGGCCAGATCGCTCTCCCGAATCGCGGGCCCGGAATAGGCCAGCCACTCTTCCAGCGCCGCCTTCAGTCGCAGCGCCGAGGGATAGCGATGCGCCGGCTCCATCGCCATCGAGCGGCGCACGATCCGCTCGAGGGCGGGCGGGTAGTCCGGCACGATCTCGCAGGGGAACTGGAAACCGCCCTCGAGCAGGCGCGCGATCGTGGCCTCTCGATTACCCGTGGCAAAGGGCCGGGCTGCCGTCGAGATTTCGTACAGACACACGCCCAGCGTGAACACGTCCGAGAGCCGGCTGAGCCGCTTTCCGGCGGCATGCTCCGGCGCCATGTACGCTGCCTTGCCGTCGATCTGCGGGAAGTCGCCCACCTGCCCGGTGGCGACCGAGCGCGCCACGCCGAAGTCCACCAACTTGGCGCGGCCCGTCGTGGTGAGCATCAGATTTTGCGGTGACACGTCCGCGTGAACGATCCGGACCAAGCTACCGTCTTCGGCGCGCGTCTCGTGGGCGGCGTGCAGGGCGTCGGCACACTGGGCGATGATGCGGGCCGCGAGGCGCGGCTCGACCGGCCGCGGCGTGTCACCGCGGTTCGGCTTGAGCACCCGGGCCAAGCTCTCGCCGGTCACCCATTCCATGGCGATGTAGTGGACGCCGTGGACCTCGCCGGTGCCGAACACCTCGCACACGTTCGGGTGCTTCACCGCGGCCGCGAACCGAGCCTCGTCGGCGAACAGTCGCTGATAGGTCGCGTTGCCCGCCAGCTCGGGCCGAATGGTCTTGACCGCGACCACGCGGTTGGTCGGAACGTGGCGCGCTGCCCAAACCCGCGCCATACCGCCCTGCGCGACCGCCACCAGCAGCTGATAGGGGCCGAGCGCGGTGCCTTCTCGGAGCTCGTCGTAAGCGGAAGCGGCGCTCATGGCAGTCGCGGGGGGGCGAATGTTCGCCCCGACGCGAGACGTCGTCAAACGCGGCGCGCCGGGCCGCGGGGCCCAAGCGCGAAACGGAGTGTTCCGTGGGTTCGCGGGCCTTCGCGCCCAGGGGGCCGGGGGCTTGGGCAGCAGGCGTTCTTCCTGCGCATGCACATTTCGATGGGGATGACACCTGGCAGATCTGCCAGGTGTCGCGTGGTCGTCGTGTCTCGTCTCGAGACAGTCGCGAGCTGCCGCGCGCGTGCACGTCGCACGTTCACGTGGGTGAATTGACCTTGGTCATTTCGATCACGGCGGCCGGGTGTCAGCTCTCGAAGCGCGGGGGCGGTGGGCGGCCTCGCGGGGAAAGCGGGCTGGCCGTGCCTCGATCAACAAACTCCAAATGGACACCTACACCGAGCGGGCGGTTCGGATTGCCCCTGAGAAACGGCCTGCCTCGACCGGCTGGCGGCCCGGCTGAGCGCACCTACATCGGCGCCGAAACGTCCATCAAACGTCCATTGAACGGCCGCTCGCCGACAGCGAAGATCCACGCGGCCGGAAGCGGGTAGCCACGCGAGGGACGACGATGCGCAACACGACCAAGGAAGACCCACGGGCTCGACGAACCGCGCGCGCGGCGCGCCAAGCCACCAGCGCCCTCGCGCTCCTCGCGCCTCTCTGGCTCGTCGCCAGCGCCTGCGGCTCGGACAGCGGGGGTGACGACTCGTCGTCCGGCCCGTGCCAGCAAGGCGACACGCGCGCCTGCCTGGGCCCCGGCCAGTGCAACGGCGCGCAGAGCTGCAGCGCCGACAGCACCTGGAGCGCGTGCGACTGCGGCGGCAGCGGCGGCAGCGGCGGCGCAGCTGGCAGCGGTGGCAGCGGTGGCGCGGGCACGGGCGGCGCTGCAGGCGGCGACGGGAGCGCGGGCGGCGACGGCAGCGCGGGTGACGCGAGCACCGGCGGCACCGGCGGCACGCAGTGGAAGGACGATCCGTGTCCCACCAAGACGCCGATCATCGACTGCTCGAACAGCTGCGGCGGGCCGAGCGCGAGCTGCGCGTTGTCCATGTGCGGAGACACCTTCTACAGCACGAGCACCAAGCCGGCCTTCCCGTACGTGATCCGCACGCCGTCCAAGCCGGGCACCGACCCGGCGTGCATCAAGCACTGCGGCAACGGGAACACGGTCTATGGCATCGGGCTGGCGAACGCCTTGCCCTACACCACCGGGATGAAGGTGACGGTGCCCAAGCCGTGGTTCATCAAGATCGACTACCTCGACGACCCGAAGCACTACTGCCTGACCGGCCAAGAGTCGCAGTGCGACGTGGCCCAAACAACCTTCCAGAACGTCTACGTTCTCACCAACGACCCCAACGCCCCCGCCGTCAACGCCACCGTGGAGCAAGTGCAATGGCCAGCCACCTGTCCCTGAAATCGAAGCTCGAATGGACCCAATCCTGGCGCTGGTTCGCGGCCGTGCTGGTCGCGGCGGCCCTGCCGCTGTCGTCGTGCTCGGACGGCGCGGACTCACCGCGAGCCAAGCAACCCGCCGAGCCCGCCGCGAGCGAGTGGTCGATCAAGATCTTCGTCGGCGAAGGGGCGAGCGCGAAGCGGGTGGATCTGCGCCCGGTGCGCGAGCTCGGCTTCGGCGATCAGCCGCTCGCCCAGGCCCCGGCCGGCAAGGCCCCCGGGTCGCCGGCCGAGCTGATGGCCTCCGGGCCGCCCAAGCTCACCGCGGCCGGTGGCGCCGCCGGCACGAAGAACCCCGGCCCCGGCTCGAAGCCGCAGGCAGTGATCGGCAGCGACGACGGCGGCGCGGTGGTCGAGCAAGAGCTGAGCGGCATCAGCGGTTGGGCGCTGGTCTACGGCGCCGCCGCCGAGTGCGGCTTCCCCGCGTCCCGCTCGGTCGTCGCCGACCCCGGGGCCAACCCGCACCTCAACGGTCCGCCGGTCGTGCCGCCGTGGGACCTGGGTTCATGGAGCATCTTCCCGGGCGGCAGCTCGACCCCCGCCCCGCCCCAGAGCTGTGATCAGCAGATTGCGTATAATGACGCGCTCTTATGCGTCGCGAACGAGCTGAGCGCGGTCGCCGACGCGGTCAGCACCATCCGCTGGACCCGGGTGGCAGCCATGCCCCCGCTCGACGGCCTGCCCACGGGCCCCTGGAAGATCCCGGTTCAGTCGAACAAGGATCGGTTCATCGCGAGGGATCTCGCGATCTACCTGCTCGCGACCCTGGCCATGAACGACATGGCGCCGATCCCCGGCAGCACCGAAGACGCGTGCTCCGGTGCCTATGCCCGGGCGGCGAAGGACGGTCAGTTCGGCACCGCCAACGCGAGCTGGCTCTTCGGATCCACGATCGCGACGAAGTACTTCCCCGACGCCGACCCCAACATCACCCTGGCCACGGTGCCGGCCATCGCCGAGCTGCGCCTGCGGTATCAGACGCAGGTGCTCCGCACCGCCAGTCGGCTGCTCGACGAGCTGATCGACAAGTCGGTCGAGGCCGATCTGGCCGGGGCCGCGAAGCGTCGCGCTCGGGCGACCGACCACGTGCGCGGCAGCGAGATCGCGTGGGGACAGCGCGACAACGCCAACGGACGGTACAACACGCTTGCCCACGCGGTGCGCGTGGTGGCCGGGCGGTGGGAGCTGTCTCCGGTCCCGACAGGGAACCCCTTCTTCTTCACCAGCGATCCGAAGTGCGGCGGCGTGCCCGTGGCCGAGGCGGTCGAGAAGGGCTACGGCGCCGATCTGGACGCGCGGATCAGGCACCAGGGCCTTCGGACCCCGGGCCAGAAGCTGGCCACGGAGGTGATCCAAGGCGCCGGGATCATCGTCCCGACGGACAAGATCGGTCAGGCTCGCGAGGCCGTCCACAAGCAGCTGGTCGAGGTGGGCGCGCTGGCCAACGGGTTTGCCGCGACGGATCCCGTCTACGCCGGGGAGCTGGCTGGCAAGTCGGTCGGTTACGTGATGAACGACCTCACCGATGGCGATCTGACGTTCGCGCTCGAGGCCAGCTTTCAGCAGTACCAGTTGCTCACGAACCAAGGCAGCAGCGCGGCTCCGACCGCGGCGCTCAGCGCGGGGCTGAAGCCCGGGCACGTGTCGACGGACCTCGCCAGCCTGGGCGCGATCGCCCTCGAGGGTGGGATGCCGCGACAAGATCTGGCGACGGACTTCACCGCCCGCGTCGGCACCATCCAGCAGCTTGGGCAGTGCGACGAGTTCGGCGGCGCCATCGGGCAGATCTACGCGAGCACGGCGGTTCGGACCGCGTTTCAGGACTCGTACTCGATCGGTCAGACGCTCCAGCGCCGCCTCGTGGTGCTCAGAGAGGCCGTCCGCGAGCAGCAGCTCTCGTTGCTGGAAGACGCGCTGAAGCAGAGCGAGGACGCCGCGGGCGAGGTGCGCGCGTGGACCGGGCCGGGCCGCGTGATCGCCACCAGCTTGCCTTCCGATTCGGGGGGGCCGGGCGCGGTCTGGATCGCGACGCTTGGGTTCGAGCCCAGTGACTTCGCCGCGAGCACCGCCGCCGAGATGCAGCAGCAGCTGGTGCTGGTGCACGGCCCCGCGTGGGTGGCCGACTGCGCGGCGCGCCTGCGCTCGAGCTGTCCGGAGGGCTTCGCGGACAAGTACGTGGCCAAGCCGGTCTACGCCTCGGTCACCCAAATGGACGCCGGGATGCGCCGGGCGACCGGATTCGATGGCACCTATGGCGTGTTCGCGTTCAACGCCGGGAGCGTTCCGCAGTTCCAACCCAAGTACCTCGGCAGCACGAGCTCTCCCGAGAACCTGTACGTGGTGCAGTTGCACGACCCGAGCTCGCCGGGGGCCAAGGGCAAGGTGCTTGGCGCGCTCGCGTTGCGGCACCCGCTGACCGTGGGCGCCAACCTGGTGGGCGGCACCGCCACTTCCGTCAGCGCCAAGCAGCAGCAGCACCTGAACGCCATCTTGGGGCTCTCCAAGTCCCACGCGAACACCATCGGCATCGGGCTTCCGGGTGTGAGCGAGGGCCCGGTGTACTGCAATGGAATGCCGAAGGATCTCTTCGTGCCGCTCGAGAACGAGCTGACCTCCGACTCGGATCAGTACGAAAACAGCTTCCGGCACTACCTGACCGTGGCGCGTCAGGCCGCGGTCAAGGCGGACGCGCTGGGCGAGGAGCTGATCAAGCTCGGCCTGGACCAGGACTTCCGGCGAGAGGCAGCGCAGGAAGATCTGGCAGAGATCTGCGGCGACTACACCTCACTGGACCAGGTCGAGGTGAACAACGGGAAGGTGTCGGCGCCGGACGGCGATCAGAACCTTAAGAACTGCCTGGCCGAAGACAAGTACGACTTGGTCTTCCTCACGGACGACCCGCTGAAGCAGCTGAGTGCGAAGGAGAAGCTCGACTTCGCGAAGGCAAGGCTCGGGTGCGCCGAGAAGCCGGCCAACCCTCTGTGCGGCGCGGTGTCGGTCAACGGTCCGAAGAACACGAACACGATCGAGACGGGCGCCCTCGGCCTGTCCCCGTACGTCGGTCCGAGCGTCGGCGGCGCGCCGGGCAAGTGCGACGTGGTGGCGCCGATCCCGGCGTCGCTCAAGGACAAGTTCGCCGGCAATACAGTGAAAGACCTGGCCGTGGCCGAGTGGATGCACGACCCCCAGCTCGAGGTGCTGGCAAGCACGCTGTCGGTCGAGGTCGATCCCACCGGGGAGTGGCGCCTGAAGTCGAGCGGCGAAGCGAAGATGGACTCGAGCAAACAGGACGACTTCTGGCCGGGTTGCCGTCGCACGGGCTACAACTGCAAGCAAGGCGGCGTCGCCGACCTGTTCGATCAGACCTTCCGCCGGCTGGCGGCGGGGGGCCCCAAGACTCTGGGCAGCTCCGAGGGGCCCGGCGCCAGCCTGGAGTCGAGCTTCATCCTCTGGCGTGTCCAGGGTGCCGTGTGGCTTCTGGGTGCCATGAGCGGGACCATCCCGTCCGGGATGTTCAACACCCAAGTGCCCGCGGCGAACTTCAACGCAAGCTGGCCGACGGTGGCCCGGGCCCCGGTGCCGACGGTGTACGGCACGTCGCGGTACAAGGAGGACGTCAGCCAGCCGGGCACCTACTGGCTCGACTCCGGGAACATCCAGGGTGACCAAGACTGGATGGGGGCTCTCGTCCCGGGCAGCTTCAAGTGGTACAACACCTACGATATCTCCACTGAAATCCCGTTGTGGCTGACCGATCTCTACTCCGCCCCTGCCGGGCGCTACCTGCACGCGGCGGCGAAGAACAAGGAGGTCACCGGCTTCGACAGCAAGGATCTGGCGGCGTGGCTCCAGCAGCAGGGCCTGTCGTTCGACGGGATGACGTGCGAGCAGGGCGGGCTGGTGCGGTACACGGGCGACCCGGACGGGGGGCCAACCGCCAGCCACGAGAAGGGGCGGGCCGCCGTCGAGGCGCTCCGTCGCGGAAAGAACTGGGGCAAGCTGTGCAGCCGGCCGCTCGAGGGCGGCACGCTCTGGCTCGACGTGGACAAGAACCGGGAAGCGTTCACTTCGTTCTGGGATGTCGGATGGATGCCTGGCGGGTGGGGCAACGGGTACGACCGTGCCAAGCAGGTCATCCCCTACTTCCCCGATAGCGAGCCGGACCCCGCTGTGAAGGGGCTGGGACTACTGAACTCGTTCTCGCTTCGAAGCACGGTGGACGTGCCGCTCTCGCAGTGCCGCCACCCCAAGACCCTCGGCGGCACCGGGGTGAGCCTGGGCACGACGGGCCTGCAGTGGATCGACGCGAGCTGCACGAACGACGTCCTTGAAGCGATGCCGTTCCCCAACGACGGCGTCCACGCCGCGCGCTACACGCGACGGCTGCTCGGGCCGCAGGTTTGCGGGCCGGCGGACCGGGCGCAGATCTTCGTGAACTCGTACCCGCCGATGGGGGCCTGCGGGGCGGCGGCGCAGCTCGCGCAGGCGATGGTGCTGGCGTGCAACCTCTCGATCGGCGGCGCTCTGGGTCAGATCACCTCCCGCCCTAAGCTCGAGACGATCGAGCACATCGACGCCTTCGTGCTCTGGATCGACTACCTCTCGAAGCAGGCAGGCCGGCAGGTCAGCAACATCACCCTCGAGCAGCTGCCCAAGAGCGTGGTCGACGACTTCACCAAGCTGAAGGTGGGCGGGGGTGAGAGCAAGGGCCAGCACGGCATCTTCTTGCTCGAGCTC
Organism: Myxococcales bacterium; assembly: GCA_016191785.1. GTDB lineage: Bacteria > Myxococcota_A > Polyangia > Polyangiales > Polyangiaceae > JADJKB01. Next base: position 54,688 of record JACPVJ010000124.1, on the reverse strand, counting down.
GCGAACTCGCTCCGGTCGCTCGACCAGGGCTGGAACAACGTCTCGGGCGATCTGGGGCAGCTCTACGACGCGGTGGGCGCGGCGCGGAACTCGATCCGCGCGGCCAAGATCCAAGACAAGAAAGAGCTGGCGAATCTGGCGATCCAGCGGCTGAACATCCACGCGAACATGGTCGGCACCGCGGCGGGGTTCCTCGGGTCGTTCAGCCTCGGGGACGTCGGGACGAAGCCAGCCGCCGCCGCGGTAAACGCGGCAGCTCAGCTCGGGTTCGGCACTGCCATGTTGTTCAAGACCAAGGAGCTCGAGGTGCTGGCGGCCCAGGACAAGGACAACAAGATCGAGCAGGCGCTGAACCAGCTGGCACTGAGCACGGGCCCGGTCTACACACATCTGAAGAACTCGTTGAGCGAGATCCTGGTGTCGGCCACGAACGTGGCGAACCTGGTAGAGCAGCTCCGCATGAGCGAGGCCAAGGCCAACTACCAGGCCGCGAAGGGCAGCGGAGCCGACTACGTGGTGGACCCCAACGGGAAGGTGGTGAAGCTCCCGGTGAACACCGTGCAGCGGCGGCTCTACTCGATCAAGAAGAAGCGCTACGAGGCCGCGGTGAAGGAGGCAAAGTACCTGGCGTACGTGGCTCGCCTCGCGGTCGAGCAGCGCCTCGGGGCACGGCTGTCGACGTTCAAAGAGAAGGTCGGGCCGCTCGAGCCGCCCCAGCAGTGGGCCGATGACGTGTGCGACCTCACCGGCATCGACTACGAAAAGCTGCGAAAGTTCGAGGAGCCGGACGGCGGACAACCCACGGAGCTCGAGAGCGCCGAGGCCGACGTCATCAACGACTTCGTGGATCAGTACATCGGCGACTACGTCGACAAGCTCGAGAACTTCGTCGAGTACTACAACATCGAGTACCCCTCCCACGACGGGGACGACACCGCGGTGGTGTCTCTCCGCGACGACTTGCTCGGTCCGCCGGGCGCGTGCGTGAAAGAGGGCCCGAACCTGCTGCTCTTCTCGGACGACCTCACCGGCCACGATTTCGTCTCGGACGGCAACGCTTCGGTGGAGCGCGGCTGGGATCTCGACGCCTGCGGGGCGCAGGATGCGTATTGTCTTCGAGTCACGCCGCAGGGCGCGGTGGCGACCCCGCCGGCGCCCCCCGAGATCGCTCCCGTGGGCGGGTTCTCGTGGCTGCACGACGTGCCCGCTGCGGCCGCCGCGGCCGTGGACGGCGGAGCGGGCGACGCGGGCTCTGGAGACGCCGGGAGCGGTGGCTTCTCCGCTCCGCGTACGGTCTCGCAGGCGGTGGAGCTGGTCGCTGGCTCGAGCTACGTGCTGTCGTGGTGGGACCAGGCCAGGAACGCCGACGGAGGCTTCGCGACCCAGGACTCACCGGCGTACCGCGTTGCCATCGTCGATCCCAACGGGAAAGAGGTCGCGCACCCACCGATCATCCCCTTCCGCCCGGCGAGCATCACCGACAAGGTGCAGTGGAGCGAGCGCCGGACGCTCGAGGTAAAAGCGGCGCAGTCGGGCACCCACCGCGTCGTGATCTGGGCGTCCCACAGCGGCACGCCAGGCAGCGTGTTGATCGCCAACCTGCAGCTGGAACAGGCCGCGCCAGGCTCCAAGCCCACCGCGTATGCCCACACCGGAGCGTCCCGGCTGCAGGTGACCAGCCAGTGCAGCAGCGCGAGCCCCGAGAGCCTGCAGCAAGCGTTCAAGTACGCCTGTGACACGAACAAGCAGTGCTACTACGAGCTCGTAGCCCCCATCGCGATCGATACGACGCAGCTCGCGTCGGGCAACTCGCGCCTGGCCGGCAAGCTCGCGGCCGGCAACTTCAACTTCCGGCACATCACGCTGGCGCTGAACCTGGTGGGCACGGGGGTCTACGACTGCACCGCCAACCCCAGCCAGTCGTGCTTCGGCAGCGCGTTCGTCGAGTACAGCATCGATCACGATGCGTTCAGCGTGCCGGTGCTTCCGCGGGACGGCATCGCTCAGATCTTCAACTTCGGCTCCGCGGGCATCAACCACGGCAAGGCGCTGGCGGCCGAGAAGTACGTGACGCTGCCCATCGGCTCGGGGGACCAGAACCTGCTCGCGCAGCCGGGCATCGAGAAGCCCGAGTACCGCGGGCGGCCGCTGGACGGCAGCTATCGGCTCCGGATCTGGGACTCGCCCTATCTGATGTGGAACCGCATCGAGGACATCCAGCTCGTGCTGAAGTACCGGTACTGGTCACGGATCCAACCCCAACCCGCGCCCTGATCGGAGCCCGCGTGATGCACCGGATCAAGGTCGCGTGGCTCTCCGCCATCGCCGTCGCGCTCGCAGCGCAGGCCTGCGACTCGGGCGGGGGCGGCGGCTCGGGGGGCGCTGCAGGCTCCGCATCAGGCGGCGCCGCCGGGACCTCCACCGGCGGCGTGGCGGGCACTGGCAGCGGCGGCTCCGCCACCGGTGGCGCCGCGGGTTCCGCGTCTGACGCGAGCACGGGCGGCAGTGCAGGCAGCACAGGCAGCGGTGGCGGCGGGGGTGGCAGCGGCGGCAGCAGCGACGCTGGCGGCGACGCCGATCCCAGCGACGCAGTGATTGACGCGCCGGTCTCGCTCTACTGCGGTGACGGCGTGCGCGATCCGGTCACCGAAGAGTGCGACGACGGCAACGCGAGCGCCGCGGACTCTTGCGCGGGGTGCTTCGTGCAAGACGTGCTGCTCGTTCCCGGCCCCGGCTCCGACGGCGGCGTGCCGCCGAAGGTGTCGCGCCGTCTGGGCGATGGCCGTCACCCGGTTGCAGGCGGCGACGCGGGCTTTGCGGTTGCGTTCGTCACGTCGCTGCCGGCGCCGGTCACGCTCGGCCTCTTGACCTTCGACCCGGTCGGAGTCCCGGCGAGCGCGCCGGTCTCCGTCGCCGCGGACGTTTCAATCACTGCTAGCGCCCACCCCGTCGTCGCCGCGCTCCCGGGCGGCAAGTACGCGGTGGCGTACACCGATCTCGGCGCTGACGGCGATGGGCTCGGGGTCGCGCTGCGTCTGGTCGACGCGGGCGGCGTCGGCCCCCTGGTGCGCGCGAACACCACCAAGAACTTCGGCCAGCACGACTCCGATATCGTGTGGACGAGCACCGAGCTCGTCGTGGCCTGGGTCGATGACTCGAAGCTCCCGACGAGCGGGACCGACGTGCGCATGCGTCGCTTCAACGCCTCGCTCGCGCCCACGAGCTCGGAGGAGATCCTCGCGAACGGCCCCGCCCAAGAGAGCGGCGTCGCGCTCGCGCCCTTCGCGGGCAGCTGGGCCGCCGCGTGGCGGTCTGCCTCGTCCGGGACCGAGACCATCGTCGTGAAGACGACCAGCGCCTCGTGGAGCGTGGCGGTCGCCTCCCCCGGCCCCGCCGAGGACAAGCCCGCTCTGGCCGAGCTCGGCTCGACACATCTGCTCTTGGTCTTCAGCGAGGGCGTGCCCGCGCGGCTGCGGGGCGCGATCCTCGACACGGCGAACCAGTCCAACGTGACCCCGTTCCCGATCGCACCGCTGGTCGCCCCGTACTCGATCGACGCCTCGCTCGCACAAAGCCACCCGAACGTCGTGCGAGTGGGCAATCGGGTCTTCGTGGCCTGGCGCTCCGCGCTCGTTCCCGGCGATGCGAAGGCCGAGGAGCTCTGGCTGAAGGAGATCGACTGGACGAGCCCGACGCTCGACTTGTCGAAGGTGGAGCTCGCGCTGCCGCGCTGGCCCGCGCACCTGAAAGACGATCAACGCCACCCGGCCCTCGCGGCGAGCGGCCAGGGCTCGCTCGCCACGGCTTGGGACGACTACGGCCGCGGTTTTGGCTCGGTCGAGGGCACGCCCGACGTGGTCGCCGAGCTGATCCCGCTGCCGCTCGTGCGCAAGCCCGCCCTCGACGGAGGCGCGCAATGAGACGCGGGCCGCGATCGAGCGCGCTCGCGCTCACGAGCTTCGTGCTGTCGCTGCTCGCGCCCGCCAGCGTCACGGCCGAGAGCGGCGACGAGTCGAGCGCCGAGGCCGCGAGCGCACCCGCCCCGGTGGCTTCCCCGGGCTCGCTGCCGAGCCCATCGTCCGGCGAGCCCACGGCCCCCGGGGCGCTGGTCAGCGAGCAGCCCAAAGATCCCACCGTGACGGGCGATCCGGCGCCGCCGCCGGCGGCCTCTGCGCCGCCGCCGGTCGAGACGGTGGCGCTGCCCAGCGGCGCGGACAAGAGCGGCGTCACCAGCAAGAGCATCAGCGTGCCGAAGGGCGCGGGCACGATCCAGGGCATGGAAGAGAGCTTCAGCGCACAGCTCTCGACGGGCATCGCGACCTTCTCGGTGCCCATCGCGCTGCCCGCTGCCCGCGGCGGAGCGCAACCGAGTCTCGGTCTCTCGTACTCGTCGAGCGGCGGCGCGGGCGTGGTGGGCATGGGTTGGAGCATCGGCGTGCCGTTCATCGCGCGGCAGACCGATCGCGGCGTGCCGCGCTACGACGACCAGGCCAGCTGGCACGCGGGGCAAGACCACTTCGTGTTCAACGGCGGGCAAGAGCTGGTGCCGATCTGCACCGTGAGCGCGGCCCTCGGCTGCGACGGAGCGGCCGCGGGCGAGGCATTTCCGATCTGGTCTGCGGGGCACCAGTACTTCCGCCCCCGGGTCGAGGGCTCGTTCCTGCGCTTCTTCTGGTCGCCGGATCATCAGACCTGGCGCGTGCAAGACAAGAGCGGCGTGACGATGGAGCTCGGGGTGCCGCTCGACGGCTCGGGCTACGTCGGCGCGCTCGAGCGAAACCCAGCGAAGCCGAGCGAGGTGTTCCGCTGGAACCTGGTCCGGCAATACGACACCTGGGGCAACGGCAACCCCGCGAGCGGAAACCCCCAACCCGTGAACGTGGTCGTGTTTCGCTACGCGCAGGACGGCGGCACGGCGTACCTCAGCGACCTCTTCGACACGCCGCCGGCGGCAAGCGCCGCCACCGCGCCGCTCAGCGACTATGCGCACCACACGCGCCTGATCTACGCCGAGCGCGCCGACGCCACCGAGTCGTATCGCAGCGGCTGGAAGATGCAGCAGCGCTTCCGCCTCACGCGCATCGACGTCGGCAGCAAGACCTTCGGCGGGGCGGCGAGCAGCGCGCGGCGTCGGGTGCGGCGCTATCACCTGGAGTACGATCCCGGCTCGCACGTGTCGCTGCTCGCGAGCGTGCAGGCCGAGGGCCGCTGCGCGGGGCGCGAAGAAGACGCTCCCCTCGAGAGCGACGAGACCACGAGCTGCCCTCGCCTGCCGGCGATGAGCTTCGGTTACGGCCACGTCGAGCCGTTCACCGTGAGCGGCGGCCCGGGGGTGAAAGATCTCCCGGGCTACGAGGGCTTCGACGAGCGCCTGCGCACCATGCTCCAGAGCCCGCCGCACTCGGTGGACGAAGAGCTGAGCGACCTGTTCGACGTGAACAGCGACGGCCTGCCCGACGTGCTGGTGACCGCGGCGGGCACCTACGGCGCGGGGCACGGCATCTTCTTGAACGGCGACGGCGGAGACGCGGACCGCTTCGGCGCGGTGAAGCCCATGGGCATCGCCGGCGTGCTGGGCGCGGGGCCGACCACCATCACGTTCAAGAACGAGAACGTGGCGCCGCTCGATCTCGACGGCGACGGCACGGTGGATCTCTTGCACATGCCGAAGGTGAAGAGCTACGCGGTGTACTCGCCGCGCAGCGCACCGAGCGGGTGGCTCTGGCAGGGGCGCGAGGTCACGACCAGCGACGGCCTGAGCCCGAAGCTCGATCTGGGCAAAGACGCGGCCGACACCCAGGTGATGGACGTCGACTTCGACGGCCTGGTGGACGTGGTGGTGAGCACCGGCACCGAGATCCAGACCTACTTTGCGCTGGGGCGGCTGCCGGGCGGCGACGGGCGTTTCGGCCAGGGCGGGTGGACGGGCGCGGCGACGGCCTCGCTCTCGACCGAGCCGGTGCGCACCTGCGTGCCGTGGAGCGCGACGCCCGTCCGCTTCAGCGATCCGGACATCAAGGTCGCGGACATGAACGGCGACGGCATCAGCGACATCGTGCGGGTGCGCAAGGGCGACGTCCGCTACTGGCCGGGCCGGGGCAACGGTTTCTGGGGCACGGGCAAGCGTGACGACTGCGGCGCGGGCACCTTCGGCGCGAACCGCCACGTGCTGATGCAGACCAGCCCGCAGTACTCGGACATTCAGGGCGAGAGCCTGCGCCTGGACGACGTGAACGGCGACGGGCTCACCGATCTGGTCCAGATCCGCTTCACCGACGTGGACGTGTGGCTGAACGTGGACGGCGTGGGCTGGACCGACCGGCACATCATCAAGAACACGCCCGCGAGCCCTTCCTACGCCAACCGGGTGCGCCTGGTGGACGTGAACGGCTCGGGCACGCGCGACATCCTCTGGGGCAACGGCAACAAGTACCAGTACATGGATCTCGCGGGCGGGCAGCGCCCGTGGATCCTGACCACGGTCGAGAACGGCCTCGGCAAGACGACGAGCCTCGAGTACTCGACCTCGACCGCCGAGATGCTGGCGGCCGACAAGGCGGGCAACGCCTGGTCGACCCGCATGCCGACGGTGGCCCACGTGGTCAAGCGCGTGACCGAGAGCAGCGGGCTCGCGCTGGCGGGCCAGCCGGCGGTGAGCGTGGTGACCGAATACAGCTATCGCGAGCCGGTCTTCGAGGGGCGGCAGCGCGAGTTTCGGGGCTTCCGGCAGGCCAGCGCCAAGCGCATCGGCAGCGAGAGCAGCCCCAGCGACGTCACCGAGAGCACCTTCTTGCTCGGCGAGTGCGTGGACGAGACCCCCACGAACGGCACCGACGAGTGCAGCGTCGCCGAGCGTTTTCGCGACAGCCCGCGCGAGGCGCTGAAGGGCCTGCCGGTGGTCACCGAGAAGCGCGACGAGAGCGGCCGCTATCTGTCGACGGAGCACACGACCTATCGCCTGCGCCGGCTGTACGTCGGCCGCGACGGGCGCGAGGTGCGGCACGCGTTCGAGCGCGGCAAGGACACCTTCCTCTACGACACCGCGACCTTCACCCCCAGCGCGTCGAGCCAAGAGCTGACCGAGATCGAGATCGAGCACGGGGCGGCGGGCCCCGTCACGGGGCTCACGGCGCTGCGCGCCCTGCCGCTGCGATCGAGCGCGGGCCGGGTACGCCTGCGGTCGGCGAGCACGGTCGACGTCTTCGGCAACCAGCTCACGGCCAGCGCCTTCGGCTGCGTCGAGGGCTGCCCCGACGGCGCGGACGAGACGCTCACCACGCACACCGCGCCGGGTCGCCCCACCGCTGATCCGACCGGGTGGCTCTGGCGCACGCTGACGTCGCAGGTGACGGGCTCGCAGTACTTCCTGGGGCCGCTCAGGCCGACGGCGTTCGAGTACACGCCCGAGGGCGCGCTCGTGAAGACCACGGCCACCCTCGCGCACACGCTGCCGCTCGATCGCTTCCACGAGTCCCCGGGCGCGCCCATCGCCCCGGCGCCCCCTGGCGCCTCGGCCGACGGCGCCATCGTCAGCGAGAGCAAGTACACGCCCCTCGGCAACCTCGAGCGCGAGATCGGGCCAAGCGGTCGCTGCCGCGACGTGACCTACGATCCCGTCTTTGCCACGCTGGCGACGGTCGAGACGACGTACCGCGGCGGCTGCGGCGTCGCCCCGCTGGCCAGCAGCGCGGCCTACGATCTGGGCCTCGGGCTGGTGACCACGGTGGTCGAGCTCGGGGCGCGCCAGACCCGCGTCGACTATGACGCCTTCGGTCGGCTCACCGCGCTGACGCGACCGCACCCGACCACGGTGCTCGCCCTCTCGCCCAAGCCGAGCGTGAAGGTCGAGTACTTCCTCCCCCCCGATCTCGGCTCGACCCCCAAGAGCCCGAGCCGCTACTCGCTGATCCACACCCAGACGCAGGACGGCGAGTCCCTGAGCGACGACGAGTATCTCGAGTCGTGGAGCGTGGTCGACGGTCTGGGTCGCACGCTGGTCACGCTGAGCGAGGCCGATCCCAGCTCGCCCGCCCAGGGCGGCGACGGCGCGCCGTGGGTCGCGAGCGGGCAGGTCACGTTCGATGCCAAGGGCGCGGTGGTGCGCAAGCACCTCGAGTGGTTCTACAGCGGCGCGCCCAAGGCCTTCGCGCAGACGGCCCTCGGCGCGGCCCCGCCCACGCCCTACGGCACCCAGGCCTACGACGCCTTCGGGCGGCAGCTCACCACCACCGATCTCGACGGCACGATCGCGCTCTTTTCTTCGTATCACGCCCTCTCGACCGACCTGTGGGACGCCGCCGATCTCTCCCCCGGGCCGCACCAGGGCACGTTCGCGAGCGAGCGCAAAGACGGCCACGGTCGCACCCGCGCAACCGTCGAGCGCTTCCACGAGAGCACCGGCGCGGGCAGCGTGCTGCGCACCCGCGAGACGCTGACGCGGTACCTGCCCACGGGCGAGCCTCAGGTGATCACCCGCCGGCTCGCGGGCACGACCAGCGAGGTGACGCGCTGGATGCGCTACGACTCGCAGGGGCGGCTCGTGCTCAACGTCGAGCCCAGCACCAGCAAAAGCTTCACCGCCGATCCCACGGCCCTCCCGCCCACGCTTCGCGCGTGGCGCTACGCCTACAATGACGCGGGCGACCTGGTCGGCACAAGCGACGCGCGCGGCTGCGGAGTCAACTTCACCTACGAAGGTGCGGGCAGGCTCACGTCCGAGGACTACTCGCCCTGTCTGACCGCCCACGCCGCCTACTCGCCGCCCAACCTGGCCGCGCGCACGGGCATCGAGGTGCTTTACCACTATGACTCGGCCCCACCCGAGCCGCTGGCCCCCGGTCTCACGTTGACCGGCGCCTTCCTCACCGGGCGCCTCGTCGCGACCTACGACCGCGCCTCGCTCACGGTGACGGCCCACGACGGCCGGGGCCGCAGCCCTGCGAGCGCGGTGCGCATCGCCAAGCCCGGCCCGCCCTCGGACTCGATCGCGAGCCGTTTCACCGAGCGCTGGTACGTGCGGCAGGCGGCCTTCGACTCTGCCGATCGCGAGATCGCCGCCACGACGGGCGCGACAGCGGCCGAGCTGATGGGCACGGTCGACCCCGTCACGGGATCGGCGAGCACGGTGCGCACGGCGTACACGGCGCGCGGCACGGTGAAGCAGATCGCGGGCAGCTATGGCGGGCTGGTGCAGCACGTCGAGCGCACGGCGGACGGCCTGATCGAGCGCATCGAGTACGGCGATCTGGCGAAGACCACGACGGACTTCTCGTACGACGTGCGGCGGCGGGTGAAGGCGGTGCAAACCTACCGCGGCCCCCCCGCCGGCTGGAGCGCCCCGAACAACCAGCCAAGCTTCCAGCTGCTGCTGCAAGACGACGAGCTGACCTACGACAACGTCGGCAACCCGGTCGAGATCCGCGACTGGCGCATCGCTAGCGAGTGGCCCGCGGGCGCGAAGCCCGTCACCAAGAAGGCCCAGTACGACGACCTCTACCGAGTCTCACGCGTCGACTACCAGCACGAAGGCGGCGACGACACCTGGACGAGCCCGTTCGCGGCAGAGAATTCCGGGCAGGCGGACCTTCAGGATCCAAGAAGAGCCAAACCGAGCCCCCACGTCGACTTCGCCAAGCGGCTCCAGTGGCAGACGTTTGAATACGACTGGCTCGGCAACACGAGCAAGACCGACGACGACGCTCACGGCTTCTACGATCGATCCCTCGGCGCGATCACCAACGACACCTACCGCCTGGCCACCGCCGACAACACGAGCCAGGGCGGCAGCAAGACCGGCAAGCTCGAGACCGAGTACGACCCCGCCGGCAACCTGACGCGCTTGCAGGTGAAGCGCAACGGCGCCTGCCTGCCCTCGGGCTCGGCGTGCTCGCAGGTCTACGATTATCAATGGGACGAGGTCGGCCGCCTCGCGCGCGCGAAGCGCTGGGACGTCGCGACGCTGCCGGCGGTCACGGGCCCGCTGCCCGCGGGGACGCCCGATGCGGATTTGACGTTCGGGTACGACGCGGGTGACCAGCGAGTCCTGAAGACCGCGAAGGACGGCGCAGGTGCCGAGCGGCACACGGTCTACGTCTTCGAGAGCCTCGAGCTGCGAAGGGCGGTCTTTTCGGCGGGCGAGTACGAGCAGAGCAAGTGGACCGAGGTGCCGTACCTCTACGCCCACGGTGTCCGGCTCGCGCGCGTGGCGTGGGACGAGCCCGACGTGCCCACCGTCGGCGGCGCGCAGACGCACGTGCTGCTCGAGCTCGGCGACCATCTGGGGAGCACCAGCGTGGTGCTCGACAAGGCGACCGGCGAGCTCGTCGAGAGGGGGACCTATCAGGCGTACGGGGGAAGCGAGAGCGACTACCGACCAGAAAGGTGGAAGGGGTTCAGGGAGGATTATCGGTTCACAGGGAAGGAAGAGGACGTCGAGGTCGGGCTGCAGTACTTCGGCAAGAGGTACTACGCGCCGCTTCTGAACCGGTGGGTGAGTGCGGATCCGTTGGCGGTGCATGTGCCGGGCCGGGCGGACCTTAACCTCTACGCCTACGTCAGCGGGATGGCGCTGAAGGCCACCGACCCGCTTGGCCTTGAATGCGGTGCCGACCAAAGCTGCGAGGCAACAGCGAGCACAGCAGGGGGCGGAGTCCAATACGGTAGCGGCAACGAGGCTACTGTTGAACGCCAGACAGACGTTGGGTTGCCTCCTCGAGCACAACCAGCGAGCGCCCCCTCAGGCACCGCGACTGGGTCTGGCGGTCACGGCGGCACGAGCGCGGGGCATCGCCCTGCTGGAGGCGGCCCTGATGAAACCGGCGGGGGAACACCTGACTCGCCAAGGAAGTCCGCGGTCGAACTGTTCCGCGAGGGAGAGGCGGCGGCAGAACTGCGCCACGAGGGCGATCCGAAACTTCGAGAGTGGCTTGACAAGGCTCTGACCCAGGAACCCATCCCTGGCCTGGGCGAGAAGCTCGGCGGCGAGGCGACGCTCTTCGGCGCGCAGGTCGGTGCCGGATTCCCGCGCGGTGCCCAGATTCGGCCGACTGGAAGCCAGAAGTACGATATCGGGGCATACAAGAACCTCGCGGCAAGCAAGACCCTGGATAGGCATCATGTGGGTCAAAAGGCTCTGATGAAAAAAATGGTGTCAGGCTACGATCTTGAGAGTGCGCCGGCGATCCTCGTGCCGAAGGTCGGGCACACCGTTCGCGGAACGCGCGGGGTAGTGTCACGCAGCACGGAGGGGCTCACGAATGCTCGCGACGTTGTTGCGCGCGACATCCGGGAGCTAAGACGTGTGTACCCCGACATCCCGCCCGAATTGCTACGAGAACTAATCGACATGAACAAGGCGATGTACCCAGAAGTTCGAGTGAGGCCGACGCGATGACTCCTGAAGCGTTTGTGGCTGCGCTCAGGGCAGCAGTGATCGAAGAGAATGTGGACACCTACAGGGAGTTGCTAGCGTCAACTTCGCCCGAAACCGCGACCGATGCGTACTGGCGACGAGCCCTGGCTTTCTACCGTGTACTCGATGAAGATCAGCGCGCGGTCCTCCTCGACATCATGAGGCAGGTGGCCATTGATACCGTCTCCAACGTTCTCGGCATTCTCGACGGTGTGAGTGGCGGCGCCGCGACGCGTGAGGACTTCGTGCTCGTTTCGGCATCGGACGAATGCCGCCTGAACGGCAGCCTCCAAGATCTATTCTTGGAGGTCACCCAGGCTGGTTGAGTCACCCAAGGCTGGGCGACCAGCGCGCATTTGCGGTCCGAGTAATGGCGCGTTGGCCCGCGGCGGGCGGCCCATTGGTGCACCGCGCCGAGCAACCTGGAAGTCCGGGTGGTCCTCGTCGCTCCCCTGCCAGCGAGGCCAAACGCACCGTTACACGGCCGCAGTGACGAGCAGGGCCGCGCTGGCCGCGCGGTGCGGGAGCCGGCGCGGTGGGCACCACCGCGGCTGCGGAGCCGGGTGGATCGAGCCATGGGGACGCAGCGAGGATGAATCTGCCCGCGCGCGTGAAGCGGCACCCCGTCAGTCGTGCCGGACGTACTCGAACTCGACCGGCTTGCCCTTGATGCCCTTCTTGGGCGCGGCGATCCAGTGCGCCATCTTGCCCGGCTCGGTCACCGCGCGGCTCATGATGCTCCCGAGGAACGCGCGGTCCTCGTCGGTGGGCAAGAACTCACCGCGCTTCGCCTCCCACTCGGCAGCGCCGAGGGCGCGGCCGTCCGGGGCGAAGTGGAGCCCCGCGTACAGGCCGACCTGGCGGTTGAAGCGCGAGCTCGGCAAGGTGAGCTCGAACGGGACACCGAGCTCCGCGATGGTCTTGTTCCACTTGTCCACGCCGCGCTGGCAGTCCTCGACGTACGACGTGCGGAGCACCTCGTTCATGGCGGTCCGCATCGGCACCGCCTCGCGGACCAGCGCGCCGTCCTTCGGCACCAGCATCTCGAAGCTCGGGTCGAGCGCCACGTGGTCGTCGTACCGCTCTTCGTGGGCGCGCCCCTTGAGGCCCGACGCGAAGTACTGCGCGGCGTTGCTCGAGATCTCGCCGCCGAACAGATCGAGGGAGATCGAGAACCAGTAGTTGATGTAGCGCTGCACCATCGGCAGGTCGATCAGGCCGACCGACCGCGGCTCGACGTCCTTCTGGTCTCGCATGTGCTGTGCGGTGCGCTCGACCACGCGCTGGACACCCGTCTCGCCCACGAACATGTGGTGGGCCTCTTCCGTCAGCATGAAACGGGTGGTGCGCGACAAAGGATCGAAGGCGCTCTCGGCCAGGGCCAAGAGCTGGTACTTGCCGTCGCGGTCGGTGAAATACGTGAACATGAAGAACGACAGCCAATCGAGCATCGGGGCGTTGAAGGCGCCCAAGATCCGCGGGTTGTCGGCGTTGCCGCTGCGGCGCTCGAGCAGCGCTTCCGCCTCTTCACGACCGTCGCGTCCGAAGTGCGAGTGAAGCAGGTAGACCATCGCCCAGAGGTGTCGGCCCTCTTCCACGTTGACCTGGAAGAGGTTGCGAAGGTCGTACAGGCTGGGGCAAGTCAGACCGAGCTGCCGCTGCTGCTCGACGCTCGCGGGCTCGGTGTCGCCCTGGGTCACGATCAGCCGCCGGAGCGCGTTGCGGTGCTCGCCGGGCACCTCTTGCCACGCGGGCTTGCCCATGTCGTCACCGAAGCCAATCGTGCGATCTTGGACCGGGTCGGCCAAGAAGATGCCCCACCGGTAGTCGGGCATCTTCACGTAGTCGAAGTGCGCCCAGCCGTCGCTGTCGGCGCTGATGGCGGTGCGCAGCCAGACGTCGTGCTCTTGGAAGCCGTCGGGGCCCATCTCGACCCACCACTTGCGGAAGTTCGGCTGCCACTCTTCGAGCGCACGCTGCAGGCGGCGGTCGGACGCCAGGCTCACGTTGTTCGGGATCTTCTCGTTCGTCGCGATACTGCTCATGCTGGCCTCTCGATCAAGTGCGGCGGTAGTCGAACACGGCGCGCTCGGGCGAGCCGTACAGTGTCAGGGCGCCCTTCTGGCCGACGGCGTTCGGGCGCTGGAAGATCCAGTTCTGCCAGGCGCTGAGCCGGCCGAAGATCTTGGTCTCCATCGTCTCGGGCCCCGCGAAGCGCAGGCTGGCCTCCATGCCCGTGAGCGCGTCGGGTGAGAACGCCGCGCGCTCTTCGATGGCGATTCGCACCTCGTCGTCCCAGTCGAGGTCGTCGGGGGTGAAGGTCACCAGGCCCAGATCGCTGGCCTCTCGAGCCGAGAGCGGGGCAGCGGTCGTGCGGAGCTCGGTCACCCGCTCCGGCGTCGCCAGAAAGCGCGTCTCGAGCCGGGTCAGCCCGTTCGACATGGGCAGGCCAGAGAAGTTGAGCGGCGAGAGCTGGATGGCGGGGCCGCCCGCGGCGTCGAGCATGTACGAGCGGTCGGCGGAAAAAGCGAGCTCGAGCAGCGAGCCCGCGAAGCACGAGCCCGGACGGATGATGGCGAACGTGCTCTTGGCCGAGAGGTCCAGGCGCTTGAGCACCCGCTTCTGGTGCAGAAGCACCTCTTTCGCGAACCAGTCGGTCTTGGCGAGCTCGGCGACCACCCGGTCGCTCTCGAGCACCGTTGCCGGGTCGCCCTCGGTCTCGAGCACCAAGAGGCCGATCTCGAGGTGATTGAACCGCAGGTCTAGCAGCGCGTCGTCGAGCTCGCGGAAGGCGCGAAGCGCCCAGAGGTCGGCCCCGGCCCGGCGGAGCTCGTCTGCCGTCTGGGGCATGGGGCCCGCAGGCGCCCGCAGCGTGAGCGTGGCCACGCGTTTCTCCGGGTCCACAGCGAGGGTCAGGTGGCGGTACTTCGTCACGTTGCCGAGCCGCTCGGGCTGCAGCTTGGGCAACGGCACGCCGCTGCCGGACCGCGCGGGTGCCTTTTCGCCCAGTCGCGCTGCTGCGGCCGAGACCGCCGCGGTGAACTTGCTGCGTGGCGCGCACTCGTCGATCAGTCGCCACTCGACCGCGCGCTTGCCGCGGACCCCCTCGGCGATCGTGCTGAACGCGTCGGCCAGGTCCCGGCGCACCTTGCGCTTGTCCACCAGGCGGGTGAGCCCGCCCGTGCCCGGCAGCACCGCCAAAAGCGGAACCTCCGGCAGGCTGACGGCGCTGTTGCCGTCGTCCTGCAAGATGATGTGCTCGCAGGCCATCGCGAGCTCGTAGCCGCCGCCGCTGGCCGTGCCGTTCAGCGCCGCGATGGTGGCGACTCCACTCCCGTCGGCAAGGTCTTCCAGGTACAGCCGGGTCTCGTTGGTGAACTTGCAGAAGTTCACCTTGAACGAGTGGGTCGAGGTGCCCAGCATGTAGATGTTGGCGCCGGAGCAGAAGACGCGGTCGTTCTGGCTGGTGATGACCAACGACCGGGTTTCCGGGTGTTCGAAGCGAATGCGCTGGATCGCGTCCGCCAGCTCGATGTCGACGCCGAGATCGTAGCTGTTGAGCTTGAGCACGTAGTCCCCGGCGCCGGCGTCCTCGGGGACGTCCAGCGCGAGGGTCGCGACCGGCCCGTCGAAGCGAAGCTGGTAGCGGCGGTACTCGTCGGGGTGGGTCTCGAAAACGATGGGCGCCATGGCTCTGGAGGGTGTAACCAAATGACATCCGTCATGCAAGCAATATTTTGCATGACAACCGCACCGGATATGCAGTTTACTGCATGTCCGCGATGTCAAATCCGCGAAAAGGTGTTCTGGCCCACCTCGGGCGCGCGGTGCGCGCGCGGCGGCAGGAGCGCGGCTTGACCCTCGGCGCGCTGAGCGAGCGGGCCGCCGTGAGCCCCCGGTTCCTCGCCGCCCTCGAGGCCGGCGACGGCAACATCTCGGTGGCCCGGCTGTGCGACGTCGCCCACGCCCTCGGCACGACGGCGGCCGCGCTGCTCGAGGGCGTCGACGCCGCCGACCCGCGCGCGCGCCCGGTGGCGCTGCTCGGTCTCCGCGGGGCAGGCAAGAGCACCATCGGCCCGAAGCTCGCAGCTCGGCTCGGAGTCCCGTTCGTCGAGATCGATCGCCTGGTCGAGCACGCCGCGGGCATGTCGCTGAGCGAGGTGTTCGAGCTCCACGGCGAGGCGTACTACCGAAAGCTCGAGCGCGAAGCGCTCGCCGGCGTCCTGTCTCGGAGCGAGCGAGCCGTCATCGCCACCGGCGGCAGCATCGTGCACGACGCCGAGTCCTTCGAGTTGCTACGCAGGAGCGCGACCACCGTCTGGCTCAAGGCGCGCCCCGAAGAGCACATGGCGCGAGTGGTCGCTCAGGGGGACGAGCGACCGATGGCGAATCGCGAGGACGCGATGGAAGAGCTGCGGACCTTGTTCGCGGCTCGGGCGGCGCTCTACGTCCAGGCGGCTCACGTGGTGGACACCTCCGTGCTCGGGGTCGAAGGGGCCGTCGAAGCCCTGGCAGCGGCCCTCGGGGCCTGACCACCGACGCTCACCACTTCACGGCAACGGTTGGTGGCTGGACCTCGGCGCTCGCGTCCGCGACGTCGACCGACACCTTCACCGTCGCCGAGCCGTGAGTCTTGAGGTCGACGCCCTCGATCTGGGTCAGGTCCACACGCGGGACCACCTGCTCGGCACGCAGCGCACGGATCACCTCCGGGGGGCCGATCACGCTGACGTCGACCTGGCGAGGCGTCACGACCGCGTTCGGCACGCCGATCACCTCGATGGTGCGCTTGGGGAAGCGCGCCTCGGAAACGCGCCGCGCCAGGGTGGCGGTGACCGTGGCGCTGCGTGGGCCGATGTAGCTCACGCGGTTCGGCGGGGCATCGATCGCGATCGGCCGCCGGTAGGTGCCCTCGGTGAGTCCCGACACGTCGAACGCCGCGAGGCGGACGTACTGCATCACTTCGACCAGGCCCACCGGGCCGCGAACCGTCATCTCTCTAGGGTCGACCTCGAGCTCGCCCTTCAGGACGAAACCGTCGGCGGGCTTGCCGGTGATCGAAGCCTGCAGCGGGATCTGCCGGGTGACCACGTCTTGCCAGTCGAGGTCGATGTTGGGCGGGTCGATGATGGTGATCTCGATGCCCGGCGGCAGGGTGAACATTCGCGCCTCGAAGGTCACCGTCTGGCGCTGGCCGTCTCTCAGGTCGATCTCCACCGGTGCGACGCCCGCCTGGATCAACTGGTCGATGGCGCGGCTCGAGCCCTTCAGCGTCACGTGGATGCTCGCCGGGATCGGCGTCATCAGCTCGCGCTTTGCGGTCTCGGTCGGCAGCCGCATCACGACGCCGACCGCGACCGTGCGCTGTTGCTGATCTTGTTGCCCCTTCTGATACACGAAGAGACCGATGGCGAAGGCCAAGGACAGCGCCTTGAGCCCGAGGTTCTCGGTGAAGGCGATCCGGAACCACGTCCAGAGCGCACCGAGCAGGTCCCGCGTCACGAGCTCTCTCCCGTCGTGCCGCTCTCGTCGTCGTCCTTCTCGTCGTCGTCGGGTGACGACGGACGCGAATCCCCGCCGGGGCGTAGACCGACCCGCGGTATCGGCGTGAGCAACGGCGCAGCGCGCGGAAGCCGGACCGAAGCCGCGCTCGGATCTTCTGGGACTTCGCGCCGCGGACGGAGGGGGGCCGGCGGGGGCTCGCTGTCCCGAGCGCGCTCCGGCTCTTGTGAGCGGGGGCCGGCCGAGATCCGCTCGACCTCGGGCACCGGCTCGACCTCGCTGATCCGCACGCCGGTGGGCGGGCGCGTCCGCTCGCTGTGGGTCGCGCTCGACGCCGGGGCTTCGGCCTCGGCGCGCTTGGTCTTCTTCTTCTTGCTCCGCACCTTGGGGCTGAAGATCGCCTCGAGCATGGTGCGCAGCTTCGGCCCGTCCAGGTTCGAGGCGATGTTCCCGTTGAAGCAGAAGCTGATGGTCCCGCGCTCTTCGCTGACCACGACCACGACGGCGTCGGTCTCTTCCGTGATGCCGAGCGCGGCGCGGTGGCGCGAGCCGAAGCTCTCGTCGAGGACGCGGCCCTCGGGCATCGGGAAGAACACGCCCGCCTTCGCGATGCGATAGTTGCGGATGATCACCGAGCCGTCGTGCAGCTTGTTCACGCCCTCGGGGACGAACAGCGACACCAAGAGCTCGCGCGAGACGGCCGCGTCGAGCAGGTGGCCTTTGTGGACGCCGACGAACTCGTCCAAGTTCGCGTCTTGCTCGAAGGTGATGATGGCGCCGATGCGGTGACGCGCGAGCTCGGTCGCCGCCTCGACCACTTCGTCGATCACCTTGCTCTCTTGGGCGCGGACCCAGCCGCCGAACAGAGCTCGGCTTCCGACGCGCTGCAGCCCGCGACGAATGTCGTTCTGGAAGACGACCACGATCACCAAGATGATGCTGCTGATCAGCGCGCCCAGGACTGACAGCACCGTGGCCAGCTGCAGCACATTCGCCACGACGTAGAGCAGGAACACCACGCCCAGCCCCACGCCCACCTGCATCGCGCGGGTCCCGCGGAGCACCATCAGGGCGCGGTAGAAGACGTAATAGACGATCAACACGTCCAGGGCGTCTCGGGCCAGCTGGACCGGGCTTCGCTCGGCGAAATAGCGCCACACGCTATCCAGCATGGGCCACCTCCCGCGCGTCGCGGGCCGCTCGCGACACGTCGAGGGCCTGGCGCACGGCGCGGACGTCGTGCACCCGCAGCACGTGGGCGCCGCGGTCGACGGCGTGCAGACACGCGGCGATGGTGCCACCGAGCCGCTCGTCGCTGGGGGCAGCTCCCACGGCCGAGATGAACGACTTGCGGCTGGGACCCACCACCACCGGCACGCCCTCGTGGGTGAAGTGGCCCAAGCGCTGCAGCAGCTCGAAGGACTGGCGGGCGTTCTTGGCGAAGCCGATGCCCGGATCGAGCCACACGTCGGCGGCGCTCATTCCCTGGGCCACCGCGCGGTCGCGTGCGCGGCGCCACTCCGCGAGCACGTCGACGGCCACGTCCGAGTACGCCGACTCGGGATACTGCGAATAGCCGGTGAGCACGCTCATCGGCTCACGGCTGTGCATCACGATCAGCACCCCGTTGCCGCGCGCCGTCACGCGAGCCAGGCTCGGGTCGGCGAGACACGAGACGTCGTTGATCACGTGCGCGCCCAGCGCCAACGCTCGCTCGGCGACCTCGGGGCTCGCGGTGTCGATCGAGATCACGGCACCGCGCTTCGTGGCCCACTCGATCGCAGGCTCGATACGGCGGAGTTGCTCTCCGGCGCTCACGGGGACCGACCCGGGACGCGTCGACTCGCCGCCGATGTCGATCAAGTCGGCGCCGTCGGCGAGCAACGCATCGACGTGGGCGCAGGCGTCGGCGGGGTCGAAGTGGCGACCCCCGTCGTGGAACGAGTCGGGCGTCACGTTCAGCACCCCCATGAGCCATGCTCCGCGCCGTGGCGGGAGCATCGATTGGAGGTTCTCCGAAGGCCCCACATATATCGGGTAGCAAGAGGCAGGCCTACGCGCAAGATATTGGTTTTGGTACGGAATCCGACGCGCCTCGGCCTGGCGTCGGGGGCCCGGGCCCAGGGCCCCCGGGCCGCCGGCGTCTGCCCAGGACTTCGCGATTCGGCGCGGTTTGAACTAGCCTTTGTGGTTCGGACCCTACGGTCCGTCGATCACGATGCTCCGCACGCGCGTCAGAGCCGGGCCGGTCGCGGGCCTCGTGATGAGCGTCTTCTTTGCGCTCGTCCTCACCGGCGTCCAGGTCGGCGACCACTTCGTCAAGGCGTGGGTCCCCAAGATGGGCGAGGCGGTCCACGTGGCGGTGCGTGTCCCGTACGGGCCACGCGTGATCCGTGACCGGTCGACGGGTCGTTCCGAGCTGCACTACGAGCACCAGCGCATCGTCGTCCCGCCAGGGGTCGTGCTGAAGCGCGAGAGCGACTCGGACTGGACGGCCTTCAGCTACGACGCGCGCCATCGCCCGCCAGAGCTTCCACGGCTCGCGGCGGTGTTCGCCATCTTCTTCACGCTGACCGTCGGTCTCACTGCGTATCTTCGGCGGTTTGGCCACCCTCGGCTACGGCTGCTGCGCGTTCAAGGGGGGCTCCTCGCCGCCATGGGACTGCTCGCCGTCGTCTCGAAGGCGGTGCTGCTCTTCACCGCCTTGCCCGAGTTCTGGTTGCCGGTCGCGGCCGTGCCGCTCTGGGTCGCCACCAGCTTCGACCGCAGAACCTCGTTCGTCGTCACCGTGGTGCTGGCCTTCGTGGTCGCTTCGTTTCTCGATTTCGACCTCGTCCTCTTGTGCATCCTCCTCGCCCGCGGCATGTCGGCGACGCTCTTGTACCTGGACCGCAAGCGCTCGCGGCAGATGATCCTGGCCGGCGCGCTGGCAGGGCTCAGCGCGGTCGCGCTGTACGTCGCCATCATGGTTACCTTCGAGGGCACCTTCGATTGGCGCGGCGACCTCTCGGCTCCACTCAGGTCCCAGGTCATTGCCTGCTTCGGAGGCGGCCTGGCCGGCGGCCTGCTCGGCGCGGTGCTCCGTGCGCCGGCCTCGCGCCTTCTAGGGCACGTGCCGCGCGAGCGGCTGCTCGACCTCTCCGACCTCGAGCAGCCGCTGCTCGTCCAGCTGGCGCGGGAGGCCCCCGGCACGTTCGAGCACTCGCGGGCCATGGCGAACCTGGCCGAGCAGGCCGCGAGCGCGATCGGCGCAGACGCGCTGCTCACCCGAGTGGGCGCGTACTACCACGACATCGGCAAGTCGACCCAGCCCAAGTACTTCGTCGAGAACTTGAGCCCGGACGAGCGCTCGCCCCACGACGAGCTCGACCCCGACGTGAGCGCGGACGCGATCATGGCCCACGTGGTACTGGGCGCGAAGATCCTGCGAGAAGGCGGCGTCCCCGAGCCGGTCACCGAGTTCGCTTACACGCACCACGGCACCCAGCTGGTCGAGTACTTCTGGATGAAGTGTCAGCAGGCGGGCAACCCCAAGGGCCTGGACGCGAGTGCGTTTCGCTACCCGGGCATGCGCCCGCAGACACGCGAGACCGCCATCGTGATGCTGGTGGACTCGATCGAAGCGGCCTCGCGCACCATCGACCCGCCCGAGCGCGAAGCCTTCGAGACCATGATCCAGCGCATTGTCTTCACCAAGCTCAAGGACGGGCAGCTCGACGAGTCCGGGCTGGGCGTCGGGGACCTGAACGTGATCGTCAATCGCATGGCCGACGCGCTGGTCAACATGCATCACCACCGCATCAAGTATCAGTGGCAGGCGAAGCGCGCGCAGGAGTTCGGCGTGCCCTCGACCGCCGTCAGCGACGACGGCACGCGCGTGGCGCAAGGGAGCGGGTCGCGCGGCGAGCACGCCCCCGAGCCGACCCCCGTCGAGCCCGCCCCTGCCTCGGCGCCGATGGTCGAGGTCGGTCTCGCGTCGGTCGTGCCCTCCGCGCTCGCGAGCGTGATGCCCGACGCCCCACCCGCCACCGCGCGCTCCGCCGCCTCCTCCGATCGCCCGCCGCCGTCGGCCGCCGTTCCGAGCCCGCCTCTGCGCCCCGAGAGCGGCGCTCATCCGGCGCTGCCGATCGAGACGAAGAAGACGAAGAGCGCATCGTGACCACCCCGGAAGCGAGCTTCTGCAAAGCGCTGTTCTTCGGCGTCGTGGCCGAGGACCTGGTGTTCCCCTTTCCAGCGGTCGACGACGCCGACCTCGGCGCGGTCCACGAGCGGGTGGCGCGCGTGCGGAAGTTCGTCGAGGCCGAGGTGGACTCGGCGGCCATCGATCGGGACGCGCGGGTCGAGCCGGCGACCCTCGCACGGATGCGTGACCTCGGCCTGTTCGGGCTGTCGGTCCCGAAAGAGCTGGGTGGGTCGGGCCTCACGCGGCTGGCCGCGGCGCGGGTCGTCGCCGAGCTGTCGGCCGGCGACGCCTCCCTCGGCCTCTTGTCGGTGGCGCACGAAGCCATCGCCCTCAGGTCCATCCTCGCGTTCGGTAGCCCCGAGCAACGCCAGCGCTGGGTCCCCCAGCTCGCCCGCGGTCAGCGAATCATGTCCTTCGCCCTCGCCGAAGAGAGCTCGGGAACGGACGCCGGGACGATCCGCACCATCGCCGAGCGAACGCCCGACGGGTGGGTGCTCGAGGGGGACAAGCCCTGGGTCACCAACGGCGTGCACGCCGACGTGTTCGTGGTCCTGGCCCGTACCAGTCGCCTCGACGAGGGCCACAAGCCGAGGCTCACCCCGTTCATCGTGGAGCGCGGCCCCGGCGTCAGCGTCGGCGGGCGTCGCGCGACGCTCGGGCTGCGTGGTGCCGGCGTCGCGCGGGTGGCGTTTCGAGGCGTTCGGCTGCCTCCCGACGCCATCCTCGGCGAAGTCGGGCGGGGCTTCCGCGTCGCCATGGAGGTGATGACCGACGCGCGGGTGTCCCTCTCGGCCTGGCTATTCGGGCAGATGCGAGCGCTGGTGACGTGGACCATCGAGCGCGTGCAGGCTCGGCGAAGCTTCGGCCGAGCGATCGGCGAGTTCCCGGTGCTGAAGAACAAGGTGGCGAAGATGCTGGCGGACGCCTTCGCCGTCGAGTCGATGACCTTTCTCACCGCCGGCCTGGTAGATCGCCACGTCGACGACGTCTCGCTCGAGAGCTCGATCTCTCGGCTGGCCACCTCGGAAGCGCTCTGGCGCACTGCGAACGAAGCCATGCAGATCGCCGCAGGCAGCGGCTACGACACCGGGCTCCCCATCGAGCGGCGGCTTCGCGACGCCCGAGGCGGACTGGTGGTCGATGGGACCAACGAGACGCTGCGTTGTTTCGTGGCGCTGGCGGGCATGCGCGGCCCCGGTGAGCGCCTGACCGACGTCGAGCGCGCCATGGTCGAGCCGGTGAAGGGCTTCGGTCTGTTGCGCGACTTCGCGCTGCGCAAGGTGCGCGAGGCGATCCGACGCGAACGCATGGCCCGAGCCCATCCGCTGCTCTCGCGCGAGGCCGTGATCTTCGAAGAGGGCACCGACGCGCTGCACCGCGCCGCCGACCGGGCTTTGCGTGATCACGGTCGCGAGATCGCCGAGATGCAGCAGACTCAGGTGCGGATCGCCAACGTGGCGATCGACCTCTATGCCCTGGCCGCATGCATCTCGCGCACCACGCGCGCCATCGAGCAGCGCGGGGAGAGCGGCGCGCGCAGGGAGATCGACTTGACCGGCATGTTCGCCTCGGCGGCGCGCGGCCGCATGCAGGCGAACTTGGGCCGCCTCGAGCACGCCGACGACGCGCTCCGCAAATCCATCTCGTCCCGCACCTACACCGACGGCGGGTATCCGTTCGACGTGATCTGAGCGCCGCGCCGGGCTGCTGGCACCGGTCGGCTTTGCACGTGCCGCTCACGCAATTCACTCCACGATCTCGGCTCGGGTGATCGCGTCCAGGCCAGGAAACTCCCGATCCAGGTAAGCGTTGCCCTCTCGCTGGATCTTGCTCTGGTCGGGCCTCTGACCGTGAACCGAGCTGACACCTCGGAGCACATCCATCCCTTCCACCACTTCGGCGAACGGGGCGAAGCCCATCGCGTCCAGGCGGGCGTTGTCCCCGAGGTTCACGAAGACCTGGGTGGTTCGCGAGCCCGGCCCGGCCATGGCGAACGAGAGCTTGCCGGTCACGTTGCTCTGTTTCACCGGATCGTCGGAGAACTTCGCGGCGCGCCACCGGCTCATCACGGGCTCGCCCTGCGGGTGGATGCCCCACTGGGCGACGAACCCCGGGACGACCCGGAAGAAGCGCGCGCCGTCGTAGAAGCCGAGCTTCACCAGGTTGTAGAAGCGCGCGGCGCCATTCGGCGACCAGTCGCGGACCACCCGCACCACGAAGGTGCCCCGGGTGGTGACGAAGCGCGCCTGGTACTCGGCCGGTGGAGCGAGCGTCGCCTGGTCGGGGCCTGGGACGGGCTTCCCCGGTGGAGTGCTCTGGGATTGGCAGGCGGCCACCACGGCGAGGACGGAGGACACGAAGAGCGCGCGCATGGGAGCGGTCTCGTACACCGGCTCACCGCGAGCGGGAAGGCTCAGGTCGTGACCCTGATCTCTGCGGTGGCCTCGGGGCGACTGGCACCGTCCGAGGCATCGCTGGACGCGATCACGGTGCTGGCCATCACGGTGCTGGACGGCGACCCCTCGCGCGCCGACATCAACATCAGCTCGGTGATGCGGGCGAGCTCATCGAACGCGCGCAGCGTCCACTCCGGGTGATCCGCGTGCTCGAGGTGCGGAGCGTGCCCCGGGCCGCTCACCTTGTGCACGCTGCGTCGAGGGAACCCCAGGCCATCGAGGGTCTCGAGCACCTGGCGCTCGGGCGCCACGGGGTCGTCTTTGGCCACGACGATGGCGCAGCGGTCGAGTCGATCGCCGCGCTCGGGCCGGGCCGCCGCCAGCGACCTGCAGAACGCGGCCAAGGGGCCGGCGGGGATGCGAAGGAACTGCTCGAGCATGCGCTCGCGCTCGCTCGGCTTGTACGCGCGCATCGCGGGCCCGTTCAGGAACACGAGCCGCCCCACCCAGCGGCGCAGCGCTGCGAACCGTCCGAGCACCGCCAGGGTCGACGCGGCGAAGCTCAGCGCCCAGCGCAGGTGCCAGCGGGTCGACGGGAACACCGGGGTCACCGCGACCCGCGAGGTGCGCTCGCCCAGGTGCTCGTCGGCCACCCCCAAGAGGGCCGTGGCCGCCGCAGAGTGGCCGGCCAGCACCGTCGGCAGCTCACGCACCCCCAGCAGATCCAGCCAGCGCTGCAGCAGGTCGACCAAGCCCTGGGTCGAGAAACACGCGTCCGGAGCGCCCGGGTCGAAGGTCGACTCGCCCGACCCCAGGACGTCGGGGACGAGCACGACGACTTGGGGATGGTTGCGACAGAGGTTCGAGGCGACCACCGACCAGACGGCACGACTGCAGAACGTGCCGTGCACCAAGACCACGATGTCGCTGGCGCGGGCGAGCACCATCGAGTCCGCGATCTGGCCCAAGCGGCTCTCGTGGGCGTACATCGAGAACCCGAGCTTCGTCAGGCCCGCTTGGGCGAGCAGCGCCGTCGCCGCGCTGGCCGGCACGAGCCCGGCGCGCGCGACCTCCGAGAGCTCGTAGTCGGCGCGAGCGACGTCGTGGGACACGCGTTCGACTCGCGTGGCACCGCTGCACCAGGCGAACGGGGCGCGGACCCGCAGCTCGGGCGCCAGTCGAACCGGCGGCGCACTCCCGCGGAACTGCACCCGGGACAGGGCTTCGCCGAGCTCGGCCATGTCGGGGAAGCGTTCCTGTGGGTCGGTGGCACACGCACGCCGCACGATGCTGCGCAGCGACTCGGGGACCGCATCCGGAAGCTGCGCGAGCGCCTGCTCGAGGTGAGGCGAGACGGGGCCGCCTGCCAGCATCTCGAGCAGGGTGCGGCCCAGCGCGAATTGATCGGCGAGAGGACCGACCCCGACGCCACGGACCTGCTCCGGGGCCATGTAGCCCGGGGTTCCGGCCCTCAGGGTCGAGCCGTCGAGGCTCTCTCCGGCCAGGGTCGCGAGGCCGAAGTCACCCAGGAAAGCGTTGCCGAGGCTATCGAGCAAGATGTTCCCGGGCTTCACGTCCCGGTGGACCACTCCCAGGCCGTGCGCGTGGGCGAGCGCCGAGGCGATCTGCAGCGTGTACGAGAGCGCCAGCGCCGGCTCGATGCCGTTCATCACCCGCTCGGCGAGGTTCGGGCCGTCGACGTAGGCCATCGCGATGTGATCGGGACCGACCTCGTACAGGCTGATCACGTTCGGGTGGGACAGGCGTCCGATCACGCGTCGTTCGCGATCGAAGAAGCGCCGCGCGCGCCCCCGCAGGGCAGGGTGCTCTTTGAGGAGCTTGACTGCGGCGAGGCTCTCGGTGTGGCGATGCCAACCCAACCACACTTCTCCCATGGCCCCGCTGCCCAAGCGACGCTTGAGGACGTAAGAACCCGCGATTCGTTCCGCCGGCCCCTCGTGGCCGTCGGCTCGTGCCTCGTCGCTCCCCATCGCTGCCGAGGGTAGCCCAATCGCCCGTGGAGCGCTCAGATCTCCACGCCGACGATCCACGCCTGGGCGGCGAAGTCCGCGAACCACCCGGTGAGGTCTCGCTCGATCGATTCGGCCCGATCGGGGGCGCGCGCCACCGCGATCTCGGCGGCGCGGACCAGCGGCAGGCCCTGGCTCAGGGCATCGAGCAGGGAAAATGCGTCGTCCCCGAGGACACGATGGTGAAGGTCGCGCTCCTGCCCGCGGTAGATCACCAGGTTCTCGGCGTGCGCCTCGGGCAGCACGACGTCGGGCTGCTTCAGTCGGAAGCTCCGCCGGAGGGCGGCCACCGGATGGCGCACGCGGAGCAAGCGAAGCGCTGGGTTCAGCACCAGCCGCGCGTGCTCCCAGGCAGCCTCGGGGACGCTCGCGAGCCGCTGGGGGTCGAGCGGTGCCGCGTCGGCCGCATCGAACACCTCGATGTATGCCCACTCGACCCGCGCCATGTCGGTGCACAGCGCGTGACGCGGCAGCCAGGACGCGCGCTCGACGAACGCCGGCAAGCGCTCTCCCAGGTCCCGCAGGTTGTACGCGGTCGGCGGGTGCGCCGACAGGTAGTCCTCGATCAGGCGCTCCCAGTCCGACTGGCCCAAGATGCTCGCCAAGGCCTCGAAGTCTTCGAGCAAGCAGCTGGTGTGGCGAAGCCAGAACTGCTCGCGGTAGATCTCGATCTGCTCGGCGGGCGACAGCCGGTCGTTGCCCCCAGCCAGGCGCGTGCACTGCTCGCGCACCGTGGGGTCGGTGTCCACCGCGCGGCGCCGGGTGAGTAGCTCTGCCAGCTCGGCCTGCAGCGGGGTGACCGCCGTCATGGTGCGTCTCCGTCGTGCTCACGCGGGCCGCCCTGGGCCCAGCCGCGGCGTTCGGTGACCCGAGCCGATGGAACCGGGACGCCCATCCGCGGTCGCGAGGGCCGGGGGCTGCCGGGGGCACGAGCGGTCAGCGCCTCGTCCCGGATCCGTCGTGCCCGCTCGGCCTCGGCTGCGAGCACGGGGAAGTCGGGGATTCGGTCGTCCCATTCGATCAAGGTCGAGACCGCGCCGGTCAGCTCGATCGTCTCTCGATACAGCTCCCAGACTGGGTCGACCACGTGTCCGCCATGGGTGTCGATGATGTACTTGCCGAGGTTGTCATGCCCCGCCAGGTGGATCTGCACGATGCGCTCGTGGGGGACGTTTCGCACGTACTCGGACGGATCGAACCCGTGATTGTAGGCCGAGACGTAGACGTTGTTCACGTCGAACAAGAGGCCGATGTCGGCTGCTTCGGCGATGGCCGACACGAACTCCCACTCGGGCATCGTGCTCGACGTGTGGGTCATGTAGCTCGAGGTGTTCTCGAGCAAGAGCCGCACCCCGAGGGTGTCCTGGACCCGCTTGGCTCGCTCGCTGACCTTCTCGACGACCTCGTCCGTGTAGGGCAGCGGCAAGAGGTCGTGCAGGTTCACGCCGGGGACGCCGGTCCAGCACAGGTGATCGCTGACCCACGGCGTCTTCGTCTCGCGCACCAGCTCCCTCAACGAGCGGAGGTAGTCGTCGGCGGGTGCGGTCGGATTTCCGATCCCCAACGACACCCCGTGCTGCACGACGCGGTAAGTCTCGCGGACGGCCGACAGGTGGTAGCGGGGCTTACCGCCCGGCAGCATGAAGTTTTCGCTGATGACCTCGAAGAAGTCGACGGCGGGGCGCGTGTCGAGGATGTGTCGGTAGTGGGGGACGCGCAGCCCGACGCCGACGCCGAGATCCGGAAGGCCGAGGCGGGGGGTCATGGTGAAGAAGGAGAGGGCGGCCCGCGCTCGGGGGGGGTTGCTCGGGCCGCCCTCGTCAGGGTGATTGGCTCACTTGGGGCAGTGGGCGTTGCATCCGCCCTTGCCCTTGCACTCGTTCTTTCCAGCGCACTCGTTCTTGCCCTCGACCTTGCATCCGCCCTTGCCGCTGCACTCGTGCTGTCCCTTGCAGCAGGCCTTGGCGCCCGCGGCCGCGGCTGCGGGATCGCCCGCCCCCGGGGCCTTGGCGTCCGGCTGGTTGCCGCCGCAGGCCACGGCTCCGAGCATGAGGCCGGCGGACGCGGCGGCTGAGAGGGTCTTCGAGAAATTCAACGACATGGTGCTGTTCTCCTGTTGGTTTCTGGCGGTTGCGTCCCGCCCGGGGCCGCCCCGCGTGCGATGGGCACCCCCGACTACGGGGTCGGACGTGTTCCGGTTTCGCCCGCGAAGCGGACGCGGAGCCTACAGGAGTGGGCCGAATGGGAACAGTGCTGGCTAGCCACCGCGAAACCCCATAGATCGATAGGGTACTCGCCCATGGCCCCCTCCGAGGTGTTCGCCCGCCGCCGAGCGCGGCTTCAGCAGTCCCTGTCTGGACCGGCCCTGGTCGTGTCCGGGTTCGCGCGGCCCCGGAACTTCCGCGGGAACCGCTACCCATTCCGGGCCGAGAGCCATTTCCTGTACCTCGTCGGACGATCCCTCGAGGGCGCGGTCCTCGCGCTGAGCCCGGGTCGCGCGGTGCTCTACGCCGAGCCGCCGGATCCGATCGAGGCGCTCTGGAGCGGTCCGATGCCCAGCCTCGATGCGCTCGCGAAGGACCTCGGGCTCGAGGTTCGGCCCATCGCCGAGCTCGTCGTCGACGGACCGGTCGCGCTCTTGCCCCCGCAAGATCGCGAGACCGCGAGCTGGCTCGAAGAGCTCGTCGAACGCCCGGTCGATGCCGGCGGTGCCGAGCTCGCCGGCGCCGACGCGGCCCTGGCCGACGCGATCATCGAGCTCCGGCTTCGACACGACGAAGCGGCCGTCGCCGAGCTGCGCGAAGCGACCCGGGTCACCGGCCTGGCGCATCAGGCCGGGATGCGCGCGACCCGGGCGGGTGTGCGCGAGTGCGTGGTCCGTGCGGCGATGGAGGCGGAGATCATCGGAAGCGGAATGACGACCAGCTACGGCTCGATCGTCACGGTGCACGGTGAGGTGCTGCACAACGAGCGCCACGACGGCTGGCTCACGGACGGCGATCTGCTGCTCGCGGACGTGGGCGCCGAGACGCCCGGCGGGTGGGCCGGCGACGTGACGCGCACGTGGCCGGTGTCGGGCCGCATGAGCGGCTCGCAGCGCGCGGTCTACGAGGTGGTCGAGTCGGCTCAATCTGCGGCAATTGCCGCAGTTCGGCCCGGCGCCAGCTTCCGCGACGTGCACCGGACGGCTGCCCGAGGCCTAGTGCGCGGCCTGTGCGAGCTGGGGGTGCTCCTCGGCGATCCGGACGACCTCTTCGCACGGGGGGCCGCGGCGCTCTTCTTCCCGCACGGCGTCGGTCACCTGCTCGGGCTCGACGTCCACGACATGGAGGACCTCGGGGATCGCGCCGGATACGCACCCGGGCGAAAGCGCTCGACCTCACCGGGCGAGCGATACCTTCGGCTCGACCGCACGCTCGAGCCCGGGATGTGCGTCACCATCGAGCCGGGGTTCTATCGGATCCCGTTCATCCTGGACGAGCCGCGGGAGCTCGGCGAGCTCGCGAGCGCCATCGATCGCCGCGCGCTCGAGCAGCTCTCGGACGTGCGGGGGATCCGCATCGAGGACGACATCCTCGTGACCCCGAGCGGAGCCGAGGTCCTGACCGCAGCGATCCCGAAGACCGTCCCCGAGATCGAGTCCGCGATGCGGGCCTGAGCCGCGGTTCACGCCCGCGCGCGGGCGACGCGACTCTCGGCGTCGAGCACGACCGCTTTGAAGCTGGCGTCCACCGGGCACACCAGCTCGGCGACGTCGCTCGGGTTCGCTCCGCCTGCGATCGCCTCGCGGGCCGCCGCCGACCCCGTGAGCAGATCGAACGCGGGCACCTCGGCCTCGAACTCGTAGGTCTTGGTCCGGAACGCGAAGGCCTCGGGCGCTTGCAGTCGGCACAGCGCGATGATCGACAAGTAGGCCGCCACCGGCCGGAAGAGCGCGGGATCGGTGACCTGCAGGAAAATGCCGCTGCAGACCTCGCCGGCGTGCTTCTCGAAGCTCGGGCGGAATCGCGTGGGGCGGATCTGGGCGCCGACGATGCGTTGCTCGTCGAGGGCGCGCGCGAGCCGCGCCCCGTCGAGGTAGGGCGCCCCGATCAGCTGGAAGGGGAGCGTCGTGCCTCGGCCTTCCGACAGGTTGGTGCCCTCGAGCAGGCAGCCGCCGGGATAGACCAACGCGGTCTCGAGCGTGGGCATGTTGGGCGAGGGCGGGGAGAACGGGCGGCCCCACGCGGCGGCGGTGCGAAACCGCTCCCAACCGACGGTCGGCACGATCGAGAGCGCGCCCTCCGGTCCGAGCGCGAGCCCGTCTCGCTCGGCGAAGAGCGCCACGATCTCGCCGAGGGTGAGCGCGTGACGAATCGGCAGCGGCTCGAGCCCGACGAAGGACAGGAACCCTTCGCGTTGAGGAGCGCCCTCGAGCGTGGTCGGGTCCCCCGAGATCGGGTTGGGGCGATCCAAGACCACCACGTGCACGCCCGCCTTCGCCGCGGCACGGGCCGCCAGCAGCGCCGACCAGACGTACGTGTAGTAGCGGCTGCCGACGTCGACGAGATCGATCACCAGCAGGTCGAGCTGAGCCAGGTCCTCGGCGCTCGGCGACAGTGACTCTTTGCTGGTGCCGTACAGACTGACGACGCGTGGTCCCTCGCCCGGCTCGGCGCTGTCCACGGGCTCCTCGGCCTGGGCCAGCCCATCGAGCCCGTGCTCGGGGGTGAGCAGCAGCGAGGGGCTGGCTCCGAGCTCTTCGAGCACGGCCAGCAGACTGCGGCCGCGACGGTCGACCGCCGCGCCGTGGGTGAGGGCGCCGACCCGCGCGTCGCGCAAGCGCCGGCGGAGGTGGGAGAGCTGGCCGCTGAAGAGCTGGTCCGAACCGGTGAGCATGGGGGCAGGTGTACGCCAGGGGCCAAGCTGAAAGCACGCGGAAACAGCGCGGAATGCAGGCGGGTGCGCAACCAGTTGCTAGTGCTGGCCCCCGGGACTAGCATTTTTTGCACAGTGCGCCGGATATTGGTCGTCGACGACGAAGAGAACCTCCGCTTGGTCCTTCGCACGCTGCTGCGGCGGAACGGCTACGAGGTCGAGACCGCTGCCAGCGGCGAGGACGCGCTCGGCCTGGTCGACTCGTTCGGGCCGGACTTCGTCATCACCGACGTGCGCATGCCCAAGATGGGCGGCCTCGACTTGCTCGCGACCCTGAAGGCCAAAGGCAACGACGCCACGGTGATCGTGATGAGCGCCTACGGCAACACCGACCTGGCGCTCGAGGCGATGAAGGGTGGGGCGTACGACTACATCCAGAAGCCGTTCAAGCCGGACGAGGTCGTGCTCACGCTGCGCAAGGCCGAGGAGCGCGAGCTCCTTCGCCGCGAGAACCGCGCGCTCCGCGAGGAGATCCGCAAGGAGCACCGGTTCGAGGACATCCTCGCGAAGAGCCCGAACATGCAGGCCATCTTCCGCACCATCGCGAAGATCGCCGAGTACAAGACGACGGTGCTCGTCACCGGCGAGAGCGGCTCGGGAAAAGAGCTGGTGGCGCGAGCGATCCACCGCCGAAGCAGCCGACGGGGCGGGCCGTTCGTCCCGATCAATTGCGGCGCCATTCCCGAGAACCTGCTCGAGAGCGAGCTGTTCGGCCACAAGAAGGGGGCGTTCACCGACGCCATCTCCGATCGGCGCGGCCTGTTCGAAGAAGCGGATGGCGGCACGTTGTTCCTGGACGAAATCGGCGAGCTGCCGCTGGCGCTCCAGGTGAAGCTGCTCCGGGTGCTCGAGGACGAGAAGATCCGCCGCTTGGGCGAGGCGCGGGACATCCAGGTCGACGTCCGCATCATCACCGCCACCCACCGCGATCTGACCGCCGAGACCAAGGCCGGTCGATTCCGCGAAGACCTGTACTACCGGCTCAACGTGCTCCCCATTCACGTCCCGCCGTTGCGCGACCGGCGCGAGGACATCCCGCTCTTGATCGAGCACTTCATCACCCGCAACAACGCTCGCCTCGGAACCAACATCCGCGGCATGGACAGCGAGTGCCGGCGGCTGCTCTACGAGTACTCGTGGCCGGGCAACGTGCGCGAGCTCGAGAACACCATCGAGCGGGCGATGGTCCTGGCGGAAGGGGACCAGCTCGTCGCGGCGGACCTGGCCGAGCGGATCCGCGAGGCCAGGGACCCGGTTCAGATGCAGCTCGCGAGCGGGGAGCTCTCGGTCAAGAAGACCATGCGGGTGATCGAGGAGCTCTTGATCCGTCGGGCCCTGCAGAAGACCAAGGGCAACCGCACCCGGGCGGCCGAAGTCCTCGAAATCAGCCACCGGGCCCTGCTCTACAAGATCAAGGACTACCAGATTACCGATCTGTGATGAGCCTTGTTGGCTCGCCCGGGCGTCTGGATCTAGGATTGAACGCCATGAAACGCGCATGCCTCCTGGTTCTTCCGATGCTCCTCGCCGCCTGCGGCGGTCCCACCAGCGAAGGGCAGGGCGTGAAGACCCCCGACCAGCTCTTGGCCGAGCAAGAGCGGCTGGCCGAAGAGCAGGACAAAGAGCGGAAGGCGCAGGGCGCCGGCGGCTCTTCGGAAGAGACGGACCTGGAGAAGAAGGCCAAGTTCGACAAGCGCCAGGCCGACCTGGAGATGAAGCGGGCGGCACGCTCGGCCGAGACCTGTCCCGGGTCGGTCCCCGAAGAGAGCCCGGCGGGCACCGCGAAGGTCACCGTCACTTTCGGTAACGACGGCCACTCGAAGAGCGCCACCATCACCGCGCCCTACGATGAGAATGCGGTCGGCAAATGTGCGATCAACGCCTTCAAGAGCGTGATCGTCCCGCCGTTCGAGGGGGCTGAAGAGACGATGGAGTGGGAGATCACCTTCCCCGAGCAGGAAAAGAAGGACCCGAAGAAGGACCCGAAGAAGAAGGGGAAGTGACGCAGTCCCCCGCGATCGCCCCATCCCGCCGCCGGCCGGCGCGTTAATTTGTCCGAGGTTTACCGGTCCGATACGGGGAAATCGAATCGGCGCCGCGTCCGTCTTACAATCAGCGGAGGCCCGCGGGCCCCCGAGCTCCCATGAACTGCGCGGTCTGCAGCCAAGCCAACCCTGATGGCGCTCGGTTCTGCCAGTCGTGCGGTGCGCCCGTAGCGCGGCCTTCCGAGGACCCGTCCAGCTTGATCGGGCAGGTGGTCGGTGGTCGCTACCTGGTCACGCGGGTGATCGGCGAGGGCGGCATGGGCGTGGTCTACGAGGCCGAGCAGAAGATGGGGGCCCACACCCGCAAGGTGGCCATCAAGACCCTGCTGCCCACCCTCAGCCGCGATCACACCGTGGTCTCGCGGTTCTATCGCGAGTGCGGCGTGGTCGCCCAGCTCGAGCACCCGAACACCATCCGCCTCTACGACTTCGGCGAGACGCCCGACCAACGGCTGTACATCGCGATGGAGTTCGTGAACGGCGAGCCGTTGACCGCGCTCATCGCCCGCGGCCCCATCCCCATCGCGCGCGCGCAGCACATCCTGAAGCAAGTGGGCGGCGCCCTGGCCGAGGCCCACGCCCTGGGCATCGTCCACCGCGATCTGAAGCCCGACAACATCGTGCTCACCCGGCGTGCGGGTGAGGACGACTTCGTCAAGGTGCTCGACTTCGGCATCGCCAAGACCACCGGCAAGACCGACAAGGAGACCAAGCTCACTCAGCAAGGCATCGTCCTCGGCACACCGCCGTACATGAGCCCCGAGCAGCTCGCTGGCAAAGAGCTCGACCTGCGCAGCGACGTCTACTCCCTGGGCATCATCGCGTACGAGATGGTGACCGGACGCCTGCCGTTCGAAGGCGAGACTCCGTGGCAATGGGCCACGCAGCACATGACCGTGCCGGCTCCGCCCATGCGATCGCGCACCACCGTGCCGATCTCCGACAGCTTCGAGCGCGGCGTGCAACACGCGCTCTGCAAGGCCCCGGTCGAGCGCCCCAGCACGATGCTCGAATTCATCGCCGAGCTCACCGGTGAGCCGCCCCGGCGCGTGAACACCGCGCCGGACCTCGCGCCCGGCGTCCACACCTCGCCGATGGCGGGTCCGCCCGAGGTCGTCCGCGGCCAGACCCAACTGGGCGGCGCGCCGCCGCTGGTCCCGGCCTACCGCACCGACGTCGCGGTGGCCGCGCCCATTCCCCCGCCTCCGCCCCCGCGCCAGCACCGCCGCTCGAGCCCGTGGGGTTGGGTGCTCGGCACCCTCGGCCTGCTTTTCGGTGGCGCCTTCGCCGCCGTCGCGGCGTGGCAGTACTCCCAGTCGTCCGAGCCTGCGCCCGATCTGCCTCCCCTCGGCTCCACCGGGGCCGACGGCGGTCCCGTCGTGGTCCAGCCCCTCTCGCCGACCAACGAGCCGCCGCCCGTGGTGCCGCTGCCCCCGACCGAACCGACCCGCACCACCACCAAGCCGCCGACCAAACCTCCGCCCAGCTCGACCGGGCCCCTGCCGCCGCCTCCGCCCGCGTCGAGCCCCCCGCCGCCGCCCCCCCCACCGCCGGCCTCGACCGCCCCGCCCCCACCCCCGCCGCCATCGGGGCCCCAGGGTGACGCGGCGTGCGCGGCGTCGAGCCAGGCGGCGAGCTCGTGGAACATCGAGGGTGCGGTCGCCCTCTATCGGCAGTGCGAGAAGACCGGGGGCACCCCCAGCGGGTTGGGCAACGCCCGCACGCGGATCCGGCTCTCGTCGCCCAAGGCCGTTCGTGACCGGGCCTTCCTCGGCAACTGCAAAGGCGCCAAGTCGGCCGCAGACGCGGCGAGCTCCGTCGGCGAAGGCGGCCCCGCTCAGGCGGAGTACGCGAAATCGAGCTGCGCCGGGAAGTGAGCTCGGGCGCTCACCAGAGCCAAAGACCCAGGACGATCAGACACGACGCCATCGCCACGGCGGCCATCGCCGCCATTTCCCACGGGCCCGTGCCCCGATCCGAGAAGCGCAGCTCGATCGACGCGAAGCGGCTCGCTTCGCGTCGCTGCCGGCCACCCATGGCGAGGTTGGCCGCGCGGATGGCCGAGTCGAGCTCTTCTGCTTCGTACATCGGGATGAAGGTTCTGCCATCCATCCCGACGCACTGTCGAGGTTCAGTTAGAAAAACCTAGACTTTCCAGATACTTCCCACCACTCTCGGTAGGCGCGCTGGGCCCGATCTCGCTCCTTCGGGGGCAGGTCCTCGTAGTAGCCGAAGTACTCTTTCGAGAGGGTCTTGAGCTCTTCGCCGGCGGCCCGGCGGACCTCGAGGCTCTCGTGCGTGAGCGCGTCGATCAGCCACTCGATGCGGTGCCGGGTCGAGTTCTGCTGCCACCACGCCGTCCACACCTTGCCCTCGCGGCCGAAGTCCTGCCGCGTGAGGGTGACCAGAGCCCAGTGGACCGAGCGCACGACCGCGGAGCTGTCCGTGCCGAGCAGCGGGATCAGCCGGGGAACGGCGCGGGGATCACGCAGATCGGCCAGCGCCTCGATGCTGGCGTGGCGAACCTCGGGGGGCTGGGCTGGCTCCGCCGCGAGGGTCGCCAGTCCGTCGCGCAGCGCGGTCCGCGCCTCGGCGTCGGACTGCATCATCCGGCCGGCAGCAAGGGCGGCGCGGCGGACGTCCCCGTCTGCGTCCCCGAACCGCCGGACCGCTGCCCGCGCCGAGTCTGCCGACGGCAGCTCGCCGAGCAGCCAGGTGGCCCAGCGCCGGACCGCCGCATCGCGGTCCGCGGTGCGCACGACCAAGAACGGGACGGCGACCGCACCGATGCGCACGATGGTGCGGAGGACCGGCCCGCACTCCGACGCTCGGGCGCCCTGCTCGGCGAAGCGGCGGGCGCGATCGGCATGGATCGGTCCGGGGAACTCGCCCACCAGGACGCTGACCGCGGGGTCGCCGATCTCGATCAGACGATCCCCCGCGCCTTCGTCGCCCTCGAGCAGGCGGTAGAGTAACGCGCGGCACTCGGCATCGACGTCCACGATGACCGACGGCAAAAGGCGATCTTTGGCGTCTTGCCGTGGGAAGGGCGCCCGCGGCCCGAGCGAGATCTGGCGCGAGGCGGGAGCCAGGGGCGCTTCATGGCCGACGTCGCTCTTCTGCTCGAGCTCGAGCTCGCCGAACGGACCAGGAAGAGCCATCGCGTCCGCATCCACGTCCCACCCTGCGTCGACCACTTCTTCGCTCTCGTCGCTGGCGGGGGGCGCATCGGACTGCGTGCGGCGAGTCAGCGGGAAGGGTTGATCTTGCCCGGCCTCGTGCTTGCCCGGTGTGCCGTGGGGCGGCGTGTCGTGACGAACCGGGACGCCGACGGCAACCACCGGGCTCGGCACCGAGCTGGTCGCGACGCGGCCTTTGGCGTGCGGGCTCTCGGCGGGGGTGGGGGGGCTCTGCGTCGGTGCGGCGTCGAGGGCAGCCGCGCCGCGTGCTTTGGGCGACTCGTCGGCGGTGATCGGGCCGCCCAGGGCGTGCGGTGACGCGGCGACGGTCTCCGGTCCGCTCGCTGCGAAGGCCTTCGCCGC
Organism: Myxococcales bacterium; assembly: GCA_016191785.1. GTDB lineage: Bacteria > Myxococcota_A > Polyangia > Polyangiales > Polyangiaceae > JADJKB01. Next base: position 18,663 of record JACPVJ010000124.1, on the reverse strand, counting down.
TGGGGTGGCGTGGGCGGTGGTTGGCGGGCTGCTCGGGGTGTCGCCCGGCGGCGGAAAGCTGCTCGGTCGCGCGGTCGAGTCGAGCGCCCGCGCGAGCGCCTCGACGCGCACCTCCACACCGGGCAGGCGATGGCGCCGCCGTCGCGGCAGGTCACTCAGCGAGAGTTGGGTCGCGAGGTCGCCCGAGGCGCGGCGGCCGCCGCGCTTCTTCTTCACGATCACGCGCTCGAGCGCGCTGGCCACCAGCGGCGAAAACGCGAGAATGTCCCCGACGTCGGCGAGCCGCACGTCGGACTCGCCATGATCACCGTACAGCAAGAGCACCGGTCGCCCGCGCACGATCAGCGGCAAGACGAAGACCACCCGCGAGGCGTGGCGAGCTAGGTCTTTCGCCAGGCTCGCATCGAGGCCGCTGCTCTCGAGCGGGCCGAGCTGGAAGGTCTTGGCGTTTCGGGCTCTGGAGAGCGCGCTGGGCAGGTCGAGCGGGACGCCGACCGCGCGGATCTTCGCCGGATCGGCCCCGGGCCCCCGGGAGTCTCGCCCCTCGGCGACGTCGCCCTGGACCGCGAACAGCGCCGAGTACTCGAAGTACTGCGAGGCGAAATCGAAGAAGGCGCCCACGACTTCGTCGCGGGATTCGGCCGACAGCAGATCTTGCTCGGCCCGCGCGGCGGTGTAGGGGCCACGGTGGCGCTGGTGTCCGGCTTCGCGGATCGGGTCGACCAGCCACTCTGGCGGGCTCGTTGGCTCGCGTTCAGCGCGCTCGGAGGGGTGGCGCGGCGTGATCAGGGTCGTGACCGCCGCACCGACCGGCGGCGGCGTCGCGGAGCGCGGCGCGACGAACCCCGGCTCGCTCAGGCGGCGGTGCGTTGCCATCGGAAAGCCGATGGGAGGCACGCTGGCCGGGCGCGGCAGCTTCGGGAACCCGATCGCGCCGTCCCGGAGGGGTGCGGGCAACGAGCTCGGGCTGGGATCGGGGCGCCCTTCCAGCTTCGCGACCAGCCGGAGCATGCGCCGGTCGAGCGGCGCGCCGTAGTCACGCGACAGGGCCTGGCGGATCCGCACCAGCGGAGCGCCGCACTGCTCGATGCGCACTCCGAGAGAAAACGCGAGGTCCGCCTCGACCTCGGCCGGCAACGGCTCGCTCACCGCGATGGTCAGAATGCCAGCGCTCTCGTCCAGCGGATGGAACGAATGCCGGGCCGCGAGCTCGGCCGGTACGAGCTGCATCAGAGCGTCGGGAGCCCGGGGCAGCTCCCCGACGGGTGCCGAGGGCAGCTCGTGACTCTCGGCCAGAAGCGGGGTCAAGAGGTGCTCGCGGACCAGCGCGAGCTCGAGCAAGTTGGTGACGAGATCGCCGCCGTACAAAACCTGACGCGCGAGCGCCTCTTCGACCTCCCGCATCGATGCGACGTGCGCCTTGACGATCGCCGAGCTCAGGGTGGCCATGGTCTCGCCCGGGCCCCGCCCCCCGGTGACTGGAATTTCGGCGGGCGGGCCCGCAAAGTCAATGTTCTTATAGGCATTTCTGCCTAGGTTCCGACGATCACGGCCGCCCCGGCCAGCATGGCCTGGGCGAGGCTCAGGTAGATCAAGATCCCCAGGACGTCGACCAGGGTCGCGATGAAGGGGGTCGAGCTGGTGGCGGGGTCGACGCCCAGGCGGTGCAAGAGCAGCGGCATCATGCCTCCGACCACACACCCCATCACCACGATGGCGATCAGGGTCACCGCCACCAGGCCGACCATCCCCGTGGGATCGCCCGCCAGGAGCACCCGAACCACGCCGAAGGAGGCGAGCATGCTCCCGAGGATGAGCCCCTGGGCGAGCTCTCGGCCGAGGACCCGGTACCAGTCCTGGGTCGTGACGTCGCCCACCGCCAGCCCCCGGATCACCAGGGTGGACGACTGGGACCCCGAGTTGCCGCCGGCGGCGATCAAGAGCGGCACGTAGAAGGCGAGCTGCGCCATGCTCCCGAGCACGCTGTCGAACGAGCGCATCGCGGTGGTGGTGAAGAAGCCGCCGACGAACAGGATGGCGAGCCAGGGGGCGCGCTTGCGGATGTACTGCCCCACCGAGGCGTCGAAGTAGCCTTCGCGGATCGGCTCGACGGCGCCCATCTTGTGGACGTCTTCGGCCTGCTCTTCGTGAAGCACGTCGAGGATGTCGTCCGAGGTGATGAGGCCGAGCAGCTCGCCCTTGTCGCTCATCACCGGCATGGCGTGCAGGTCGTACTTGGCCAGAACCTTGGCGACCTGCTCCTGATCGAGATCCGGCGGCACCGAGATCACGTTCTCTCGCATCTTGTCCCCGACGCGTTCATCGGGGCCCGCCAAGAGCAGGTCGCGTAGTCGCAGCATGCCGAGCAGACGCTCGCGCTCTCCGACGACGTACACCGTGTCGAGGGTCTCGGCCTCGCGCGCGCGCCGCCGGAGCTCGTCGATGGCCTCGCTGATGCGCAGGCCGGGGCCGACGGCGATGAACTCGGTGGTCATCAGGCCGCCGGCGGAGCGCTCGGGCCACTGCCGCAGCTCTTCGACCTCTTCGGCCGCTTCGGGGTCCACGCGCTCGAGGCTCTCGAGCACCGGATCGGCGACCGCCGGCGGCATCTGGCTGAAGAAGTCGGCGCGCTCGTCGGCGCCCATCTCGGCCGCGATGCGAGCGGTCGAGTCTGCGCCCAGGGTCTGGGACAGCGCCTCCTGGTCCTCTTCGTCGAGTCGCTCGAAGACCTCGGCGGCGTACTCGGTCGGAAGTTGCTTGAGGAGGTGCCCGGCTTCTTTCGCCTCGAGCTCGGCGACGATGTCGGCGAGATCCTCGGGATGGATCTCGTCGAGCAGCTCGCGCACTTCCTCCGGGCTCTCGCGCAACAGCGCCTCGAGCTCCGGTCCGATCAGGCGTGCCAGCCGCATGGGCGAGCCCTTAACACAGAACGCTGGGGCTTGAGCGCACGCCTGGGCTCTGGCATCAGACGAGCATGTCCGTCCGGTCCGAGCTCACCCCGCCGATCCTCACTCTCACGCTGGATCGCCCCAAGGCGAACGCCTTCGATCAGGCTCAGCTCGATGCCCTCGACGCGGCCGTCGTCGAGGCCGCGTCGGTCGGTGGGGCGCGCGCGATGGTGATCCGGGCGGCCGGTGATCGCGCCTTCAGCGCCGGCGCCGATCTGACCGGGGTCGGCCCCTTCGGGGAGCCGGGCGGGTTCGGGCGTTGGACGCGTCGAGCCCACGCGACCCTCGACCGGGTCGCGGCGTTTCCCGTCCCCGTCATCGCGGCCATCGGGCGGCCCGCGGCCGGCGGGGGATTCGAGCTCGCGCTGGCGTGTCACCTGCGGGTCATGAGCCGGGGCGCTCATCTTTCGCTGCCCGAGGTCCACCGCGGCTACCTGCCGAGCTGGGCGGGGCTCGAGCGATTGGTCCCCCTGGTGGGTCTGGGCCTGGCGGCGGACCTGCTCTTGACCGGGCGCCGGGTCGGCGCCGACGAGGCCCTCGCCCGGGGGCTCGTCCACCGCCTGGCCGACGACGCCGACGCCGCCGCGCGCGAGTGGGCAGAGGAGCTGGCGTCGCTGCCGCCCCTGGCGATTCAGCGCGGGCTGGCGCAGCTGGCTGCGCTGGCCCGGGGTGACGCACAGGCCAGCGTGCGCGCCCGGGAGATCGCCGACCTCGAGGCGCTCGTGCAGACCGAGGACACGGTCGAAGGGGTGCTGGCGTTTCTCGAGAAGCGCACCCCGGTGTTCAAGGGACGATGATCACGGGCAGTCGCCGGTGATCTTGAAGGCCGAGGCCGAGAAGTCCGCCTCGAGCTTGTAGGCGTCCTTGCACGTCGCGGTCGCCGCGGTGTTGTCCTTGGCGCACCAATCACCGTCGGGGCGTTTGTTGGCGAGCCAGTCGGTCGAGCTCTTGCAGTCCTTCTCGGGGCCCTTCCAGTCATTGCCGGCCAGAAGCACGCACAAAGTCGAGTCGAGGTCCTTGATCACCACCTTGTCCGCCTCTTCGACGGTGATGTACCCCTTGAGCGAGCCGCCCGGCGTCCAGGCGCGCTGCGGGGGATCGACCTTCAGGTTCGGGGCGCAGCTGTCGTTCGGATCCAGCTCGGCGCCGTTGAACTTGCCCGCGCAGTTGTGGTCGTCGCCGTTGAAGGTGGCTTGGATCTCGACCTCGTGCAGCGGCAAGATGATCGGGTTGGTGAGGTCGGTGGGGCTCGTGAAGATGGGCACGTTCACGGCCAGGCCCTTGGCGTTGAACGAGTTGCCGGTCACCGTCACGTTCGCTTCGATGGGCGCCACCGGGACGGCAGCGCTCGGCAGCTTGACGAAGCACGCGCCCGCCTGCGGGTCCGTGACCGGCAAGCTGCCCCCCGTCTTCATCTTGCCGGTGGTCGAGTCGATCTCGAACAGCGACGAGAAGGTCCCGTCCCCGTTTTCGTTGCACGCTGGCTGCTTGAGCGAGATGCCCTTGTCGATCACCGTGGTTTGCACGAACTCACCGGCGAGGCTGGCCGGGTACTTGACCAAGATGCTCGAGAGGCGCCCCTGCCACTTGGTCTGTCCGGTGTTGTCCGCCTTCGCCAGGCACTCGGCGCCGGGGCCGCTGGCGCCGGCGACGTAGCACTCGGCAGCGGTGGGCACGCAGCTGGCCGTGCTGCCACCCCCGTCCTCTTCGTCGCTGCTGCATGCCGAAACGGCGCACACCGTGCCGAGCGCCACTGCCCAAGCCAAGAACCTTTGCATCCGTGCTCCTCCGAAACGGCACGCACCATACCACCGAGCGCGCCCTTTGGCGGGACCGTCCCGCGGCGCCGCCTACACTGTAGGCGGAAATCGCGCTGCTTAACGCCGCGGCAGGGGCCGGCATGTGCAAGTCGAGACCTCGAAGACAGAAGGTCCGAACAGGAGACAGAAGAACATGCGCCCCCTCAAAGTCATCACCGTCGCGCTCGCCATGAGCCTTCTTGCCGCACCCGCGCTCGCCGAAGCGCGACCCGCGAAGCCGCCCGCGGCGGCCAAGGCCAATGCCCACGGCAAGGCGAAGGGTCACGGCAAGGCCAAGGGGCAGGGCAGCCCCGAAAAGCGCGAAGAGCGAGTGCAGCGGGCGCTCGAGAAGCAAGGCATCGACGCGGCGCGCGCCAAGCAGGTGGTCGACGTGATGAAGAAGTACCGCACCGAGCGCACGACCGTGCGCGAAGACATGAAGAAGCACCGCGAGTCGTTGCGAGCGCTGCTGGAGAGTAACAGCACCGACGAGACGGCCTACAAGACCGCGCTCGACGGCATCGAGGCCCAGCGCAAGAAGCTGGCCGACATCCAGACCCGCCAGGTGACGGAGATCCGCGGCATCTTGCGGCCGAGTGAGCAGGCCAAGGTCTTGAAGCTGCTCCACCGCGCCAAGCAGAAGCAAGGCCAGGCCTGAGTCGTCGGCTCGCGGTCAGCGGTCAAGAGCTCGCAGTCAGCCATCGGCGCTCGGTCGGTGGCTGACTCGCGTTTGTGGGGCCGTGGCGTCGACTCGGGGTCAGTGCGGTTGATACGCGCCGCAGGGCAGCTTGGTGCCAGCGACGACCATGCCGAACGGTCCGTGCAGCTCCGAGGGCTGACGCGAGGCAACGACCTTGCCCGTGGCGTCGAAGACGAACAGATCGGACGGGGCACTGCCGTTGCCGTCTTCGAAGTCGCCCGTGTAGAGCCGACCGGATTGGTCGACGGTGAGCGGAACGGGCCAGAGCAGCCCGGCGTTCGTCACGGTGTTGACCACCGAGGACGGTGACTTGGGCGTCACGCGTGCGATGCCGACCCCGGCGCTGAGCGCCACCAACAGGTTGCCGTCCGAAGCGAACTGCAGGCCTTCGGCGTTTCCGGCGACATCGAACGAATCGAGGACGGTCAGAGTGGTCTTCGCGACCTTGTAGATCACGCTCTTCGTCGCCGAAATCTGGCTCGCGACGTACAGGTTACCGGTGGGGTCACAGGTGATTCCCGTGAGCTGGCCCGTGGGAAGGCTGAAGGTCGCGAGGTGCTTGTAGCTCGAGTCGTATTTGTGGATCTCGTCGGTGCCGCCAGTCGACGTCGTCGTGTACAGGTGGCCTTCGGTGTCGAAGATCACGTTCTCGGTTCGCTGAGGCTTGATCTTCGGGTGGCACGCCGAGACCGTGCCGGGCGCCGAGAACACGCAGAATTGATCGAACGCGGCCACCACCAAGAACCCACTTTCGTCGAACACCATCCCGGAGGGGCCCTCGGTGACCGAGAAGCTCGGATGGGTGAAGGCGCCGACCGATGTGAGGGACGAGTCGTACTCGAACACCTTCTGGTCGTTGAAGCCGGCGACGAACACGTGGCCGACGGCGAATGGCGGCGGGCCGCTGTCCACGGTCACGCCGCCACCCGTGCCGCCGGTCCCGGTCGCACCGGTTCCGCCGCTGGCGGCCACTCCCCCGGAGCCGGCTCCGCCGCTGGCGCCGGCGCCCGCCGAACCGACCCCGCCGCCGCCGGCGGTGCCGCCCGATGTGTCGTCGCTGCAGCCCTGCGCCGCGACCACCAGCGCGCACGCCGCGAATGACGTGAGCGCCCACTTCGTGCGTCGCCTCGATGCCGGTTCGAACATGCGTCGCAGAGTACACCGTCGCGCGCGTAGGGTCATGGGTCTCGCCGGGGACCGCCGGCGGTTCAGTCGTCGTCGCGCGCGTCGTCGCTCGGGCCTTCGGGCTCGGCGAGCCAGGCGGCGTAGTGGGCGCCGAAGCGCCGCGTCGCCGCCCGCGGGCGCTCGGCATAGATGTGCTGCCCACGCGCGAACGCGCTCGCGCGAAGCTCGTGCCGCCGCGCCTCGACGGCGGCGAGCAGCTCGGTCGTCGCCGCGGTGAGCCCCTCCGGCGGGGCGTGCTCGATCAGCGCGAGGCGCAGGTCGTCCAGGTCGTGGTCGTCCCCCAGCTCTTCGGTCAACCCTTCGAGCGCGTGCTCGAGGGCCCGCATCCCGTCGGGCCAGGCCCGCTCGAGCAGTCGAACGTGGTACCAGTGGTGCTTGGCGAACTTCCGCCATTCGTGGAGGTGCTCGGTGGTCGGCTCGCGCAGCGCTCGGGCCTGGGCGCGTCGGCCCGAGCGGTAGCTTCGACGAAACCCGCCCCGCAAGAGCGACCAGCCCTCACGCTCGAGGGGCCACCCGTCGAGCCGCTCGAGGGACCCTCGCAGGCGGTCGGTGACGGTGCGCGCGTGGTCCTCGCCGTGCATCACCGCGATCAACCGATCGCGCTCCGCGACCAGCTGGTCGCGCAGTGCCAGGCGCGCGTCGTCGGAGATCAACCCGGGCCTCGGGCGGAGAAGGCCGTCGTACGCGCCGACCACCGCCGCCGCCCGACGCGGACCCGCCAGCTCGCGCCCCGCGTCGCGATAGCAGGCGTTCTCTCGGGAAAAGACCTCTGGCCCGAGGCTGGGCTCGAGCAGACGGAGCAGCCCGCGGAGCTTCTTCATCCGCTTGCGCACGCTGTGCACGTGCTGATCGACGTCGCTCGTCGCGGCGAGCTCCAAGAGCGCACGTTCCAGCTGTTCGCGTGCGATGCGTCGCGCGCCGTCTGCCGTGCTTTCGTCGCGCCGGAAGGAATAGTCCATGCCTCGCCTTGCCGGCCGAGCGCCGGGGTGGGAGAAATAGCGGAGCCAAGCTCGGATGAGAAGCGCGGGGAGCGTCACATGATCGTCACACGGGCTGACCTCGAACGGCAGATCGCGCGGGTGGGGGCCGAGATCGGCGACCCGAGCCAGGGCCTCTTCGGGCCTGGCAGCGTGTCGTGGAAGGTCGACCGCGAGGCCGCTCTGTTCTTCGGCGGCGGCAAGGCCGCGCTGCTCCAGCTCGCGCACCCGTTCGTGGCGCACGCCATCGACCAGCACTCGCGGACGCGAAGCGACCCGCTCGGCCGTTTCCAGCGCACGTTCGAGTCCGTGCACGCCATGGTCTTCGGCGACTGGGACACGGTCTTGCGGCACGCGAGGCGCGTGCACGCCATTCACGGCCGCGTCACCGGCGAGATCGGCGAAGACGTCGGAGCGTTTGCCCGGGGCGCGCGCTACCACGCCAACGACCAAGGCGCGCTCGTATGGGTCTGGGCCACGCTGATCGACGGTGCGCTCGAGACCCACGAGCTCGTGCTGGGTACCTTGTCCGCCGCCGACCGCGAGCAGTACTACCAAGAGAGCAAGCGCTTCGCTCGGCTGTTCGGTATCTCGGACGATGCGCTGCCAGCGAACCTGGCGGCGTTTCGCGACTACGTCCGGAGCATGCTCGAGTCGGACGTGATCCGCGTCGGTGCTCCCGCGCGCGAGATCGCGGGCTTCTTGTTCCAGTCGCGGCGGGTCGGGTTCCGTCCGCTCTTTCGCAGTCTCGAGGCGTTGACCGCAGGGCTCTTGCCGGCGCACCTGCGCGAGCAGTTCGGTCTGCCCTGGCGGCCCGCCGATCGAGCGGTGTTTCACGCCACGGTCGCCGCCTTGCGCCGGACCTACCCGCACTGGCCGCGCCGACTGCGCTACGTCCCCGCGTACGTGCGCGCGCACCGGCGCCTGCGCGGGCTCGAGGGTCCGGACCGCATCGGTGACTTCGTCGAGCGCCTGACCACCGCTCCGCTCGCCCGCTGACCGCGGCGCCCGATCAACCCGCGGGCAACCGCGCGATCACGGAGTCGGTGAACGCGGCCGTTCCGAGCTCACCGCCCAGATCGCGGGTCTTCTGCCCGTCGTCCAGGGCGCGATCGTAGGCCGTGCGGATCCGCTCGGCGGCCTTGCGGCAGGCCTCGTCGTGGCGCGTCTCGGCCAGGTGGTTGAGCAGCATCACCGAGCTCATCAAGAGCGCGAGCGGGTTGGCTACCCCCTGGCCCGCGATGTCAGGTGCCGAGCCGTGCACCGCCTCGAAGACCGCGTCTTCCTCGCCGATGTTGGCACCCGGCGAGACCCCCAGGCCACCGATCAGCCCGGCGCACAGATCCGAGACGATGTCACCATACAGGTTCTCGCAGAGGATGATGTCGAACTGCTTCGGGTTCTGCACGAGTCGCATGTGTCCGGCATCGACGATCACCTCCGAGTAGTCGATGTTCGGGTAGTCCCGCTCGTGGACCTTCCGGGCTTCGTCGAGCAGCATGCCATCGGACATCTTCATGATGTTCGCCTTGTGAAAGATCGTGATCTTCGCGCGGCGACGGTGCGTGGCATAGCGGAACGCCCAGTGCGAGATGCGGTGGCAGGCGCCGCGGGTCGCGACCTTCATGCTCACCACCACACCGTCGGTGATCAGGTTCTCGATGCCGCTGTACAGCCCCTCGGTGTTTTCGCGGATCACGATCAGATCCACGTCCTCGTAACGCGTCTTCACGCCCGGCAGGCTGCGAAACGGACGAACCGCAGCGTACAGATTCAGCTTCTTCCTCAGCGCCACGTTCACCGACGAGAACCCGCGGCCCACCGGTGTGGTGCACGGCCCCTTGAGCGCCACGTGGTGCTCGCGGATGGCGGCCACGGTCTCGCTGGGCAAGACGTCTTCGAGGCCCCGATCGAGCGCCGCCTCGCCGGCGTGCCGCTCGACGAACCCGATGGGCGCGTTTGCCGCGGTGAGCACCCGGCGTACCGCGGTGCTGACTTCGGGGCCGATGCCGTCACCTGGAATGAGCACCACCGTGTGCATGATCCTGGCTCATAGCTCGGCTCGCGCGCCGTCGAAAGGCCGTGGCGGTCGCCACCCGTGGCCGCGGCGATCGCCACCTTCCGGGCGGCCTTTTCCCGGGAAAGCTCCGGGGTTATTGCCTGGCACGAAGGCTGCTCAGGGCCGGGCGTGGCTGCACCGCACTCTTCCGCGCTCACGCTCCCCGACCGCGCGCTCCGTTCGGCGACCGCGCACACCAGCGTGCTCGTCGGGCTCGAAGCGAACCCGATCACCGTCGAAGTGACCTGTTCCCGTGGGCCGGCCTTCTTCCAGCTGGTGGGCTTGGCCGAAGCGGCGGTCCGCGAGGCGCGGGTCCGGGTCGCTGCGTCGCTGTCGCGCCTCGGAGTGCTGCTCGACGAGCACGCCGTCACCGTCAACCTGGCGCCGGCAGATCTGAAGAAGCGCGGCGCTGGTTTGGACGTGGCCATCGCGCTGGCGCTGCTCGGCGCCCTCGGGCGCTTGCCCTCGCCAGCGCTCGCGGACGTGATCGTGCTCGGGGAGCTCGGGCTCGACGGTGGCCTGAGAGCGGTGCGCGGGGTCCTGCCGCAGCTCCTCGGCGCCCGTGCACGCGGCGTGCGGCAGGCGATCGTACCGGCGTCGAACGCCCGCGAGGCGGGGCTCGTTGGTGAGATGACCGTGCTGGTGGCCACAGAGCTCGAGGGCATCGTGGCGCACTTGGCCGGTGTGAGACCGCTGAACAGCGTGTCTCCGACTCCTCACACGCCGAGCATCGAAGGCTCCGGGGGGCTCGACCTGTGCCGCGTGCGGGGGCAGTCGAGCGCACGCCGGGCGCTCGAGGTCGCCGCGGCCGGCGCCCACAACCTGCTGATGATCGGGCCGCCGGGCGGCGGAAAGACGCTCCTGGCTCGCCTCGTGCCGACCTTGCTCCCGCCGCTCGATCTCGGCGAAGCCATCGAGGTCACGGCGGTGCACAGCGTCGCGGGGCTGGTCGACGCGGAGGTGGGGGTGGTGAAGGTCCGGCCGTTCCGCGCCCCGCACCACTCGGTCAGCGACGCTGGCCTGGTCGGCGGCGGGGATTCCCCGCGGCCCGGCGAGGTGAGCCTCGCTCACCGCGGCGTGCTGTTCCTGGACGAGCTGGCCGAGTTCCGGCGCAGCGCCCTCGAGGCCCTGCGCCAGCCGCTGGAGGACGGCGTGGTGTGCATCGCTCGCGCCCGGTCGCGCGCGTGGTTCCCGGCACGGCCGATGTTGGTGGCGGCGGTGAACCCTTGCCCGTGCGGGTATCGCGGCCACCCGAGCCGCGAGTGCAGCTGCTCCTCGCAGGCCGCGCTCCGGTACCTGTCGCGACTCTCGGGGCCGCTGCTCGACCGCATCGACGTGCACGTTTCGGTGCCTCCGGTGGACCCGCGGGCGCTGATCTCGCCTGGGCTCGCCGAATCGACCTCGGCCGTGCGCGCTCGCGTGCTCGCCGCGCGACAGCGTGCCTCGAAGCGAGCCGGGGAGCTGGGCCTGGGCGCCACGGTCAACGCGGCGCTGACCGACGCGGAGCTCGAGCGAGTCGTCGCGCTCGACACCGAGAGCCGGCAGCTCTTGGAGCACGCCGTCGCGCGGCTCGGCCTGAGCGCTCGCGCCTTCACGCGCATCCGTCGCGTGGCGCGGACCATCGCCGACCTCGAAGAGCAACGCGACGTGCGCGCGCCGCACGTGGCCGAGGCCATTCAGGGGCGCCTGGTCGACCAGGGCCTCTGCGGTTGAATGAAACGCGAAGGAGACAGACATGAACGACAAGAACAAGCAGCGAGATCACGCCCTCCGAGAGGTGGTGGACCAGGTCGAGAAGTCCCACGGCAAGGGCGCGATCATGCGCCTGGGCAGCGACGCCGGCACCACTCCGGTGCCGGTCATCCCGAGCGGCGCCATGGCACTGGATCAAGCCCTGGGCGTCGGCGGCTATCCCCGGGGGCGCATCGTCGAGATCTTCGGGCCCGAGTCCAGCGGCAAGACCACGCTCACGCTCCACGCCATCGCGGAGGTGCAGAAGCTGGGCGGCGTCGCGGCGTTCATCGACGCCGAGCACGCATTCGACATGCGCTACGCGAAGGCGATTGGCATCGACCTGGGCAAGCTCTTGGTGTCTCAGCCCGACTGCGGGGAGCAAGGGCTCGACATCGCCGAGACGCTGACGCGGTCGGGGGCGCTCGATCTGGTCGTGATCGACTCGGTCGCCGCCCTCACCCCGCGCGCAGAGATCGAGGGCGACATGGGGGACGCGCACATGGGCCTTCAAGCCAGGCTGATGAGTCAAGCCCTGCGCAAGCTCACCGCCGTGACTCACAAGAACGGCACGACCCTGATCTTCATCAACCAGCTGCGCCAGAAGATCGGCGTGGTCTTCGGCAACCCTGAGACCACGCCGGGGGGCACGGCCCTCAAGTTCTATTCCAGCGTGCGCCTCGACGTGCGGCGCATCGGCAAGGTCGAGTCGGGCGAGGCCGTGGTGGGCAACCGCACTCGGGTGAAGGTGGTCAAGAACAAGGTCGCGCCGCCCTTCGCCGAAGCCGAGTTCGACGTGCGCTGGGGGGTGGGCATCGACAGCGCGACCGACCTGCTCGACAGCGCGCTGCGCGTGGGGGCCATCGAGCGCAACGGCTCGCACCTCTTGCTCGGCGGCAAGACCATCGGTCAAGGGCGCGAGAAGGCCCGCGAGGCGGTGCTCGCGAGCCCCGAGCTGCGCGGAGCCCTCGAGATCGCCACGTGCGAGCGCCTGCCGGTGCTCGCGGCGCGCATCCAGAAACGGGCGGCATGAGCCGACCCGCGGTCACACACAGGAAATGGAAAGGAATGAAGTCATGAGCGAAGGAATCAACCAGGTCATCTTGATGGGCAACCTTGGCGCGGAGCCCGAGCTCCGGAACCTGCCGTCCGGCGCGAACCTCTTGCGCTTCCGCATGGCAACGGACGAGAGCTACCTCGACAAGAACAAGGAGCGGCAGACCCGCACCGAGTGGCACGACGTCGTGCTCTGGGGCAACCGAGCCGAGCCGCTCTCTCGCTTCTTGTCGAAGGGGTCCCGCGTGCTCGTCGAGGGCACGCTTCGCACCTCGAGCTACGAGAAGGACGGCGTGAAGCGCAAGCACACCGAGATCACGGCGCGTGACCTGCACCTGCTCGGCACGCGACGGCCGTCCAGCGAGCCGAGCGAAGGCAGCTGGCTCGCCGACACCGAGCCCGTGGCTCAGGTGCTCGACAGCGCGGTGGGCTACTGACGCTCGCTGGTGATGCGACCGTCCCGGGATCTCGCACCCGGGGCGGTCGTATCGCTCTGGGCGCCGTGCCGCCGGCTCGGGAAAGGCTGCACCCGCGCGGCGAAGTGAGTACTGTCCGCGGAGCATGCCGCGGTTTCGATGGCTCGCCTGTGCCTTCTCCGTCGCCGTCAGCGCGCGGGCGACCCCGCCGCTCGTCGAGCGCGACCGCGGGCCCGAGCCCCGCGGCGTCCAGCCGCTGATCATCGCCACCGATCGCACGCCGCCGCCCGAGCCGGCGCGGCGGTGGAGCGATCTCCCCCGGCGCGGGTGGCACGAGGGGTACTCGATCGGCGCCGGGTTCGGCCGGGCCTTCGTCGAAGGCGTGGACCCGGGATTCTGGGGGCGACTCGAGCTCGGCGCCTACGAAGTGCAGCACCGCCGGCGAGGGTTCTTTCGCGGTGTCTCCGTGGGGGTCGAAGGGTGGCGCGCCGGGCCGGCGGATTTCGGCGCTGGCGCGCCGGTCCTGGCCCAAGTCGGGATCCAGTCCGACGCCCTGTTCATGGTGCTCGGCGCTGGCGCTCAAGCGCTCTTCGTCGATCAGGTCGCGGGCGACACGGGGGTCGGTTTCTTGGCGCCCGAGGCTTTAGCCGACGTGGGATTCGATCTGGAGGGGGTTCGCTTCTTGCTCGACGCGCGCGCCGGCTACCGCTGGCAGCTGGGTGCGCCCGATCGAAGCTCACTCCGGGTCGGCGGCGTGATCCAGCTGACGACGGACTAGGGTATACAGGGCTCTCCCGATGAGCGGCCCATCGCGTTCCAGAGACGAGCAGCTCGAGCTCTACGACCAGGGCTTCACCCAAGCGGTGCCGCACAATCGCGCGCTGGGGCTCCGCTTCGTCGACTTCGCGGATGGGGAGGCCACCATCGTGCTTCCGTTCGCCGACCACCTGGTGGGCAATCCCGAGCGCGGCGTGCTGCACGGTGGCGCGGTCACCTCGCTGCTGGACGCCACCTGTGGCGCTGCCGTGTTCATGAAGCTGCAGAGCCCGGAGCCCATAGCGACCCTCGACCTGCGCATCGACTACCTGAAGCGGGGCGAGCCCCGCCGCGACCTCCGATGCAAGGCCCACTGCTACAAGGTCACTCGCCACGTCGCCTTCGTGCGCGGCGTCGCCTATCACGACGACGAGTCCGATCCGATCGCCGCCGCGTCGGGCAGCTTCATCATCCAGGGCCGGGGTCGGCCGATCGTCGGAAAGGCCGGGCCGTGAGCGAGCTCGTGCGGCGCATCCAGCAGGCCAAGGCCACCGGGGACTTCCGCGCCCTGCTCGACATGATCCCGTACGCGCGCTGGTTGGGGATCGACACCGAGGTGATCGACGGCGAGCTCGTGGGCAAGCTGAAGTTCAGCGACCCGCTGATCGGCAACCCGGTCTTGCCCGCGCTGCACGGCGGCACGATCGGCGCGTTGATCGAGTCGACCGCGATCTTCCGGCTGTTCTACGAGGCCGAGACGGTGGTCATCCCCAAGACGATCAACCTGACGGTGGCCTATCTGCGCTCGGGGCGCCCAATGGACACCTACGCGCAGGCGCACATGACCAAGCACGGTCGGCGAGTGGCCAGCGTCTGGGTCGAGGTCTGGCAAGAAGATCGCGAAAGGCCCATCGCCACGGGCACGGTGAATCTCTTGATCGAGCCGCTCACGGCACGTACGCCCGAAGGGTCGGCGTCCGGCGACCCGTGACCAGGTCTTTCGCCCACAGGTGTTGGTCCGAGAGATCGGGAAAGCGACCGCCGCTCTTCGAGTAGGCTCGAAGCTCGCGCAAGTAGTCGAGGTTCGCCACCACCTCGTGGGCCCAGCTCATCTGCTTCAAGATCGGCCACAGGCCGCCGACCGCCAGCATGCCTGCGGGGATGCGCTTCTTGAGCAAGAGCCCCAGGTGGCGCGCCGACGGCACGCCACCGTAGAACTTGGGGTAGCACGCCATGGTGCGCTCGACGAGAGTGTACGGTGAGCGCGGCAGGGCGACAACGCGCGGGCTTCAGCGGCGCGGCAAGAGTCCGTTCACCAGGTCCTGAACGATCCGATCGGCGACCTCTTCGCCGCTCGCCGCCGCGAGCTCGGTGCCCACGCCGCGCCCGCCCGCGCCGCAGCCCGCGGCGTAGAGCCCACGCACCGGCGTGTGCACCGGCGGGCGTCGGTTGCCGACCTGGTCGGGCGTTTGCCCCGTGCTCACTGCGGGCGCATGTACCTTTCCCGTCCAGTTTTCCACGGCCTCGGTGGTGAAAGTGTCCACCCACAAGAGCCCGTCGTCGAAGCCCGGGATCAGCGCGCGCAGGGTAGCGAGCAGGTTCTCGGTCCAGCGCTTGGGCGAGTCCCTGAGGGCGATGTCCGTCGTCGGAGCGACGGCGCAGGCGGTGATGAGCTGGGCCTGATTGGGGGCGAGGGCGGGGTCGAAGTTGGTCGGGACCGGGGCGTAGATCGGGGTGATGGGCGCCAGTCGACCGTTTCGCACGTGGTCGTACATCGCATCGAGATCGCCGAGCCCGACGTCCGCGAGCGAGAGCCCGGCGGCGTGGGCGCCGACCAGGGCGCCGGCCTTCACCAACGGGCGCCGGAGCGCGACCTTGGCCTGCACGGCGACCATCGAACCGCCGAGCCCGCGCACTCTCTCGACATACTCCCGCGGGAAGGCCTCTGGGCCGACCAGGCGATCGACCAGGTCCTTCAGGCTGGTGGTCGACACCACCGCGGGCGCCTCGTAGCTCGAGCCGTCGCTGCAGACCACGGCGCGCACCGCGCCCTGGTGGGTCTCGATGCGCGTGACTCGCTTGCGGGTGTGCACCTCTGCGCCGTGCTGGCGTGCGGCGGTCAGGAACGACGAAGGCACCTGGAACGCGCCCCCCCGCGGGTACGACAGGCCGTTTTCGCGCACCATGCGCTTGAAACACCAGATGCCTTCGCCCGCACTCACCTGATCGAGCGGCAAGATGAAGTAGAGGCCGAGCAAGAAACCGAACAGCCCGACCAGCCTTGGGTTCTCGGTGTATCCGGTGACGAAGTCCCACATCGTGAGCCGGTCCACCTCGGGCAGGCGCGCTTCGTCGAAGCGCACGACGTCGCGCAGGAACCGGGCGGCGTCGCGCACGTCGCGCGGTGACAGCTCGAGCTGGCGGACCGCGGAGGCCGCGAACGCCGGCAAACGCCACTTGTCGCGCGGCACGTCGATCACACCCCCGAAGCCGACCACGCGCGCCAGGTCGCGCGTTTGCAGAAACTCGATGGGCGGTCCGCCGACCCGGCGGGTCAACCGCGCCAGCGGCCCCCGGGCCCCTCGCGAGAACATGTGCGTGCCAATGTCGACGCGAAACCCGCGTTTTTCGTAGTACGAGCAGACACCGCCGGTGCGGTTGTTCTTCTCGAGCACGATCGTGCGAAGCCCTTCGCGGGCGAGCACCGCCGCAGCGACGCTGCCGCCGATGCCGGAGCCGATCACGATGGCGTCGTAGCGCACTGCCGACTCGCAGGGTGCGCCGACCCGGACGTGAACGCAACGGCTACGGGGCAAGCCCGCGGTCGCCCACCTGGGAACGGGTCACTCGCAGACCGAGCCCGGGTCCACCTCGTAGTCCCCGGCAAAGGCCTCGCAGGCGCCGGCGCTGATCCGAGCGGCGAGGATCAGCTTGCCGTCGTCCTGACGCGCCACGTGCATCAGGCACGAGCCGCACCACAGCCACGGGCAGTCGCCGGGAGCGCACTCGTGCATCATGGTCGCCACCGAGCACGCGACCTCGTCGATCTGTTCGACGCTGCCGCTCGAGTCGAAGCCGACGCACACCGACGACCGTGCGCTCGGTCTCGCCGCCTCGATCAGCCGACCCTGTCCGGGGTGCGGCGGCGCGGCCGGGGGCGGAGCCGTGCAGCTCGCCCCAGCTTCGCCCAGCTCGTAGCTGCCGGCGAACGCCGTGCACTCGCTGGAGCGTGGTCGACCCTCCAGCAGCCAGGGCCCAGAGCTGCGTTTGTCCAGGCGCAGCAGGCAGCCGCCGCAGAAATACCAGGCCTCGCAGTCGTCGTGGCACGCCGCGGTGACGTCGACCGGCGCGCACCGGTGCTCGTCGATGGCGGCCACGTCGCCGTCGATCAGCGTGACGCAGGTCGACGATCGGGCCGAAGCCGAGAACGCGGAGACGAGCGTCCCGGCGCGGCTCGACAGGTCGCGCTCGGCGCCAGGCTGCGCGGGGGCGTGCGCGGGCGCGGGCACGCTGGGCGGTGTGTCATCCGGCGGACTTCCGCTGCACCCCAGCACGACCCAAACAGCGCCCAACACGGCCCATCGATTTGCGTCCATCCGACCCTCCCGAGCAATCGCCCGAGGCTCGGACGATTGGCGCCCGGTCTATCGTGGTCGCACGGGTCCGTCGATGGTCATTTTTGCGGGAAAATAATGCCCATTCAGAACTGACCGTACACGCCGGCGTGCGCGGGTCCGACGTACGGCACGAAGCGCCGCGCTTCCGTCTTGCTCTCGACCTTTCCGCCTTTGCCGCCGGTGAGCAAGAGCACGGTGCCTGCGCCGATGCCAACCGCGCCCACGATGAAGCCGACGGTCGAGATGTCAGCCTGGCTCTTGCCCTTGTCGTACAAGTCGCGCTCGCCCTCGGGGCACACGCCGTTCTTGCACTTGTCGTCGATCTCGCCCTTGGTCTGCTTCGCCTGAAGCCCCATGAAGGCTCCCACCCCGAGCCCCACCACGCCGACTCCGAGCGCGACGTAGGCGAGGGTCTTGTTGCCTCCGGTCGCCTTGGGCTTGTCCTTCTCCGGCTCGTCGCTGCTGGTCGGTTCTTCCTTGGGGAGCTCGGTCATCAGCACGGACAGGTTCTTCTTGTCCTTCTCTGCCAGCTCGACGGTCTCGGCGTAGGGCTTCATGCCCTCGGCTTCCGCCTTCACCTCGTGTCTGCCAGGATTCGCGGGGACAGGACCGCCGAGCTCCCCGGCAGACAGCTGGCGGTCGTCGAGCTTCACCGTTCCCCCGAAGCCCTTCGGGAGGTCGAAGGTGAGGGTCGGGATGCGCTTCTCGAGGGCCTTGAGGTCACGCTTGGCCTTGGCGCTCTGGGCGCCGCTGATCTTCTTGGCCTCGAGCGCCTTCTTCAGATGGTCCGCGGCTTCGACCAGATGGCCCAGCTTTTCTTCCACGGTCGCGAGGCGGAGGCGCGTCTCGGCCTTGTCATCGAGCTCGAGCGCCTTCTCGTAGGCTGCCTTGGCTTCCTCCCACTTGCCCTGCTTCTCGGCTTTCTGCCCGTCCTTCTCGGCCTGCTTGGCGCTGGGCGCACCCTTGGCGAAGGCCACGCTGGGCGAGGTCACGAGGCCAGCGGCGAGCACGGAACAGAGAACGACTCGGGGCAGCATGGGTCGAGTGTCGCCCGAATCCTGGTTTCGGGGAACGGGGTCTCCCGCGCGTTCAGCCTGGGCAAGCGTTCGGCCTGACGGATGCCCAGTGATTTTCTGTTCACTCCGGGGATCGCCTCTGGTACGGAGGAGTGGCCTTCCTTTCGGGAAGTGAGAAGGAAAACCGCTGTGAAGTCGAAGAAGCGCGGCTCCCGGTCCGCTGGCGCTGCGCGCTCGCGCAGGCTGAACGCATCATCCCGTCCTCTGCCCGCGTCCAAGCGCGCTCGGAAGCCCCGCGCCCGTGCGAGCCAACCGGCGAAGAAGAAGGTCGTCGCGAAGAAGAAGGTCGTCGCGAAGAAGAAGGTCGTCGCGAAGAAGAAGGTCGTCGCGAAGAAGAAGGTCG
>JACPVJ010000123.1 GCA_016191785.1 Myxococcales bacterium | reverse complement strand
CGCTTCGCGCCCGCCCGCGTTGGCGGGCCCGCGTTGCCCTGCAACCGATGACCGCGTGGCGGCCGAAACGCGCAGGGGAAGGCGTTGCCCTGCAACCGATGGCCGCGTGGCGGCCGAAACGCGCAGGGGAAGGCGTTGCCCTGCAACCGATGGCCGCGTGGCGGCCGAAACGCGCAGGGGAAGGCGTTGCGGAGTTCGCGGTCGCGGTCGCGGTCGCGTTCGCGTTCGCGTTCGTGGTCGTGGTCGCGGTCGCGGTGGGCGACAACGGCCACCGGGTCAGTACTTGCGCTTGCCCCGGCGCGGGGCGGGGAAGTCGGGGAGCGCGCGGTCGACCTCGACCCACGCGCTTCGGAGCGGCGCTGCGCGGTCGCTCTTGCCGAGGTCGTTCTGCTCACCCGGATCGGCGCGCAGGTCGAACACCTGCGGCTGCTCCTCGGTCTCGGTCACCACGATCTTGTCGTCGCCGCGGATCAGGGCGCGCCGCCGCGGAGCCTGGTCGGTGTAGGGCATGTCGATCACGATGTCCCGCTGGGGCGGCCGGGCCCCGCCCAGCTCCGGGACCAGGCTCACGCCGCGGAACGAGTCCGGGGCCGCGACGCCGGCCAGCTCGCAGAGGGTGCGCCCGAGATCGATGTGACTGCGGCGCGCGTCGATGCGCGCCGGCGCGAGCCCCGGCACGCGGATCAAGAGCGGCACCCGCGTGAGCACGTCCCAGAGCGTGTAGCCGTGCTCGAAGGTGCTCTTGTGCTCGCCGAAGGCCTCGCCGTGATCGGCGCTGACGATCACCGCGGTGCGGTCGGCCCAGGGTTGCTGGTCGATGAAGGCGAGCACCCGCCCCAACTGCGCGTCGGTGAACCGCACCTCCCCGTCGTACAGGTTCTTCAGATCCTGCCCGATCTTGCCCAGCGGCACGCCCGGAGGAACGGCCTGCTCCACCGCGCCCGTGAACCGCTCTTGGCCCTCGTGTCGGGCATAGGCGAAGTGCGGGTCCATGAAGTGAACCCAGGCGAACAGCCGCTCGCTGCCGCGACCGTGGGTCCCGAGGCCATCGATGAACAGGTCGGCCAGCTTGTCGTCGACCACATGGCCGTCGCGCGCGGGCAGGGTGGTGATCTTCGGCAGCACGCGCCAGTCGTCGAACCCCTGGCGCATGCCGGTGTCGCCCTGGAAGTACACGTGGCCGTGCACCGCGAAGGTCTTCATGCCCGCCGCCTTCAGCACCTCGGCGAGCATCAGCGCCTCGTCGCCGAAAGCGCTGGTGGCGAGCCCGCTGCGCGGCAGCTCGGACGGGTAGCGCGCGCTCATCAGCCCCCCGAGCGACATCGAGGTGTAGCTCGAGAGCGCGTAGGCGTGGGTGTAGACCACGCTCTCTGCGGCGAAGCGCGTCAGGTTGGGCGCGATGGCTCGGGGGTATCCGACCCAGGGCATGTCCGCGCGCAGCGCGTCGACCGTGATCAGCACCACGTTCAGTCCGCGGGGCGGCGCGGCCTTGGGTGAGGGGAACACCGTCGGGGCCGGCGCGGCCGACGGCCCCGCGCTGGGGAAGGGGACCGACGCGGGGGCGGGCTCGGGTCGGCGTGCGTCGCACCCCATCGCGAGCCCCGCGCACAGGGCAGACACGCCAGCCAGGAGCCGCACGCCGGCAGTCTAACCCCAGTCCCGACGGCCGGGGACAGGCCGAGGTTTCCTCGAGCCCGGGTGCGCTCGCGCTACTTGGCCTTTGCCTTGCGGATCACGGCCTCGAGCATCGCCTTCGCGTCGGCAGCCTTGCCGCCCTCGTCGAGCCGGATCTCGAAATAGAGATCCGCGTCGGGGTCGTGGATCCCGAACGCCTTCTCTTTGTCCTTCATGCCCAGCGCGACCTCGGGGCTCCCGAGTGAGCTCTCGGCGGGCGTCGGCGCCTTCGCCGGGCGCACCAGATAGAAGCGGCCCTTCACCTTGCCCTTCGTCAGGCTGAAGCCCACCGACTCGTAGCCCTTGCCCATCGAGCCACCGGCGCTGCCGCTGTCGGTCAGCTTGGCCTTCTTGTCGCGTCAATCGCCTCGCGGCGCGGTCGGCGCGAGCGCGACGTGGGATCGATCGCTCGGGGTTGCCCACCCCCGTCCGTGCTCGGCGGCTACGCCGCCTGCGCGCGGCCGACCCCTCCCAAGCGCTCGCTGCGCTCGCGCGGGAGGGGTGCAGAGCAGCGCCGCCGGCGACTCACATCGCTGGCTGCAGCACCGCGAAGACGGCGCCCTGCGGGTCGACCAGCGCTGCGAAGCGCCCGACCTTCGGCACGTCTTGGGGCGGTACGCGGATCTGCGCGCCGAGCCCGATGGCCTTGGCGAGGAAGGCGTCGGCGTTTTGCACCTGGAAGTAAGGCAGCCACGCGCGCGGGGCGCCGCCGGCCATGGGCGGCATCGCCATCATCCCCGCCACGCCGCTGTCGCCGCGCTTGAACACCGTGTACGCGCCCTCGGGCATCGGCATGGCCTCGGGCTTCCAGCCGAACAGGGTCGCGTAGAACTTCCCGGCGGCGTCGACGTTGGTGCTCAGGAGCTCGTTCCAGCAGAGAGCGTTCGGCTCCTGGTAGAGCCACGTTCCCATCGACTGCTTCGCCTGCCAGAACGCGAACACCCCGCCGGAGGGATCTTGCACCACGGCCATGGTGCCCGGACCGATGTCCATCGGGCCGGCCAGGGTCTTGCCACCGAGCGAAGCGACCTTGGTCAAGCTCGCGGCGACGTCGTTGGTGGCGACGTACGACAGCCAGTGCGGCGGAGCGCCCATCTTCTTCGCCTCGTCGGGCAGGAGCATCATGCCGCAGACGGTCTTTCCGCCGACGGTCGCCATGGTGTACTTGCCCGACGGCATGTCCATGTCCGCCAGCTCCCAGCCGAACGCAGCGGCGTAGAAGGTCTTGGCGGCGGTCGGGTCGCTGGTCGCCAGCTCGACCCAACAGAACGTATCGACGACGGGGGTGGTCAGCTCGGTCATTTTCGTATCTCCCTCTCTTCACCGCGCCCTGGCGCGGGTCCACCGTGAGATGCCGGCGTCGCGCGGGAGTCAAGCCGCGCCGGACCACTCGGCCCGCGCGCCCCGCGGCCGGGGAGGGTAGGCTCGGCGCGGTCATGAGCGACGCCGATCCGTTCGAAGGAACCCAGTACCGCGTGACGCGCCGGCTCGGCGCGGGCGGAATGGGTGAGGTCTTCGAGGTCGAGCACACGATGGTCGGGCGGCTGATGGTGGCCAAGGTGCTGCGGCGCGAGCTCGCCGCCGAGCCCTCGACGGTCGACCGCATGCGCGTCGAGGCGCAGGCCCTGGCGGCGCTGTCCCACCGCAACATCGTCGGCGTCACCGACTATGCCCGCACCGCCGACGGGCGCCCGTTCTACGTGATGGAGCGGCTCGAGGGGTGCACGCTGGGGGAGGACTTTCGCAAGCGCGGGGCCTACCCGGTGGACGAGGCGATCGACGTCATCGGTCAGATGCTGGCGGGGCTCGAAGCGGCGCACCGCCTGGGGTTGGTCCACCGCGACATCAAGATGGACAACGTCTTCCTCCAGTTTCTCCCGTCCGGCGCGCGGGTCGTGAAGCTGCTCGACTTCGGCGTGGCCAAGGTGCTGGGCGATCGCAGCGCCCGCGCGCCGGCGCCGCCGTCGCTGCCCACCGCCGAAGGCGCCATCGTGGGCACGCCGCGGTTCCTGAGCCCCGAGCAGGTCCGGGGCAGCCGGCAGCTCGATCACCGCGCGGACATCTACTCGACGGGGCTCGTGCTCTACGCTCTCGTGTGCGGCCGCGGCCCGTTCGATCACGTCGAGCACCAGTCGGACTTCTATCGCGCGCACCTCGTCGACGAGCCGCCCGCGCCCTCCGAGGTCGCGCGCCAGTCGGTGCCCCACGACCTCGAGGCCGCCATCTTGCGCGCGCTGCGCAAGAACCCCGACGACCGCTTCCAGTCGGCCGCAGACTTCGCCTTTGCCCTCGCGTCCATCGCCCGCCGCCGGCACGCGCGGGTGGGCTGGCTCGAGACCACGCCCAGCGATCCTCCGAACGCACCGCCGTCAGCAGGGCCGCCGGTCGCAACGCCGCTGGTCGCAACGCCGCCCGCTGCATCGCCGCCCGTCGCGTCGCCGCCCGTCGCGTCGCCACCCGTCGCACTGCCGCCCGTCGCCTCGCCGATGCCCGCTTCGCCCGCTGCCCCCGACGCGATCCCGACGCGCACCGCGGTGCCGGTGGCCGAGCCGTCGCCGGTGGGCCAAGCACCCGTCCCGTCGGCGGTGGCGCGCCCGGTCGCCGGCCCGCCCGAGCTCGGCTCGCCGGATCGCAGAGCAGCGCGCCGCCCCCTCCCGGCGCTCTCGTACGGTGCGGCCGCCGGGGTGGCGGTGGCGGTCGCGGCCGCCGGGCTGTGGCTCACCGAGTCGACCCTCGCGCTCGGCGCGGTGCTGATCACCAGCGTGATCGGCGCCGCGCTGGTGGCCCGGCTCGTGCCGGTGGTCATGCGCTGAAGCGCTCGGCTATCCTCCGCCCGGGCCGACGGACATGGGGACAGAGCGCGCTAACGAAGGAGGCGGAGCCGATCCGTTCGCGGTCGGGCAGACCGTCGACGGTCGCTATCGCATCGTGCGCCGGCTGAGCGCGGGCGGCGTGGGCGTGGTGTACGAGGCCGAGCACTGCTTCACCGGGCTGCGGGTCGCGCTCAAGGCGCTGCACAACCGCGCGGGCGATCACCCCGAGCGCATGCAGGCCGAGGCGCGGACGCTGGCCGAGATGCGCCACCCGAACATCGTGCAGATCACCGACGGCGGCGTGACCGACGGCGTGGTCTGGTTCAGCATGGAGCTGCTCTCGGGCTCGTCGCTGCGCGAGCTCTTGAACCGCGAGGGCGCTCTCGAGGTGCCGCGCGCGCTGAGCTTCGGCCTGCAGGTGGCCGAGGGCGTGGCGGCCGCCCACGAGCAAGACGTGATCCATCGAGATCTCAAGCCCGAGAACGTGTTCGTGCTGCCCGGCGACACGCTCAAGGTCCTGGATTTCGGCACCAGCAAGATCACCAACAAGTTTCGCCGCTCGGGCGCGATCAAGACCACCGATCGTTTCCGGCTGATCGGCACCCAGGCGTACATGCCGCCCGAGCGCCTCAAGGCCGAGCGCACCGACGCGCGCGCAGACATCTACGCGCTGGGTCACATCTTGTTCGAGATGATCGCCGGCCGGCACTGCTGGAGCGACGGCCCCGGCCCGCTCGATCTGCCCGACGCCATCGAGCTGGGAATGCGCCAGATCTACGCGCCGCCGGCGCCGCTGACGGACTTCGTTCCGGGGCTACCCGCCGAGGTCGACGCGCTGGTGCAGCGCGCGCTCGCCAAAGATCCGCGCCAGCGTCAGCCCAGCATGCGCGCCCTCGGCGCCGAGCTCCGCGCCGCGATCGAGCGGTGTCGTTCGCTCCAACTGCCTCGCCCTCCGCGACTGCAGCTGCTGGTCGTCCCCGGCGTCTCGCACCCGGGTTCGGGCCCCGTCGCCACCACCACCGAAGAGACTTCCGTG
>JACPVJ010000126.1 GCA_016191785.1 Myxococcales bacterium | reverse complement strand
CCTCGAGCGGAGCCCGCTCCCCAGGAGCAGGCTCCGCTCCCGAGCGCCCCGAGCCCACGGCGCGCCACCTCCTCGGCCTCCCGCCCCCCCCAGAGCGCGGCGCGCGATCGCGCGCCGCGCTTCACCGATCAAGAGTGCGGCCGCGGGGCCTCGCGTTGACAGCCGGCACCCTGGCTGCTAGTTCTCGCCACCCCTTTTTCCCCGGAGCAGGGTTCATGCGTCCTTTCGCGGGGTTAGCAGGCGGGTGCAAGCCGTGGCCCTGAAGCGAATCTGTCTGTTCACCGGGAATGCGAATCCCCAGCTGGCGCAAGAGATCACGCAGGTCTTGGGCTCGCCGCTGGGCGAGGCCCGGGTCTCGCGCTTCAGCGACGGTGAGACGTTCTGCGAGGTCCGCGAGAACGTCCGCGGGCTCGACACCTACGTGGTGCAGCCCACCAGCTCCCCGGTCAACGACAACGTGATGGAGCTGCTCATCTTGTGTGACGCGCTCCGGCGGGCGTCGGCCGCCTCGATCACCGCGGTCATCCCTTACTACGGCTACGCCCGGCAAGACCGAAAGGTCGCTCCGCGCACGCCCATCACCAGCAAGCTGGTCGCCGACGTGATGGTCACCGCCGGCGTGACCCGCGCGGTGTGCGTCGATCTGCACGCCGGGCAGATCCAGGGGTTCTTCAACATCCCCTTCGACCACCTGTACGCCCTGCCGGTCTTCCTGGACGACTACCTGAAGCTGCGTTTCGACGAGAACGCCTGCGTGATCTCGCCGGACGCCGGCGGGGTGGAGCGCGCGCGGGCCTACAGCAAGCGCCTGGGCGCCTCGCTGGCGATTGTCGACAAGCGCCGCGAGCGCGCCAACGTCAGCGAGGTGATGAACATCATCGGCGACGTCGAGGGCAAAGACTGCATCATCGTCGACGACATCATCGATACCGCCGGCACGCTGTGCAACGCAGCCCGGGCGCTGATGGACTACGGCGCCAAGAGCGTGGTCGCCTGCGCGAGCCACGGCGTCTTCAGCGGCCCGGCCATCCAGCGCATCCAAGAGTCGGCCCTCAAAGAGGTGGTGGTCACCAACTCGATCGCGCCCTCGGAAGAGGCGCGCGCCTGCGACAAGATCAAGGTGCTCAGCATCGGGCGCCTGCTGGGCGAAGCCATTCGCCGCATCCACAACAGTGATTCCGTGAGCTCGCTCTTCGTGTGAGCTCGTCAGGTTCGAAGGAAAGTCGCCATGCAGCTCGCCAAAATTGCCGCCAGTAACCGTCAAGCCGCCGGAAAGAACGTGTCGCGCCGCATGCGCAACGCCGGCACCATTCCCGCCGTGGCCTACGGCAAGGGCGAGCCCGCGCTGGCCCTGGCCGTCTCGCCCAAGGCCATCGTGGGTGTGCTCGCCCAACCGCTGGGTCGCAACTCGCCCATCGAGCTCGACGTCGAGGGCAAAGAGAAGCTGACCGTGCTGCTCACCGACTACCAGTACCACCCGGTGTCGCGCGCGCTGCTCCACGCCGACTTCCTCAAGATCGCGCTGGACGCGCCGGTGGACGTCGAGGTCCCCCTCGAGCTGACCGGCAAGCCCAAGGGCGTGGTCGACGGCGGCGAGCAGCGGCAGGTGTTTCGCCGGCTCCCCGTGCGCTGCTTGCCCAAGGACATCCCGGTCAAGCTGACTCACGACATTACCGCCCTCGGCCTGGACGAGTCGCTGCCGGTCAGCGCCCTCGCGCTGCCGGCGGGCGTCAGCATTCGGCTGCCGGCCGAGCAGACCGTCGCCGCGGTCGTCACGATGAAGAAGGTCGTCGAAGAGGAGGCCGCCGCGACGGCCGCCGCCGGCGCTGCTCCGGCTGCCGGCGCTGCTCCGGCTGCGGGCGCCGCCCCGGCCGCCGGCGCGGCCAAGGCCGAGGCCAAGCCCGCCAAGAAGTGATCCTGCTGGTCGGCCTGGGAAACCCGGGCGCGCGCTACACCGCCACTCGCCACAACGTGGGCGTGAGGGTGGTCGAGCGCGCGGTCGAGGTCGCGGGGGGCGGCCCCTGGCGCGAGAAGTTCCACGGTCGCCTGGCGCCGCTGTCCCTCGGCGGCCACGCGGCGGCTGCGCTCTGCCCCGAGACGTTCATGAACGAGTCCGGGCGGAGCGTTCAGCCGTGTGCGGCGTTCTACAAGCTCGGGGCGCCGCAGGTGCTGCTGGTTCACGACGAGCTCGACCTGCCGTTCGGCGAGCTGCGTCTGAAGCAGGGCGGGGGAGACGCGGGGCACCGGGGGATCCGCTCTGTGAGCGCGGCCCTCGGTCCCGACACGCTTCGGCTCAGGGTCGGAATTGGCCGCCCACCCCCCGAATTTCGGGGTGACGTCGCAGATTTCGTGCTACAGGCGTTCGCCCCTCAGGAACGGGCGGCCCTCGACGAGGTGCTCGCACGGTCCGTCGAGGCGGTCACGCTCGTCGCCAGCCGGGGTATCCCGGAAGCCATGAACGTGATCCATCAGCGTACTTCGCGCTGAGGGGTTCCTTGCTCCCGATCCGTTCGGGGGCCGAAGTCCAAAAGGAGAATACATGGCTGAAGCAACCACCACGGGCCACCCGGCCCGCGAATACGAAACCATCTACATCATGCGACCGACCGTGGCGAAAGAGGCCGCGGAGAAGATCGCGGGGCGCGTCGAAGAGGTCGTCGGGCGCGAAGGCGGCAAGCTGACGCAGGTCGAGACCTGGGGTCGTCGTGCGCTCGCGTATCCGGTCGCGAAGCAGCGCCGGGGAGTCTACGTCTACGTGAAGTACTGGGGCGGCGGCGCGCTGGTGAACGAGCTGGAGCGCAACCTCCGCATGCTCGACGACGTGATCAAGTACCAGACGGTCCAGACCGGTGGGCAGACCGAGCTCGCCAGCGTGTCGGTGGACCCCGAGGCGGTGAAGTTCGAGGCCATCGAGGCGCCCGGCGCCGACGAGGAGCAAGAGTACTCGCTCGAGCGCGAGCTCGGGTTGGTCGACAGCCCCGACGCGCCGTCGCTGCGCGACGACAGCTATGACGAAGAGGCCGAGGTGCTCGCGGCCGTGGGTGACGACGAGGAGGAACGCAAATGAAGGACAAGGACCGAGGCTCCGTGCCGCCGCCGCCCGGCGGAGATATGGGCGGGTCGTTCCGCCGCGCGCGCCGTCGTGGCTGCACCTACTGCTCCGACGAGGCGCAGAAGATCGACTACAAAGATCCGCAGTCGCTCCGGTACTTCGTCACCGAGCGCGGCAAGATCGTGCCGCGTCGCATCTCGGGCGCGTGCGCCAAGCACCAGCGCGAGATTCAGGTTGCCGTCAAGCGCGCGCGCAACATCGCGCTCTTGCCCTTCACCTCCAACTGAAGGTTTTGACCCATGGCTACTCCCATCAAAGTGGTGCTCAGCGAGGACGTCGAGACCCTCGGCACGAGCGGTGACGTGGTCCGGGTTCGCCCGGGCTACGCGCGCAACTTCCTCATCCCGCGGGGCCTGGCCGTGCCGGCCACCGAGTCGAACCTGGCACGCGTGGGCGATCTCAAGCGGGCCGCTGCGGCTCGCGCCGAGAAAGAGCGCGCGGCCGCGGAAGAGGTCGCGAAGAAGGTCGGCGGCGTCAGCGTGAAGATCGCGCGCGCCGTCGGCGACGAGAACAAGATGTACGGTTCGGTCACGACCCGCGACATCGAAGAGGCGTTCGCGAAAGCGGGCGTCGAGATCGATCGCAAGAAGCTGGTGCTCGCCGAGCCGATCAAGACCCTCGGCCTGCACGACGTGGCGCTCAAGCTCCACCCCAAGGTGAGCGTGCAGCTCAAGGTCGAGGTCATCAAAGAAGGGGCGTGAGCCTTCCTTTCGACTTTCAAGCTTGAATCGATCGGCCGCTTCTGCGAGAAGCGGCGATGACACCCCGGCAGCCTCGTGCTCGCCGGGGTGTCGTGTATTTGGGAACCTGGGGACAACCGGTGGAGCAGGTCTGGATAGGCTCGGGACGGAGCCCGGGCCTTCCCTGACCGATCGACGGCTCGGAATTGCGCTAGGGCGAGCAGGGAATGCAGGCAGAACGACACAGCAATCGCGACCGGGACCTGGCGGCCGAGCTCCGGCCCGCCGGGGGCCGGGTTCCCCCGCACGATCTGGACGCCGAGGCGGCGGTCCTGTCGGCGGTGCTGCTCACGGCCGAGGCCTTCGACCGCGTCCAAGAGACGCTCTCGCCCGAGCACTTCTACGCCGAGGCCCACCGGCGGATCTTCGAGGCGGTGCTCGATCTCCACGGCTCGGGCAAGCAGGTCGACCTGGTGACGGTGGCGGGCTGGCTGCGCGATCGCGAGCGCGTCGCGCAGGTGGGCGGCATGGAGTACCTGGCGCAGCTCTCCGACGCCACGCCCGCGGTGGCCCACGTCGAGGCCCACGCGCGCATCATCCGCGAGAAGTGGCGCATGCGCCAGCTGATCGCCACCTGCCAGCGCGTGGCGGCCGAGGGCTACAGCAACTCCGAAGAGGTGCAGGCGTTCATCGACTCGGCCGAGCAGGCGGTGTTCGACATCGCGCGCGTGCCCGAGGGCTCGTCGGTGGTCGCGGTCAAAGACGCCATCCACGGGGCGTTCCAGATCTTGGCCGAGGCCGCCAAGCGCGGCGGGGGCATCACCGGCACGCCCACCGGCTACAAGCAGCTCGACCGCAAGATCGCCGGCCTGCACCCCGGCGACCTGTACATCGTGGCCGGACGCCCCGGCATGGGGAAGACCTCGCTGGTCTTGAACATGGCGGTGAACGTGGCCATGCCCCGGCGCCGCGCGGTGGACGACAGCGCGGACGCCTACGGCGAGGGCGAGATCGAAGAGTCCGGGGACGGCGTGGCGTTCTTCTCCCTGGAAATGCCCCGCGAGCAGCTGGCCGCGCGCCTCTTGGCGGTCGAGGCGCGGGTCGACGTGTCGCGGATCCGCAGCGGCGAGATCCGCCGCGAAGACTGGAACAAGCTGACCGACGCCGCCGCTCGCCTCGGGCGCCTGCCGATCTGGCTCGACGACACGCCGGCGCTCACCTTGCTCGACCTGCGCGCGAAGATCCGGCGCCTGCAGGCCGACGTGAAGCGCGGGGATTCCCCCGGCGGGCCCGGGAAGCTCGGCCTGGTCTGCATCGACTACTTGCAGCTGATGCAGGGCCGGCGCGACGCCGGCAGCCGCGAGCAAGAGATCAGCGAGCTGTCCCGCGGGCTCAAGCAGCTGGCCAAGGAGATGGGGGTGCCGGTGATGGCGCTCTCCCAGCTCAATCGCTCGGTCGAGACGCGCACCACCAAGGACAAGCGCCCGCAGCTCAGCGACCTTCGCGAGTCCGGCGCGATCGAGCAGGACGCCGACGCGATCTTCTTCATCTATCGCGACGAGTACTACTTCAAGGACAGCCCCGACCGCGGCATCGCCGAGATCATCGTTGCCAAGCAGCGAAACGGCCCCACCGGCTCGGTGAAGGTGAAGTTCACCTCCGAGTTCACTCGCTTCGACGACCTGGCTCCGGACGAGTACGACTTCGACGAGGTCGACGGCTTCGACGCCGGCGCGGCCGAGTAGCGCGCGGCGGGGAGCTGGGCCCTGTCGGGATCATCGCCCGCTGAGGTGCCCCCGCTCGATTTCGGCAAGCATGTCTGGCATGTCGGCGGTGGGGAAGTTGCAGCCGGTGGTGCGTCAACCGACGCCGGCGCTCGCTCGTGCTACCCTCATTCCGCCATGCGAGCCCGGGTCATCCTCACGAGCGCGGTTTTGTTCTCGCTTCCGTTCGTCGCCTGCGGGCGCTCGGACATGGAAGACGATCTAGACCTGCCGGGCATCGGCGGGCTGGGGGGCACGGGCACGATCGACGGTGGCGGTCAGGGCGGCACCGGCGGCTTCGGCGGCTTTGCCGGCGCGAGCGGGTTCGGCGGTGCGGCTGGGTTCGGCGGCGTCGCGGGCTCGGGCGCGAGCGGTGGCGTGGGCGCGAGCGGCGGCACCGGCGCGAGCGGTGGCGTGGGCGCGAGCGGCGGCACCGGCGCGACCGGCGGCTTCGGCGCCAGCGGTGGCACGGGGGGGACGGGTGGGTTCGGCGCGACGGGTGGGTTCGGCGCGAGCGGCGGCACGGGAGCGACGGGCGGTTTCGGTGGCTTCGGCGGTGGCGGCACAGGCGGCAAGGACGGCGGAAACTTCTTCGACGCGTTCCCGTTCCCCGACAGCGGTCCGATCGCCGACTGCGTGACGTGCGCCGAGCAGAGCTGCAAGAACCAGGTGAACGCTTGCTACAACGACAAGGCCTGCGCCCAGGGCGTGGTGTGCGCGGTCACCAGCTGCGGCGGGTTCAACCTGCAGTGCGTGCTCAAGTGCTTCCAGGGGAAGTTCCCGGCCGCCATCAAGGCGTTCCAGGCATTCAGCTGCCTGGCGCAGAACTGCGGGCAAGACTGCGTCGGGGTGATCACCGGCGGCGGCGGTCCCGGTGGCCCGCCCGGCCCGGGTGGGGGCCAGGGGCCCGGCGGCGGCAACGGCGCGCCGATGTCGCAAATGCCAGCGCGCGCCGGCGGGTTCTACGGCGTGGTCACGCCCGAGATGGCGGCGAGCACGGGCTTGCCCGAAGGCCCGGTCTACCTGCCGTCGCTCGAGGTGTTCGACGGCGTGGGCCAGTCGAGCCACTAGGCCCGCGTCACACCAGCAGCTGCTCGAGCAGCTCGCGCATCAAGTCGTCCGTGCCCTCGTGGGTCGCGGCGCTGACCAGGCGCAGGCTCTTGCCCAGCTTCTCGAACTCGGCCTTCACCTCGGGGTAGGCGTCGCGCACCTCGGGCAGGTCCGCCTTGCTCATCGCGACCACCTCGGGGCGGGCGAGCATCTCGGGGTTGAAGGCCCCGAGCTCTTGGCGGAGCGCGTGGTAGTCCGCGACCGGTGACCGGCCGGGCTCGTCCGAGAGCGTGACCAGGTGCAAGAGCACGCGGGTGCGCTCGACGTGCTTCAGAAAGCGGATCCCCAGGCCCGCGCCCTGGCTCGCTCCGGGGATGAGCCCGGGAATGTCGGCCAGGACGAAGCTCTTACCGAGGCCGCCGCGGTGATCGCCGATGGCGACCACGCCCAGGTGCGGTACCAGGGTGGTGAAGGGGTAGTCGGCGATCTTGGGGTGCGCGCGGCTCACCGTGCTGATCAGCGTGCTCTTGCCGACGTTCGGGTAGCCCAGGATGCCGACGTCGGCCATCACCTTGAGCTCGAGCCGAAGCATCTTCTGCTCGCCGGGCTCGCCGGGCTCGGCGCGGCGTGGCGCTCGCTCGACGCTGGTGGTGAAGTGCCGATTGCCGCGCCCACCCTTGCCGCCCTTGGCCACGACGAAGCGCTCGCCGGGGCGGGTGAGCTCGCACAGGCGCTCTTGGCGCTCGGTGTCGATCACGATCGTTCCGAGCGGCACGCGCAGCTCGACGTCGGCGCCGCCCTTGCCGTACATGTCCTTGCCGCCGCCGTTCTCGCCGCTGTGGGCCCGGAGCACGCGCAGGTGCGTCACGTCGTAGAGCGTGCCGAGGCCCGAGTCGGCCACGAGCACCACGTCGCCGCCGCGGCCGCCGTCCCCACCCGACGGACCACCGAACGGCAGGAACTTCTCGCGACGAAACGCCACGGCGCCGCGCCCGCCGTTGCCGGCCTCGACGCGCAGGGTGCACTCGTCGACGAAACGCATCACGCGTGCCGCAAGCTACTTGCGGCCCGTCGGGGGCTTGAGCGGCAGCGCCGCGGCCTGCTGGGCCCGGGCTGCCGGGACGCGCTGCCCGGTCAGGATCGCGTCGATGGCCTCGACCGCGGCGAGCACGGCCTCGAGCCCGACCTCGCGCGCCGGCCCCTCGTGGAACAGCCGGGGGACGCGCTCGAGCCGCAGCGTGGTGGCCTTGCTCAGGTCGACCTCGCGCTCGACGAAGGCCTCGAACGAGTTGAACCCCTTGGCCTCGTAGAGCCGGCCGTCCTTGATCATGCCCAGCACCTGCCCGAGCTCGTAGAACTTCTCGTTCGGGTGCTTGCGCAGGGTCCGGATCTTGACGATCGCGTTGTGCAGCTCGGCGATCTTGGCCTTGATGAGCTCGGCGCTCTCGGGCGTGCGCAGGGTGGCGCGAGCGCTGCCGGGGGGCGGAGGGGAGGCGTTGCGGGCGCGGGCCTCGGCGGCGTGCTTGGCCGCATGGCGGGCGGCCCAGGGCGCCGCGCCGCGCAGGCCGCTGCGCTTGTCGTCGGCCTCGGCGGCGGCCTTGCCCGCGGCGGCCTTGCCGGCGGCGCCCTTCTTCGACGCGCCCTTGTCGGCCTTGGCGGCCGGGTTCGGCGCCGATTTCACTTTGGTTTTCGCTTTCTTCCCCATTGTGCATCCCCCCGGGCCGTGGAGCTCAGGGCGCTTCGGGGCTCATGAGCCCTGAAGGCTCGGAGCGTAGTCCAAGCCGCGCCCGGGCGCCAAATTCCCTTTGGAGGTTCGACGCCTCGGTCGTGTGGTAGAGGCGGCGCGTGACCGAGCCGAGCGTCCCCCCGCCGAGCGAGCGCATCGCCGTGGTCGTGAACGGCAACGCCAAGAGCGTCACCGCCGACGTGATCAGCACGCTCGACCAGATCTTGCTCGGCGGCGACCTGTTCGTGTCGCGGCGGCTCGAGGACGCGACCGAGATCGCGCGCACGCTGGTCACCCGCGGTTATGGAACCGTGCTCACCGGCGGTGGCGACGGCACGTTCACGGTCATGGTCACCGAAGTGGTTCGTGAAGCGCATGCGGCCGGCAAGCCGGTGCCGCGCTTCGGCCTCTTGAAGCTCGGAACGGGAAACGCGCTGGCCTGGGTCGCCGGTGCGAGCCGCGCCAAGGGGCGGGGGCTGTCGGCGGACATCCAGCGACTGCGCGAGGACGCGGGCAGCCGCCCCCTCGAGCTGGTGGACGTCGAGGGGTTTCTGGCACCGTTTGCCGGGTTCGGCGTCGATGCGGTGGTGCTCGACGACTACGCGCGGGTCAAGGCCATGCTCGCTCAGGGCCCCCTCGCGAAGTACGCGCCGGGCGGGCTCAGCTACGTGATCTCGTCGGTGACGCGATCGCTCCCCAAGTTCCTGATCCGTCCCGTCCCCCACTGTCGCGTGCGCAACGACGGCGCCGAGGCCTACCGCATCGGCGAGAAGGGTGGGCGCGTGGGCCAGCCCATCGCCCAGGGCGAGACCATCTACGAGGGGCCGGCACGCATCGTCGGGCTCGCGACCATTCAGTACTACGGCTTCGGCTTCCGCATGTTCCCCTTTGCAGACGAGCAGCCCGGCCGGATGCAGCTCAGGGTCTCCACCATCAGCTCACCCGGATTCGTGCGGAATTTCCCGGCAATTTGGCGGGGCGAGTACCACGATCCGAACGTGGTGTTCGACTACCTGGTGGAAGCGGTGACGATCGAGATGGACCCGCCCACCGAGTTCCAGATCGGCGGCGACCCCCGGGGCGAGCGCGCCCGGGTGCGAGCGCGGGTGACGCGCGAGCCGATCCGACTGGTCGACTTCTATGCGCCGCCCAGCGCCAGCTGATTTCGGTGGGAATGCCAGCAAGTTCTCCTGCATCATTGGTGGTGATGCGCAAGGTCGCGGTGCTGGTGGTTCTGTGCGCGACGTCGGCGTCGGCCGAGCCCGCGGCGGACGAGGCGCGACTCTCGTGCCGGCGCGAGTCCGCTCCGGGTCGGGTGCTGTGCGAGCTCGAGGTGGAAGTCTCTCGAGGGCGACTGGCCTGGGCCGACGCGCTGGTCGAGCGCACCCCGGAGTTCGCCCGGGCGCTCCGCTCTCGGGTCGGACCCGGCAGCGCGACCGGGGGCACCCCGCGGCGCTTGCGGCTTCCCCTCGCGCTGGCGGCCACGGCCACCGGCACCGGAGAGCTGGTGGTCCGCGCTCGCTACGTGGCGTGCGAGCCGGGCAGTGGTGGCCGCGAGCTTTGCGCGCCGCGAGCTCGAACCGTGAGCGCGCGCGTCGAGGTTGGACCTTCTTCCTGATGGCTCGCCGGGGGATGCGCATGGCGGAGCTCGAGCGGCTCTCGGGCGTGCCCCGCGCAACGATCCACTTCTACATGCGCGAGGGGCTCCTGCCGGCACCGAGCCGCCAGGGCAAGACGCAGGCGCTGTACGACGACGCGCACCTCGAACGACTCCGGTTGGTGCGCCAGCTGCGCGAGGAAAAGTACTTGCCAGTCGCGGTGATCCGCAGTGTTCTTCGAGCAGGGCTCGAACACCCGGCGGGGCGCGATCTGGACACCCTGGCCGACGTGCTTCGGATCGACCCGCACCTGGCCGGCGGCCCGCCGGCGGCGCCCGTCGCCGACGACGAGGTGCGCCGGGTGGCCCAAGAGCTGGGCGTGACCCTGGCCGGCGAGAGCGCGGAAGATCCGACGGTGGCCCGGGTGCTCGCGACGGTGGCCGAGGTGGTCGCGCTCGAGGGACCGGCCCGGGACCTGACACTGGAGGACTTGCGAGTGAGCGCCCCTCAGGTGGGGGCGCTGGTCGAGGCGGAGGCAGCGGTGTTCTTCGACATGGTCATTCGTCGGGGCGAGATGACCGAGCCGGTGGCGGCGCTCCGAGCCGGCCGCTCGGCGGTCGCCCGGTTCATCGCCGCGTATCGCGACCTGACGTTGCGCCGGATCGTCGAGGCGCTGATCACGGCGGTCCGGGACGCCGCCTCGCGAGTGGAAGGCGCGAACCCGCTGCCACTCGGCCCGGAGCTGTTGGCCCGGCTCGGCGCCGACGAGCTCGGGGCGAAGCTGACCGCGGGCGCGCGCCAGGGCGATCCGGCCAAGGCCAACGACCTCGTCTGGCATCTGTTCGCGGTGGGAAAGGCCAGAGATCTGGCCCGGCTGCCGGCAGCGGTCCGGAACCTGCTCAGGCCGCGAGCCGAGCTGATCGTGGCCTCGAGCGTGGAGGGGGCCGAGCTCGACGCGATCCTGTCCCGGGCGGGGAGCTTCCCCTTGGGCGAGGTGCTGGCCGCGGAGGCCGCGCTCGCACGCGCGCTCGGCCAGAGCGCGACCGGCGAGGGTCTGCTCGAGCGCGTGGTTCCCGCCCTGGGGCGCTTGTTCGGGGCTGATCCCGGGCGTGACGCCGATCCGCTGGCGTCCGCGCTGGGCTTCTTGCGTCGCGGCCTGGTCGCGCTCGCCCTGCCGCGCGCCCTAGGCCGGCGCCCCCACGCGGTGCGCGATCTCGAGGCGGCCCTGGCCGTGGTCCTGGGCTCGCCGGGGCATCTGCACCCCGCGGCCCACGCGCGAATCGAGGCCAACGCCCGCCTGGCGCTCGGGCGAACGCTGCTCGAGCAGGGCCACCCGGCCGAAGCGCGCATCCAGCTGGGGCGCGCCGCGGCCATCGATCCCAAAGGTCCCGTGGGGCGCACCGCCGAGAGCTTCGAGATCTTGGCCGAGGGCGGGCACGCAGGGTAATCCGCAGACATGCGGCTCGCTGGCCGTCTCTCGGCGACCACCCTCGGAGATCTGATCGGAAGCGTTCATCGCGAGCGCGCGAGCGGAGTGCTGGAGTTGATCGAAGGGGGGCGGACGCACCGGATCCACTTCGAGTCGGGCCTGGTCTCGCGGGTCGAGAGCTTGCTGGCGGTCCCGCGCGTGGGGCGGATCTTGGCAGAGCAGGGGTTCATCGGGCCCGACGCGCTTCGCCACCTGGAGCGCGAGCTCACCCGATCGTCCCGGCGAAAGGCCGGGCAGATCTTGGTCGAGGACGTCGCGCTGTCGGATGGCGCGCTGGGTGCGGCCCTGCGGCGACAGCTACGCCAGAAGCTCGATGCCCTCTTCGCCCTGGCGGACGCGGAGGTCCGCTTCCGCGTGGCGCGGCCCGCGACGGAGCGCGCCATTCCGCTCTCGCCGCGCGAGTTCTTGCACGGGCGGCCGCGCAAGCGCGACGCGGCCGAGTCCCCGCGACCCCGGCCTCGGGAGGGCCGCGAGCGCGCGCGGGCGAAGGCCCTGGCGGTGCTCGGGCTGGGACCAGATGCCAGCGCCGCGTCGGTGCAGCGCGCCTTTCGAAGCTTGGCGTCGTCGGTCCACCCCGACCGGCACCCCCGAGCCACCGGCGCCGAGCGCGCGTCGTTGCTCGCGCGCTTCGCCCAGCTGAGCGCGGCGTATCACTCGCTGGTCGCCTGACGCCAGCGGTAGAGCAGCGGCAAGAGCTCGCTCAAGCTCTCGAGCAGCGCGTCGGGGGCGGCACCTTCGAGGGCCGAGCGGGGCGCGATGTTGCCGACCACGCCCACGCTGCGTGCGCCGGCGCGGCGGCCGCACTCGACGTCTTGGGGGCCGTCGCCCACCATCACCATCGAGCGCGCCGAGCAGTGCAGCTGCTCGCCGATCGCCAAGAGCGGCGCCGGGTGAGGCTTGCGTTCGGGGCGATCGTCGCCGGCGCTGAGGGCCGAGAAGTAGTGCGCGAGACCCAGGGCGGCGAGCACCCGCAGGGTCGTGCGGCGCGGCTTGTTCGTGCAGAGCGCGAGCGGCAAGCTCGCGACCAGCGTCTCGAGCACAGCCAAGGCTCCCGGCATCGGCCGCGTGCGGTCGGTCGCGTGGTCGCCGTAGTAGTCGAGGAACGAACGCAAGAGGGGCTCGACCTCCGGTGCTTGCTCGCCGAGCCCGGCCGCCCTCGCCACGAGCGAGCGCGCGCCGTCCCCGATGTACCCGCCCACCACGTGGTCGGGCAGCGGCGGGCGCCCGCTCTGGGTGAGCGCGAAGTTGGTCGCGCTCACGATGTCGGCGCGCGAGTCGATCAGCGTCCCGTCCAGATCGAAGACGATCAGCACCGCACGCCTCAGCGGCCGGCGTGGCGCCACACCGCGCGGCCCACGAAGAAGGGGCCCATCTTCTCCATGAACTCGGCGGTCTGGCGCGTGCGTCGCATCGACTGCACCACGTGCGAGAGGGGGAACAGCTCCTTGCCGACCAAGCCGATCACGAAGTCGTTGTCGGCCTGATCGAGGCCGTGGCAGGCCAGTCGAACGTCGTGGGCCAGGTCGGCGTCGCCGTACGAGCGCCCGATGGCGCCGTGCTCGCGCATGATGCCGGCCTTCTCTTTCGGCTCGAGGCGCTCGAACTCGCCCTTGCGGCGCAGGGGGTACCAGATGGCCCAGGGCCAAGCCTCGTTCAGCACCGTGGCGCGCGGCCGTTCGAGGAGCCAAAACGCGAGAT
Organism: Myxococcales bacterium; assembly: GCA_016191785.1. Taxonomy (GTDB): domain Bacteria; phylum Myxococcota_A; class Polyangia; order Polyangiales; family Polyangiaceae; genus JADJKB01. The sequence goes on along the minus strand of JACPVJ010000126.1, from coordinate 52,143 downwards.
CTTGCTCGTACCCCGTCGAGTAGGTGCGCCCGATCATGCTCAGCTCGGGGCGCACGGCCAGCCCCACCAGCTCTTCGTCGCTGCTGGCGGGTCGCAGCTTGGTGACGAAGTCCGTCGGGTCTTCCGAGAGGCCGAGCACCGCGACGCCCCGGGGGTGGTTCACGTCTTCGTAGATCACCGACGCCATGCCGGCCCGCTCGAGGCGCGCGCCGAGCCGCTCGACGGCGCGTGCCGGCGGAAGCGTGGGGCCGCACTGAAAGCACGTGAGCTGCATGAACAGCCTCTGGTCGAGCACCTGCGGGACGCCGTCTTTCGCTGCACCACGCTCGCGCACGTCCACGGGGGAAGACTCGGGGGCTCCATGACTCATCCCGGTTTCGTAGCTCAAAACACCTCCACTTGGCAGCCCTCCGGGTCCGTCATGTTAGGCTCCGGCGCCTTTTGCCATGGGTTCGAACGACGACAGCCTGGCGCACCCGCTTCCGGCGGGCATGCGCGATCTCTTGCCGGAAGAGAGCCGTGCGCTGTCGGCGCTGGGCCGAAGGCTGATGGGCAGCTTCGAGCTCTTCGGCTACCAGCGGGTGACGGTGCCGGTGTTCGAATACGCGGCGGTGCTCGAGCGCGGGCTCGGCGCCCTCGACCCGCGCGAGGTGCTGCGCTTCGTCGAGCCCGAGTCGGGCGAGGTCGTGGCGCTGCGCCCCGACATGACACCGCAGATCGCGCGCCTGGTCGCCACCCGGCTCTCGGACGCGCCGGGGCCCGCTCGCCTGGCGTACGAAGGGTCGGTGGTGCGGCTCCGGCGCGAGCGCGCGCGGCGGCATCGTCAGATCCCCCAGGCCGGCATCGAGCTGATCGGCAGCGGCGCGCCGGACGGCGATTTCGAGGTGCTCGAGGTCGCCTGCGCGGCGCTCGGGCGGGTGGGCCTCGGGCACTTCGTGCTCGATCTCGGGCACGCCCGCGTCGCCGGAGCGTTGCTCGAGACCTGCCCCGAAACGGCGCAGGCCGGGCTGAGCGAGGCGCTGGCTCAGAAGGACACGGCAGAGCTCGAGCGTCGTGCCAAGCGCGCCGGCCTCGACGCGGGGTTGGTCCGCGCCCTCGCGGCGCTGACCGAGCTCAGCGGCGGCGCCGAGATCTGGCCCGAGGCGCGGCGACTGCTCGCAGAGGGCCCGGCGGGCCCGGGCCTCGGCGAGCTCGAGCGAGTGTGGGAGCGGGCCACCGAGCTCCAATGGGCGCCGGCGATCCAAGTGGATCTCGGAGAGGTACGCGATCTCGGCTACTACACCGGCGTGACGTTCCAGATCTTGGCCGAGGGCCCCGGCGCCGCCGTCGGTGCGGGCGGCCGGTACGACGGCCTCCTTGGTCTGTTCGGGGCGCCCCGGCCGGCGGCGGGTTTCGCCGTCGCGCTCGATCACCTGCGCTGGGCCCTGGGCGAGTCGTCCGGGCAGTCGGCGGCGCGAGTGCTGGTGAGCGGAGACGACCGCGTGCTCGCGGCGCTGCGCCGCGCGGGCGTGTGTGCTGCGCCGGCGCCCCGCGAGGCGAGGGAGCACGCTCGCGCTTGGCACTATTCCCACGTCCTCACGCTCGGTGCTGGCAGTGCGCGGCTCGAGCGGGTGATCGATGGGGCCCTCGGCGAGCTGCCTTGGGCCGAGCCGGCGGAGCTGGCCGCGAGCGTCGTGCAGGCACTGGAGAAGGAACGGAATTCATGACCGCAGTCGTGATCGTGGGCGCGCAGTGGGGCGACGAGGGCAAGGGGAAGATCGTCGACTACTACACCGAGTCGGCGCAGGTCGTGGTGCGCTACGCCGGCGGCCCCAACGCCGGGCACACCCTGGTGGTGGGCGACGAGAAGCTGGTCGTCCGCCTGCTGCCGAGCGGCATCTTGCGTGCGGGCACCACCTGCATCTTGGGTCAGGGGATGGTGATCGACGCCAAGGTCTTGCTTGGCGAGATCGACCAGCTCGCCGAGCGCGGTCACACCGACCTAGCCAGTCGGCTGATGCTCTCCGACCGTGCCCACGTGATCTTGCCCTACCACCTGATCCTCGACGGCTTGCGCGAGAGCGCGCTCGGGCAGGGCAAGGCCATCGGCACCACCAAGAAGGGCATCGGGCCGGCCTACGAAGACAAGGCGCGTCGCACCGGGATCCGCACCGGCGACCTCCGTGATCTCTCGCGGCTCGAGGGGCTGATCGAGGCCGCGCTCGACGCCTGGCGCCCGACGCTCTCGGCCCTGGGTGGAGACTGCCCGAGCGCGGCGGCGATCGTCGACGAGCTCGCGCCCCACGCGGCGCGCCTGGTACCGCTGCTCGGCAACGCGTCGCGCGCGGCCGACGACGCGGTCTCGGCCGGCAAGAACGTGATGTTCGAGGGCGCTCAGGGCACGCTGCTCGACATCGATCACGGCACCTATCCGTTCGTGACCTCGAGCTCCGCCGTGGCGGGCGGCGCCACGATCGGGGCGGGCATCGGCCCGAGCCGCATCGACTGCGTGGTCGGCATCACCAAGGCCTACACCACCCGCGTCGGCTCCGGCCCGTTCCCCACCGAGCTGTCCGACGCTTCCGGCCAGCACCTGCGGGACGTCGGCGTCGAGTTCGGATCGGTCACCGGCCGGCCGCGCCGCACCGGTTGGCTCGATCTGCCCGCGCTGCGCTACGCGCGGCGCGTGAACGGGCTCGACGGCCTGGCGCTGACCAAGCTCGACGTGCTCACGGGCCTCGACCGCGTGAAGATCTGCGTCGCCTACGACACGCCGCACGGGCGGGTGGACGAGCTACCGGTGGACCTGATCGACCGCCCCGGCCTGGCCACCCCGGTGTACGACGAGCTGGACGGCTGGAAAGAGCCGCTCTCGGCGGCGCGCAGCCTCGACGACCTGCCCGGGGCCGCGCGTCGCTACGTCGATTTCATCACCGCCGGAGCTGGCGTGCCGCTCTATTTGGTCAGCGTCGGGCCGCGCCGGGCCGAGAGCATCGAGCTTCGTCACCCCTTCGCGGCGGACTTGCCGTAAGCTTCGCGGGTCGTGGCCCGCATTCGCTCCTTCCTGCTGGTGACCGCGTTCGGCGCGAGCGCGTTCGCGCAGGCGGCGCCCGCGGGCTTCGACGCCGGGCAGAAGGGTGGCGCCGACCTGTCTGCGGCCCGGGCGGCCAGCCCGCGACCCGCGGCGTGCGCGACCGAGGGGTCGCGGGTCGCCCCTCGCACGCACTGGGAGCGCGCCCAGAAGCCGCGGGTCGGCGCGTTCTGCGAGGTGCTGGCGCGCGGCTATGCCCAGCTCTTGCGTTCACCGGACAAAGCTCTGGCTTCGGCCGCTCGCGCCCGCGAGCTCTCGCCCGACAGTGCGGCACCGCTGGTGCTCGAGGCGCGGGCGCTGGTCGGCTCGGGTCGGGCCCGCGACGCATTCGCGGTGTTCGCCAAGGCGCGGGCGCTGGACAAGCAAGCGCTGGCAGAGCCCGCGGCGCTGCACGATCTGGCCGTGGCGGCCCTCGCGGCGGGGGAGCTCGGCGACGCGGTCGCTGCGTATCGCGCGCTGGTGCCCCGAGCGGGCATGCTGTCGGACGCCCGCCGCCGGCAGCGGGTTTATCTGGAAGCGGCCCTGGCCGTGACCCGGCAGGACACCCAGGCCCTCGACGAGGCGCTGGGCTATCTGGGTGAAGCACGTCGTCTGCGGGGCCTGCCGGGCCTGTCCGACGTGGTGCTGGGCGCCACCGCGCTGACCCTCGATCGTCAGGGGCGTCACGACGAGGCTCGGGGTGTCGCCTCCGAGGTGCGTGGCCCGCTGGCAGTGGCGCGGCTTGCCGAGGCGCCGAACGCGAGCGAGCTGGTCACCCTCGCAGACGGCGAGCTGGCGGCGATCGCGGCGATGCTCACCGAGCGCGCGCACCCCGAGGTGGCCAAGAAGCTGTGGAAGGTGTTCTCGACCCGGGCCGCTGCCGGCTCTCCGTGGCACGCGCACGCAAAAAAGCACATCGAGGCCGCTGGGGCCCCGCCCCGACGCCCGGGCAAACCGCGATGAAGGCCGCGCTGGTCGTCGCGGGGGTGCTCGTCTGCGGCGCGGCGCACGCAGAGCCTTCGATCTGGGACGTCGCGCGCGAGCCGGCGACGGGGCGCGACTACCAGACCCTGGTCGCCGTCGAGCGGATGGTGGCGCGGGACGACAGCGCGTGGGCGGACCCCACCTTGCCCGAGCGCTTCATGCGCGCGGCCCTCGCGGTGATCGAGCTCGCGGGGGGCACCCAGAGCTCCGACGCTCGGCTGCTCTACGTGGCCGGAGATCTGCTCTCGGACCCGATGGTGGGTCGTGACGCCGACGCGCGCGCCTTGCTCGACCGCGCGCTCGGGCTCGATCCCGACTCTCCGCTGGCGGGGCGAGCGTGGTTCAACGTCGCCATCGCTTCCGCGCGCCTGGGCGACCCCCGGCGCGAGCGGGCGGCGTACACCCGGGCGCTCGAGCGGGTCTGGGAGCCGGGCTTCCGAGCCAACATCCTGACCAACCGCGCCGAGTCGAACATGGTGCTCGGCGATCTGGACGCGTCCGTCGCCGACTATCGCACCGCCATTGCCCTGGGCGATCGACCCGATCTCACTGCGCTCGCGCACTATGGTTTGGGCGTGGCGCTCGAGCGCAACGGGGACTTGCCTCGCGCCCTCGAGGCGATGGCAGTGGCCCGCGCCATCCACATTCCTGGCGTCGGCTCGGCGCTCGATCTGCCCAGCGTGTTCTTCGTGCCCGCGTACGACGTCCACTATTACCGCGCGCTGTCCGCGCTCTCTGCGGCCCGTGATCCGAAGAGGCCCGAGCTCGTGGCCGCGCACCTGCTCGACGCCGGTGAGGCGTGGCAGAAGTATCTCGACCTGGCCGTGCCCGACCGACACCGCTGGGTGGACCACGCCAAGCGCCACCAGGCGACGACGCTGGCGCGGCTGAAGAAGCTCGCGCCCGACATCAAGCGGCGTGCGGCAGCGGCTCGTCGGGAGCGCTGAGCGCGCGACTCAGGCCTTCCACGTCCTCGACGCGCTCGAGCACCGGGCGAAGCCCGGGCATGGCTTCGTCGTCGCGGAACGCTCCGGCGGCTGCCAGCGCCCGCGCGCGGGGCCCGTCGAGCACCAGGAACACGTCGCGCAGCCCGCCGGCGGCCGGCGCGTCGATCAAGTCGACGATCCGCTTGCGGTCGAGGTGCAGCTCTTCCTTGCCGCGCTGGATCAACACCCGGCGGTTGGTCACCAGGTACCGCGTCGAGCCGGCAAGTCGCCCCGGCCGGATGACCGCGCGGTGAAACAGCACGATCGACGAGGCGAGCACGGTCAGGGTGGCCAGACCGAGGCCCGTGACGAGCGCTTCGAACGCCAGCGACTGGCTCGAGATGCCGGCCGCCAGGAGCTTCTTCAGCGTCGGCACGCTGGTCGCGACCATGCGCACCGCGACCCCGAGCAAGATCACCGACAGCGCGACGCTGGTCCAGGCGCGGTGACGTGGAAGATACGACCGCCACGTGGGTCGCGGGTGCGCGGCCCAGAGCACGCGCTCGCCCAGCTGCAGGCGCTGGGTCAAGAGCTTGTCGTCGCGCCCGGGAAGCACCACGTCCTCGTCGCCCGCGATGATGGCCGCGACTCGGTCCGGCGCCTTCAGACCGTAGAGCCTCAGCATCAGTCGACGGCGCAGCGCGCCGGTCGGGACGGCGCGCACCAGCTCGACGTCGCCGACGCCCGGAGCGAGCCAGTGGATGCGAGCGAAGCTGACCGCGCTTCGCTCGATGCTGCGCCGGAACGGGCCGCGCTTGAACACCACGTGATGCTCCGTGACCTCGTAGCTGACCTGCGCCAGCCACACGCGGGGACCGTGAAGCAGCCCGAGACCCAGCGTGGCCGCCCAGGCACCGAAGAGCAGGGTCGACACGGGCGACGCGCCCAGCGACCGGGTCAGCACGAAGGCGAAGCAGATCGAGATGAACGCCGCCGCGAACATCACCAGCGCGGCGGCGCGCAGGAAAGCGGGGGTCTCGAGCCGCTCGGGGCGGCCCGTCCAGACGATCCTCTCTCCGTACCGTGAGTCTCTCGCCACGTGCTCTCGAGCTTGGACGCTTCGGCCTCACGGAAAGTTTGAGGGTCGGCCAAGGGTTCGTCGAGAGGTTCCTCGGTTTGCAGCGACACGGGAATGGGTCCGGCGGCCGGGCTCAGGGCGCCGGGGCGACGAACACGATCTCGATCCGCTCGTTTCGAGGCCCGGAACCCGCCCGGGCCGGGTCCACCACGGGCTGTGCGTTGCCGGCCGATGCGGTCTCGACCCGGCCGGCGCCCGCGGCGGTGAGGGCATCTGCCAAGGTCTTCTTCCGGGCGTCGTCGCCGCCGCGACCGTGCACCACCACCAGGATCGGGAAGGCGGCGTGCGCCTTCGCGGTGCGACCCAGCGCCTCGAGCACGCGCTTTCCCTCGGTGGTCAGCCCACCCTTGGCGTCGAACAGGCCGCGCAGCGTGACCACCACGCCGCGGTCGTCGCGAAACGGGTGCAGCGAGCCGACCCGCGCGAGCTCGGACAAGAGCGCGTCCGAGAGCCCGGCGGCGGGGCTCGCCTGGGCCAGCGGTCGGCGGGCCTCGGTGAGCAGACGCAGGCAGCTGGAGCGGGCGGCGATGGCGGCGTCGATGGGCGTGGCCTTCGGCGAGCCCGTGAGCCTGCGATCGAGCTCGGTGAGCTTGTCGAGCTCGGCGCCGACGCCGTCTTTCTTGGGATCGAGCAGGCGGGTCGCGACGCACAAGAGGCGCGCCTGGGACGCGAGGGCGCGAGCCGCATCGAGGCGAGCCTTCTCGCGCTCGGGGCTCGCGGGTGCGTTCGGCGCCAGCGGCACTGCGTCCTCTGCCACGCGGATGCGGAGCTCGAGATCGGCGGCTTCGGCGGCGACGCGCCGGTGTTTCTCGTCGATGTCGGCGCGGGTCGGCTTTGCCTGGGCGAGCGCGCGGTTGGCCTTCTCGAGGGTGCGCTCGGCCCGGGCCAGGCGGGCCAGGACGAACGCGTGGGAGTACGCGGCCAGCGCATGCTCGCTGGCGATCTGCGCCGACGTCGGGTCTCCGTCGCGGTGCGCCGCCTCGGCACGGGCCTTCAACGCTTCGGCAGCGGCCCACGCCTGCGGGGCGAGCAGGCGAGACTCTTCGGCCTGGGCGCCCTTTGCCGCGGCGTCGACGTCGGCCATGATCCGCGGCCGCGGGGCGGACGCGCAGGACAGCAGCAGCGCCGAGGCGGCCAGCAAGGCGAAGCGGCTCACGGCGCCCCCTTGGGCTTGCCGGGCGCGGGTGGCGCCTTGGGCGTGACGGCGGGCGGCGCTTTGGGCGCTTTCGCCCCCGGCTTGGGCGCGGCCGGCGGCGGTGGGGCCACGGCTTTGGGCTTCTCGAGCTCGTCGAGCTTGGCCTGCGCGCGGCCCCGGCGCGCGAGCGCCTCTTCGAGCAGTGCGCGTGCGCGGCCCAGCTTGGTCTCGACGTCGCTCAGCTCTTTCTGCACGCCGGCGAGCTTCTTCTCGGCCTCGGCGGCGCGCACCAGATCGGCGCCCGACTCGGCCTGCTCGCGCGCCAGGCCTTCGATCTCGGGAGCGTGCTTCTCGTCGCCTGCCGCCCGCGCTTCGTTCGCGCGGTCGAGCGAGCGGCGTGCCGCCGTCATCGGTTCGTGCGCCAGGCGAGCGTGGGCAGGGGTCCGCGACAGCGCGGCGAGCAGCGCCTCGGCGCGGTCGCGATCGCTGCCCGAGCGACTGGCCAGCGCGACGCCGGCGATGCCGATCGAGAGCGCGATCGCCGCGAGCGACGGGGCGCGATGAAGCGAGCGTTTCACGCGCGAAACAAGCCACGATGGTGGGCCCGGGTCAAGTGCCCTGCGCGCCGCCGACATTCCAGGTTATAGGCCCCGCCCGGAGTCGAGAGCACATGCGGAAGAGCTGGGACGAGTACTTCATGGCCATCGCCCGCGAGGTCGCGACGCGGTCCACCTGTGACCGGAAGCACGTGGGCGCGGTGATCGTGCGCGACAAGATGATCGTCGCGAGCGGCTACAACGGGTCGATCCGCGGGTTGCCGCACTGCGACGACGAGGGTCACTTGATGGAGGACAACCACTGCGTGCGAACCGTGCACGCCGAGGCGAACGCCATCGTGCAGGCCGCGCGGAACGGAATGCGCGTCGAGGACGCATCCATCTACGTGACGGCGTCGCCGTGCTTCGGGTGTTTCAAGCTGGTCGCGAACTCGGGCATCCGGCGGATCGTCTTCGCCGAGTTCTACCGCGACCACCGGATCTTCGAGTTCAGCCAGCTCTTGGGCATCGAGCTGATCCACCTGGACGCCGCGGCACCATGAGCAGCCTCGCTGTCGCGGTGATCTGCGGGGGCCCGTCGGCCGAAGCCAACGTGAGCCGCACCTCGGCCAAAGCCGTCGCGGCGGCGCTCGCCCAGGCGGGCCACCGCCCCACGCTGCTCGAGCTCGAGCCGTCGCTCGCCCCGGCGCTGGCTGCGGGCGGGTTCGACGTCGCGTTCCCGGTCACCCACGGTCCGCTGGGTGAAGACGGCTGCCTGCAGGGGATGCTCGAGGTCTTCGATCTGCCCTACGTGGGCTCCGGGGTGCTCGCGAGCGCGCTCGCCGCGTCCAAGCCCCACGCCAAGGCGCTGTTTCGGAGCGCCGGCCTGCCGGTGGCGGACGAGGTCGTGGTGCGCGCCGGGGAGCCTCCGCTCGCGGCGGTCGCCGCCCTGGGCGGCGCGGTGGTGGTCAAGCCGGCGTCGGGCGGGTCGGCAATCGGCACCACGCGCCTGACGCCCGACTCGAGCCCCGACGCGGTCCGGGCCGCGTTCGACGCGGCGTTCGCGGTGGACACCGTCGTGTTGGTCGAGCGCTTCGTGAAGGGTCACGAGGTCACGTGCGGGGTGCTCGAGGGCGACTCGGGGCCGACCGCGCTGCCTCCGACGCTGATCACCAGCCACGCCGCGCAGTGGTACGACTTCACCTCGCGCTACGCCGCCGGAGGCAGCTCGCACCAGTGCCCGGCGCCGCTGCCTCCGCGGGTCACGGAGCGGGTGCAAGCCGTCGCGCTCGGCGCGTTTCGCGCGCTCGACTGCCGCGATCTGGGCCGGGTCGACTTCGTGGTCGGCGAGGGCGACGACCCTTCGGGCGTGGTGCTGCTCGAGATCAACACCCTGCCGGGGATGACCGGCACCAGCCTCTACCCCGAGGCGGCCGCCGCCACCGGGGTGGACTTCGCGACGCTGTGCTCGGGCCTCGCGCGGCGCGCGCACGCTCGGCCGCGGCGCACGCGCCCTGCCCAGCTCCCGATGCCCTGACGCGCGCGTCGGCCTCGAGTCCGCGCCCTAGGTCCGGCGGGCGCGCAGCCGGGCGGGGCCGGCGACGTCCACCCAGGGCGCACCCCCGTGGCCCAAGGCTCCGGCCATCAAGCCGACGTGCGCGCGGGTCCAAGTAACGCCTCCCGAGATCTCCGGTGAATACAGTGCTAACCCTGGAAGGAGCACGGATGCCGACCGTCAGCGTCTTCTTCGGGATCACTATCCAGATGTTTTGGCGCGAGCACGGGCCCCCTCATTTCCACGCAACGTACGGCGAGCATGAAGCGATCATCGACATTCGTGAGCTCAACATCACGCGCGGCGCGCTTCCGCGTCGTGCACTCGCGCTGGTGCTCGAATGGGCGGAGTTGAACCGCGAAGCCCTGATGGAGGATTGGAACCTATGCAGCACACTACAGCCCCCGCTTCCGATCCCGCCGCTGGAGTAGCCTCCCAGTCCGCTCCCTGGCGCGTGGTAGCCGCGGGCCCAGCGTCGGATTTCCGGTTTCACGTGGTCTTCGCCGATGGAACCCAGGGAACCGTCGACATGCTTGCGTTCCTCCAGAGCGCGCAGGTCTCCGGAACTGTCTTCGAGCCGCTTCGCGGCGCTGCGTTCTTCGCGCAGCTGCGGGTAGCGCATGGCGTGGTGACCTGGCCAAATGGGGCCGACCTGGCGCCGGATGCGATGTACGACGCAGTCGTCGAGCGTGGGGTTTGGGTCATCGACTAGGCCGGTCGGCCTCGAGTCCGCGGCCTAGGTCCGGCGCGCCCGCAGGCGAGCGAGCAGCTCGTCGCGGTTGGGCGGCGCGGCGACGGCGCGCGGGCCCGGGTCATCGGGGCGAAGGCGCGGAGCCGGCGCCGACAGCGGAGCCGAGATGACCTCGGGAGCGCTTTGCTCCGGCGCGCTCTGCTCCGGCGCGTTCTGCTCGGGAGCGCTTTGCTCCGGTGCGGCGGTGGCAGTCTCGCCCCTGGCGATCACCGCGGACCCCTCCGGGTCGAGCACCAGCGGCGTGAGCTCGCTGGGCGGGGGCCGGCGCGAGCGGCGCTCTTTCCGGCGCTCGGCCATCACGCGATCGATGAAGCGCTTGGTCGCGGCGTCGAAGCGGCGGAAGCGAACCCGCAGCCCGCCCGGCCGCTCCCCCTCGGCAGCAACCAGCTTGTAGACCTTGCCTTCGGCGCGGATCGGCCGACTCCCGTCGTCGAGCACGATCTCGAAGCGCACGACCGTGTCTTTCGGCAGCGCGGGCTGCTCGATCAAGAGCACGGCCTTGTCGTCGACGCTCCACGCCTCGGCGGCGAGGTAGGCATCCTCGTCGGCATAGGGGCGGTGGACACGCAGAACGACGGGTTCCGTCACGGCGGGGTGCCTCGACTTTTACCGAGTCCGCCCCCGCGAGGCAATTGGAGCGTGTGTTACCCTCCCGCCGCCGCATGACTGGTCGAAAGGTCCTGGTACTGGGCTCCGGCGGACGCGAGCACGCGCTGGCCGATGCTCTGCTCGCGTCGCCGTCCGTGAGTCGCGTGGTGGTGAGCCCCGGCAACGCGGGCACCCTGACCCCGCCCGCCGGGCTTCCGTCGGGCAAGGCCCTGCTGAACAAGCCCGGTGCGCCCCTCGAGGTGGCGCGGGACGAGCGCCCCGATCTGGTGGTGGTCGGGCCCGAAGCGCCGCTCACCGAAGGGTTGATCGATCAGCTGAGCGCCGAGGGCTTTCTCGCCTTCGGTCCCTCGCGGCGCGCCGCGGCCCTCGAGGGGTCCAAGGCCTTCATGAAAGAGGTCGCCGCGCGCCACGGGCTTCGCACGGCTCGGTTCGAGCGCGTGACCGACGTGGCCGAGGTCGAGCGGGTGGTCGGGAGCTTCGAACACCCACCGGTGGTCAAGGCCGACGGCTTGTGCGCCGGTAAGGGAGTGGTGGTCGCGGTCAGCCATGACGAGGCCGTGGCCGCCGCGCGTGACATGCTCGCCGGGCGTTTCGGCGCCGCCGGAGCCACCGTGGTGATCGAGGAGCAGCTGGTCGGGCAAGAGGCCAGCGTGCACGCCATCTGCGACGGGGAGCGGGCCTTCGTGCTGCCGGCTGCCCAGGATCACAAACGCATCTTCGACGACGACCGCGGCCCGAACACCGGCGGCATGGGGACCTACGCTCCCGCGCCGCTGATCACGCCGATGCTCGCCGAGCGAGTGCGGCGAGAGATCATCGATCGCGCCGTGGCGGGAATGGCGGCCGACGGTAATCCGTTCCGCGGCACCCTGTTCGCTGGGCTGATGATCACGCCCGAGGGGGAGCCGTGCTTGCTCGAGTTCAACGTGCGGTTCGGCGATCCCGAGACCCAGGTGCTGATGAACGTGCTCGACGGAGACGTCGCGGAGCTTTTGGCGAGCGCGGCGCGCGGTGCGCTCAGTGCGGACGCGGTGACGGTGGCGCCGCGCCACGCGGTGTGCGTCGTGCTCGCGGCGCCGGGCTACCCCGGCACCCCCGAGGTCGGTTCGCCGATCAGCGGGCTCGAGCGCGCCGCCCAGATCGACGGCGTGCGCGTCTACCACGCCGGCACGCGCATCGAGGCCGGCGCGACGGTCACGAGCGGCGGGCGCGTGCTGGGCGTGACGGCCCGCGGCTCGACCCTGGCCGAGGCGCACGAGCGCGCCTATCGCGCTGCCGACGCCATCGAGTTCCCTGGGAAGCAGCTGCGGCGCGACATTGCCCGCCGCGCGCTCTCGCCATGAGCGCCGCGTTCGACGCCGCCCTCGACGTGCTCGCGGCTGGGGGGGTCGTGGCCGCGGCAACCGAGACGTTGTTCGGGCTCCTGGCCGACGCCCGCTCGTCCGAGGCCGTGGCGCGGGTGGCCGCGCTCAAGCCCCGTGACGACAAAGCGTTCCCCCTGATCTTGTCGTCGCGCGAGAGTTGGTCGGCGTTCGCAGAGGACGTGCCCGAGGTGGCCGCCGCCCTCGCGACCGCCTTCTGGCCCGGTCCCTTGACGATCGCGGTCCCGGCGCGACCCGGCCTCGATCCGCGGTTGATGAGCGCCGGCACGGTGGCGGTGCGACTGCCGGCGCCGTCCCCCGCGGCCCGGCTCGCAGCGCGGTTCGGCGGGGCGCTCACCGCCACCAGCGCGAACCCGAGCGGGCTGCCCCCCAGCGCCGATCCCGCGACGGTGCGTGGGTACTTCGCGGACGCGATCGCCGCGGGCGCGCTGTTCGTGCTCGACGAGCCGGCACCGGGCGGTCCGCCGTCGACCGTGGTGGTGGTGACGGGCAGCGAGGTCGAGATCGTTCGCGAGGGCGCGATCAGCGCGGAGCGCGTGCGGCAAGCGGTGGGGCGCTAGGCAAACTGCGCTGTATGCCGCTTCGGCCATCCTGTACCATCGCCGGCCATGGTCGACGTCGCTCCGCTCGCTCCGCTCGCCTACGCGTCCGACCGCTTGCCTCGGGTGGTGGCGCCGCCCTACGACGTGATCGACCCCGGGTTGCGGGAAACGCTCTCGGCGCGCGACCCCCACAACGTGGTCCACATCGACCTGCCGAGCGGCGAGGGGGCGCAGAAGTACGCCGAGGCTCGGCGGCTGCTCAACGAGTGGCAGGCGCGTGGCGTGCTTCGCCGCGAGAAGCAGCCCGGCTTCTGGCGCTACGAGCAGACCTTCGATCCGCCGGGCGGCGGCGCTCGCCGCACTCGCCGCGGGTTCTTCGCGCTGGTGCGCCTCGAGCCCTACTCGTCGCGGGTGATCTTGCCCCACGAGCGCACGCTCACCGGGCCGAAGGTCGATCGGCTCGAGCTCGGGCGCGCGACGCGCGCCGCGATCTCGCCGGGGTTCATGCTCTACTCGGATCCCGACCGAGCCCTCGACGCCGAGCTCGACGGCGGCGAGCTCTTCGCCGAGTTTGCCACCGACGACGGCGTCGAGCACCGGCTGTGGCGGGTGAGTCGCGCCACGTCCGTGGTGCGGGTCGCCGCCGCGTTGGCCGACGCGAGCCTGTTGATCGCCGACGGCCACCACCGCTACGAAACCGCGCTGGCGCTCTCGGGCGAGATCGACGCCGAGGTTCGCGCGGCGGGGCACCGGGTCCCCGAGCGGGCCGAGCACCACTACTTCCCGGCGCTCTTGGCCAACGGTGACGACCCCGGGCTGTTGGTGTTTCCGACGCACCGGTTGGTTCACTCGCTGCCCCTCGCCGACTTTTCCACCGTGGTGCTGCGGGCCGAAGAGCTGTTCGCGGTGACGCCGGCCAGCGGCCCCGTGGACGACCTGCTGGCGGCCCTTGCTCGCGCGCCGGACGACTCGCTCAGCGTGGTCGCGCCGGACGGGCGTGGGGCCCTGCTGGTGGCGCGCCGGGACGTCGATCTCGAAGCGCACCCGGTGCTGGGCAAGCGGCCGGCGGTCCTGCGGCAGACCGCGGTGGCGCTCCTCCACGACGGTCTGCTCGAGCACGTCCTCGGCATCTCACCCGAGGCCCAGGCCGCCAAGACCAACATCCGCTACGTGCAAGACGCACGCGCCGGCGTGAGCTCGCTCGAGAGCGGCGAGAGCCAGCTGCTCTTCCTGATGAAGCCGACGCCGGTTCACGTGGTGCGGGCGGTGGCAGAGGCGGGTGAGGTGATGCCGCAGAAGTCGACCTTCTTCCATCCGAAGGTGCCCACCGGGCTGTTCTTCCACACGCTCGATCCGTCTCGCAGCGTCAGCTGACGCGTCCTTGACGCGGCGCAGCACAGGGGGTAGGTCAGCCTCGCGCGTGCGTCGCGCGCCCGAGCCGTATCGGGCCCGATCGCCCGCGCGTGGAGCTGACCCATGCGAGCGATGAACTTCAACGCCGGACCGGCGGCGCTTCCCCTTTCGGCCCTCGAACGCGCTGCCCGCGAGTTGCTCGACGTCGAGTCGACGGGCATGAGCATCATGGAGCACAGCCATCGTGGGAAGACCTACGAGGCGATCCACAACCAGGCCATCGCGCTGGTGCGCGAGCTCTTGGGCGTGCCCGACAGCTACGACGTGCTCCTCTTGCAGGGCGGGGCGAGTCAGCAGTTCGCCATGGTTCCGATGAACCTGCTCGAGGCCGGCAAGAGCGCCGACTACGTGCTGACCGGGGCATGGTCGCAGAAGGCCTACAAAGAGGGCAAGGTGCTGGGCAAGGTCCGCGTGGCCGGCTCGACCGAGGTGGACAAGAAGTTCACCCGCATCCCCAAGCCGAGCGAGCTCGAGCTGGACGCGGACGCCGCGTACGCGCACGTCACCAGCAACAACACCATCTTCGGGACGCAGTTCCAGTCGTTCCCCGATACCGGCAAGGTGCCCCTGGTCGCCGACATGTCGAGCGACATCATGTGGAAGCCGATCGACGTCGCGAAGTTCGGCCTGATCTACGCCGGCGCGCAGAAGAACCTGGGCCCCTCGGGCGTCACGCTGGTGATCATCGACAAGGCGCTGACCGCGGCCGGGCGGAAGGACATCCCGGTGATCTTCCAGTACCGGACCCACGCCGAGAACAACTCGCTCTACAACACGCCCCCGACCTTCGGCGTGTACCTCTTGCGCAACGTGCTCGACGCGGTGAAGCAAGCGGGTGGGCTCGCAGGCATGGAGAAGCACAACCGCGAGAAGGCGGCGCTGCTCTACTCGGCGATCGATGCGCGGCCGGACTTCTATCGCTGCCCGGTCGACAAGGACAGCCGCTCGACCATGAACGTGGTATTCACGCTGCCCACCGAGGCGCTCGAGGCCGAGTTCCTGGCCGAGGCGAGCCGCCGTAAGATGGTCGGGCTCAAGGGTCACCGCTCCGTGGGCGGCATCCGCGCCAGCATCTACAACGCCTGCAGCAAAGAGTGGGTGCAGGGGCTGGTCGATCTGATGACCGAGTTCCAGAAGGGCCGCTGAATCAGAGTCGCGGCGGGTCGAACCTCGCCGCGATGGTCTTGCCCTTGGCGTCGCGAACGCGGGTGCTGCCCGCGCTCAAGAACGGCAACGAGCCGAGCACCATCACCGCGCCGACCCCGAGCGTGACGAGGCCCGCGGCGCGGAGCCCCGGCTTGTCCTCGACCTTGCCGTAGCCCCAGAGCCCCATGCCGAGCAGCGACACGGGGATGCCCGCGGCGAAGCCGATCGTACCGATCTTGCGGGACCCCTCGCTGCCCCCCACCACCTTCAGGTTCGCGGTGCCCCGGCCGGCGTCGATCCGGAACGGGTTCGAGGTGGACATCCCGCGGGCCGAGACTCGCGCGTCCATCCCCTCGACGCGCAACGTCTGATCGCAGGGCGCGCGGCAGGCCACCTTCCATTCACCGTCGTCCACGTAGCTCTTGAGCTCGAGCACCGCGTCCGGATAGTCGGCGAACAGGTGGACGTAGGCCGTGCTGAGTGGATCGGGGGCCGCGCCGTCCCCTTTCTTCGCGGGGCCCGGACCCGCCTCGACCGTGGCGGGTGGGGCAGAGGCATCTGCGGCGGCGGCCGGTGCGGGCGGCGTCTCGACCGACGCCTCGCTCGACGCGTCGGCCGAGGCGTCGCCGTCTGCGCCAGCATCTTGGGGGGGCGGCGCGCCGGCGCCGGCTGCTCCCAGGGCCGCCAGGAAGACCCAACCGGATCGGTACCGCGTTGCCATCGAGGGCCTGCATGGAAGCCCATCGGTCCGTCGGTCCGCAAGCCCTTGACCGGGAGCCCGGCGGGGGATACCCCCGGCGACGTGGAGCCGGTCGTCGATCTTGCCTTGGGTGCGGACCATGTCCCGCTGGCCCGGCAGATCGCCGAGCGGGTGCGTACCGCGATCTCCCAGCCGGCGCTGCGCCGTGATTTCGATCGCATGCGGGGCGCCGTCGGTATCGTCGCCGACGACGCCGACACGGCGCTCACGCTGCGGTTCGACTTCGGGCGCCTCACCATCCACGAGGGCTTGATCGGCGTTCCGACCGTGACCCTTCGAGGCATCACCCGCGGGCTCGATGCGCTCTCGGAGTTGCCCGCCGTACCGGCTCGGGGCCTCGTCGATTCGGGGCGCTCGCTCGCGCACGTGCTCGGGGCGCTTCGGGCCGGAAAGCTCAAGATCTACGGGTTGACCTCGCACCCACGCTTGGTGTTCCGCCTGCTGCGCTTGCTCTCCGTCGAGCCGCGTTGACGGTGTGGGCAAGGGTATGCCTTTTGACCTGGGCCAGAGAGACCGCTAACGTAGCGGGAAGCTAGGCGGAATCTCTGGTGAGCCGTTACCGACTCAGGTTCTTGCTGCAGGAAATCGATCTTCCCCAAGGTGACACCTTGGTCGGGCGGAGCGCCACCTGCCACGTGACCATCGAGGACCCCTTGGTCTCGCGCCAGCACGCCCGCTTCCGCCTCGAGGGCAAGCGCGCGACGGTCGAGGACCTGGGCTCGCGAAACGGGTTGATCATCAATGGCCGCAGCGTGCGCGGCATCGCCGAGCTGAGCGACGGCGACCGGGTGCGGATCGGCACCCAGGAGCTGGTCTTCTGTGCGGTGCGCGCCACGGCCAAGACCGGGCCCAGCGTCGGGACGCGTGCGACCGGGTTCATGTGCCACTGCGCCGCCTGCGGGCTGCCCTACCCGATGGAATCTCCACAGTGCCCGAGCTGTGGCTCTCGCGAGCGCATGGACGAGGACACGGTGAGCGGCGTCATCGGCGAGCCCAACCGCAACTGGACGCTCGATCTCCTGGTCGAGGTCCTGCACCGCGCTGCGTCGCTCCACCGGTGGGACGACGTCGATCGGATGCTGCGCCGCTCCCACGCGAACATCGAAGAGCGAGTGCGCGACGGGCACCCCGTGGAGCGCGAGCACCTCGACCGCTTGGCCGAGGCCGCCGCGCGGTTGGCCGAAGAGCGCAAGGACGCCGAGTGGGGGAACTGGCTGCTCGACGTCTACGCGACCCTCGGGCTGGTCCCCCATCCGAGCATCGCGGAGCGGCTCTCCACGCTGCCGCCCCTCGCGCGCAAATCCCTGGCGCCGGCCGCGAACCGCGTGCTCGAGAGCGTCACCGCCCGGGGCGGACCGAGCGAAGAAGACCGCGCGGGTTTCAGCTCGATCGAGTCGCTCTCACTCACGCCCCCCGACGGCTGAATGAGCTACGTCATCCTGTACGGGCAGCACCACATTTCGCTGCGGCCCGGGCGCTTCGTGATCGGTAGGGCGGCGAACGCCGAGCTCGCGATCGACGACCCGTTGGTGTCGCGCCAGCACGCCGTGCTGATCGTGACCGAAGCAGGGGTGAGCATCGAGGATCTGGGCAGCCGCAACGGCGTGTCGGTGAACGACGCACGCGTCTCTGGCCGGCAAGCGCTGAAGCCCGGCGATCGCATCAAGATCGGAAGCCAAGAGCTCTCGCTCGTGGGGGACGCTCCGGCGCCCCAGTCGCGGGCCCGCGCCGCGCCGACCGCGCGATTCTCGGTGTTCGGAGTGATGGGGACGCTGGCCGACAAGGCGTTCGGGCTCGGCCGCGCCGACGAGGCCGAGCGGGTCTTGGCCGCGCCGCTGGAAGAAATACTGACGCGGGCCGAAGCGGGGAAGCCCGCGGACGCCGAGACCAACGCCCAGGCTGCGGCCTTCGCGACGCGCCTGGCGCTGACCACGGGCAAGGGCAGTTGGGTCGACTACGTGGTGCGTTTGTACCTGGCGCTCGCGAGCCCGCTTCCGGGACCCGTGGTGGACGCGCTGCACGAGGCCCTGCGCAAGGTGGGCGCGATCGATCTGTCGTCCCTCCGGCGGTACGTCGAGGGTCTCCGCTCGATGGCGCCCGACCTGGGCCCGAGCGAGCGCTTCCTGGTGAGCCGGATCGAAGGCCTCGAGCGCGTCGCGGCGGCCCGCTGAGGCTCGAACCCGCTGGAAATGCCGGTGAGGTCGGCTATGGTCCTTCGGTACACCGTGAGTGACGGCAGACGCACCGAACCGACGATCAACGAGCCGGTGATCTCCGAGGGATCCGTCCGCTTTTCGCTGGTGTACCGCGGCCATCGCTTCGAGCTCCGGCCCGGCACGCTGGTGATCGGTCGCGGGACGGGCTGTCAGCTGGTGCTGGACGACGCGCTGGTCTCGCGCAAGCACGCCGAGGTCGAGGTCAGCGAGGGGCGAGCGACGTTGGTCGATCTGGGCAGCGTCAACGGCGCGTTCGTCAATGGCATCCGGGTCAATGGTCGGCAGTCACTGGCGGACGGCGACAAGATCATGATCGGCCAGCAAGAGATCAGCGTGGTCGCGATCCACGCGCCGTCGCTCTTGCCCGAGTCACCCACTGGGCGACTGTCTGCCGAGACGCTCGTGGGAATCGAATCCCCGATCGCGATCCAGGCCCGGCGCGACGACGAGTCCGAGCCCACGCACCAGGGCGACGCGCTGTCGTTGCTCGGCGGCGTCGTGGACAAGGTGCTCGCGCTCGGGCGGGGGGACGAGGCCGAGCGCATCATCGGGCCGTACCTCCGCAACTACTTGGCCGGCGCGCAGAAGGCGAACGCCGCCAGCGCCGAGGCGGCCGAAAAGGCAGTGGCGTACGCGATGAAGCTCGCGGCGGCGACCCGCAAGGGCGAGTGGATCGACTACGCCTTCGCGCTCTACACCGTCTGCAAGCGTCCGCTGCCGGGCGCGGTGGTCGAGCAGCTCTACACCTTGATGCGCCAGGCCTCGAGCGTGAACCTCAGTCTTCTTCGCGATTACGTCGCCGTGCTCCGCTCGGTTTCGGCGCGTCTCGGTCCGAACGAGCGCTTCCTGGCGCAGCGGATCGAGGGGCTCGAGCGGCTGGCTTGAGCTCCGGTTTGCCTGCCTGGGCCTGGTTGGCCAGGGACTGTCCCATCGCCCGGGCGATCACCTCTCGCAGCTCCGGATCGTCGATCTGGGCAAGGCGCTGCTTCGCGTCCTCGGGCAGCTCGATGGGCTTCGCCCGCCGTGGCGCCGGCTCACGCGGCGCCGCGGCCTCGACCTTGCCGGTGCGAAAGCGAATGCGGGTGACGGCCACCCCGCGCTCGCGCAGCTTGCCGACGATGTCTTCGGCCAAAAACGAGAGCTCTTGCGCCCAGACCGGGGAGGCGACCGTCACCTCGAGCACCCCGCCCTCGAGGCTGCCGGGCGCCGAGCGCTGAGCGATCCGCGCGCCCGCCACTTCGCGCCAGGTCTCACGATCGAGCGCCACGCCCGCGCGCCGCGCGGCGGTCTGTCGCGCGACCGTGAGCAGCTGGCCCAACGGCTGAGGGCCGCGAGATCCGCCGGGGGTCGGGCGCCGCGCCATGGGCCCGCGAAGCTACCTGACCCGTCGGCCTTCGGCCAGCCGATGACCCGCTGGGAAATCGAAACGAGATCGGTTATAGACCTCGCTCCCCAGCCGAAGTGGCGGAATTGGCAGACGCGGCGGATTCAAAATCCGATCGAAGCCGCAGAGATTCCGCAAGAGCGCGAGATTGCTGACGCGCCGATCGCCGAAGGGGAACGAGCAGGGGCTTCGGCGGGGCATTCCGGGGGCAATCAGGACGCCGTCGAAGCGGCCATCGCCACTGCCCTCGAGCGCGCGAGCGCGGCGGGTCAGTGGACGGTGTGCGAGGTGTTGGCGCGGGAGCTCGAGGCGCGGCGCAAGGCGCGGAGCTCGGTAGTGGATCTCGAGTCCGAACGGGCCAGGAGGGGGAAGTGACCCGCGCGCTTCCCGCTGTCCGCGTGGTGCGCGGGCGCTACGGCACGACCGAGTATAGGCTCCGCGTCGAGAAGCGGCACAGCTTGCTCGTCATCCAGCGTGGCTATTGCGCTCGCAGCGGGGAATTCGTGCTCTGCGACACGCTGCGCCTCTGCCGGGGCGACCTCGGGTCGCTGGTCGTCGCGCTGGCGGACTTGCTCGACATCTGGCCGTTCTCGCCGCGGCGGACCTGACCTCGGACCTCGCTCCGTGCCCGTGACCCCGCGTCGCGAGCAGTGAGCGGGGCCGAGGGCATGTCGCTCCCTGCCTGCCGCATCGAAGGCGCCACCGTGCGCCGGAGAACGAGGACCGAATGAGCAAGTACAGCATGCCTGACGGGACGATCGTGGACACCGACAACGCGAGCAAGCACTGGGAGGAAGAGACCCGCTGGAATGGGAACAACCACATCAGCATGGCGACCGGAACGCAGTGGGACCACCAGGCGCTCTACCGCCGGCGCCTGCCCACACGCCGAGCTTGGCACGCTCGGGCGCTCACCCCTCAACCCCAAGGGGTCACGAAAAGAACTTGACGGGCGAGCAGTGGCACGGCAGAGTTGCGGCTGAAAGGGCGCCGTGTCCCTTGAATTCACGAGACGCCTGGCGAGATTCAGGCAGCCGTCCGGTCTGGCAAAACGACCGGCAGGGACCGTGACCTGAGCAATTACGAGAAGCCTAGCGACAGCGAAGCAACCGTCCGGTCTGGTCAAACGACCGTGGGGCACAAACCGAGGGCGCCTTGCGCCCGAGTCGTCACGCAGGCGAGTCCACGAGACCGCTGTGTCGTGACCACGGAAGCACCACGATGGCACACCAATCCGCCCACGCAGGCGAGCCGAACAACGACACATCCGCAATCGAGAGATTCAAGCAGATTGCCAAAGTTCACGGCCTGAGCGACGCCGAAGTCGCCGGGCTTGCCGGCGTCAGCCCTCACACCGTTCGTGTGATTCGGCTGGCCAGCATCATGCCTCGCCACGCCCGTTGCCGTCGGGCGGTGGTCGAGTTCGTTCGCGTCAACGGGAAGGCCAAGAGCCGGGAGGCGCTCCGTGCCGTCGGCCGGTGACCGGTCGGTTCACGTCAGCGCGACAATCCCCGAGGCTCGCCGCCCGGTTCGTCCAAGCGGCGCTGCTTCGCATTCCCCGCGGCACGCGGACCGAGACCGAGGTGGCGGCACGATGGCCAGCGTCACGCTCTGGCGGAATCTCGCGGCCACGACCGGCCAGCGGCGCGACGCGCCATGGGCCGAGACCTTCGACCTCTTGCGCAAGCCCCGCCGCTTCAGAGGCGAGCATGAGCAGCCTGGGTGGAGCCCCGCTGTCTTCGAGGGCAACGAGCGCAAAAAAGCCAACGTCCGCGAGGTGGCCGCCATCGCGCTCGACTACGACTCGGGAGCCACGACGCTCGATGCCGCGAAACAGGTTTGGGGTGGCTTCTACGGATTCATCCACACCACGAAGAGTCACACCCAAAACGCTCACCGCTTCCGTGTGGTGCTCCCGCTCGCGCGGTCGGTCACACCGGAAGAACACGCCGAGCTCTGGCAGTGGGCAGCAAAGCGCGCCGCGGCCGCCGGCCATCGCATCGACGGTCAGACGAAGGACCCGAGCCGCTTCTGGTTCATGCCCAGCGGGGACGTGGAGTGCATCGACCTCACCGGGGAAACCCTCGACCCCGACCGAGCGCTCGCGGAACACCGCCGAGATCTCGAGCCCATGCAGCCCGCGCCGACATCAAGGCCGAGCGTAGGTCACGAGAGCGATAAGCGTCGCCGTCGCTACCTCGAGCGTCGCCGTCGCTACCTCGAGGGCGCGATGGACAGCGCCATCGCCGCAGTGCGAAGCGCGCAGAACGGGGAGCGAAACGCCACGCTGAACGCCAAAGCCTTCGGGCTCGGACAGCTCGTCGCCAGCGGTGCGCTCGATGCTGTCGCCGTGCGGGAAGCCATGTGCGGGGCGGGCAGAGCGGCCGGCCTGGGGCAGAGCGAGATTGAAAGGACGATCGCGAGCGCGCTAGCTGCGAGCCGAAGCCAACCGCGCGACGTCCCCGAAGCCGAGGCCCGACCGTCGGCCACACCCAAGAGCAGTGCAAGCTCGGGCGGCAAGACCGCTGCACCGATGGCAGGCGACTTCAACCTGACCGACCTGGGCAACGGCGAGCGCTTCGTGGCGCAGCACCGGGAGTCGGTCCGCTACTCGCCGCAACGGCGCAAGTGGCTGTCATGGTCCGGCGAGCGCTGGCAGTGGGACGAGACCAGGCATGTCTATCAGCTCGGGAAGGACACCGTCCGCGCCATCTTCGCCGAAGCGGCGCGCGCGCCGACCGAAGAGCAGCGAAGCGCGGTCGCCAAGCACGCCATGCGGAGCGAGAGCGCCGAGCGGATGGCCGCCATGGTCAAGCTCGCCGCGACCGAGCCCGGAGTGGCCATCGTCGCGAACGCGCTCGATGCGGACCCCTGGACCCTGAACGCGCCCAACGGGACGGTGGACCTCCGCACCGGGCAGCTCCGAGAGCACCGGCGCTCGGACTTGATCACGAAGAGCACCCTGGTTCCGTTCGCCCCCGATTCTCGGAGCGACTTGTGGGACCGCGTGCTCCACGACGCCACCGCCGGGGACGCCGAGCTCGCCGCCTACCTGCAAAGGGTGGCCGGGTATTCGCTGATTGGCGAACCACTAGAGCGGGCCCTGTTTTTCGTCTTCGGCGAGCCCGGCACGGCCAAGAGCACGCTGCTCGAGGCGCTCCACGGCGCGTTCGGGGACTACGCGGCCAGCGCTGACTTCGAGACATGGCTACAGCGGCAGACCGTTGGCGGGAACCGCGGCGACTTGGTGCGGCTGGCCGGCGCTCGGCTGGTGACCAGCGTCGAGGTGCGCAAGGGCGCCCGGTGGGACGAAGCCCTGGTCAAGCGCGTGACCGGTGGCGACGAAATCACCGCCGCCGCCAAGTTCGAGAGCGAGATCACATTCCGCCCGAGCTTCACGCTGCTACTCGCCGCGAACGATGCCCCGAGGGCTCGCGACGACGACGCCGGCATGTGGGCCAGGATGCGTCGGATTCCGCTGACGGCTGTCATCCCACCCGAGAGGCAGGACCCGAGCATCAAGGGCAGGCTCCGAGAGCCCGAGCACGCTGCCGCCGTCCTGGCTTGGGCCGTGGCTGGCTGCCTCGCCTATCAGCGCGAGGGGTTCGGCCGGTGCGCCGCCGTCGAGCGCTCCACCGCGGACTACCGGGCCGAGATGGACGTGGTCGGCGGGTTCCTCTCGGAGTGCTGCGCGTTCGAGGCCGGCGCCACCGTCAGCAAGCGCGACCTCCGCGCGGCATACGAAGAATGGTGCCGCGAAAGCGGAGTGAGGAATCCGATCGGCCCGCGAGACTTCGGCGCGAAGCTGGCGGAACGTAAGGTCGAAGGCGGCAAATCGGGCAGCATTCGACTGTGGAAAAACGTCCGCTTGCTCAGCCCGGACGAAGTCGGCCAAGGGACATTGGGACAGCAAGGGACAGCAGCCCCCGAGAGCTCTTCAAAGTGTTTTCTCGCTAAGGGGGCTCTTAGGGAAAACGTGTCCCAACCTGTCCCAATGTCCCAAGGGGCGCCGCGCGGCGCTTCCGCTGCGGCCTCCCCGGAACGGCCGGCCCCCGCCTTCGAGGTGGAGCTATGAGCCCCGCCGAGACGTTGTCCGCGCTTCGGGAACGCGGTTTCATGGTGTCCGCGGCCGGGGGGAAGCTCCGCGTGGCTGGCCCTAAGCCGCGTGACGTCGAGCGCTCCATGGCTCTGCTTCGTGAGCACCGCGCCGAGCTGCTTCGGCTGCTCGAGGTGGAGTGGCAGGTCCGAGAGCACCCGGCGGTGAGAGATGCGCTCGAGGTGTTCCATGGGGCTCGGCTCGTGGCTGTCCGCGCCGGCGGGAAGGGGTGGCGAGCATGAAGGACCCCAAGTCCCCGGTGGCCCCGATGCTGCTCGGACCAGCGAACGCCGAGAGCGCGGTGGGTGCGCCCTGGCGCTGGGTCCGCGACGCGGCGAGCGAGCTCGGCGTCCGCTTCGTCGGACACGGGCGAAAGCGCTTCGTGGTGGCGAGCGAGTTCATGGCCGCGCTCGCTCGGGTGGCCTCGACCAGCGTCGAGCCGGCCGCGGTCGCCGCTGGCCCGGCCGACCCCGCGGCAGCTGTCCGGCAGGCGCTCGGGCTCACGCGACGGACTAACAGTCCGGGGGACGGTGCGGAGAACACGCTTGGATTGCCGTCCACGGCCACCGATTGCCCCGCGGATCGCCCCGGGAGGGCCGCCTAGTGGCGCTCCGGACCGGTCACAGCCAGGGCGCGGGGGTGCCCGACGTCGAGGTGGTTTCCGCCAACGATCTGCCGGGGAGGCTGGCTGACATCGAGCCGAACGAGAAGTCACTACCCCGGCCACCTCGGCCGGAAGGCGCCACGCCAATCAAACCGCTGATGACCGTTTCCATCATGAAGGCCCGCGGGCACGGGTCCGCCATGGTCGCTGCCCTGAGAGACGAGAGCGCACCCGGGGGACCAAGCGAGACCGAACATGGAACCGGGTAAAGACGCCGCGCTCCGGCTCCTCCTTGAGGGCAAGAGCGTGCCCGAAACGGCGCGCGAGCTGCGCGTGGGCCGAGGCACGGTTTGGAGGTGGAGTCGCGAGCCTGGCTTCGCAGCGCGCTACTCGGCGGCTGTCGGCGGCCGCCTCGTGGACGTTGTTGCGCGGCTAGACTGCGCGGCCGCGCAAGCGGTCGACGTGCTGGTCGAACTTGCAACGGACACCGAGCAGCCGGCGATGGTCCGCGTCCGCGCTGCCGGGCTAATCGTCTCGAACGCCGCAAACGCCTCGCTCGCGCGCCGCGCGACCGAGCGGCAATGCGAGACGGGAGGCATGGACCAGCTTCCTGACGACGAACTCATCCGGCGCGCAGCACAAGAACTCGCGGGCGATCGGCGCGCGTGGCCGGCGCTGTGTGCCGCGCTGCTCGCGAACACGGACGCCCGTTCTGCGCTGCTGCTGGCGATCGGGGAAACGCCGTGATCTCGGGTGGCTTCCCTCGAGCCGCCTCTCCGAGTGCCGAGACGGTTCGCATGGCCCCCCGCTGGCTGGTTCCGACGCCAGCTCTGCGAAGTGTTGGCGTCGCGCGCCTACTGCGGCGGAACTTCGTACTCGGGCTTGTAGCAGCCGTCCTTGTCGAGAAACGGGCACTCGCGGGGCTGCGGAGCGCACGTGTAACCGCAACGCGGCGGCATGGCCGAGCGGCGTTCGCTCGCCTCCCACTCGGCCCGATCGCGGGCCTCGATTTCGCGCCGCCGGTCGTCAATGCCCGGGCACGACACAAACAGCGTGTTGTCCTGCTCGGTGTAGGCGGTCGTGTTGCCCGAGTGAACCGCGGTCTTGTCCACCATTGTCGTGGTTCCACCCCTGGCCACATGGGTCGGACCGAGCGATTTGTCGCGGTCGTGGGTGGCGTAGCCGTTCGGGCACAGCAGCCCGGCGATGCGGAAGCAGTCCTGAGCCCGGGCACCACAGCGGATGAACGCCGCCGGCTTGCCGTCGGGCCCCGACATCATCTCGACAGGCAAGGCGACCGGTGGCGGCGCTGTCGGACGAGCCCGAACGCAGTTGCTGCAAGCGAGCATCACCACCAACACAGCCCGGCGCATGCTCAGGCGTGTCCCGCCGATGCCCGGCCGCGTCAAGCCCGGTCGGTGCGGCGGGGCGTGTGTCCCTTTCCATCGCCCCCGAAGTGGCTATCCTAGAACGAACCGTCCCCGCGCTGCGCTAACAGCCGGGGACAGGGCCCGAACCTGGACGAGAGGCACGAGCAATGCAGAAGCTAACGCACGCCGCCGGAGGCCGCCATGGCGCGTGAAGCCACGGGCGAGGTGAGACGGGCATCGGATGGATCGCTGTCCTGTCGGGTCCGAGTGGGGGGCAAGCGCACAACGTTTCAGCTCCCGACCTGTCGCACCGAAGGCGAAGCGAACGCGCGCGCCGCGCTGCTGGCGCGAATCGCGGCACGATTCACCAAGGCCAACGTCCTCGGGAACCCCAAGGCCATCGAGTTGCTCGAGCGCGCCGCTTCGGACCCGCCCAGTTGGCTGCCCGGGCATGTGCACGTGGCCGGCGAGCTTCTGGGGGGCGAGCTGGTGGCCCACAGTGCGCGGGCCGTCCGTACCTTCGGCCAAGTCGCGGAGCAGTGGACCAGCGGGGAGCTCCACAAGAGCTACCCGGACCACGTGAGGGCGAAGGATTCCGAGCTGGACGCCGCGCGGCTCAAGCGGCTCTGCGCCATCGACGTCGGTGGCATCAAGCTCGGGGACGTTTCGATCGACTGCTTCACGGTGGAGCACGCTGACGATGTCTTGCGACACCTGCCAGCCGTGGCGAAGCGGCCAGCCACGCGGCGACACTACGCGCAGCTCGTCCACCGGGTCGCTTCGCTCGCGGTCTACCCGCTGAAGCTCATCAAGGCGAACCCGTTGCCGCGTGGCTGGCTTCCGAAGCCGGGCAAGCCACCAGCCTATCCGTACCTGCACCCCGCGGACGACGCGAAGCTGCTCGGCTGCTCGTCCACGCCCCTCGAGTGGCGCGTGTTCTGGGGCTTCTGCGACCGCGAGGGCGCGCGCGTGGGCGAGGCCGCGGAGATGAGGCTCGGGAACGAAATCGACTTGGAGCGCGGAACCGTCGCGCTGGACGAGAACAAGACCGATGACCCGCGCACTTGGGCCATGGGTGAAGACGTGCGGCGGGCGCTCTTGAAGTGGTGCGAGCTGCGGAAGCTGGAGCGTGGCGACCTGGTGTTCTGCGACGAGGCCGGCGAGCGCATCACGGTGGGAAAGCTGGCCGAACGGCTTCGGGCCCATGTGGCCGCCGCAGGCGTCGACCGCCTCGAGCTGATCGAGAAGGGCGCGAACCGGGGCAGGCTCCGAGCCCACGACCTCCGCGGCACCTTCGTGACGCTTGCACTTGCCACCGGGCAGACCGAGACCTGGGTGGCAGACCGGACCGGGCATCGGTCCAGCCAGATGATCAACCGCTACCGCAGGGCCGCCCGATCGGCTAAGGAGCTGGGCCTGGGTTGGCTCGCGCCCCTGGACGAAGCGATCCCCGAGTTCTTTCATTGCCCCGCGATTGCCCCTAGACCCGCACCAAAAGAGTCAGGTACAAGTCGCGAACCAGCAGCAAACCAGCAAAAGCCGAAGTGGCGGAATTGGCAGACGCGGCGGATTCAAAATCCGCGTCTCGCAAGGGAGTGTGGGTTCAAGTCCCTCCTTCGGCACCCATCCCAGAACTCACACCCATCCCATTGTTCTCACTCATGTTGTTCTCTCCTTGCATGCTCCCACGAACCCCCAAAGCAGAAGTGCTTGGGGTACTGCTCACACGAGCGCTTTCGCTCGGGTGACAAAAGGCGTCCTCGCATCGAGCCCGTGCTCCGCGCTCGCGCTCGCCAAGCGCATCATCTCCGCGCTCGTGGTCTGAGGCCGCCCGCCGGCAGCGCCAGGAACAGAACGGCTCCGCCCCTCCGCTCCCGCCGAGCGCAGGGCCGCCGCACCCTGGACAGCGAGGCCCGGGCTCGATGCGCATCCCCACGAGCCCTTGAAGCGCGCGCGCCAGCTCGGCGCGCTCCGCGCATCGCCAGCAGACGACGCACGAGCAATCAGGGTCCCGCCCGCTCACGCCTCACCGCCCGATCGCCAGAAGCGCCCGGAGGCGAGCGCCGCCCGGGCCGCGATGCGCGCGTCCCGGGTCCGGTCGAGCTCGGCGACCAGCGCCCGGAGCCGGACGTAGGGGTCCGGCGAGCTCAGGCCGGCGCCCCGAGGCCGCAGAGGCACGCCCGGTCCGGTCTCGGGAGCGGACGCGCACAGAAGGGGCAGAGCCCCAGTGCACGGATACTGAACGGGTGCACCCTGGCGGGCCGTTTGTCCGGGCGACGCACTACTGAACGCGCGACACTGCGCGAACGGGCGGCCTTTCGGCGGTTTTGGCATGCTGGAAACATCGGGTGGGTGGGTTGAAGTGTACCACTGAACGGACGTGAGGGGGAGGGTCACTTGCACCACCTGTACACGCTGTCACACGAGCAGCCGGGCGGCGGCTTGGCCGGGTCGCAGGGTTTTCGGCAGCGAAACTCGAAGCTTCCGCCGTCCTTGGGAAGAAGGTTGGTCGCGCCGCAGATGAGCCCCGATACACACCGCTTGCTTGGCCAGGAGCAGAAATCCTCGAGTGGGATGGTGCCATCGGGAACACAGCTCGAACCCTTGTTGCACGTCATCGCCGAAGGGCACACGTCAACCTTTCCGGGCTCACAGTCTGGGGTGCTACAGGTGCAGGGGTCTCCCGCATTGCAGATGGGTTTCAGCGCTCCGCAGAGCGCGGTGCAGTCCTTGACCTCGGTGCACCAGATGAGCGCGCTCCCGGCGCCCGAGCCGCCCGAGCTCGCCCCGCCGATCGAGGCCCCGCCCGCTCCCGCGCTCCCGCCGCTCGCCCCCGCCGAACCGCCGCCGGCTCCGGAGCTACCGCCGCCGCCCGTCGAAGCGCCTTCGTTGGTGCTCGTGCTCGAGCAGGCGAGCGCCACCAAGAGCGCCGCCGCCATCGTCCCCTGTGCTAGTTTCCCCATCGCTCGGACCTTTCTTCAGAAGGTTTCGGGTCACGGCCCCGGGTGTTTCCAGCACCGCGGGGCCCACTTCTTTCCCATACACCCGGCGCTTGCCCGAGTGCAAATGCACTGTGGCACGACTGGCTCAAGCCAGGGCAAAAGCGAGGGCGCCGAGCACCGCGATTGCCGCGAGGTCTTCGCCTCCGCCGTGCGCCGCCGGCGGCGAGTCCGGCAGGGCGATCGCTCCGAGCAGGCTCGTCACGCCGAGCTCGCGCGTGACGCGCGCCCAGCCGCCGCCCGGGCCGTTGGCGTCGATGGTCACCACGCGCGAGCCCTCGCACCGCTCGACGCGGGCAACGTGCCTCTGCCAGCTCTCGGAGCCGCGCGACAGGATGAGCAGGTCACCGGGGGCAAGCGTCGCCCGTCCGGCGCGGAGCTCGGCGACCGGGCGCCAGGCACCGAGGCGCTTCGCGTCCTCCTCGAGCTCGAGGCCGGCGGCGCGGTAGCGATGGGGCAGGCCGGCGCGCTCGAGCTGGTCTGTCTTGACGGTCTGCATCGCGACGAAGCAGGCGCCCGCCGCGCACCAGTTGCCAGCCTTCAGACCGAGGGGCTTTCCGTTTCGCTCGCAGGGCGCGAAGTAGGCCGCGATTCGCGCGGCGCTCGGCTTGCCGCCCGTCCCGGCGAGCTCGGCCAGGGTCGCGGCGAGGATGGCCGAGCCGAGGGTTTTCATAGGGAGTGCCGCGAGAGCCGGATTTCCCAGCCGGCCGCTTTCCACGCCGCGCCCATCACTTCGCAGTGGAGCTCGGCCCAGCGGTTCCAGCGGCCCTTGGCTGGCCATGCTGCCATGTTGTCCGTGTCGTCAGCCGGTATGCGCATGACTTCTCGCCACGGGCCTACCGGGCTCTTGCTCACGGCCACGCGATAGCTTCCCATCACTTCACCGAACCACGTCCCAGAAGATGAGCGCCGCGACGAGCGCCGGTACGAGCACCCAGCCGTCACTCGCGGCGGCCGTGCCCTCGGGCAAAGCGCCGGTGTCGCCGGTCGAGCGTTGCGCCTCGAGCACCCACGCGGAGCCGTTCCAGCGAAAGCGCCGCGCGATGCCCGTCTGACCGTGCGCCGCGAGCGTGACGATGTTGCCGTCCGTCTCCGCCTTGGCGAAGTCCGGGTAATCGAGCGTCGGCCCGGGGCGCGACAGGTCGACGCGCGTCCAGCTCTGCCCGCCTCCCCAGGTCGAGAGCGTGCGCTTCCACAGGTCGTGGAAGTACCAGGAGCGGGGCGCGTCGTAGAAGGCCATCAATCCTCGCAGTAGCGCGCGCAGAGCTCGGCCAGGCGCGCGCGCTGGCTGTCGAGCGCGGCGCGGGCCTCGAGCTGCGCTCGCTCGATCACTCCGGTGGGGCTCGCGTCGTCGTCGAACTCCGCCGCTAGCTCCTCGGGCGAGCGCTCAGGCGCTCGGCCAGCTCCGAGAGCTGGTCCACCGTCGCGTGGACCTGTTCGTTCAGGTCGAGAAGCGCACGGGTGTTCGCTTGGGCGTCCGAGAGACGCGCCGCGTGCTCCGCCTCGAGCTTGGCCAGTAGCCGCTCCCGCTCCGCCTTCGCTTCCGCCGCCGCCGCCTCGAGCTTGGCCGCGTGCGCCGCCTGGAGCTCGAGCGTCTTCTTGGCGTGCTCCGCCGTCCCCGCCTCGAGCGTGCGCTGGTTGCGGACTGCCCAGATCGACACCGCCACCACCAGGGCCCCGGGGATTCCCCAGTTGGCTATCAGGTACGTTGCGGGGTCCATTCACGTGACGTGCTCCGGGTCCGGCAGTGGCGCGAGCCCGCTCGGCTCGGTCGGGGTGTCCGCCTCGCGCTCGACGCGCGCGAGGCGCTGAGAGAGTCGGCGCGCGCGCTCGCGTTCTTCGGCGAGCTCGCGCTCGACGCGAAGCTGACGCTCGCGGAGCGCTTGCGCTTCGTCCGCCCACGCCCTGACGAGCTCGAAGACCTGGCCGGTCACCGCCTCGAGGCGCGCCAAGCGCTGGTCGAGCTCGGGGTGAAGCGCGGAAGCGGGGGTCACATCCACTTGAGCACCTTCCACGCGAGCAGACTCATGGTCAGAAGCTCCTCGGTCGTCGTCGCTTGCCCCGGGGCCGCCGGGGCTCCCGCTTTTGGGGGTTCGGCGAGCTCGCGCAGGGTGGAGTTTGCCGCCGCGACTACCTTGGAAATGTAGCCCTTGTTTTCCACCATCCCCCACGGGCTCTTGGTGCTCGGGTGCGGCGCTCCATTGCGCTCGGCGCCGCCGTTGTAGCCGCTCGCGACCTTGGGCAAGTCGCGGCCCATGCGCTTGACGTGCCCGGCGAGGATGTTCGAGCCAACGGTGATGTTGGTGTCGGGGTCGGCCATCTGCTCGCGGGTGCGTCCGCCCCAGTTGAACGGCATCACCTGCATGAGCCCGTAGGCGCCTTTCGGCGAGGTCAGGGTAGGCACTCCGCCGGTCTCGGCGAAGATGACTCCGAGAATCCAGGCGACCGGAACACCGGTGCGGGCCGAGTGCTTCTCGGCGAGAGCGCGCCAGCGCATGACGCGCGCGCGGAGCACGGCGAGGCTCGACGGGTCGAGCTCGGGAAGCTTGCCGTCCACCTCGACGGCGCCGCTCGGGAGGGTGCGCCAGGCGTAGGTCACCGGGTCGCCTCTTTGGGCGTTTGGGCGGTTTCGAGCGCCCTCACGCGGGCGTCGAGCTCCACGACCAGGCGCAAGAGCTTGAGCCAGTCCTCGGCAGCGTGCAGGGGCAGCACCGCAAGCCCCTCGTTGTGCTTTGGGATTTCCACTGCGCCGGCCGGCAGCGTGCGAAAGGGACTCACATCCACCCCCGCAGCATGAGCTCAATGCTCGTCTGGTAGTCGGCACCTTGGCCCGGGTCGATGACGCGGACGCAGATGTTTTCGTCCGCGGCGAGTAGCTCGCTGATGGGGCGCACGATCAGAGAGGTCCCAACGGTATGAGTCAGAGTGTCCACCAGCACGGTGTTGCTCGCCCGGTAGAGCCGGAAGACCACTGGCTGAGTGTGAGCGAAACCCGTCGCAGTCAGCGACCACTCCACGGCGCGCAGCGGAAACGGCAGCTTCCAGTATCCGGTCTCGAGTCCGCCGGAGAATCCCGAATAGACCTGATAGCCGTTGCGCTGCGCGTAGAGGTCACGGGCCGCCGTCGAGTAGCGCCACACGGACCAGCGCAGAAAGAACGGCTTGGGTGCCGTCGAAAACCGACTCACCGAAGCACCTCGACCGCGAAGCCCTCACAGTCCGTGAACGTGATCGCCACCGGCCCGCGCAGCGTTCCTGCGTGCGTGCGCGGGTCAAGCGGCGGGTCGAGCTCGAGCGCGCCGCCGTCCGGCACCGGCACAGGCGTATCGCCGGCAATCTGCACCGTCGCGGTCGCTGTGCCCGCCGCCGCGAACGCCGCAATCCCGATGACCTCTTCTCCCGCTGGCACTGAGAGCACACCGGCCACGTCATCGCCCGGCGCGTAGGTCCCGAAGGCTCGCGTTGCGAGAGCCGACCCGATCGAGAAGCCCTCGAGCGGTTGCACCCCGGAGTCACCGCAGCACCGGCTTGCGGCGATATCCAAGAGCTCGGAGCCGCCCGGGGTTCCGTCGAAGTGCTCCGCGATGACCGCCCAGCCGATGGCGCCCGGGCAGGTTGCCTCGAGCACCACGCGGCTCGGCGAGGCCCCCGCCGAGGGCGCGGCGGTGACCATCTGCCCGAGCTCGGCGTGGTTGCCCTCCGTCTGCACCATGAGCCGCAGGCGCCAGCGAGCATCGCTCGCCGGGTCCTGCGACAGCATGACGCAGACGGACGGAATCTCGCCGGGCAGCTCGCGGGGCTCGAGCTTGGCGAAGTTCGGGACGCCTTGTCGGAGCGGAACCGCCATGGGCTCACCCGATGGGCGGCGCGCGGAGCTCTTCCGGTTGGCTCGGCACCATGGCGCGCACCGGGCCGAAGCGGGCGGGGTGCCCGGTGCCGAGCGCCCCGCCGGTGAAGCCCGCCAGGCCCACCCCGAAGCCGCCGGTCCCTACGATGGGGTCACCCGGGCCCGGCGTGCGCATGCGGAGGTTCACGACGGTATCGAAGTCTCCGGCGCTCGCCGCGAACGGGAAGGCCGGGCTCTGCATGGCCGCCAGGAGTGCGGCGCGAACCTGCTGCGCGGTCGCACCGGCGGCGAAGACCACCGCGACGTTACCGGGGGCCACGCCATCTCCGGGCGACAGGTCCACCTCGAAGACGATGCCGGCGACGGTGAGGGTGTTTCCGTCCGCGTAGGTGCCGCCGGCTCCACAGCTTACGTTTCCGGTGGCGTTTTGGTCAGCGACGACTCCGAGACCGCCGTAGGGCGTCCGGTAGGGCCGGCTGGGGGCTCGATAGCTCACGACGGCACCTCATCGATGTAGCGGGCGAAGAACGCCAGGCCGATGAGCGCATCCTGGAAGATGGCTCCACCGGACGGGTCACGCTTCCACCGGAATTGCACGCCCACGTCAGGGCGCGCGTTGCGAATCTTGATGTCCACGAAGCGCGCGGCGCGCTCCGAGCCGAGAGCGCCGAGCGTCACGAAGCCGGCGCCGGTGGCGGCGGCGGTCGTCTGCTCGAGACGGTTGGTGAAGCGCTCCTGGTTGTTCGCGTCGAGCAAGACGAGGATATCGTCGAGGGTCGGCGTCAGCAGCCCGAGCGCCGCCGAGGTGGCGATGACGGACGGATAGAAGCCGACGATTTCGACCGGTCCCCGGAAGTCGAGCGGGATGCGCCCGGTCTGGAGCACCGTGCCGCCGAGCGACGCCTGGACCTCCCAGGTGAGCGGCGCCACGGCGGCGAGTTGTTCGGTGTGTCGTTGCATGGGTCACCTGGGCAGGCAGAAAGGGGGAGAGAACGCCACGGCTCGGGCGCGCGCTTGGGACTTGGGTTTTGGGCGCGCGCCCGAGCTCGTGGACGAGCTCAGTTGGCGCTCGGCAAGCGGAGCTGCAGGCCGAAGAGACGCATGGTGACGTCCAGATAGATCGCGCTCGGGGTGATGAGCGCGCCTTCGGCATCCGTGCTCAGGGAGACGGGGACCACCAGCGGGGCGTTGAGCCGGACGCGTGCGATGAACTCCGAGTCCGGCTGCCCGTCGCGGCGCCAGATGTAGCCCTCGGGAATCCGGTAGCGGTTGTCGCTCGCCGGCTCACCGTTGGCCCGGAGGTAGCTCGAGGCGCCGGCCTGCGGAAGCAGATCGACCACGCCGAGCTTCTCGGTGCGCGAGCGGTCCCACTCGAACTCCAAGGACAGGTAGCCCAGGAGCGCCTGGAACATCCCGTTCTCGAGGTTGAAGGGGCTTTGGACCTGGGCCGGAACGATGATGGCCGCCGGGTCGAAAACGGGGTTGATGCCGTCGAGGGCGTCCACCACGTCTTTGTCGGTCGGCGACGTTTCCGGGTCCGTCGACACGACGCGCGCGCCGCGACAGCCGAAGCCCACGCCCTCGATCACGAAGTCGCTCGAGCCGTTGGTGCTCTTGGCGCTCGCCAGGTTGGTCTCGGCCTCGGTGGCCGGACCGCTGAATCCGCCGAGGGCGATGGGGCTGCCCACTCCATAGTCGAAGAAGGTCAGCACCTGGTTTGCCCGCGCCACCGCGTAAGCGATGTTCGGGCCCGGGTCCACGTCGACCACGTCGAACTTGATGGCCCGGGTGGAGTGGTAGGGCAGGGTGTTCGCGACGTAGTCGGCCTTCGCCTTCTCGTACGTCTTGAGCAGTTTCTCTCGTGCAGTCTGGAACATGGGTTTTCTCTCTTCTCGTCAGGTTGCGGTTTCGCGGCCGGTCAGAGACCCATGGCCGAGCTGATGTCTTCTTCGTCCTCGTAGCCGGTCACCTCGTCGTAGGCGCTCGTGCCGGGCGCCGAGTCGGTGGGGCCGGTGTCGGGGAGATAGCCGTAGCCGCTCTGGAGAGCGCCGACCTCGCCCGGACTCTGGAGGCCCTTGGTCGTCTCGCCGGCCTTGGTCAGCGAGTAGCCCATGGCGCCCGCGTAGCCGGCCGCGCCGAGGAGCGCCGTGCCGATGTTCGCGGTTTTGGCCTTCTTCTTCATGACGTGACCGAGCACCGCCATCGCGGCCGGACCGGCCCACCACTTCGACCCGACGAAGCCGATTTTCTCGCTCGCCGTGCGGTGGGCGAAGTAGCCCACCACGCCGATTCCGCCCTCGATCGCCGAACCCTTCGCGCCTCCGGCGAAGCGGCGACCGGCGCCGCGGGCCCGGCTCTTCATCGCTGCCCACTTCTCTTTGCTGATTTTCATGTTTTTCTCACTTGCTGAACCAGAACCAGGCCACGGCACCGAGCGCGAGCACGGCTCCGAGACCGAAGCCGCCCGCGGCGGCGTCGACGTTGGGAAGGCCGCTCGAGAGCGGGCCTTGCTGCTTTGCGGCGATATCGTTCTGCCGCTTGATGGTCGCGTTGAGCGATGCCTTGGTGGCGTCGTCGAGCGGCAAGGGCTTACCCGCGAGCTTCTCGCGCTCGACGTGCTTGCTCACCAGCTCGAGCTCCTTGGCGTGCTCGGCCAAAAGCACCTTGAGGTCATGCCGTCGCTGGAGCTGGCGGTCGATGACCTGCGCCGCCTGGAAGGCGACGTAGCCGATTGCCGCCGCCTGGCCGATCGAGACGACGGCCGCAACGGCCACGATGGGCCAGGCGCCCGCGTCGGTCTTGGTCTCGATGGTCGCGAATCCGAGCCCGCGGCGGTTGCCTTCGGCGATGAGCTCGACAGAGCGATAGAGCACGACGGCCGCGCGCTGGCGCTCCGCAGTCGCACCGGCCACCGGAGCCGGGTGCACGTAGGCGACCTTGCCGATTTCCTTGTCGTCGACGGTGAGCGGCACGACGGCCGTCTTCTTGCCGGCGAGCTCGCCCATGCAACGGGCGGTCTCGATGAGCACGCCGCGAAGCGCACGCTCGCGGTCCCCGCTCGTGCCGCTCGCCCAGTCCTGGGCCTTGGCCCGCGCGAGGCCCGCCTCGACCACGGCCGCAATCCCCGCATCGTCGCGGTGGACCCACAGGCCGTCATCTGCGTTTTCGACGAGCTTGGCCATCAGGTGAGCAGCGCGACGAGAGCGCCAAGAGCAGCGAGCACCCCGAGGTCATCGCCCTTCTTCTGGGCGGGCGCCGGAGCGGGAGCGCCGGGCGCCTGAGGCGCCTGGAAGCCCGGCGGGGTCGGCAGCGACGGCAAGGCCGGCGGGGTCGGCCAGGGGTCGACCGGGTGCGCCGGGTCCGTCTGAGCTGGCGGCCACTGAGGCAAGGGAGCCGTGCCGCCGGGAATGACCATGGGCGGCAGCTCTTGCGGCGGCTTGGGGGTGGTTGGAGCGGGCGCGGAGGGAGCGGCGGCCTTGCCTTCGACCCAGGCGCGGAGCGCGTCGGAGTGCGCAGCGCTGAGTTCCCCGCTCGTGCCGAGCGCGGGCGTCTTGCCGCTCTTGTTCCACCAGGCCGAGAAGGCCGAGAGGGTGAAGCGGTCGCGCGCTCCCCACGCGGGGGAGGCGTCCTCGAGCTTGGTCCCGTAGTCCGCGACGCCGGCCGAGCTCGCGCCGTCCGTCTTGCTCCAAGCCGCGAGCGTCGCCTTCGCTTGGAGAATGCTCGCGGTGGTCACCTCGGACGCGACCGGGATAGTGGGCACGCCTGGCACGCTCGGAGCCGGAGCCGCGCCGCCGGGGAGGTTTGGCCAGGTCGGCGGCAAGTTGACCTCGAGGTTCGCGTACCAGGGGGACAGGCCCGACCAGATCACCTTGCCGGCCTTGTCCTTGTTGTGCACCACTTTCATGCCCGGATTGACCGTGGCAATTTGGCTCCACTTCGTTTGGTCTCCGGCGTACTTCTTGGCGATGAGGTACGGGAGGTCACCGGACTGGAGCTTGATGCGCGCCGGTCCGACCGTGAGCGCGCCGGTATCCCGGGTCAGGGTCAGCGCGCGCTCGGGCACGTGGGAGAAGCGGCGGAGGAAGCGAGCCGCGCGCCGGCTCATGGGGCGCCACGGCAGAGAGCGGGGGCCCACCAGGCGCATCGCATCCTGAGCGACCTGGGGAGGAACGCCGAGCGTCTTGGCCACGGTTGCCACGCTCGCAGCGGTGAGCGTCGGGGCTCGCTTGAGAGCTCGTGCCGCCAGCGCGACGGCCGGGCTCACCGTGGACATTTCGGCGACCGCGCGGCGGCCGAACGCGGCCATGGGGTCGATGAAGCCCGGCAGACGGACGCCGGGAGCGGCGCCGCGGAGCGTTTCGGTTGCGGCGCTGCGGGCGGCGGCGAGGGCCGCGCGGTCGATGCGCTGGCCACGAGCCACGCCGAGCCCGGCGTCGAAGGCCGCGCGCCCGAGGGCGCCACCGGGCACCGCGCCACGAGCGGCAGAGGCCGCCACCTTGTCCCAGCGGTCACCGCGGGCGATGCCCTGGGCAGCGCTCACCGCTCCCATGGCTGCCGCTGCCGCCCCCGCCGGCGTGAACCGCAACGCCTCGCTCGCGATGGGCGACGCCCGGCGCGCGGCCTTCTTCAGTGCCTTGCTGCCCTTTTTGACGGCGCGAACGACGCCTCCCAAAAACGCGGTGTCCTGGTGCATCGCGGTCAGGGTGGCACGCGCCGAGCTCCGGGAGCGCCCCTTGACTTTGTCGGCTCGGGTGTGCCGGCTTGCCAGAAATGTGGACGTGTATTGCGTGCGGAGCGACCGAGGCGAGCCGGCGAGAACCCGGCCTTTGCGGCTGCGGCGTTGACGGGTCGTGGACGCTCGCCGAGGGCTGCCGAGCCGCCCGCGCGGTGCGCGCCGATGCTTTCCGCCAGCTCGAGCGCCGAAGGGTCAGCACCCGAGACGGCGAGCTAGACAAGCTCCTCGGCGGCGGGTGGGTGCTCGGGTCGAGCGCCCTGGTGTGGGGTGACCCCGGCAGCGGCAAGAGCCGGCTCTGCCTTCGGTGGGCATCGTTCGCGGCGCCGTGCTTGTACGTCGCCCTCGAGATGCCGCCCGAGCTCGTGCTCGAGACGGCCTCGAGCGCCGGCGCCGAGCTCGGCGGGCTCTGGCTGGTCGACACCGCGGAGGGGCTACAGGCCGAGGCGAGCCGCATCGGAGCTCGGAGCGTCATCGTCGACAGCGTCACGGCGACGCCGAAGCCGCTCGCGCTGGTCAAGGAGCTGGCGCTATGGGCGCCGAGCTCGGGGGCGGTGTTGTTCTTGATTGCCCACCGGAACCGACGCGGCAGGGCTCACGGGTCGAGCGGGCTCGAACACTGGCCGGACTACACAGTTCAGCTCTCGCCGCGCAAGGCGAGTTCCGCCCGGGTGACCGTGCGCAAGAGCCGCTACTGCCCGCGGGGGTCGGCGCTCGTGGGGCTCACGGCCTAGAAGGCTCCGCGCTCGAGCAAGAAGGCAATCACCTGCCTCATCACGAGCTCGGCCGCCTTCTGCATGTCGGCGGGCGTCTCGGGCGGCTCGTGCCGGGGCGCGACGGCGGGCGCGAACAGCCCCGCCGCTCCTTGGACGGTGACCGCCACGTGAGCCGGCTCACGGGTGACCCACACCTCGCGCCCGCGGTAGCCGAGGGAAAAGCCGTCGATGGCCAGCGGCTCGAAGCGCAGCGTCACGCCTCGCGAAGCTAGCGCACGCTCGGCTCGCGACGCCTCTTGCCAGAACGCCAGCGCGAAGAGCCGCGAGCGCACCGCCTCGCGCACGCGCGCTGAAAGCTCGCCCTCATTCGCCGAAGCAAAATCCTCGTAACCCATGGGGACCTCCCGATAACCAGCGGCCAGCCTACGCGCAACGCTTCCGGCCCCGGCACGCGAGCACGCGACAGCTCCCGGAGCAGAATCGACGGGTCGGGCGAGAGCCGAGCGGGACCGGGCCGCCGCAGTGCTCGCAGTTAACGCTTTGCTGCTCTTGTGCGCCCTCAGAATGCGTTAACCCGTCGTCGGTCGGGCTCGGGCCCCCGGCTGGCACGCGAGGCCCGAAGAGGGCGAGCTGACGCCGCGCCGGGGCCGGCGTCTTCTGGCCCTTGAGCCCGAGTGCTTGGGTGAACAGGTCGCGCGCCGCTTCGGCCAGGGGCACGCGGGCCCGGCGCTTCTTCTGAAGGCGCTCCCGATGGGCCTGGACCAGATCATCCAAGCGACCGTCGAGCCGGACGATGAAACAGTGTTGCCGCTCGCGGGCGGGCTGGGTGAGGGGTTCTTCTTGCATGGTCTGTCTCCTTCGGTGCGAGCTCCCCGGGGCGCCGCGCCGCCGCGGGGGCTCTTCACTACTTGCGATAAGCGCTCTTGCCCGGGCAGAGGCGCGGTGACCCGGGCGGCGCTTGCTAGTCGGCTTCGAGCGCGGCTCGAGCGAGGTCCCGGGCGCAGTCCCCGGTCTCGCCGTCGCTGTAGGCGATGTGCTCGAGCACCTTGGCGAAGGCGAGGGCCACCTCACCCGTCGCCCCCGCCAGCTCGCGGCAGCGGGCCGCGTGGACGAACAGCGCCACGTCTTCTTTCGTCATGGCTGCTCTTTCCAGAAGGGCTTGAGGCGCATCCACTCGGCCGCGAGCCTTTCGGACGCGAACTCGCTGGCGCTGGCAGTGAGGTAGCGGCCAATCTGCTCGGGCGTCGGGAAGCGCTTGCTCCGCCGCGCCATGTCGAAGGCTCGGGCGGCGATGACGACGAACGGCCATGACTTGTCGAGACTGCCGAGCAGCGGCACCAGCCGCTTGACGGCCTCGGTCGCGGCGGCGGGAGCGGCCTGGGCCAAGCCCTGCAAGATGGCGCTCTGAAGCTGGGCGAAGGGAGCCCCTACCGCTGGCATGCTGCCCACTCCTCTCGAGCGCGCCGCGCGCGGTCAGTGATTTCCTGGTAGCTCGGGCACTCGGTCGGCGGGTCCGCGGGCGCGAACGACGCGCACGCGGCGACGAGCTCGGCCTGGTAGCGCGCTTCGATGGCGGCCAGGTCGGTTTCAGGGGCGCATGGCCCGCCGGGCGAGCAGCCGGCGACCACGAGCGCCACCGGGGCAAGATGTCTCATGGGAACAGTTCCTTTCGAATGTGCTTCGCCCACGCGGCGGAGCCGGCGGGCGTCGGGTGGATGTGGTCGGGCGCTTGTTCGACGGCGGGCGCGACGAGTAGGCGAGCGCCGGCGGCGGCCTGGTAGATGGGCTCACGCGGCCAGGGCAGGGACGGCGGGCCAAGAAAGAGCACGTGGGCGCCGGCGGCCTCGATGCGAGAGCGCATCAGCGCGAAGCGGGCCGGGAGCTTGTCCCGCACCGAGGAGCCCGGCGCGGTGTCGTTCGTGCCGAGCGAGACCAGCACGAGCTCGGGCGTGAAGTCCGAGAGCAGAGCGGACAGGCCGAGCGTGCCGAAGCCGCCGGGCTCGGTGAACTGGCCGGCGTTGGCAGAGACGCGCGCGCACACCTTGAGCTCGGCGCCCGCCGTCTTGAGCTCGGCCGCGAGAGGGCGCGCCAGGCCAACCGCGAGCGAGTCGCCGATGAGCACCACGCGCGAGAGCTTCCGAACCTTTGCCCGCGCTGGCGCCGAGTCCGCCGCGAGAAGCGCAGCGACCCCGAACCAGAACCACGGGCACTTGGTCACAGCCGGGCCCCGAGCGCCCAGCCGAGCAGGCTCACCACTCCGCCGGCAGCCATCCCCACCGCGAAGACCAGCGCGAGCGCGGCCCGGCGGCGGAGTAGTGCGCGCTCTGCCGCGCGCGCCCGCTCCTCCCACCGGCAAGCGAGGGTAGCCAGATCGCCAAGCGCCCCTCGGCGCACTTCATCGTTCACGTGTAGAGCCATCGCTGAGAACCTTTCTCCGTTGGAATCTGCTCGGCCACCTCGCCCAAGCGAGCGCGACCCAGGATGGTTTCAACCGCGAGCTCCTTGCCGTCGAGCGTCACCGCTGCCGAGACATGCTTGAGGGTGTCTCCCTGCCAGCGCGGCACCATGCGCGCGCGGAGCCCGGCGGCTCGGCAGAGCGCCACGAATAGGCGCGCCTTGGCGTCGCAGTCGTCTCGGCCGCGCTCGAGGGGTTCGAGGGCGTGCGACTGTCGGCGAGTGAATCCCGCGATATCCTCGCCCCCAGTGCGGGCGGTGTCGGTCTGGTAGGTGATGCCGTCGCGGGCGAGCGCGTGCGCCAGGTGCACGAACACGCGCGGCCGGCAGAGCGCCGCGCGCCAAAGGTTGGTGGCCACGTCGCGCAGCGCCGGGTCTTGCGCGTCGAGCTCGGGCACGCGCGCGAGGAACTTCCACTTTGCTCGGTCGCTCACCACGGCCGCCTTGTCGGCTTGGGCTCGTGCAGCTCCACCGCGTCTCGGATTGCCGCGATTTCGGCGGGCGTAGCCTGGTTCGAGGTCGCGTAGTCGCTTTGGCCGGTCCACCTGAACCATTCGTCCCCGTAGGACACGAACGCCGTCCGGGCGCTCGGGCTGCGCATCTTGAGCGTGAGCACGTCGCCACCGAAACGCTTGAAGTCCGCTCGGCTGAACTCCCACACCGTGGCTCCGATTCTGACCAGCACCTTGCTTGGTCTAGCCATGTGCGGCCCCGTTCGGGGGTGGTCCCTGCGGCGGCTTCGGCGGCGGAGGCGCTCCGCCGCGCCGAGCTCGCATCGCCTCGATTTGGGCCATGCGCTCGGCGTGCTCCATCCCCGCGAACATCTTGACCCCTTCCATCAGGTCTTTCAGGTCGTTCCCGTCGTCGGCCTTCTCGGCGGCGGCCTCGGCCTGGCCGGCGAACGCTTCTTGAGCAAACTCAATCCCCTTCATGAAGCCATCCATGCTGCCCCCCGCTCCGCCGCCCGAGCCCTGCGTGTCGAGCATCTTCCCGAAGAGCATCGCCTGCGACTGAGCGAACCGGTCGTGCAGTGCCGTCATGCTCTGGACGTGCTCCTTGCTGCTCTGGTCGCTCTTGGTGAGCATCGCGACCATGAGCTGCGTTTGCGCCTGCTGCTGCTGCGCCATCATCTGCATCATGGCGATCAGGAGCGCGTCGCTCGTGCTCGACGGCGCGACCATGGGCGCGACTGCGGGCGCTCGGTGGTCTTCGCTCGCGCCGCCGTCGAGCGGTAGGGGTCGCCCGGGCAACTGGTAGCGCCGTCGCCCGGTGATGGCGCGCCGGTCCTGCGCGCGCGCGACCAGCTCGTACGAGCCACCTCCGAAAGCCTCGGCCAGCGTTTCCAGGTCGGCGAGCTCGGCGGCAGCGAAAAGCCGCGGGGCCCACTTCTGCCCGCCACCCTCGAAACGGGTGACGTGAATCCACCCGACTTCGATCGGGTCGTCTTCTTCGCGTTCGACTGGGAACAGGGGGTGAGCTTCGGTCATGGTTCCTTTCCGGCGGCGACCGTGAGCCGGCCGCGAAACTGGCACTCGAGCTCGCTTTCGTCGTCCTCGGCTCCGCTCACCGCCGCGACAGTTGCCGCGAGGCTCGCGCTCTCGCGGCGGTGTAGCTCGAGGGTCGCGCGCGCTCCGGTGGCGTCGTCTCGGAGCGCCACGAACACGCGCGGCCCCTCTCGGTCGAGTGAGACGCGCACGGTCAACGGTCCTCTTCGTCGATGCCGGGCCGCCGCCGCATCGAGCCGCCGCAGTAGCTTTCGGTCGGCCCGTAGGGGTCGGCGCCCAGCGCTCTGGCGCACTGGACCCGATGCGCTTCGCCGTCCGCGGCCGGCTGCGCCGTCAGCCCGTACCACTCGGGTTCCGAGGGCGGCGGGCCGCCGTCGTCCGGGGGCGGCCAGGGAAAGGGCGGAGCCGGGCAGCTCACGGCGCGCGCCCCTCGTCTGGTCCTGGCGTGGGGAAGTCGACGGCCACGCGGCTCGTCGCCGCGAGGTCTGCGATTTCTTCCGCTGCGCCGCGCTCGCGGCGCTTCTTCTCCTTCGGGCGCTCCAGCCACATGCGGGCCAATTCGTCGAAGGCCGCGAAGTGCGACGCGCGCAGCCCCGGAGGCATGCGCCGAATCAGCTCGGCAACCTCGCGCGAGAGGTCGGTGGCGTTCGCGGCAGCGAAGAGAGCGCGTGTCACGACGCGCGCCAGGTCGTCCTGGCTTACTTCGAGCTTCAGCGCGAGCTCGTCCACCGCTGCCCAGAGAGCCAGGGACGCAACCGTGTGCTCGGGCGCTCTCGGCTCCTGGCCTGCCACGCTCCGCTTGCTCGGCTTCGGTGTTCTTCCGTAGGGATTGCTCAAAATGGGACCTCTTCTTCTTCCTTCTCCGCCAGCTCGGCGGCGAGCTCGTCCGCCGAGCGGCGGTAGCGCTTTCGGCTCCGGAGCTGCTTCTCGGTGGCCTGGCGCTCTCGGATGAGCTCGGCAACCGCGCGCTCCGCGTCGGCGTCCTGGATGGCCACCACCTCGCCAGGGTTCTCCTCGGCCCACTTCAGGAAGACCTCGGTCCGGCTCATGCGAGCGGTGGGCTTGATGTTTCTCCGAAGCAGGTTGAACACCGGCACGAGCTCGGGCGAGAGGTTCGAGCGCACGGCGTCGTCACTCTCGCCCCGGCGCTCCGCCGCCGTCGCGCGCTTCTTCCCGCGCTCCCTTTCGCGCGAGCGGTCCGAGCGCTCGATGGTTGCCAGCGTGCGGCGGCTCTGCCGCTCCGCCTCGAGCGAGCGCTCGGCTTCGCTCACGCCGCTTTCGGCGCGCGCTGCGTCCTTTGCTCCCCGGCAAGCGTCGCTAGCCCGCT
The DNA here is from genome assembly GCA_016191785.1 of Myxococcales bacterium. Taxonomy (GTDB): domain Bacteria; phylum Myxococcota_A; class Polyangia; order Polyangiales; family Polyangiaceae; genus JADJKB01. The sequence goes on along the minus strand of JACPVJ010000126.1, from coordinate 8,967 downwards.
CGGCCTCGGCCTTGCGAGCTTCCTTCAGCTCGGCCAGCGCGCGCAGCCTGCGCTCTTTCGCGCGCTCGCGAACTTTCCTCCGCCCCTCTCGACAGAACTCTACCGCCGTCGCCATGTTGCGGCGTCGCTGGGCGCGCGCCGCCTTGAGCTCTTCCTTGAGCCGCGCGAGCTTCTGACGGTCGAGCTTGCGCAGGGTCGCGCCCAGGCGGCGGCGCTCGGCGGCCTCTTCGCGCTTGGTGCGGGGTCTCTCGGTCGGCTTCATGACAGGGCCCACATGAGGCCGAGCGCCGCGAGCGCTTCAGCGATGCCGTCCCCGACTCCGCCCGCGCCGGGCAGTGCGCGGCGCTCGAGATAGGGCGTGATGACGTGGGTGAAGTAGAGCGGCGCGAGCTTGGTTGCGTGTCCGACGTGCTTGAAGGGCTCTAGCCCGTAGTCGCACCAGACCGCGCCGAGTTTGCCGAGCGCGCTCACCGGACGCGGGAGCTCGGGCGAGAGCTGGATAGGCTCGAGGCCGAGCCCATCGACGAGCTTTTCCACGCCGGCCGTGGCGCTCGGGTAGGTGGGCCCCGCGATGGTCGACGTGGTCAGCACGGCGAGCGCTCGCCCACCGGCGGCGCGCTCGACGAAGGCCCGATAGCCCGGCTTTACCGCCTTGCCGTAGTAGGCATCGGAGGCCAAGAGCACGTCGACCCGTCCGGCGTCGGTGCCGCGGAGCAAGTGCTCGATGAGACCCCAGCCGGCAGAAAAGCCGGCGAGCGTCACCGAGCGGAATGCGTCCAGGTCGAGCCCGCGCTGGTCGAGCAGGGTGCGGAGGGAGCCTCCGACGCTCGAGCCGAGGGCCTCGAAGTGTGTTGAGCCGATGGCGGTGGATGCGGGGTTGGGGCTGACGCCCTTCCCGATCACGAGCAACCGAGCCCCGGACGGCAGTTTCGCCGTTTTGAGGTTCGAGGCGCTCACCGGGCCGCACCAAATCACGAGGTCTTGAGCCATCTATCCTTGGGAAATGCGGCCGAACCTTGCGAGAGAGGCTTCGACAGACCATGCAAGGAGTCTTGGGCGGAGCTTGGGACGGGCTTGCAAGGTTCGGCCGCGCCCTGAAACGCTAACGGCGCCTCGCGTGCCACGGGGCACGAAGAAAAGGCCCCCGAGGCTCCGTGCGCGGCCAGCGCGCACGGGTCGGGGGCCGTAGTGGTTCGCTTTTGTTCTTAGAGGGCTTGTTTACTGACCGAGTGCTTGGCTCGCCTCACCGGCCTCCCGGTGCCTCGACCGCTCCACCCGCTTCACCGCCTGGCCCCAGGCTCCGAGCGACGCCTTGCGCGCCCTGCGACCGGCGCCGCGCGCGAGCTCGGCGCGGCGGTCGAGGTCCGCTTTCAGCGCGGACGTGTGCTCGGGGTCGCGCTCCGCGATGAGCTGGCGCGCCTCCGGTGAGAGTTGCTCCCAGCGCTCCCCCTTGGCGGCGCGGGCGAGCTCGGCCTTGTAGGCTCGGACGTAGGCGACGCGCACGGCGCGCGTCACCGCCGGCGGCCTCGGGCGCGGCTGTTTTCCTACCGCTATCCAGTCCCGCGCCAAGTCCTCGAACGGCCGCGCGCTCTCTCGGCGTCGGGCGTTCGCCTGCTCCGCGCGAGCGGCCTCGGCGTCGAGCCTCCCGCGCTCGGCTTTCATCAGCTCCGCCGTCAGCACGAGCTCGACGGTTGGCGGCTCGGGCTCGTGCGGCCCTGTCCTTACCGTTGCGTCGGCGGGGTTGACGACCACTTCCGCCGAGAGCTCGACCGATGCCAGCTCCGGCTCCGGCGCCGCGATGAGCTGGGGAGGCGAGTGAAGCAGGCTCGCCCCGGGCAAGCGCGGGATGGCGCTCGGCGCGAGCCCGCGCCCCTTGGGGTGCAAGTACACCTCGAGCTGTGCGATCGAGGCGTGGCCCGTGCGACTCTGCGCCGACCGCGGGTCCGAGTGGTGGACTTCGAGGCTCGCGAACGTGTGCCGCAGGCTGTGGGTAACCCAATTCTCCACGTTGGGCAGGCCGGCGGAAGCCACGAGCGCGCGGAGCGCGTCCGGGGTGATGGCGCGTCCGCTCTTGCGGAACTCGCCGCGATGGGATGGGAAGACCGGCCCACCGTCGCGATACCACCCGAACCCCTCGAGCTGCCGTTGTTGCATCTCGAAGGCGGCCACCGCATCGGGGTGAAGTCGGATGGTGCGCGGCTTGGTCTTGGTGGGGTCGCGTGGTCTTCCGTCCGGCCACCGCTCCGGCCAGCCTCGCCCGGCCTGGTAGCGAATGGCCACCACCCCGTTGGTCAGGTCAACGCAGTCCCAGGCCAGGCCGCACACCTCGCCTTGGCGCATCCCGCAGAGGGCCATCACGGCAAGCATCTGTGTGCGGTCGGCGTAGCGGCCCGCGTGCCAATCGCGAGCGTCCAGCGCGCGCGCGGCAGCGAGCAGCCTAGCGAGCTCGTGCACGCTGTCGCAGCTCTCGCGGGTCCGAATGGCGAGCGCGCGCTTGGGTCGCCAGTTGCCCCAGGGCCAGCCGTCCAGCGCGCCATCGTCCACGGCGATGGCGACCGCTCCGGCTAGCCAGTCGTAGGCGCCCCGGATGGTCTTCGGCGCGAACCGCTCCGCCTCGAGCTTGGCGGCCCATGCGGCCATGCGGGCCTTGTCGAGCTCCCACACCTGGAGCTCGGCGAAGTACGGCCGCAGGCGGCGTTCCCAGTTGGAGCGCGCGATTGCCTTGCTCCGGACCGGCACGCCCGGGAAGTAGCGTTCCCAGCACGCCAAGACGGTGAGCTTCTGTCCCGCGGCCGGACGCAGAGCGGCGGCTGCGGCCTTCGGCGTCAGCTCACCCCAGCGAAGGCCCTCGCGCACCGCGAGCACCTTTCGCGTCTTGTGCTCGAGCTCGCTCAGGGTCCCCGCGGTGATTCGGATGCGATTCCCGGTCACCGGGTCACGCGGTTGGGAAAGCAGTTGTCCGTTTTTGAGTCGCTGATAGGGCTTCTTCTGCATGGTCTGTCTTTCGAGGGTTCACAGGTGGAGGTAACGGGAATCGGGGTCGTCGCTGTCGTCGTGCCAGCGCCAGCCGCGCTTGCGCATGAACCGAGCGAAGTCCCGCACGCGGGCGCTTCGCGGCTTTCTTCTCCGCTCTGCCCGCCGGCAGGCCGCGAGGAACGCCGCTTCCGCCGGCGTGCCCAGCCACTTTTTCACGGCTCCCCCGCGGCGGCCTTGAGCAGCAGCCCGATCACGTCGGCGTGACTGACGCCGGGCGCGTCGTGCCAGCGAGCGAAGCGCTTGCCGTCCGGCGTGCTGCCGTCGAGCATGAGCCAGAGCCGCAAGGCGTCGGTGGCCGTGATGCGCCCGCGGTCGACGAGCAGCGCGAAGGCACCGTAGGCGCTGAGACGCACCGCGGCGGTCGAGCCCGGAATGGTCGGCTTGCCCGCCGCGTCGCGGGCCGAGCATCCCTGACACCAGCGCGTGGGCTCACGAATGAGCTCGGCGATAGCCTCGAGGGCTTCGGACACCGACAGCGGCGGGCCCCAGATGTCGGCCGCGGGCTCGTAGTCGCGAAGAACGCTCACCAGGTCTTGCGCAGCCGGAAGCGGCGTGCTCGAATCGAGCTTGCCCCCTCCGGCTGCTTCGGCGGCGGAGTCGAACCCCTCGCGAGAGGGGTTCTGTTTTTCTGGCGCGTCGAGCGCCAGGAGGTTCACGAGGGCGCACGGGTCGGGAGGCGCGGGAGCGGGCTCAGGGCGCGCCGAAGCGCGCCCCTTGCCTACCGCCGGACGCTCCGCCGCGTCGGCGCTTGGGGCGCCGAAGAGGTCGAGCTGTCCGGTCATGGATCACCGCTTCCCGAACGGCAGCGCGAGCGCCGACCCGGGGTACTGGCAGCCCATGTGCCCGGTCCGCTCGCAGAGCTCGCCGCAGTCTGCGCAGAAGTCGAACGGCACCGCCTCGGACACCTCGCGTTGCGCGGCGCGATGACCCTCGCCATCGCGGTTGCGCGACCAGCTATACGCGAACATCCGCGAGAGCACGCGAGCGCGCATCCATTCCCAGCGCGCGCGGCGCTTCGGTGTCTCCTTGCGACGCGCCATCAGAACACCTCGCCTTCGGCTTCGGCCTCGGAGTAGAGCGCGGCTCGAGTCAGAACCTCGAGCACGCCCTTGGCGGTCTGCCCGTCCTGGTCGTTCCAGACGCGCAGCACATCCAGGCACAGGTCTACGGTCGGCGGTTCCACTCTCGGTAGGGCGAGCGAGACGAGCCGCCTCAGGCTCGCGAGCGGCACCGGCCCGAGCCCGCCGCGCTCGGCCCACGCCTGGCGCAGCGCGCCCACCAGCGACCAGCGGTAAGCGTCCGGGTGAGGCTCGCAGGGGACCCCGGCCACGTCGCGGCAGTCGCAGCCCGCCGTCCAGCGTTCCGAGAAACCGTCCCCTCGGATGAGCACGCCCGCGTGCCGAAAGAGGTCAGCCTCGGCCCCGAGGGCTTCCACCCGTTGAATCGCTCCGCGCGCCAGGGCCTCGAGCTCTGCCACCTCGCCATCGGGGAGCGGTCGACCGTGGGCGACGGTCCCGAACGGCAGCACGAGCGCGACCCCGCCGGCGTCGAGGCAGACAATCCCGCCCGGCTCGGCCTCGAAGAGCGCGAAGGTGTGCCGCTCGTCGAGCTGGCGCTTCTCGCCTGGCCGCTGTGCGATCAGAGCGGCGAAGCGTAGGAGCAGCTCCCAGAGCGCCGTTGGCTGGCCGTAGACATCGAGCCAGTCCCGCGACCAGCGCGCCGCCGCGTCGAAGGCGGCGGCGAAAGGCACCAGCTCGGGCCGCCGGGCGCGCGCGAGCTCGGCTTGCGCGTCTAGCGCCCTGGCCCGCCAGACGTCCGAACCGTTCCGCCCACACTGAACGGACGAACCGCCCGGCGTGCCACCGCCGGCCCCCGGAGGGGTCTTCCCGTTGGCCATGTTTTGGCACGGGCTTTCCGGGAAGCGCTTTGCATCAGCCTGTTTCGGCTGAACCGTCTCCCGGCGGCTTAAAGTCCCTCCTTCGGCACCGGGCTTCTGGCTACTCCCAGGTCTGCCCGCCATCGCTGCTGGCGAGCATCTCGAGGCGTAGCGCCATGCGCTGATCACGCCGCCAGAGCACGAAGAGCTTGCCTTCGCTCGCCGCGACTCGGAGGTCGACCGGCACGCCGTGCTCGCTGGGCCGTACCACGAGCGACGCGGGGCCCGCGCCGCCGATGCCGGTCTTCTGGATCCAGATCTGATCTCGCGTGAGGTGCGCCACGAGTACGGTGTCGCCCAGACAGGTGGCCACGCTGCGCTTGGCCTTGCGGTCGACGGTCACGAGCAGCGGCGCGCCGACCGGGAACGCGGTGAGCCGGTTGCCGATGGGCAAGAGCAGGCTCAGCTCTTCGTCGCTGCGTGCGAGCAGGCCGGGCGGGCAGAGCCCGCACACGCGTGCCAGATCGGGCGCGGATGAATTGAACCGGAGCGCGAAGTGCTTCTCGCCCACCACGATCATGTACGACCGCTTGGCGTGGTGAGACACGAAGGGGAACCATCGCTCGGCGGCCACACCGCAGTAGGTCTCGGCGGCAATCTCGGTTCTCAGCGCATCTGGCGGCAGCGGGACGCGAGCCGGCGCAGGCCAGGGCTTCTTGCCTTCGGGGACGTCGTACAGCGCGAGGGAGCCGTTCACCCCCTCTCGCTCGAGCACGAGCACGCGCGGCTTCGGCGTCGCCGTCGCGGCGAGCACCGTGCCGGGCGGTGTCGACGACACCTCGTGCTTTCCGTCGGGCAGCAGGGTGACCAGGGCGCCGCCGCTCTTGCTCGGGTCTCGCGGCCCCACCACGACCGTGGGCAGCTCGCGCTTGCCCTGCACGCTGAGCCAGACGGGCGTCCCGGCGCGCACCGGCTCGAGGCCCTCGGGGAGGGCGGGAAGGTCCACCGGCGCGTCCAGGCCGGGTGGCGAGGCGCTGACTCGCGCGACGACCCCGCGTTTGAAGGCGCCCTGCTCGTCGCGAAGGGTGCCGAGCACGAGGCTCGGGTGACCGTCTCGCTGGCTCACCACCGGCGGGCTCGCGGTCCCGTCGACGGACCCGGCGCGCCCGCTCACGAAGGCGAAGGTCTTGCCCGCGTCCTTCGACGATCCGAGGTGAATGCCCATGCTCTCGCTGTCGCGCTCGACGGTCCCGACGTGGACCCGGAGCGAGCCGTCCGGCTCTGCGGCGACCTCGACGCTGGCCGAGAGCAAGAACTCGGCGGGGGTGTCGAGCACGACGCGAGGCACGGGCAGCGTGCGCGACGTGGGCTGAGGCAGCACGAGAGGACAGGCGCCGAGGGCGATGCTGCCCTCGCCGATCGCGATGCGGCACGCCTGCTTGAGCAGCGCCGGCACCTGGCTCTCGATGGCATCGATCGGGCCCTTCGCGAGGGCGTCCGCCGGCTCGCGGAAACGCGCTTCGCCGATCTCGCCGGCGATCGCCGTGAGCTCACGGATGCCCTCGCGGTCACGCGACAGCCGTAGGCTCCCGAGGTCCCGGATGTCGGACGCGACGCGGGCGGCGAGGGGAGCACACGTCGCGAGGGGGGTGGCACTGGCCGATCGTTGCTCGACGGCGTCGCGGAGCGTGGCGGCGTCTGCTTGCACCGCGTGCGTGCACTCGGCGAGCTCGACGCACGCCTGATAGAGGGACTCCGAGAGCGCCTTGCCGCGGCTGCGGGACGAGAGCCAGGTGACCCCGAGAGCGATCAAGCCCAAGGCGATCGCGCCCGCCAGCGTTCGGTCGAGCCACCGCGCGCGCGGGCGACGGGCGGGCTCGCTCAGGCGGTCTTCGGGCACGGGGGGCCATGCTAAGGTATTTTGCCATGCGCGTGCTTCTCGTCGGATTCGTCGTCGGTCTGGTCTGCGCGTGCAGCGCCGACGGTGGCAGTGAGACGGCAGATGGCTCCGGCGGCAGCGCGGGCGCCGCGGGCTCGGGCGGCGTCGGCCTGGCCGGCAGCGGTGGCGTGGGCGGCAGCGGTGGCGTGGGCGGCAGTGGCGGCGGCGGCTCCGGTGGCACCGGCGGACACGGCACGGGCGGAGCGGGCGGCACGGGTGGGCTCGCGGGCGCCGGTGGAAGCGGAGGCGCCGGAACCGGGGGCAGCAGCGGGTCGGGTGGCAGCGGCGGTGCGTGTACCGACCCCGGGCCCGAGCCCAACGACAGCATCGTGCTCGCCATTCCGGCGTGTGGCACCCCGGCGTGCGAGATCGGCGACTGCAACGACGAAGGGTCGAAGGGCTACGGCGGGCCGAAGCCGACCATCGTCGGCGTGGCGAGCAGCGGCGACGACGATCACTTCCGATTCGAGGGGAAGGACAAGCTCGGGTTGTGCCAGGTCGACGCCGCCGCGAAGACCAAGGATTCGGGCTTCCGCCTGTGCCTCTTCGTGCAGTGCCACCAGGGCGCCACCAAGGTGAGCGCCTGCCCCGGGGGCCTCGCCGTCGACACCACCGGCGCGCCCGGCTGCTGCGTGAACGCACCCGGCGAGGTGAAGATCGATCACGACTGCAGCGGCAGCATCAACGACGACGACTCGGCGCGCGTCGTGGTGCGCATCGATCAAGCCACGGCCTGCACGCCGTACTCGGTCGACTACCACTTCTGAGGGTCACGGCTTGCCGGTGCCGGGCGGGTTGTTCTTGCACCAATCGATCCCGGCCTGACTGGGGGCGGCGCTGGGCGCGCCCGTCGGCGGCGTCATGTGCGGCGGGTTGTCGAAGTCGAACATGTCGAGCATCGGCCAGGCGTTGGCGTCGCGGGCGGTCATGGCCGGTAGATCGAACCGGTTCTGAATGAAGCGCGTCACGCTGGTGATGTCGGTCACGGTGTGGCTCACGTAGCCCTTCTTTGCCCAGGGCGCGGCGACCGCCAGCGGTGTCCGCACGCCCAGGCGGTCGTACTTGTGGGTCGGGGGCAAGACGCCGTCGGGCTCGCACGCCTCGGGCGGCGGCACGTGGTCGTAGTACCCCCCGTGCTCGTCGTAGAACCAGATGAAGACCGTCTTTTGCCACACGCTCGGCTTGCTCATCAGCTTGTTCAAGACCCTGGCGGTGAACTCTTGACCCTTCTGGATGTTCGCCGGGGGGTGCTCGTCGTTCTGCCCCGAGCCGGTGAAGCTCGGATCGACGATCGACAGCGCGGGCAAGGTGTCAGCGTCGACGTCCTTCTCGAAGTTGCTGTAGCTGGTCCCCAGGTACTTCAGGCCGAAGATCACCGCGAACGAGGTGATGCCGTCGCGGTAGATCTTCCAGCTTCGGCCGGCCTTGTCCATCGTGTCGAGGAGCTTGTCCGAGCTCTGGTAGACGTTGTTGGTCAAAAAGCCGATGTCACTGGTCTTCACGTTGCCCCAGGAAGTGCCGCCGTAGAAGTAGAGGCGGTTGGGCCAGGTGGGGCCGAGCAGCGAGCAGAAGTGGCGGTCACTGATCGCGAAGGTCTTCGCCATCCAGTAGTAGTAGGGGATGTCGGTCTGATCGTAGTAGCCCATCGCCCGCGCGCCGCCCGGGTTGTTGGTGGCCACGAAGCCGTCCATCTTGCCGCCGTTGTACTGGTCGTGGACGGGCTCCCAGTCGTGCTGGACGTCTTCCGTGCAGTAGCGCGTCTCGTGGAAGCGCTGCACGGGCGCAGGCGGCTTCGCGTCGGGATCGAGGTTCGACGCATTCGCCGCGGGCACGTCCACGTCCTTCACGCCCTGGTTCGCGAGCTCCGAGAAGTAGTGATCGAAGCTGCGGTTCTCTTGCATCAGCACCACGATGTGCTTGAAGGGCAGGGCGTCACCGTGGGGCACGCTCGGCCCGATGGTCTCGGTGGTCTTCGCGCCCGAGGTGAACTTGCAGCCCTTTCGATTGGCGGCCTGGGTGTCGTAGGCGGGCGCCGCGCCGCCACCGCCGCTGCCGGCTGCGCCGCCGCTGCCGGCTGCGCCGCCGGAGCCCGAGCCGCCGCCGGTGCCACCGCCGG
>JACPVJ010000137.1 GCA_016191785.1 Myxococcales bacterium | reverse complement strand
TCAGCGGCGACGCGACCCGCGGCCTGTACGCGACCCCGCGTATCTTCGACAAGGTCAAGATGGGCATGCGCGTGGCGCAGGAAGAGTGCTTCGGGCCCACCGTGAACCTGGTCGAGGTCGACGGCCTCGAAGAGGCGATCGAGGCCGCCAATGGCACGCCTTACGGGCTGTCGAGCGCGATCTACACCCGTGACGCGCGGGCCATGCTGCGCTTCAAGGAAGAGATCCGCGCGGGCATGACCAGCGTGAACAACTCGACCACCGGCGCGGAGGCGCACCTGCCCTTCGGCGGCAACGGTTGGAGCGGCAACGGCACCCGCGAGAGCGGGATCTGGGTGGTCGACGCCTACACCCGGTGGCAGGCCGTGAACGTGGATCTGGCCGGCAAGCTCCAGAAGGCGCAGATCGATCTGTCGAGCGCTGGCCCCGCCCAGGCGCCGGACCTGTCGGCGCTGCTCGGCTGATTTCAGGCCTGGCGTGCAGATCTGAAATCGACGGCTCGCCGGCCCCGGCGCGCGGACGCGATTTCGGCTAGTTGCGCCCGGTTTGAGCCGGCACGGTGCCTGCTAGGACCATGGCCAATGGCCTTCGCGCGCACCCGACCCCCCGAGCTCAACGCGCAAGGCGACAGCGACAACGACCGCAGCAAGGTGCTCACCCGCGAGTCGCGCCCGCGATCGATGCGCGCGCCCAAGGGGACCGGCGACGCCCTCGCCGCGCCCCGCCTGCTCTTGGCCGAGGCGGACCGAGCGGCGCGCGGCCTGCTCTTGCCCTGGCTCAGCGAGCTCGGCAGCGAGATCGAAGAGGTCCGCGACGGCGACCAGCTCGAGAAGGCCCTGCTGTCGGGCACGCGCTATCACCTGGTGATCGCCAGCGCGCGGCTGCCCGAGCCGAGCCCACTCCAGGTGCTCGCCCGCGTGCGTCGCGGAGGTGTCACGACGCCGTTCATCATCGTGACCTCGGTCCACGGCAACATGCTCCGGATCTTCATGAGCGACTCCGAGGGAACCGTGCTCTCGAGCCGCATGGTCGACGGGCAGAACCTCGCGTCGCTGATCACCGGGATCATCGCCAACCAGCGTTGACCGTCAGCCGGCGTCCGGCGTGATCGGCGGTGGCGGCGGCGGCAGTGCGTTCGTCGGGGGTGGCTTGGGCGGCGGCTCTTCGGTCGTCTTGCCCCAGTCCCGATCGCTGGCCGCGTCGACGATGCCGGGCTCCTTCTTGTCACGGTCGGGCTTGTCGGCGCTCGCCTTGCCGGCCGCGGCGTCCTGCGCGGCGCTCGCGTCGGCGCCCACCGCGTCCGCGTCGGCAGCGGCCGCTCCGGCCTCTTTGGGCGGCTCGTCTGCGTCCCGGTCGCGTCGCTCGACGGCGGGCTCGGCGGTCACGCTCGCCGACGGCCCCGGGTCGGCGATGACGGCGGCGTCTTCTCGACCCGGCTCCGCCGTCGGCACCGTGGTCCCGTGCAGCCCCGGACCGCCGAGCACCAAGAAGCCCGCGACGGCCCCCACGGCCAGCGCCAGCCCGCCCACGCCCACCAAGAGCGCAGTGCGGTTCGAGCTCGACGGCACGCTGGACTGGGTGGTGCCGAACTGTTGCACCGTGAGCGACGGCTTCTTCGCGCTAATCGCCGGGCTCTCGCCGTCGTCGAACAGCGCCTTGGGCGGCTCGACGATGGTCTTGGCGGTGCCGCTCGACTCGTCCGCCTGCCCACTTCGAACGACCACGCTGCGCGGCGGGGCCGTGTGGTCGTCGTCCGAGATGGTGGTCATGGTCTCGCGGGCCTCGAGCCCGACCACTTCTCGCAGGCCGTCGGCGAGCTCGCGCGCCGTCTGGAATCGCTGCTCTGGATCCCGGTGGCACGCCTTCGCGAACCAGTCATCGAACTTGGGCGGGACCTCACCCACCTGACTGGGAACGGGCATGTCCCGCACGCAGATCTGCAGCACCAGATCGCCGAGGCCCTCACTCTCGAAGGGTCGCTTCCCCGTCACACACTCGTACGCGATGACGCCGAGCGCCCAGAGATCGGACCGCTGGTCGATGGTCTTGTTGCCCTGAGCTTGCTCCGGGCTCATGTAGAACGGAGTGCCCAAGAGCGAGCCGGTGCGGGTGCGCGTGCCCTTCGGACCGAGCTGGGCCTTGTCTACCTTGGCCACGCCGAAATCGAGCACCTTCGCGATCTCGGCATCTTCGTTGCGAACGATGAACACGTTCTCGGGCTTCAGATCCCGATGGATCACGCCGGCCTCGTGCGCCCGGGCCACCGCCCGCGCCACGTGCGCGATGACGCGTGCCGTGTCGAGGGCGGTCATCGTGCCCAGCCGCGCGAGCCGTTGCTGAAGCGTCTCGCCCTCGAGCAGCTCCATGGCGATGTACGGGAAGCCGTCGTCCACGCCGTAGTCCAAGATCTGGACCACGTGCGGGCTGCGCAGCGAGGCCGCCGAGCGCGCCTCTCGGATGAAGCGGTCGTGTGCCTCTTCGTCCTTCGAGATGTCCCGATCGAGGACTTTGACGGCCACCGGCGCGCACAGCACCAGGTGCTCGGCGCGCCAGACCGTCCCCATGCCCCCCTCTCCCAGCTTCTCGTCGAGCCGGTATCGCCCGGCCAAGACCAGGCCGATTTCAGGGACTTTGGCTGCCATCGCTCCGTCGACCCCTCACGATAGCGCCGGCAGGCCGGAAGGGCGAGCTAGAACCGCGACGAGAGCTCGGCAATGGCCTCGGGCGTCGCGGCGTCTTTCCGGAGCAGCGGCAGCTCGATGCACGCGCCGCCCAGGGCACGCAGGCGGGCCAGACTCTGCGCCTGGATGCGCTCGCGGATGCTGCGGCGGATGCCGCAGGCGATGGCCTCGTCACCGGCCCGGCTCCGGTCGAGCTCGAGATCGGCGAGCAAGCTCGCACGCTCGGCGTCGTCGAACATCTCTTCGATCACGCCGTTGATCACCAGCGACGCGACCGGCAGCGAGAGCTCGTTCTTCAGCGCATCGCAGAGCTCGATGGTCTCGTTGGTCGGCATGTCTTCGGGCAGGGTGACCACCACCACGCCGCTCTGCTTCGGGTCCTGGAACATGGCCCACGCGCGCTCGGCATCGCGGCGCAACACACCCGGCGGCACCACGTCGACGATCACCTTCGGGACGCGCAGCATGTCGAGCCCGTGCCCCGTCGCGGGCGCGTCGAAGATCACGACGTCGAAGCGTGGACGACCGCTCGCGGTCTCTTCGATCGAGTGGAACCACGCCTTGCCCAGCATCGCCCACTCGTGCAGCCCGGGGACCCCGGCGAAGAACTGTCGGACGTACTTGTTGTCGAACACCGCGCCGAACACGATCTCGCTCTTGAGCACCATGCTGCCGTACTCGCGCAGGGCGACCTGGGGCATGAGCTTCACCGCCCAGAGCCGCTCACGGAGCTGGGTGACCTCGGGCGTCAGCGGATCGGACCCCAAGAGCAAGCTGATGCGCTCTTTGGCGTCGCAGGCCGTTACCAGCACGCGCTTGCCCCGGGCCGCAAGGGCCACCGCCAGGGCGGCGGTCACCGTCGACTTGCCGACTCCCCCTTTGCCGGTGACGAACAAGAAGCGACGCTGGTCTAGGGGCGTCATCTGCGCTAACTCGGAGCCAGGGCTATTACCATGCTTCACCAGGGACATTCGCGCGTTTCGGCATTCGTGCTCGCGGCGTGCGCGCTCGGGGCATGTACCCCCGCGCCGAGCGAGAACCCCGCCGCCACGGGTTCGCCCTCGGCCAGCGCTCCACCACCCGCCTCGGTGCCAGGCACGTTACCCGGCACCGCGCCCGGTCTCGCCACCAGCCTCGCGCCCCAGGGAGGCCCCGCCGCGCCCACGGCGTTTCCGGTGCCGAGCGGCCCGCGCCTGGCGATCGTGGCGGGCCAGGGTGTGGGTGCTATTCGGCTCGGCGCCACCGTGGCCACGGTCGAGCGCTTGATGCAGGCCCCCTGCGACGAGAAGACGCCGGCGCTGTGCCGCTATCTCGCCCGCGCGGTCGAGTTTCAGCTGGGCGACGACGGCAAGGTCAAGCGCATCGTCGCGCACCGTCAAGGTCGCAAGGCCGGCGACAAGACCTACGGCGTGTTCAACGGAGCTATCCCCCCCGATCTGATGTTCGGAATGATCCCGACGGCCATCCAGCAGTACCTGGGGCCGCCCGAGCGCGTGATCGACAGCAACCAAGGCGCCACGTCCGATGCCGCCTATCAGCACGTCTACAAGGGGCTCGTGCTCGAGTACGACAAGCTCCCCACCGGCCGCACCGTGCTCGGTGGTGCGCGCATCCCGGACTGAATCGCCGCCCACGCGGGCGACGGCGGCGTCGCCTGGCCGCACACCGCCCTGAAATGCGCGCTCTGTGATTGCCTCGGTCGCGACGGCAGGGCCCACATCCACATCGTCGCCCCGAGATTTGCCCTTTCCTCAGGAGCCACTAATGTTCGCGCCGGCGAGCAAAACCGCGCGCTGTGTCAGCCGACACCCGCAAAGTGCTCCAGGCGCGAGCACTTTGCCCCGCTCAGCCGGCCACGCGCCGCACACCGCCCTCGAATGCTCGCTTCGCGAGCCGCACCCGAGTCGAGCTTGCGGGTTCGGCGCCGAATACTCTCCGTCGCGGGAGAGATTTCCGAAGCGTCGCTTCGTACCGAGCCGGAAGTGCTCTCCAGGCGCGCAAAACCTGGGCCTGTGCGACTCATCGGCGGTTGAACGGCGCGAGTTGTTCGATGCGCGAGCCCAAAGCGGATGTGAGGCGACTGACGACGCCGGATTGCTCGCCGGCGCGAACAAAGTGGTGCGGTCAGCCGAGGCACGAGCGCTGCGCGGGGAAGGGCATCGCGTGGGGAGCGCGGGGAGCGTGGGGAGCGCGGGGAGCGTGGGGAGCGCGGGGAGCGTGGGGAGCGCGGGGAGCGCGGGGGTGGCCGCGTGGGCGCCGGGTCAGTGCTGCCGCACGCGGCGGCGCTCGGCGACCATGTGCTGGGTGATGCTCCGCTGCGCCTCCGCCGGCTCCACCAGCGTCCAGACGTCGTGCTCGGGCCGCGACGCGGCCTGCTCCAGCAAGATGTCCGCGGCAAGCTCGGCGGGGATGGCGTCGAAATGACGACCGGGGAGCTCGACCACCGCGGAGCGGACGCGAAGTCCCTCGAGCGTGGTGAGCATCGACTCGATCACCCGGCGGAAGGTCTTCTCGCCGAACGCGCTCTGGGGGCCCGAGCCGAAGAACACCAACTTGTCGAACGGCAGCTTGGGCTTGCCGGGCATGAGCAGCACCTCGCCCACCTTGCCGGTCGCGTAGCCGCTCGCCAAGAGCTGCGACAAGCGACCGCCCAGCCGCCAGTCGACGAGGCCGGCCACGCCGTGGGGCGGGCGCTCGTCCTCGGAGAGTGGCGCGAGCAAGACCTCGGTCGCCGCGAGATCCAGACGGCGCAGGTGGCGGGAGACGAAGCGCAGATCCATCTCAGCCGTCGGAGCCCGAGTCCGTGTCTCTTCGCCCGATGTCGTTGGCGATGCGCTCGAGCACGCCGTTGACGAAGGCGCCGCTCTCTTCGGTGCCGTAGCGCTTGGCCAGCTCGACGGCCTCGTCGATGATCACGGCGCGCGGGATCTCGGGGCGGCTCTTCAGCTCCCAGGCGCCGATGCGCAAGAGGTTGCGATCGACGCGCGTCATGCGCTCGAGGCGCCAGTTGGTGCTGGCCGCGCGGATCAGCGCGTCGGTGGCGTCGCGATCGCTCGAGACGCCTCGAACCACGTCGCTCGCGTAGGCGCGACCCTCGGGATCACCCGGCATCTCGCGCCAGTAGTCGTAGATGGCCTGGTCCGCGGTGTTGCCGCTGGCTTCGATCCCGAACAGCAGCTGCAACGCAGCTTCGCGGGCACCACTCTGCGCGCCCATCGCGTTCAGAGCCCGGCGTCGCCGAGCGCCTTGGCCAGGCTCACCATCTCGATGGCGGCCATGGCGGCGTCGAAGCCCTTGTTGCCCATCTTGGTGCCCGCCCGCTCGATGGCCTGCTCGATGCTGTCGGTGGTGAGCACGCCGAACACCACCGGAACGCCGGTGGCGGCCGACGCGGCAGCGACGCCCTTGGCGGCCTCGGCCGCGACGTAGTCGAAGTGGGGCGTGCCCCCGCGGATGACCGCGCCGAGCGCGATCACCGCGTCGAGCTTGCCGCTCTTGGCGAGCCGCGCGCAGGTCAGCGGCAGCTCCCAGCTGCCCGGCACGCGCACCAGCGTGACGCGGTCCGCCGAGACGCCGTGGCGCGTGAATGCGTCCATGGCGCCGCCGACCAGACGGTCGACGATGAAATCGTTGAATCGCGAGGCGACGATCCCGAAGCGCGCGTTGGCGGGCGGGACCAGCGTGCCTTCGATGACTTTGGGGGTGTCGGACATCGGAAGACCTACGATACCTGGCCCGAACGGTTCTTCACCAGCGGAACGCTCTCCACGACCTCGAGCCCGTAGCCGTGGATGCCGGCGATCTTGCGCGGATTGTTGGTCAACAGGCGGATCTGCCGCACGGAAAGCTCGCGCAACACCTGGGCGCCGAGGCCGTACTCGCGCAGCGTGCCGCCGTGCGGCCGGGTGTCGATCGGCGCGGGGGACGCGAGGGGTGAGCTCTTGGTGCGGCGAGCCACCTCTCCGAGCTCGGCGCGCAGATCACCCAGGGGCGGCAGGTAGACAATCACGCCGCGGCCCTCGGCCTCGATGGAGTCGACTGCCTCGAACAGGTTGCGCCCGCCCTCGCTTGCGGGCGAAGCGAACACGTCCCCGAGGGTGGACCCGGAGTGCATGCGGCAGAGCACCGAGCCTGGGCCGGTCACGTCGCCCTTGACCAGCGCCATCAGCTGCCGACCATCCACCGTGGATTCGTAGACCAGCGCGCGCCACGCGGTGTTGGTCCGATCGAGGACGATGTCGGCGTCTTCCACCCGCTCGACCAGGTGCTCGGCCTGCAGGCGATAGCGGATCAGATCGGCGATGGTCAGGATGACCAACCCGTGCCTCTCGGCGAAGCGCTCGAGGTCGGGCATCCGGGCCATGGTGCCGTCGTCGTTCATGATCTCGCAGATCACACCCGCCGGCGTGAGCCCGGCGAGGCGCGCGAGATCGAGCGAGCCCTCGGTCTGACCGGCGCGGACCAGCACGCCACCTCGACGAGCGCGCAGCGGGAACACGTGGCCTGGGGTCACGAGGTCGTCGGGCTTGGCGTCGGCCGCGATGGCCACCCGGATGGTGTGCGAGCGATCTGCGGCGCTGATCCCCGTGGTCACGCCCTCGCGCGCCTCGACGCTGACCGTGAAGGCGGTTCCGAGCGGCGGACCCGCGCGGCCCTTGGGCGGTTGCATCATCGGCAACTCGAGCCGCTCGACCTGGCCCTCGGTCAGGGTCAGGCAGATCAGACCGCGGCCGTGCATGGCCATGAAGTTGATGGCCTCGGGCGTGACCAGCTCCGCGGCCATGGTCAGATCGCCCTCGTTTTCTCGGTCCTCGTCGTCGACCAAGATCACCATCTTGCCCGCGCGCACGTCGTCCAGCGCGCGCTGCACCCGCGCGAGCGGCTCGGGGTCGATGTCCAGGGCGCGGGGCGCGATGCTCGGAGTGCGGTGGGGCATGACGCGGCTCAGGGTCGGAGAAATCCCGCGCGCTCCAGGGTGTCGCGCAGGCGTGCGTCGGGGTCGGCGCCCGAGACGTCCAGGTAGCGCAGAACGTACCGCGCCACGAGATCGACTTCCATGTTCAGCTCGGTTCCCGCCGACAGGCGCCCGAGGTTCGTCACCTCGCGGGTGTGCGGGATCAGCATCACGTCGAACCCGTCGCCCGTGACGCCGTTGACCGTCAGCGAGGTGCCGTCGAGGCAAACCGAGCCCTTCGGCGCGACGAAGCGCTCGAGCTCGCGCGGGGGCTCGATCAGCACGCGCCAGGCGTCCCCCACCGTCTCGACGCCGCGCACCCGCGCGACGCCGTCGACGTGGCCGGTGACCAGGTGCCCGCCCAGACGATCACCGACGCGCAGCGAGCGCTCGAGGTTGAGCGGCGCGCCCAAGGGCAGCCGCCCGAGCGTGGTCTTGTCGGCGGTCTCGAGGGACACGTCGGCGTCGAAGCCGCCAGGGTCGTGGGCGATCACGGTCAGGCACGCGCCGCTCACCGCGACCGACTCGCCGAGCTCGAGCGGCCCGAGCGAGCACGCCACTCGTAGGCGGAAACCCGGGCCCCGGCGCTCGCGCGAGCGGAGCTCCCCCGTGGTCTCGATCAGGCCGGTGAACATCGCGGGCCGTCCATAGCACCAAGCCCCGACGGTCTTGCCGAAATCGTGGGCTATAGTGGCGCGGTGCCCCGCCGCGCCTTGGTCCTCTTGCTCACGCTGGCCGCCTGCGGGCCCAGCGTGAGCGCGGTGTACGAGTCCAACATCCGCTTCGAGCACTGCTATCGGCTCGATCTGGACACCAAGGTGGCGCCCGGTCATCGCGCCGCGTGCTGGAAAGAGTGGAGCCAGCGCTACACGTATGGTCAGACTCGCGATCGGTTGGAGCACGCGCGCCAGCGCATGGCGGCCCTCGACTCGGGCGACGCCTCGCGGCCCGAGCTTCGCCTGGGCAGCGCCGAAGGAGGCGTGGGGTCGGTCGAAGCGCCCGCGCCTACCAACCTGCACGCGCCGCCACCTCCGCTGGTCGCCACCGCGAGCCGAACCCCAGCGGACGCCGGCTCCGCCGATGCGTCGTCGGGCGCTGAATCACGCGACGCCGCGCCCTCCGAACCGCCGGGCAGCAAGTGCGTGGCCGAGTGTCGTCAATCGTGGCGCGACTGCGGGCGCGATTGCGACCCGGACGCGGGAAAGAAGCGCGGAAGCTGCAAGGCCTGCGACGCGGACTACGGCAGGTGCGTTCAGCGTTGCTACAAGTGAGCTCCAATAAGTTGACGCGGAGCGACGAGCAGAGCTAGGCGTCTTGTTCGAGATCGATCAGGCCACGATGACGGTACAGCATCCCTTGCTCGAGCCCGGTGCGAGCGCGCTCGCCACTCCGCTGCCGCGCGTGCTCCGGCCCCAGCGGGCCGTCCCCTCCGACGCCGTTCGCCCGACGCGGGCCGAGATCAACCTGGCGAACCTGCGCCACAACCTGCGCGTGCTGCAACGCACGGCGGCGGGGGCAGAGGTGTGGGCGGTGCTCAAGGCCGACGGCTATGGTCACGGCGCGAAGGCCGTCGCGCGCACCCTCGAGAGGGCTGGCGCCACGGGCCTGTGCGTGGCCTTGCTCGAAGAAGGTATCGAGCTGCGTGAGGCCGGCATCCGCGTGCCCATCCTGGTCATGGGTGGGTACTACGGCCGCGCCTGGGGCGAGATCCTGCGTCACGAGCTGACGCCGGTGGTGTTCGACCCGGGTCAGATCGAAGAGCTCGCGGACGAGGTCCGCTACTCGTCCAGCGAACCCATCGCCGTGCACGTCAAGGTCGACACGGGCATGGGCCGCCTGGGCGTCATGCCCAAAGACCTGGGCACGCTCGGCGCGTCATTGCTCCGGCACCCGGAGGTGCGGCTGCAGGGTCTGATGACCCACTTCGCCTGCGCTGACACCGGCCAGGGCATCGACGATCAGCTCGATCGCTTCGAGGCCGCCAGCGCCAGCCTGCGCGCCATGGGCCTGTCTGCCGAGCTTCGGCACGCGGCCAACAGCGCGGCGGCGCTCTCGAGCCCGCGGGCTCGTCTCGACCTGGTGCGGCCCGGCATCGCGCTGTTCGGCGTCTCGCCGAGCGAGGGGCTCTCGACCGAGCTTCGGCCGGTGATGCGGATTCAGAGCGAGGTCATCGCGCTGCGCGAGCTCGGCGCCGGCATGAGCGCGGGGTACGGCGCCACCTGGCGCGCCCGCCGCCCCAGCCGCGTGGCCACCGTGCCCATGGGCTACGCCGACGGCCTGTCCCGCGGTCTCTCGAACAACGGCCATGTGCTGGTGCGCGGCAAGCGCGCGCCGATCGTCGGTGTGGTCAGCATGGACATGACCATGATCGACGTGACCGAGATCGACGGCGTGCGCCTGGGGGACGAGGCGGTGCTGCTCGGCGCCCAGAAGGGCCCCCTCGGCAGCGACGCGATCACCACCGAAGAGGTGGCCAGGCAGCTCGGCACCATCCCGTGGGAAGTGCTGACCGCCGTCTCGCGTCGCGTGCCGCGGTTCTATCGCGAGCCGTGAGTCACGTCGCGCAGGTCAAGAGCCGGGTCTCGTCGAGCGCGGCGGCGACTGCCCCGAGTCGCGCGTCGCCGCGGATCGTCTCGATCAAGCCTCGCATCGCGGTCAGGTACGCGCTGGGCTCGAGCTCGCCGCGCAAGAGCTGTACGCGCAGGAAGACGCCAGCGGTCTGGGCGACGTCGCATAGGCAATATTCTCGCACTTCCTTGATGCGACCGGCGTGCACCATGGGGCCCACGTCCTTGCCGTCCACCCCGACCTTGCCGGGCATGCCGCACAGCTTCGCCACGATGTCGAGCTTGGCGGGCTTGGCCGCGCCGAAGTCGGCGATGAAGTCCATCAAGTCCAGGTGGCCTTCGGGTGAGAAGCGATAGCGCACGTCACGCGCCCGGTAGTAGTGGCGCAGCGGCACGCCGTGACGCAGGCAGCGGGCCGCGATCACCGGCAGATCGAAGCCGCGGCCATTGAACGTGATCAGGTCCGGCCGCCGCTCGTCCAGGAACTTGGCGAAGTCCACCAGCATGGCCGGCTCGTCTTTGCCCTCACCGAGCACGCCCACGCGCTGTACGGCGTAGCTCGAGTCGAAGAGCAGCGCGCCGATCACCACGATCTTGTGATGCGGGGGCGCGGGCAGCCGCTCGGCCTCGGCCGACTCGGCGATGGGCAGCTCGGCGTCGAGCACGGTCTCGATGTCGAGCACCAGGAATGACTTGGTCACGCCGGCAGCATCGGAGCGGCCCCTCGGGGGGGTCAACCATCCGGAATGAGAAGGTTAACCGGCCGAGCAAAAACCAGCCTGTTTCCGAGTAGTTGACATGCAATCTGGCACGTGGTCACGTGGCCATCATGATTTTCCGCTCCCAGGCTTCGAGTCGCGCGGTCGCGACCAGCCAGCGGGGCCTTCTCCTTCCTGGGGCGGGCTGGCTTTGCCCCCGCCGACCGCATGGCGCGAAACACACTGGTGATCAACTGCGACGTTCGGGAGACCCGAGTCGCTCTGATTGAAGACGGGGTCATCGCCGAGCTCCACATCGAGCGGGCGAACGCACGGGGCACGGTCGGAAACGTCGTGCTCGGCAAGGTCACGCGTGTCCTCCCGGGCATGCAGGCGGCCTTCATCGAAGTCGGGATGGATCGCGCGGCGTTCTTGCACGTCGAAGATTTGATCCGCCCCGACGACTTCGAGGCCTACCTCGCGGGTGCTCACCGCGAAGACGAGGGGCCTTCGGGCAAGGGCGTCGGCGGACGACGCCACCACCCCGAGTCGGACGGGGACGACGACGACGACGGAGACGCTGGCGACGCGGCGACGGCCGCGCCCTCCGCGGTCGAGCCGCCGAGCGCCGCCGCCACGTCGGCGGGCAGCTCCGCCGTCGCGGCCGCGTCCGAGCCCGAAGCGGCGTCGGAGCCCGACGCCGGATCCGAGCCCGAGGCCGCGTCCGAGCCCGAGGCCGCGTCCGAGCCCGAGGCCGCGTCCGAGCCCGACGCGGGCGGCGCAGAAGCGGCGGCCGACGCCGATGCCGACGATGGCGACGACGACGACGCGCCCGACTCCGAAGACGAGGACTCGGGCCCCGACTCGAGCGAGCGCGCGCCCGTAGCTGCTGCAGCCGGCGAGCCCACCGACTCGGGCGGCGAGCCTGGAGCGAGCGCGATCGAGAACGAGGCGCCGCCCGCGGGCGTCGCGGTCGAAGAGAGCACGGGCCGGCTGGTCGAGGACTCGCAGCGGCGCGGGCGCCGCCGGCGTCGCCGTCGCGGGCGCGCGCCCGAGGCGAAAGCCGCGCCGCCGGGCCGCCGGGACGACCCGCGCAAGAACGGCAAGGCCAAGGGCGGACTTTCGGCGAAGCGTCCGCAGCTCCGCGTGGCGCGCACCGTACCGATCACCGAGGTCGTCAAAGAGGGCGACGAGGTCGTGGTGCAAATCTCCAAGGAGCCGATCGGCACCAAGGGCGCCCGCGTCACCAGTCACATCTCGCTGCCCGGGCGCTACGTGGTCTACCTGCCGACCGTCGAGCACACCGGCGTCAGCAAGCGCATCGGCTCGGGTCGCGAGCGCCATCGCCTGCGCGAGGTGATCGACTCGGTCAAGCCCCAGCAAGGCGGGCTGATCGTGCGCACGGTGGCCGAGGGGCTCACCAAGAAGCAACTCAAGGCGGACATCGGCTACCTGATCAAGCTCTGGGCCGAGATCGCCAAGAACCGGGAGGGCGCCAAGTCGCCCAAGATGCTCTACTCCGAGCTCGACATCGTGCTGCGCACGGCGCGCGATCTGTTCACGGACGAGATCGAGCACAT
This sequence comes from Myxococcales bacterium, assembly GCA_016191785.1. Lineage (GTDB taxonomy): Bacteria > Myxococcota_A > Polyangia > Polyangiales > Polyangiaceae > JADJKB01. Next base: position 8,987 of record JACPVJ010000137.1, on the reverse strand, counting down.
CGTGATCGACGATCGCGAGCAGTACCTGCGCCTGGTGCGCTTCGTCGAGATGTTCCTGCCCGAGCGGGTGAAGGACATCGAGCTCTACACCGGGGTCGAGCCGATCTTCGACGCCTATGGCATCGAGGACGAAATCGGGCGTGCGCTCTCGCGGAAGGTTCCCTTGGCGAGCGGCGGCTACCTGATCATCGATCAGGCCGAGGCGCTGACCGCCATCGACGTGAACACCGGCCGCTTCGTCGGCAAGGGCAGCAAAGATCTGGAAGAGACCGCGCTGAAGACCAACCTCGAGGCGGTGGAAGAGATCGCGTATCAGCTCAGGTTCCGCAACATCGGCGGGCTGGTGATCCTCGATCTGATCGACATGGAGATCTCGGGCAACCGCGACAAGGTGTGGCGCGCGCTCGAGACGGCGCTGGCCAAGGACAAGGCCAAGACCACGCTGAACCGCATCAGTGAGCTCGGGCTGATCGAGATGACGCGCAAGCGCACTCGCGAGAGCCTGAGCCGCACCATGAACGAGCCGTGCTTCTATTGCGACGGCACGGGTCACATCCAGTCGCGCACCACCATCGCCTACGAAATCCTGCGGCAGATCCGCCGCGAGCGCGACAGCCTGCCCGGCTACGTGATCAGCGTGAACGCCCACCCCGCGGTCGTCGACCTGCTCTCTACCGAAGAGAAGGCCGCGGTGCAGGACGCCGAGCGTCGCTACATGCGTCGCATCGAGCTGATTCCCCGGCGCGAGTACCACATCGAGCAGTTCGATCTGCAGGGGAGATGAGCATGTCGAGCGACCGCCGCGAAGAACGGGTGACGATCAACAAGGAGTTCGAGTCCTTCGATCAGTTCATCCAAGAGTACGTGACCAACATCTCGCGGAGCGGCGCCTTCATTCGCACCGATCACCCCCTGCCGGTGGGCACCGAGGTGAACCTGCGCTTCACCGTGATCATGGACGACATCGAGAGCATCGAGGGCCTGGGCCGGGTGGTCCGGGTCGAGGCAAACCCCCCGGGCATGGGCGTGGTGTTCCTCGAGCTCAGCAAATATTCGGCCCAGCTCATCGAAAAGCTGCTGATTGTGGCGCCCCCGGGCAAGCCCGAGCCCTGAGCGGACGAGCAGGGTCCACCGAAGCCTCGACAAACCCCGCGCACTCTTCTAGGTTCCGCGCCCCATGTTCCTCTTCAAGCTCGGCAAGCCCAAGCGCGACCGCAAGCGCTCGGCCCGTCACAAGGCCGCCCTCAAGAACAAGAACAAGCGCCGCCACAACCACGTGCGCGCTTGATGGGTCGGCCCGCTGGGCCGCTCAGCCGATGATCACGCCGGCGTGCAGTCGCCGCAGGAAGGTCGCGAGCGGCAGCACCCGCGTGCCTTCTACCTCGAGCTCGCGATCGCCGAGATACACGATGTAGCTCTCCGCTTTCGTGGAAGACGACAGCGCGGCGATCCCTTTCCGGTGCTCCGCTCGGTAGCTCTTGGCGTGCTTCGCCTCGATCGCGACGACCCGTCGGCCACGCCACCAGACGAAGTCCACCTCGGCGCCGCTCGGGGTCGCCCAGTACCCCAGGGACCCCCGCGTCCCGGCGTAGTGCATGTAGGCCCGCAGCTCGTGCAGCAAGTGGTGTTCGAGCAAGACCCCTTGCCAGTCTGCGGGCGCCGGCTGGTCGAACCCGCCGGACGCGGCGTGGAGCACGCCGGGGTCGAACCAGTAGAACTTCGGCAGCGCGACCTCTTTGATCCGTGCGCGTGGGCGATACGCCTCGAGCCAGCTGCCCACCAGGGTGTCCACCAGCACCTCGAAGAAGCCGCGCACCGTGTCGCGGGGCACCCCGGCGTCCCGCGCGATGCTCGACACGTTCGTCTTCTGACCCGCCGCCAGGGCGGCCACCGCCAAGAAGCGACTGAAGCTGCCCAGGTCGCGGACCAGCGCTTCGGCCTTGATCTCTTCGGCGAGGTAAGTCGTCACGTACGCCCGGAGGAAGTCCTCGCGCGCGTCGTCGCTCGTCGCGTTGACACTCATGGGCAGCGAGCCGAACTCGAGCACCTGGCGCGTAGGTAGCGAGAACGCGACCTCGTGCGAGGTCAGCGGAAACAAGTGTCGGACGAGCGCGCGACCCGCGAGCAGGTTTGCGGCGCCGCGCTTGAGCTTCCGCGCCGACGAGCCGGTCAGCGCGAACCGCTTGTGGCCTGCCTCTTCCATCAAGAAGTGGACCTCATCGAGCAATCGGGGAGCCCGCTGCACCTCGTCGATGACGATCCAGCGGTCGCGAGGCAGCGTCGCCACTTCGCTGCGCAGGCGGGACGGATCCCGCGAGTACCGCAGCATCTCGCTCGCCGGCAGCAAGTTGACGACGAACGCCTGCTCGAGCTCGGAGCGGATCCACGTGCTCTTCCCCGTCCCCCTCGGCCCGAACAGGAAGAAGGCCGAATCAGGCAAGGCGAGGCCACGTGGAAACATCGTCACCAAATTTACCGGTAAAATGGTGGCGATGTCTACAGGACCCCTCGAGCAGGGGCCGGGACCCCAGGCACGGCTACCACTCGCCGTCGTCGCCGCCGCCCGCGCTGCCGAGGGCTCGGCGCGCGACGTCCATGCTGAACCCGGCGCGGGCCAGCGCGCCCAGATCGCGCTGCCGTCGCGCCGCGCGCTCGGCCTCGGCCCGGAAGGGGCCCAGGCGGCGCTTGCGCACGAAGGCGCGGGCGGCCTCGAGCTCGGCGTCGGCGCCCGCGTCGGCGTCGACTCCCTCGAGCGCTCGCGCGGCGACCTCGCCGTCCACCCCGCGGAGCCTCAGCTTCTGCTCGATGGCGCGGGCCGACGCGCCGCGGCGCCGAAGCCCGCTCGCCATCGCGCCGGCGAAGCGTGAGTCGTCGAGCACCCCGCTCGATTGGTAGCGCGCGAGCAGCGCGTCGATCAGCGCCGGCGCGTCGCGTGCGGCGTCGGCGCCGCGTTCGGCCGCCGCGTGTTTCACGTAGGTCGCGAGCACGCGTCGCAGGTTCTTGGCCGACGTGTCGAAGCGGTCGAGGTAGCGCAGCGCGGCGGCGTCGAGCTCGTCGACAGTGACCGGTCCCGTGCGTTTGCGCGCTGCCATGGTCGCCCCAATGCAGCCGCCACCATAGCGCAGCGGGCCGATCGCGCGTATCCTTGCGCGATGCTCGCGCGTTTCGCCGGGGTCGTGTGCGTCGCGCTCGCGCTGTCGCTCGCCTGCGGGGGCGAATCGGAAGAGGACAGCCCTGGCAGCGGCGGGCAGTCGAGCGGCGGGCAGTCGAGCGGCGGCAGCGCCGGCACCGGAGGCACTGCCGGCGATGCGGGCGTCGCCGGCTCCGGCGGCTCGGCGGGTCAGGCCGCCGTGGGCCGGTGCGGCGATCCGGTTCCCGCCGGCGCGCCTACCGCCAAGGCGCCGCCCAAGTACTCCGGCGGCGCGTGCCCCAAGCTCGTTCCCGGGCCGAACACCCTCACCAGCACCGCCGAGCGGAAGTTCGTGCTGGTCGTCCCGAAGGATCTGAAGGCCGGCGAGAAGCCGCCCCTGATCTTCCTCTGGCACTGGCTCGGGGGCGACGCCCAAGATTTCGTGACCAAAGGCGAGATCCAGGCAGCGGTCGACTCCCAGCGCTTCATCGCGGTCGTGCCAGAAAAGAAGGGCGACCTGCTCTTCGTCTGGCCGGTCGAGATCATCCAGTCTCAGGCCCGGGTCGACGAAGAGCTGAAGCTGTTCGACGACCTTCTCGCCTGCGTGAGCCAGCAGTTCTCCGTCGATCCGAACTGCGTGTCGAGCGCGGGCGTGAGCGCCGGCGCGCTCTGGACCGATCAGCTCGCCGCTCTGCGCAGCGAGCACCTCGCGTCGTTCGTGTCGCTCTCGGGCGGAGTGGGTGGCGTGATTCGGGCCTGGGGCAACCCGGCCCGCAAGCTCCCGGGGCTCGTGCTCTGGGGCGGGCCCACCGACACCTGCGGCGGGCTGCTCAGCTTCAACACCCTGTCCGCGACCTTGGAGAAAGAGCTCGAGGCCGACGGCCATTTCTTCCTCGAGTGCGTCCACAACTGCGGCCACTCGGAGCCGCCCATGGCGGGCGCTGCGGGCTTCTCGAAATACCAGTCGCTGTGGCAGTTCGTGATGGATCACCCCTACTGGCTGCCGAAGGGCCAGTCGCCGTACCTCAATAGCGGGCTGCCCAAGGTGATGCCCGACTGGTGCGGCATCGGTCAGGGGAGCGCCACGCCGCGCACCGGTGCGTGCAGCAGCCCGTCGCAGTGTTGAGTCACCTCGAGCGGAGTCGACGTGCCCAGACGAGCGTCCCGATCCGGCTGGTTGACCTTGCTGGCGCTCGCCTGCGGCGGGCGGGTGACGGATGGCGCGCTGCCGCAGCCGGACGGCGCAGGCGGAGCGCCCGCCGTCTCCGACGCTTCGAGCGACGCTCCGCCCGCCACCGACGCCTGGTCCGGGCCGGCGGACGCGCCGGCTTTCGTCACCGATGCTGGCGCCGCCTTCTCGGTGCCCGCGGCGGAGTGTCTGGCGCGTCCCGACGGCTGCCTCGAGAAGGATCCGGACCAGACCGTGCACGGCATGCTGTTCCATCAGATCGTCGACCCGGTGCTGTGCTCCTGGGCCGGCAACGCGGGCTGCTCCGTCCTGATCTTTTCATTCGACGACCACGGGTGCGTGGTCGAGATCAAGCCAGGCAGCCACGCCGGATGGAGTGCGGCGTTCCTGGCCTGCGTGCATGAGCGGATCGGGAAAAGGCGCTGGTCCTGTGCCTCTGGCGCAACCGAGGGGCTCGCCACCGGCGGCTCCTGCACCAAGTGAGCGCGGACTGCTGCGTCCCTTCGAGGAACAATCGCGGCCAGGCAGAGCGGCCTCGCCGCGCAGGTCTCAGACGGAGAGCAACCGCACCCCGGGAAAATGCCCCTGAAGGCGGCGCAGATCGTCCAGGTCGCCCGTGTACACCACGTCGCCACGAAGCGCCGCCGACGCCATGACGATCGCGTCGACAACCGTCGCGCCCTCGACCGCCCCCAGCGCGGCGCCCGCGCTCTTGGCCAGCTTGAGCGATGGTGCCTCGACGTCCACGGACCGCAGGATTGCATCGCGTCTGTCGGTTCGACCGCGCCAGAACTCCGCCACTACGACCCAGGGGACGCTCACCGGTATCCGCTCCTCCCTCAGCCACTCGTGCACGGCCAACGCGCGCTGTTTCCGCCGGTCGATGGCGATGAGCATTCCGGCGTCGTAGGTCGCTCCCTTCACGCGGCCCGCGTCTTCCGCTTCTTCTTCCTGCCATGAAACTCGGACGCCAGCTCTTCTCGCAGCTCGTCGGTCAACGTCGAGCCACCCGAATCAGCGATGAGCCACTGTGTCGCATCGCGCTTCTCAGCCTCGCGACCGAAAGCCGAGATTAGCGCGGACATGTTGCCGTCGAAGACGCGCTCTGCGTGCGCCTTCAAGATCCTCTTCGTGTTCGCGTCGACCGAGACGGAGAAGGTCTCGACGGGGCCTCGCTTGCGCTTCATTGCTGAAGACAATAGCAACCAAAGCGCCGGGCGCCAATGATCATCACCGGCGCGTCGCCCGCGCGGGCTCGACCAAGAGCACGCCCTCGAGAAACAACAGCCCCGACCAGCGGGGGACCTGCACGTCCACGCGCTCGCCCACGTGCTGCGGAACGAAACGCAGACGGCCGTCGACGCCCAGCGCGAGCGACAGAGACCCCATGGCCAGCGCGCCGCGCAGGCCCAGCGAGGCGAAGCCGGTGGTCACCGTGTGCCCCTCGATGTGGAACCACTCGCCGCCGCCCAGCAGCACCGCGCCGACCGGGTGGGCGCGGGAGAAGGGCGCGCCCCAGCCGAAGCCGCCGCCCAGGTCGTAGAGGAACGCCGACGAGCCCGCGTCGGACCGGGCGAAGCGCGCCGACTCCGAGAGCTGAAGCGACCACGGTCCCCAGCCCACGCCGATGTCGAGCCGCGGGCCCAGCGCGGGACCGAGACCATCGCCGAGCAGCTCGCCGAGCAGCCCCAGGCCGATGCCGCCGCTCTCGACCAGCGGTCTCGGCGCTTCCGCCACCGCGGCGCGCTCGCCCCAGGTCGGGGACTCGTTGGGTGAGGTCGGCAACGGGCGCGGTTTGGCAGTTGGGGTCGGTGCTGGGGTGGCCGGCGTGCGCTCGACCCGCTGCTCGATGGCGTCGAGCAGCGCTTCGACCAGCGTGCCCTCGCTGGCGACGTCGAGCATCTCGACCGGAGGCCCGTTCCAAACCACCCACGCGCGAGTCTCGTCACACGCGACCAGCACCGAGCGGGGCGCGTCACTCCGCGCTCGCAGCAACAGCTTGACCCGCGCGCTGAGCTCGTCGGCTTGGGAAGCGGTCAGACGGGCGCACGCCAAGTCGACCTCCGCCGCCCCGCAAATGCTCGTCATCGCGAGGATTGTCGCGACCGTCGCCCAGCGCCGCACGGGCCGAGCGTGGACCAGTTCAGGGCGCTTGAAAAGGGGACCGATCCCCGCGGCCTCGGCCATCGACTAACATTCACGAAGGTGGCGTAGTGTCCGAAGCCGACCCGGCAGCGTTTCCGGCCAGCATGGAGCTTCCGCTCTTGCCTCCGCCTTCGTTCGAGCGCACCTCCGAGCCACCCGTCGAGCGCGCGGTCCCCGCGAACCTGCTCTCGTTGCTCTATCGGCAGATGCGCGGTCTGGCGGGGCCGCGGCCCGATCTGGACGACCTGGTGCAGGCCGCCGCCGAGCGCACGCTGCGATCGTGGAGCCGGTTCGAGGGGCGCTCTCAGCTCTCGACCTGGACCTACGGCATCGCGTACCGCACGCTGATCGATCACGACCGCTGGTACTTCCGCTGGCGCCGTCGCTTCACCCTCACCACCGACGGCGAGCCCGATCACGCGCACGAGATCGATGCCGAGGGGAGCCTGGCCGAGCTGGGGCGCGCGCGCCGCTTGCGCGAGGTCCTGGGCCAGCTGCCGCCTGCGAAGCGTGCGGTGGTCGTGCTGGCCGAGCTCGAAGGGCTGAGCATGAAGGAGATTTCCGAGATCGTCGGCACCAACGAGCGCACGGTGCGCTCGCGCCTGCGCGACGCGCGGCAGAAGCTGGTCGAGCTGCTCAACGGCGATCCGTTGTTTCAGGAGAACGAGCCATGAATGCGCGACAAGAGCGAGTCCTGGACCTCGCCCGCGAGGCGTGGCGCGCCGGGCAGCCCAGCGAGGCCCGGGTCGAGGCAGCCGCACGTCGCATCCAGAAGCGGATGCACCAGCCGCGACGCCCGCGGCCCGCGCGTCGCCACACCCTGATCTTGGCGTTCATCGTGGTGTTCTTCGGTGCCGCGGCGTGGGCGGCCAGCGCCGGCGCTCCGCAGGTCTTCGGCCGCGGGCCGAGCCCCGGCGCGCCGGTGAAGATGGCGTCGGCCGCGCGCGGGGGGCTAGGCGGCGGTCTGACTGCGCTGACGGATCGACAGCGCGCCGCGACCCCCGCGCCGGTGGCCGACGATCCTTCGCCGGCCCCGGCGGCCGAGCCCCGGGCCCCGCGTGCTTCGACCAAACCGGCGGCGGCGCCCGCGCCCGCCGCGTCGTGGCGCGAGGTCGCTCAGGCCCTGGACGCGAAGGACGACGCCAAGGCGCGGCAGGCGCTCGAAGGCCTGTCGCAGTCGTCGGATGCCACCACCCGCGCCAAGGCCCGCCTGGGCCTGGCGCAGCTGGCCAAGAGCCGCGGTGACTGCGTGACGGCACGGCGCCTTGCCGGTGAGGTCGCCGCGCAGGGTGGCGTGGACCCGAGCGTGCAGAAGCGCGCCGCGGCCCTCTCGGCCGAGTGCGACTGAATCAGGGCGGCGGCAGCGGCAAGGTCGGCACACTGGTTTTGTCGCCCGAGCACGCGCCGGCGTGCGCCCCTACCCGACGCCTGCCGGTCGCGCTAAAAACGCACCGCCATGGATTTCATCTACACGATGCAGGGGGTCACCAAGGTCCACCCGCCCGACAAGAAGGTCCTCGAGAACATCACGCTGGCGTTCTTGCCCGGCGCCAAGATCGGCGTGATTGGCTCGAACGGCTCGGGCAAGAGCTCGCTCCTGCGGATCATGGCCGGGGTCGACAAAGACATCTACGGCGAGGCCAAGCCGCACCCGGCGATCAAGGTCGGGTACTTCGCCCAAGAGCCCGAGCTGGGTGACGCCAAGACCGTGCGCGAGGCGGTGGACGAGGGCGTGAAAGAGGTCCGCGCGCTTCTCACCGAGTTCGAGGAGCTCAGCATGAAGCTGGGCGAGCCGATGAGCGACGACGAGATGAACAAGCTGCTCGAGAAGCAGGGCACGCTGCAGGACAAGATCGACGCGATCGACGCCTGGAACCTCGATCAGCACGTGGACGTGGCGATGGAAGCGCTCGAGCTGCCGCCGGCGGACGCCGAGATCGCGCACCTGTCGGGCGGCGAGAAGCGTCGCGTCGCGCTGTGCCGGGTGCTGCTCAGCGCGCCGGACATGCTCCTGCTCGACGAGCCCACGAACCACCTGGACGCCTCGAGCGTGGCCTGGCTCGAGCGCTTCTTGAAAGAGTTCAAGGGCACGGTCGTGGCCGTCACCCACGATCGCTACTTCTTGGACGACGTGGCCGAGTGGATCTTGGAGATGGATCGCGGCCGGGGCTACCCGTTCAAGGGCAACTACTCGGGCTGGCTCGAGCAGAAGAGCGCGCGCCTGGCCCAGGAAGAGAAGGGCGAGAGCGCCCGGCAGCGCAAGCTGAAGGAAGAGCTGGACTGGGTGCGGGCATCGCCCCGGGCTCGCCAGGCCAAGAGCAAGGCGCGCCTGGCGGCCTACGAAGAGCTGATGAACAAGAGCGCCAAGGGCCCGGCGGACCCCACCGAGATCAGCATTCCGCCCGGCCCGCGCCTGGGCGAGGTGGTGATCGAGGCCGACCACCTGGTCAAGGGGTTCGGCGACCGCATGCTGGTCGACGATCTGACGTTCCGTCTGCCGCGCAGCGGCATCGTGTGCGTGAT
>JACPVJ010000127.1 GCA_016191785.1 Myxococcales bacterium | reverse complement strand
GCCCCCACCCCAGAGCGCGGCGCGCGATCGCGCGCCGCGCTTCACCGATCAAGAGTGCCATCGCGGCCTGCGCGCTGGCGACGTGTGGTACCGTACGCCACGTGGGAGCCATCGACCTCGTCACCGAGATCCCTGGGCCGAAGAGCCGTGAGATGCTGGCACGGCGTGCTGCCGCGGTTGCGGCAGGGCTCGCCAAGTCCACCGAGGTCGTCGTCGAGTCGGCCTCCGGTGCACGCCTGCGCGACGTCGACGGCAACACGCTGCTCGACTTCGCCGGCGGCATCGGCATGCTGGCAGCCGGTCACTGCCCACCCGAGGTGGTGCGGGCCGTACAGGAGCAGGCCGCGAAGCTCCTGCACGTCTGCGCCATCGTCGCCACCTACGAGCCCTACGTCCGCCTGTCGGAGCTCTTGAACGAGGTCACGCCGGGCGCCTTTCCCAAGAAGACGTTGCTCTGCAACAGCGGCTCCGAGGCCGTCGAAAACGCCGTCAAGATCGCGCGCACCGCCACCGGCCGCGCAGCTGTCATCTGCTTCGAGGGCGCCTACCACGGCCGCACCCTCCTGACCCTCAGCCTGACCAGCAAGTACGGCCTCTTCAAGAAGGGCTTCGGCCCCTTCGCCCCGGAGATCTACCGCCTGCCCGCGCCGGACGTGTACCGCCGCCCGGCACAGATGACCGAAGACGAGTACGTCAGCTGGTGCATCCAGCAACTCGACCGCGCGCTGGTCGCGCAGATCGATCCCTCGGCCCTCGCGGCCATCATCATCGAGCCGGTGCAGGGCGAGGCCGGATTCATCCCCATGCCGGCGCGCTTCCTCCAGCGCATCCGCGAGATCTGCGACCAGCACGGCGCCGTCATGATCGCCGACGAGGTGCAGAGCGGCTTCGGGCGCACCGGCAAGCTGTTCGCCATCGAGCACTACGGCATCGTTCCCGACTTGATCACCACGGCCAAGTCCCTCGGCGCGGGCATGCCCATCGCCGCGGTCACCGGGCGCGCCGAGCTGATGGACGCACCCCACGTCGGCGGCATCGGCGGCACCTACGGCGGCGCTCCGGTGGCCTGCGCCGCGGCCATCGAGGCGGTGCAGATGATCCGAAAGCCCGAGTTCCTGGCGCGTGCGAGCGCGGTCGGCGCCCGCATGTGCGCCATCATGGACGACTGGAAGTCCTCGTCCGAGCTGGTCGGTGACGTGCGCGGGCTCGGCGCCATGATGCTGTGCGAGCTCGTCCTCGATCGCACGACCCGCGAGCCCTCGCCAGCGCTCACGCTCGAGATCATCAAGGCCGCTGCCCGGCGAGGCCTGGTGCTCATTCGGGCGGGGCTCTACAGCAACTGCATCCGCCTCCTGCCGCCGCTGGTGATCACGGACGACGAGCTGGAGGAGGGCATGGCCGTGCTCGGGGACGAGGTCCGCGCCGCAAGCGAGCGGCTCGCGGCCTCGCGGAAGTAGATGGCCTCGGTGCCCGATCTGGTCCTCCATGGCGGCAACCTGCTGACGCAGGACGCGGCGCGCCCGCGTGCGGAAGCGCTGGCCGTCAGGGGCGGTCGCATCGTCGCCGTCGGCTCGAGCGACGAAGTGCTGGGCCTGGCCGGTCCTGGAACCCGCCGCGTCGATCTGGGTGGCCGCACGCTGGTGCCGGGCTTCAACGACGCGCACGAGCACGTCTGGAAGGTCGGCGACCTCCTGACGCGCCAGATCGACCTGCGGCCCATGCGGAGCCTCGTCGAGATCGCGGGTGCGCTCGCTGTGGCGCACGCCCGCCTGCCCGAGGGCGGCTGGCTCCTCGGGCGTGGTTACAACGAGGCGGTCTTGGCCGAGGGCCGGCAGCCGACGCGTCACGACCTGGACGCGGCGGCGCCGGGGCGCCCGATCCACCTCACCCGGACTTGCGGCCACATCTCGGTGTCCAGCTCGCGCGCCCTGGCGCTCGCGGGCGTTACCGCCAACACCGAGCCGCCGCAGGGTGGCGCCATCCTGCGCGACGCGAGGGGTGAGCCCACGGGCATCCTCCACGAGACGGCCATGAGTCTCGTCGGGAGCATCGTCCCGGAGCCGAGCGCCGCCGAGCTCGAGGTGATGATCCTCGCGGCCGCGCGCCGCCAGCTCGCGCTCGGCATCACCAGCGCCACCGACGCCGGCGTGGCGCCCCTGCTCCTCGACCTCTACCGCGAGCTCGACGCGAGCGGAAAGCTGCCTTTCCGCGTGAACGTGATGGCGATCCGGCGGCCGCTCGGCGGGCCCGAGATCTTGCCGCTGCCGGTCAAGACCGTCACGCCGATGCTGCGCATCGACACCGTCAAGATGTTCGCGGACGGTGGACTCTCCGGCGCCACCGCTGCGTTGCGCTCTCGCTACAGGCACGCCGATGACCGCGGTCTCTTGCGCATCGGCACCGACGAGCTCGTCGAGCTGACCCGCGAGGCCCACCTCGCCGGGCTGCGGGTGGCCACCCACGCCATCGGGGACCGCGCCATCGACGTCGTGCTCGACGCCTACCAGGCACTCGCCCAGCTCGGCCCGGGGCCACGTCATCGGCTCGAGCACTTCGGACTGCCGCACCCCGACCAGCTGGCGCGCGCCGCGCGGCTGGGCGCGGTCGTGGCACCGCAGTCGGTCTTTCTGCACGCCCTCGGCACGACCTTCCGGCGCTACCTGCCCGACGAGCTCGTCGGCCGCGCGTATCCGCTCCGCGACATGCTGAGCGCCGGCCTCTTGATGGCGCTCTCGTCCGACGCGCCGGTGGTCGCGAACGAGGCCCCGCTGCTCGGCATTCGTTCGGCGATCTTGCGCCGAGACGAGGAGGGCGTGGTGCTCGGGCCCGATCAGGCCCTCAGCGCCGAAGAGGCGCTCTTCGCCTACACCCTGGCCGGTGCCCAGGCCACCGGCGACGACGCCGAGCGTGGCAGCCTGAGCTGCGGCAAGTGGGCCGACCTCGTGATCCTCTCGGACGATCCCACCCGGGTCGACCCGGAGGCGCTGCTCGACGTCAGCATCGATGCAACCTACCTGACCGGCGTGCCGGTCTACGAGCGCTGAACATGACCCAAGACCTCGTCTACAAGCAGCTCATCGACGGCGCGTGGACCGACGCCGTCAGCGGCGGAACCTGGGACGTGATCGATCCGGCGACCGAGGAGCCGATCCAGCGCGTCCCCTTCGGCAACGGCGAGGACTGCCGGGTCGCCATCGAAGCGGGCGCACGAGCCTTCCCCGCCTGGTCGGCGCGCACGCCGCACGACCGCGGCGCCATCCTCCGCGCCGCCGCCGACCTGATGCGCGCTCGCGCCCCGGAGCTCGGTCGCGTCACCACGCAAGAGAGCGGCAAGCCGCTGGCCGAGGCCGTCGGAGAGTGGAAGGTCGCCGCCGATCTCTTCGAGTGGTACTCCGAAGAGGGCAAGCGCGCCTACGGCCGCACCATCCCGTCGCGCATCCCGTCGCGGCGGCACCTGGTGATCCGGCAGCCGATGGGGGTCGTCGGCGTCATCACCGCCTGGAACTTCCCGGCTTACAACCCGGCGCGTGCCGTCGCCGCCGCCCTCGCCGCGGGCTGCACCGTCGTGGCGCGACCCAGCGAATTCACGCCGCTCACCGCCATGCACATGGCCACCATCCTGGTCGAGGCGGGCGTCCCGAGCGGCGCGTTCAACCTGATCAATGGCGACGCCGCGAGCATGGGCCAGGCCATGCTGGACCACCCGGAGCTCCGCAAGATCAGCTTCACGGGCAGCACCCGCGTCGGCCGCCTCCTGATGGACGGCGCGTCGCGCACCTTCACCCGGCTCGCGCTCGAGCTCGGCGGCAACGCCCCCGTGCTCGTATTCTCCGACGTGGACGTGGACGCAATCGCCAAGGCCGCGGTCGCCGCGCGCTACCGCAACAACGGCCAGGTCTGCGTCGCCCCGCAGCGCTTCCTGGTCCACCGCAGCCTCCACCACGCTTTCTCCGAGAAGGTCGCTGCCCACGTCGCGGCCCTCCGCGTCGGCTCGGGTCTCGAGCCCGAGACCCGAGTGGGTCCGCTGATCAACGCGCGCCAGCGCGACCACGTCGAGGCCTTGGTCCAGGGCGCGTGCGACGCCGGCGCCAGCGTCCTCGCGGGCGGGCGGCGGCCGGAGCAGCTGCCCCGGGGCTACTTCTTCGAGCCGACGGTGCTCGCAGGCGTGCGCCCGGAGATGCCGGTGTTCGCAGAGGAGATCTTCGGTCCCGTGATGCCCATCGTGCCGTTCGGAGACACCGACGAGGCCATCGCCCTCGCCAACGCGACGCCCTACGGGTTGGCGGCGTACCTGTTCACCCACGATCTGAAGACCGCGACGCGCGCATCCGAGCGCCTCGACTTCGGCATGGTGGGTGTGAACGAGTGGACGGCGCACGCCACCGAGGCCCCGTTCGGTGGGCGCAAGGCGAGCGGTCTCGGCCACGAATCCGGAGCCGAAGGGCTGGAAGAGTACCTGGAAAAGAAGCTAGTGACGCTGGGGGGCATCGACTAGCATCGCGTGCCTGACGAGAGGTCCGCCGAGAGGGGCGCATGGCGAGGAAGCTGTCGGGGATGAGGCTCTTGAACCTGCTCCTCGGCGGGTGGAGCGGGCTCGTCTTCCTGTTCCTCTACATCCCGATCGTTCTCCTCATCGTCTACTCGTTCAACGCCTCGAAGATGGCCATCGTCTGGGAGGGGTTCAGCTTCAAGTGGTACACGGCGCTCGGCCGCGAGGCCCTGGACCATGTGTCGGGGACCAAGCGCTCGCCGCTGGTCGAGTCGGCGATCAACAGCGTCACCATCGCCTCCATCGTGACCGTCTTCTCGGTCATTCTCGGCACCGCCGGGGCGTGGCTCCTCTACCGTTACAAGTTCCCGGCGCTCCGCTCGATCACGACGCTGGTCTACATCCCGATGATCATCCCCGAGATCATCATGGGCATCAGCCTCTTGATCTTCTTCAAGGCAATGTCGCTGACGCTCGGGTTCACGACGGTCATCATCTCGCACATCACCTTCTGCTTCCCGTTCGTGCTGATCGCCGTTCAGGCCCGCCTGGCCGGGGTCGACCCAGCCCTGGAAGAAGCCGCCATGGACCTCGGCGCCACGCCGATGAAGGCGCTCTTCTTGGTGATGGTCCCGTACATGATGCCGGCCATCATCTCGGGCGGGCTCATGGCCTTCACGCTCTCGCTCGACGAGGTGATCGTCACCTACTTCACCCGTGGCCCGACGTCGGAGACGTTGCCGCTGCGCGTCTACGGGCTGGCCAAGGTCGGCCTGAGCCCGATCCTGAACACCATTTCGGCCGTCTTCATCGTGGTCACGGTGGCGCTCACCGTGGCCGCGGAGTCGGTCAAGGGTCTGAACAAGTAACCTCGGGAGACTCACGATGAAACGACGTCTATTCGGCCTGATCTTCCTCCTTGGCATCTTCTTCGGGTGCAAAGAGAAGCCTGCGCCCACCCCCGCCGCCAGCGCGGGCCCCGGCCCCAGCGGGAGCGGCGCACCGACGGCGGACAAGCCGAAGCCGGGCAAGGAGCTGAACCTCTTCGCGTGGTCCGAGTACGTCCCGCAAGAGGTCATCGACGGCTTCAGCAAGGAGACCGGCATCAAGGTCAACTACGAGACCTACGCCTCCAACGAAGAGATGCTGTCGAAGCTGCTCGCCGGCGGCACCAACTACGATCTCATCCAACCGTCGGAGTACGTGATCGAGGCGCTGGTGAAGCAGAAGAAGCTCGCGCCCATCGACTGGTCGCTGGTGCCGAACTTCAAGAACATCGACCCCAAGCTCAAGGGTCTGGCCCACGATCCCGAGAACAAGTACTCGGTTCCCTGGATGACCGGCACCGTCGGGATCGTGGTGAACACCGACAAGATCAAGGACCCGATCAAGGGCTACAAGGACGTGTTCCAGAAGAAGTACAAGGGCCGCATCGTCTCGCTCAACGACAGCCGCGAGATGGTGGCCTGGGCGCTCGAGGCCTCGGGGCTCAAGTCCAACGACATCACCCCCGAGAACCTGGCGAAGGTGAAGCCGATGCTCGCCGAGTGGGTCAAGCTCGTGAAGGTCTTCGACTCGGACAGCCCGAAGACGGCGTTCTTGAACGGTGACGTGGACATCGGCGTCGTCTGGAGCGGCGAGGCGGCCCTGCTCTACCAGAACAACAAAAAGTTCAGCTACATCTTGCCCGAGGAGGGCGCGCACCTCTTCATCGACAGCCTGGCCATCCCGGACTCCGCGCCGAACAAGGTCGGCGCCATGATGTTCATGGACTACATCCTCCGGCCGGAGGTCTCGAAGCTCGTCTCGGAGAAGTTCCCCTACACCAACCCGAACCTCGAGGCGCGCAAGCTCTTGACGCCGGATCAGCTGGCCAACCCGGCCAGCTACCCGCCCGCCGGCGAGCGCGAGACCTTCCGCGACATCGGCAAGATCGCCTCCGAGGTCGACAAGCTGGTGACGGACCTGAAGGCCAGTAACTAGCGCGTGCAATGACGCCGACCGCGGGACTCCCCGACACCCGAGGCGCAGAGCGGGCCCCCGGCCTGCGTGGCTGGTTGCTCATGGCGCCGCTGCTCGCCTGGCTCGGCGCGTTCGTCATCGCGCCCACGCTGATCATGCTCGTCTACAGCTTCTGCGATCGTGACGAGCTGGGGCAGGTGGTCTTCACCTTCTCGTGGTCGAACTACACGCGTGTCTTCGACCCGACCTACCTGAAGATCCTGCTCAAGTCGGTGTACTACGCGGCCATCACCACCGCCATCTGCCTGGTCGTGGGCTACCCGGTCGCGTACTGGGTCGGCCGCGCGCCCGAGCGCGTCCGCAACAAGCTGCTCGCGCTGATCATGATCCCGTTCTGGACGAGCTTCCTCATCCGCACCTACGCCTGGATGACCATCCTGAAGAGCGAGGGGCCACTCAACTCGCTCTTGCTCTACCTGGGGATGATCTCGACCCCGCTCGACATCCTCTACACACCCACGGCCGTGGTCATCGGGCTCGTCTACTCGTACCTGCCGTTCATGATTCTTCCCATCTACGGCAGCGTCGAGAAGCTCGACAACGCGCTGGTCGAGGCAGCGTTCGATCTCGGGGCGGGCCCGGTGCGCGCGTTCGCCAGCGTCATCGCGCCCCTGACCCGACCCGGCATCGTCGCTGGCGTGATGCTGGTCTTCATCCCGGCCATCGGCATGTTCGCGATCACTGATCTGATGGGTGGGGCGCGCGTGCCGATGATCGGCAACGTGATCCAGAACCAGTTCGGGCAGGCCCGCGACTGGCCCTTCGGCGCCGCCCTGGGCATGACGGTGCTGCTGCTCTTCGCAGCGACCTTCTGGCTGACCACGAAGAAAGACCCCTCCGCCACATGAGCACCGACGCCAAAGAGGTCATGGTCGAGGTTCGTCGCGTCACCAAGACGTTCGACGAGTTCACCGCCGTCTCCGACGTGAGCCTCGAGATCCGAGCCGGGGAGTTCATCACGCTGCTCGGGCCTTCGGGCTGCGGCAAGACCACCCTGCTCCGCATGATCTCGGGCTTCGAGACCCCCACCCAGGGGCAGATCTTCATCGCGGGGCAAGACGTCACGCACGACCCGCCCTACCGGCGCGACGCGAACCAGGTTTTCCAGAGCTACGCCCTGTTCCCGCACATGACGGTGAAAGAGAACATCGGCTTCGGGCTACGCATGAAGAAGGTGCCCAAGAGCGAGGCCCAAGAGCGCGTTCGCGAGGCCATCGCCATGGTCTCGCTCGGGGGCATGGAAGACCGCAAGCCCAGCCAGCTCTCGGGCGGGCAGCGGCAGCGCGTGGCGCTGGCGCGCGCCATCGTCTGCCGGCCCAAGGTCTTGCTCCTGGACGAGCCGCTCAGCGCCCTCGACGCCAAGCTGCGCCACGCGATGCAGGTCGAGCTCAAGCACCTGCAGCAGAAGCTCGGCATCACCTTCGTCTTCGTCACGCACGACCAGGAAGAGGCGCTGACGATGAGTGATCGCATCGCCGTGATCAACCAAGGCAAAGTCGAGCAACTCGGAGACGCGACCGCGATCTACCACCAGCCCAAGACGACGTTCGTCGCCAACTTCATCGGCCAGGCCAACATCCTCGAGGGTCGAGTGGTGTCGCGCGCGGGTCGAAAGGTGACCCTCCGACTGGAGGGGGGTCCCGAGGTTACGCTCTTGGCCGACGACCTACCCGATGACGCGACCACAGCGATGATCTCGGTGCGGCCCGAGAAGATCCTGATCCGGAAACAGCGCGAGGAGTCCGACAACGTGTTCGAGGCCGAGATCGCGGAAGAGATCTTCAAGGGCGCCACGGACCAGCTGATGCTGAGGACGCCGGGCGGCCTCGAGCTCTGGGCCGTGGTGGCCAACGAGAGCGCGCGGCAGGCCACGGTGCACAAAGGCGACAAGGTATTCTGCCACCTGCACTTCGACGACATCGTGGTGGTGCAGGGGAACTGAGGGCCGACGCGGGCCTAAAGCCCGAAGCCGACGGCGAGGAGACCGTAGGGCAAGAGCTTTCGCTTGTTGCCGTCCTCGTCCAGCTGCTCGACGCCGGGGTAGGCGGCGGCGAGCGTCGCCGCGGCGTACAGCCCGCTCTCGCCGAACGAGTACGTCCCCTTGGTGGACAGCGTGATGTCCTGCAGGCCGAAGTCCTGATCGTCATCGGCACCGTCTTCGTACTTGTACATACCGACGCCGAAGTTGAGCGTGGTCGCGAGCTCGAACGCGCCCGCCTCGAGCGTATGGTTGACTCCAGCGGCGGCGTAGACCCCCTTCCAGCGCACCGGCTCCACGAAGACGCAGGCATAGGGCGAGATCGGCAGGCCCAAGTCGAACGTGCCCTGCACCCCGAATTCGTGGCCGCCGTCGAGCTTCTCGAGGCCGTAGTCGTCGTGGGTCGGGTAGAGGTAGGCCGTGTACCCGAGCTTCAGCTCGACCGGACCGACGGGCAGCGTGTACGCGAGGTAAGGGTCGAGCTCCAGCGGCGAGTCGTCGAGGCCCGCCTCTTTGGTCAGCGCCTTGTTCATCCACACCCCGACCGCCAGCGCGCCGGGGCCGAGCTGGTTCACGCTGACCTCCGCGTAAGGCTGGAAGACCGGCTTCATCAGCTTGGTCGAGAGCAAGAAGCCGCGCCACACGTAGGAGGTCGCCACGGCGGCCTCGACGGTGAACGAGATCGGCGGCTCTTCCTCCTCTTCAGCTCCCTTCTCGTCGGTCGCGTTGGCTGCTGGCTCGGGGGTGGGGTGTCGCCCGCCAGGCTCGTCTGCCAACGCCGGAACCGTCGCGCCCATCAGAGCCACCAGGGCACAGCAGCCAAGAACCCTCTTCATCGAAAGACCCCTTCTCGGGCCCGTCGCCCGCTGGATGATCGGCCGCAGGCTAGCATCGTGCCCGGCGCGATTGGCATCTTTCTGGGTCTGATATCGTTCGAGCGCATGTCCACGCTCGCCATCGGCGCGATCCTCGATGCGGTCTACGAGCAGTCGGGCAAGGCAGCGCTGGCCAGCGAGCGCTACAGCGTCGAGCACGCCCCGGACCTCGCAGCCTTCGACCGGGGCTACCGGCTGCTCGAAGAGCAGTTCGGACCCGTCGGCGAGATCGAGCGGCGTGAGGTCCTGGAGCGCTGGTTCCGACAGAAGCGCTTCACTCCGCCTGGCACGACGCTAGAGCCCATCTACCACTTCCTCCTCTTCCGCGATCGCGACGGCGCCGTGGCCGCGGTGCGCGACGGCTGGACCGTCGTCGATGTGCCCGGGCAGCGCGCAGCCGTCTTCCTGTCCCACAGCCTGGTCTTGCCCGAGCACCGCCGCACGGGCGTCGCGGCCCTGCTCCGCGCGACTCCGGTCGTGCTGGCTCGCCAGGCCGCCGAGCTCGCCGGCGTGCCGAACGCCGCGTTCCTCCTGTTCGCCGAGATGGAGCCGGTCGACCCGACCTCGACCGCGACCGTGGTCCGCTACCTGAGCTACGGCCGAGCCGGCTTCGGCGTGGTGCCGCCGTCGTCGGCGCCGTACGCCCAGCCCGACTTCCGGGACCTCGAAGCGTCTGGCGAACCTGCCGTGCCACTGCCGATGATGCTGGTCGTGCGACAGGTCGGCGCAGAGGAGCGCGACCACGTGTCGTGGGACGCGCTCACGCTGATGGTCGACTGCCTGGGTGCTGTGCACAGCACCTCGGTGCATCCCGCCCAGCTGCCGCTGATTCGCGCACAGACCTTCAAATACAGGCCCCCGGGGGACTGCCCGCCGGCCCCGCTGATCCGCGTGCGCGCCGCCGCGGATCTCGTCCCGCTCCTCCGCAGCACCGTTCTCGGGCACCATCCCGTGGCCTGGCACGGAAGGCCCCCGGGCGACCCGGAAGACGAGCGCCGCATCCTGCTCGACTGGAAGGAATGACGACCATGACCGTCGATCTCGCCCCGCCTTTCCCGGGAGAGCCCGCGCGCTCCTCGGTCAAGACCGCGGTCCCGGGCCCGAAGAGCGAAGCGCTGCGCGCTCGCCACCAGCGCCACCAGGACGCGCGCACGGTTCACGTCTACCAGGACGCCCGACGCTCCGTCGGTAACTACCTGGTCGACGTCGACGGCAACGAGCTGCTCGATCTCTACGGCCACATCGCGTGCGTCCCCATCGGCTACAACCACCCCGACCTCACCGCAGCCTGGAAGGACGGACGCTTCGACTGGCTCATGGGCTACCGGCCCGCGCTCGGCGTCGCTCCACCGCCGGAGTGGGTCGACCTCGTCGAGGGCACGCTGATGGCAGTCGCGCCCAGCGGTCACACCAAGGTGCTGACCGTGACCACCGGCGCCGAGGCCGTCGAGAACGCCATCAAGGCCGCGTTCGCCTGGAAGGCCCGGCGGCGGCGCGGCGGCGCCTCTTGGACCGACGAGGACGCGCGCCTCGCGATGCTGAACGCGCAGCCGCACACCAACGACATGCAGGTCATCTCGTTCGAGGGGGGCTTCCACGGGCGCACCCTCGGGGCGCTCTCGGCGACGCGCAGCAAGGCCATCCACAAGATCGACTTCCCGGCCTTCGACTGGCCGGTCGTCCCTTTCCCCGCCAACCGCTTTCCGCTCGCCGATCACACCGCCGAGAACCAGGCCGCCGAGGCCCGAGCGCTGCAGAGCATCGAGGACCTCCTGGTTCGCGACGGGCAGCGCGTGGCGGCGCTGATCGTCGAGCCCATCCAGGGCGAGGGCGGCGACCGCCACGCCAGCCCGGAGTTCTTCCGTGCGCTCCGGGCGCTGCTCACGAAGCACGAGGTCGCGTTCATCGTCGACGAGGTGCAGACCGGGGCCGGCGCGACCGGCACGTTCTGGGCCCACGAGCACTGGGGCCTGCCCGAGCCGCCCGATCTGGTCACCTGGTCGAAGAAGTTCCAGCTCGGCGGCGTCCACCTGCGCGAAGAGTTCATGCCCGCGGAGGCCTACCGCATCTTCAACACCTTCCTCGGCGACCCGCTGCGCGCGGCGCAGTTCCGGATCATCCACGACGTGATCTGCCGCGATCGGCTGGTCGAGCACACGCAGCGCGTCGGGGCCTACTTGCTCGAACAGCTGTCGGAGCTCGTGACCCGCTTCCCCGCCACGTTCTCCCAGCCGCGCGGCCAGGGGACCTTCGCGGCCATCGACGCGCGCGACGGCGCCACCCGCGACAGGCTGCTGCACGACCTACGCCAGCGCGGCGTCGAGGCCGGAGGCTCGGGAGATCGCTCGATCCGCTTCCGCCCGGCGCTGGTGATGGCGGCGCGCCACGTCGACGAGGCGATGCAGCTCTTCGCCGACTCGGCGCGCGCGGTGGGATAGCGCTCACCGAGCGAGGTCAGTTCCAGCCGCCGCCGCAACCGCCGCCGCCGCACGGGCCACCGGCGATCTCGCAGTTGCTGCTGGGGACGCCGCAGCCGCCGCTGGCGCAGCCCAGATCGGCCCCCGAGCTCGCGCTGGCGAAGGTGCTCGAGAGGATCCGCCGGAGCTGCGCCCCGGTGACCGGATGCGCGGTGAGCGGCGGGTCGCTCATCTTCTGCTCGACCTCGTAGACGCCTTTGACGGACCCGTCGGGCCCGAGGATTTCGTATTCGTAGACAGGCACGAGCCCGGATTTACCAAAACCCGGGCGGCGCGCAACGTTCAGGCGGGTTTCGAGCCGGCCAGCACCAGCGCCGGTGTCCCCGGGACGCGGCGCACCTCGGTGCGCAGAAGCGACAGCCCGCCCACGAGCTCCCGCGCGTCGTCCAGGTCGATGGATTGCCCCGCGACCCAGGTGCGGAACGCCGCCAGCGCCGGCAGGCGCAGGGGTCTGGGCAGCGCCCAGCGCTCGACGAAGGCCTGGGCGTCGGACAGCCGACAACCGCGATCGGCCTCGAACACCACCAGCCGCCCGCCGGGCGCGAGGACACGCACGCACTCACGCAGGCCCGCGGCCTGGTCGGGCCAGTGCTTGATGCTCGCCACGCTGGTGACGACGTCGAAGCTACCACTCTCGAACGGCAGGTCGAGGGCCGAACCTTGCACGAAGCGCACGGCGAGCCCGCGCTCGCTGGCGCGCGAGGCCGCCCGCGCCACCTGTTCGTGCGCCAGATCGAGACCGGTGATCTTCGAACCGGGACGACGCGCGGCGATCTCGAGCGCCAGGTGACCGCCCCCGCAGCCCACGTCGAGCACCCGGGCGTCGTCGGAGATCTGGTCGGCCAGCTCGCCCGCGATGCGCTCGCCCATGGCCAGGACCGCCGGTGCGATCACCCGGTCGTAGATGAACGACTCGACGGACGAGTAGGGCGCGGCGATGTCGGCGAGCACCATGCTCACTCTGGCGGCGCGACCAGGGGCCGCGGCTCGCCCTTTCCGACCACCATGGTCACGATGAAGAACTTCTTCAGGGGCCGGCGCGATTTCGCGTCGGCGCCGATCCCCCACAGGCCGACCTGCAGCTCGACCTTGTCGCCGGCCTTCAAGGGTGGGTCGCTGGCCTTGGCCGGCCAGCGACGCTCGAGCTTGGCGAGGGTGCCCGGCGTGACGAAGTCCTCGTCGTCCCCTTCCCGCGTGTCCGTCTGGGCCTCGACCTTGCCGCCCTTGCGGGTGATCTTGGCGGCCAGCGCCAGCGCGCCGGCCTTGGGCTTGGCCAGCGAGTGCATCGCGTCGTCTTCGGCCTCTCCCTCGACCTCGAGGAGAACCCCCCAGCCCGCGCCCAGCTTGATGGCCTTGGCGCTCGGCTTGAAGCGCACCCCTTCCACTACGACCTCGAGCTTGCCTCCGGTCACCACGTACTTCACCTCGCGCGGGGCGGTGTCCGGCGCGGGCGCGGGCGGAGCTTCGGCCGACGGCGCAGCGCTCGGGCCGGCAGCGGCCGAGGCGCTCGGCAGCGGTTCGGCCCGGGGCACCGCGGGCTTGGAAGGCTCGGGCCCCGCCGCAGCCGGAGGTGGCGGGGTGCCGCAGGCCGTCAGGCTCAGCCAGACCATCCAATTCATCTTCATCGCTTCGCCTCCGACCACTCTCGCTTCACGGCTGCCAAGAGCGCGCCATCTTCCAAGAGATCGAGCGTGGTGCGCGCCATGGCCTTGGCGGCCACCAGCATGGTGTCGAAACCGCGGTCGCTCGCGGCGCACTCCAGAAAGCGATGCTCGTGACAGAGCGACTCGCCCTCGTCGCAGATCGCCAGATAGGGGTGAATCGCCGGGACCACCTGGCTCACGTCGCCCATGTCGGTCGAGCCAGCCCCCACGCGATCGTCGGTCTCGTGCGGCGTGCGCCCCAGGGCCTCGAGGGCGGCGCCGAATCGGCGAGCCAAGGTCAGGTTGTTGATGATCTCGCAGTACCCGGTGCGGACCGAGAGCGAGACGTCGACCCCCGCCGCCAGCGCCGCCCCGCGGGCGCAGCGCTCGACGATGCCCCGGACACGCTCGAGCTCGTCCCGCGTGCGCGCGCGCACCGAGAACTCGCAGGCGGCGTGCTCGGGGATGATGTTCACCGCCTGCCCGCCGTTGGTCACGAAGCCGTGGACCCGCACGCCATCGCGGAAGTGCACGCGCTGCGAATCGATCAAACGAAACGTGTCCAGGCACGCGGTGAGAGCGCTCGACCCGTCCCAGGGGGCGGCGGAGGCGTGCGAGGGCTTGCCTTCGAAGCGCATCTCGAGCCACTTGTTGGCCAGCGCAGGGTGGCAGAGCAGATCGCGATCGAAGGGGTGGAACATCATCGCGGCGTCCACCCCCTCGAAGACCCCGCGCTCGATCAGCCGGATCTTCCCGGCGCCACCCTCTTCACCGGGCGTGCCGATGATCTCGACCGTGCCCGGCAGCGCCTCGCCCAAGCGAGCCAGGGCCACGAACGCCCCGACCGCGCCGCCCGCGATCAGGTTGTGACCGCAGGCGTGGCCGATCTCGGGCAGCGCGTCGTACTCTGCCAAGATCGCCACCCGTGGCCCGCCGCTGCCGGCGCGGGCCCGAAACGCCGTCGGGTAGCCGCCGAGCTCGCGCTCGACCCGCACGCCCCCGAGCGCTTCGAGCGCCTCGGCAAGCCAGGCCGCAGCGCGGTGCTCCTCCCAGCGAAGCTCGGGGTTCTCGTGGAGCCGGCGCGAGAGCTCGACCAATGGCCCCCGGAGCGCGTCGACGGCGCAGTCGGTCTGGCTCCGTTCGATGGCCATGCCCGAACAGAATTAGCACGCGGAGCCGGAGCCGCGGTGGTGCGCGTCGCTCCCGCCAAATGTACGGGGTCCTCGGCCACCCGTGGCCGGAATGACTGCGACCTCGGCCCCTTGCGCGCCGCGCTTACCCGAGTACGCTCCAGGTATGCGCAGGATCACCGTCAGCCTCGAGAGCGCCCTGGTCGAGCTCGCCGAGGCCGAGGTCGCGGCGGGCCGGGCGCCCTCGGTCAGCGCGTGGGTCGCTGCGGCCATTCGCTTCCGCGCTCAGGCGCGCACCGAGCTGGTCGCCGACTTGGTGGAGCTGGAGCGACAGGATCCGACTCCCCCGACGGAGATCGCGAAGCTCGCTCGGGTGCTCGGGCTGCCCAGCTCGACCGTGAAGAGTGCCGTCCAGAGGCCACGACGGCGCTCTCGACCGAGACGCGCCTCGTGAAAGACGTCGTGCTCGACGCGGGTGCGCTGATCGCGCTCGAGCGGGGCAGGCGCGAGGTCCGGGCTCTCGTCCTTTTGGCAGAGCGGGGGCTCGTCGTCCTGACGACCAGCTCCGCGGCGGTGGCCCAGGTCTGGCGAGGGGGTGCACGCCAGGCACGCCTCGCGCGGTTCCTTGCGAGCGACCTGGTCGTCGAGGTGCCACTGGACCCCGCGGCGAGCCGGAACATCGGAGTCTTGGCCGCCGCCACCGGTGGAAGCGACGTCGTGGACGGCCACGTCGCGTCACTCGCCCTCGAGCGGACGGCCGTCGTCGTGACCAGCGATCCAGCGGACCTCGTCGTCTGGGGCGTCGACCCGCAGAACATCGTTCGCTGCTGAGCTCGAAGGCGCAGCCCTTCGGGCCGACGCTTCGCCGCGTGCCGACTGCGATCCGGCGCCCCGCCCGCCCCCCGCGGCGCCGCCGCCGGGGAGCGCCGAGGCTCGCCGGACCGCCCGCCCGATCCGGCCGGAAACGTCATCGCCCCCGCGCCGGCGTTTTTGTCGCAAGATGGCGGCGTGCGGCACACGGCGCTCCTGATCTCGGCATGCCTCGGCGTTCTCCACTGCGAGCGTCCCGACGCGCCCCGGGTCGCCGCGCCGAGCGACGCCCACACGCCGCCGCCGACCGCGCCCGCGCCGAGCGCGACCCCTTCGCCCAACTGGAACGCGCCCCCCGTGAAAGTGGACGTCTCGGCCAAGGCGATGGGCACCGAAGTGCGCGTGATCGCGTTCTCCAACCCGAACGCGGACGAGAAGCAGACGCGGGCGGCCATCGACGCGGCGGTCGCCGAGATCCGCCGCTTGGAAGACGTGATGACCACCTGGCGCCCGAGCGAGCTCCAGTCGCTGAACGACCAGTCCGGTCAGTGGGTGAGCGTCGGGCCCGACTCCCTCGACGTGCTGGAAAAGAGCCTCTGGGCCGGCAAGACCTCGAAGGGCACCTTCGACATCACCTTCGCGTCGATGAACGACGTGTGGAAGTTCGGCGACGCCGCCGACCCCGAGCCGAAGCTGCCGAGCAAGGCCGAGATCGACAAGCGCCGGAAGCTGGTGGACTACACGAAGATCGAGCTCGATCGTGCCGGCAAGCGGGCGCGCATCGGCAAGGGGCAACGCATCGACGTGGGCGGCATCGCCAAAGGGTACGCGGTCGACGCCGCGGCGCGGGTGCTGAAGCGAGAAAAGGTGACGGACTTCTTGGTGCAGGCCGGCGGTGACCTGTTCGGCTCGGGCAAGAAGCCCGACGGCTCACCCTGGGTCAGCGGCATCCGCGACCCGCGGGGCTCGGCCACCACCTTCTTCGCGACCATCGAGCTCACGGACCACGCCTTCTCCACCGCCGGCGACTACGCGCGCTCGTTCGTGAAGGACGGCAAGCGCTACCACCACATCATCGACCCCCGAACCGGCTGGCCCGCGACCGCCTGCCGCAGCGTGACCATCTGGGCTGCGGACGCCCTCACCGCCGACGCGGTGGACGACGCGGTGTTCATCCTGGGCCCGGTCGAGGGGCTGGCCCTGGTCGAGTCCCTGCCCGACGTGGGAGCGGTGATCGTCGACGCCAAGAATCAGGTCCACGTGAGCCAACGCGTGACAGGCAAGGTCAAGATCACGCAGACTCCCACCGACGCCCCGTGAAACTTTCTCGCCCGAGCCCCGTAGCGCCAAGGATGAAGCTGGCTTCGCTCTGGCTCTTGGGTGTTCTGTCCCTCGGTTGTTCGGGCTCCCAGGGCTCGGAGGCGAACGCGGGCTCGTCAGGCTCGGGCAGCGGCGGCGCGGGCGGCAGCGTGGGCGCCACGGGCGGCGCAACGAGCGGCGGCGCAACGAGCAGCGGCGGCGCGGGCGGCGTCGCCGGCGCGGCCGGGTCACTGGGCAGCGGCGGCGCGAGCAACGGCGGCAAGGGCGGCGCCGATTGGGGCCCGTCGGCGTGCCCTGCGCCCACCACCGGCGTCGGCTATTCGGTGGGCGACACGCTGGGTGACCTGACCGTCGTCGACTGCGACACCGGCGCGCCCCGCAGCCTGAGCGAGGTGTGCGGAGCCGCCGCGACCTGGGTCTTCGTCGCCCACTCGCACTGCCCCACGTGCAAGGGCACCGCCGGGTTCACGCCCTCGGTCGCCCAGAAGGTCGCCTCCCAGAACGTCGCCATCGCGCACATCATGTACGACGACAACGGCACCAGCTGCGCCACGTGGAGGAAGGGCTACGGGCTCGAAGGCCTGCCCAACGTGAAGGTGTATCAAGATCCCACCGGCGCCGTCTGGTCGAAGCTCAAGACCTCGAACTACACCGCCCCGAGCGTGTTCTTGAACGCCGCGCGGGTGATCACCCATCAAGAGCACGGCATGTCCGAGTCCGAGGTGCTCACCCAGATCACGAGCGCGCTATCGAACTGAAGCGGGCGCCGGCGGCCAACATTTCCGCTCTTGCCCGCGATCTGGCCCCGGCCGAGCGCGCTCCGATACGATCTCTGGCGAGGAGCCAGAAGTATGATGGAGAGAAGATCTCGGCGTTCGTCCGAGCGTGGTCAGGCGCTGTCTTACCAACTCGAGGCCTGCGTCGAGCGCACGGGAGCCAGCTTCATGGTGCTCGCCGACGACGACGGGTTGGTCTTGGCCAGCTCGGAGTGGGACGCCGGCGAGTGCGAGGAGGCCGCCGCGCGCATGGCGACCCTGGGGCTGTGCGAGGACTCGGTGGGCGAGGTCTGGCGCGAAGACCGGTCGGTGGCGGTGTTGGCGTTTCAGGCCATCGGCCAGCGGCTGATGATCGGCGTCGGCGGCCCGAGCGTCGACGGCATGCTGCCCGAGGTCGCGCGCGCGATCGAAGGCGCCAAGCGCATCCTGTCCTGACGGCCCGGCGCCGGCCGGGGCGCCGACCGGCGCTAGGGCGAGCGGACGCGCAAGTCCAGGCCGCGCGCCGCGGCCGCCTGTTGCCGATCCGTGGTCAGCAGCACCTGAATCCCCAAGAGTTGCATCGCGCCCAGATGGAGCCGGTCGAGCGTGCGACAGTGGACCGTCCCCTGCTGCCGCACCTGAGCGATGGCCGCGTCGAAAACCTCACCCCCGAGGGCGACGGCCTCGAACGGCGCCTCGCCCATCAAAGCGTCGAGCCGTTCAGTCGTAGCTCGATACTGCGAAGGTCGCAGGGCGCCGCCTCGGCGAAGCGCGAACAGCTGCGAGCGAGCCTCCAGCTCGGCGAGGGACGACACGACCAGTCGCTTCTGCTCGGCGACCAGCTCCGCCACCGCGCTGCTCTCCGGCTCGGGCAAGAGCAACTTCAAGAGGCAGCTGGTGTCGATGTACGCCGCTTCAGTCATCTGCGCGCTCGCGGTCGAGCGATGCATCCACCAGGCTCTTGCGACGAGGGCCGAACGTGCTCTTGAGCCAAGCGATGTGCTTCTTCGGAGAGAAGGTCTCGCGGCGATCCGTGCTCGCCTCGATGCGCACGAGGCGAGCCACCTTGACCCCGTCCCGCGTGATGAAGAGCTCTCCCTCCCGGCGCAGCGCGGCTTCGACCTCCGGCCAACTCTGGCGCAGCTGCCGCACGGGGACCGTCTTCATGGGTGGAGCATGAAACATGTTTCACACAGCGTCAAGGAGCTCTCGCGTGCGGCGGGACCTCGCCACGCCACCTGGACGACGCAGTTGTCGCGGGTCGGCGGCGCGGCTAGACAGCCGGCGTGAAGCTCTGGCCGCTCGCCGCGTTGCTGCTCGCCTGCGGCTGCGCGCCGGCCGGCGGCATGGCGAAGCCGCCCGAGCTCCCGGCGGACCGCTACGCCAAGTGCAGCGTGAAGAAGAGCCAGGCTCGCCCCCTCATCGTGGAGTGGCCGTCGGTGGATCGCGCGGCGCTCGAGTCGCTGTCGCGGCGCGGGCTGGTCGCCGTGCGCTACGGCGGCTGCGAGATGGAGGTGCTGTCGCGTTGCCGCGTGAAGGGCAGCTACAAGTACACGCCCGTCACACTGCAGGCAGAGCGCGTGACCATCAAGGACGCCGACGAGCTCTACGCTCAGATCCCGGTGGGAGCGGCCAAGCTGGAAGGCGAGCTGGCGAAGAGCGGGCAGCTGAACGTGGACACGTCCATCGTGGGGACCTTCGACGCCGAGTCGGGCGCGCTCGGGCGCGACGATCTCGAGGGCGAGTGCTCCACCGCGACGCACGTCCTGACCACGCTCACCGTGGGCGCCTTCGAGTTCTTCTCCGGCGCGGCCGTCGGCGCCGGAGCGGGCGGGAGCGCGCTCGGCGTCCGCGCGGGCGGCAAGACGCGCAGCGAGCGCTCGGTCTTGAGTCGCTCCGGCGACGCCGAGAGCTGCAAGCGCTCGGCGCGCTCCGACACGAGCCCGCCGGACGGGTGCGGCGCGCTGATCCGCGTCGAGGCGACGCCGCTCGGCGCTGCGCGGAGCGCGAGCCCCGAACCGACGGCGCCACCCGCGGCAGCGCCGCGTGGCGAGCCCGGCCCGGAGCCGGCGCCGCCAGCGGCCGACGCCCCCACTGCGATCCCGGCGCCCGGCGTCGTCGACACCCCGACGCCGCCACCGAACCGTGGCCGGGTCGGCTACGGCCCGGGCTTCGTGCTCGGTCTGCGCGGGCCGTTCGGCATCCACTTCGGAGCGCTGGAGGACGGCGCGTCGCTCCACCGCTACTCGTTGTTCAGCGCCGGCGGCGTCCTCGAGATCGGCTACCGCGTGACCCCGGCGCTCGCGCTGGCGACGACCGGCACGCTCTTCTCGGGCTCGGCGGGCAACGTCAGCGACGAGTGCCCCAACGGGGTGAAGTGCCGCGCGACCATCGTCGGCGCGGGCGCGAACCTGATCGTGTCACCGAGCGGCGGCGAGGGGTTCTGGGTGGGCGGTGGCGCAAGTGCGTCGTGGGTGATCACTCGACGCGAGGGTACGTTCGACGACGCAGGGACCCAGCATTCGCTGACCACGGCACGGACGTACTCCGCCCTCGGCCCGGACGTCGGCCTCGGCGTCGACTTCGCGGACTCTTACGTGGCGTGGATCAACTACGGGTTCATGCTCGGCTACGCCTTCCGCAAGACGCTCTCCGCCAGCGGCTCGAACCAGCTCGACGAGCAGTCTGTGGCGCTCGGGAACGGCGATCTGGGGACGACGCACACGCTGCTCTTGGTCGGCCGCTTCCACTTCGATTTCGGCGCCCGAGAGCTCGAACGATGACGCCCGTCGGTTCGCGCCCGGGAACGCGACGCTAGGGCCTGGCGCTGTCGAGCGCGCATCCCGTCCTGAAAGCGCGGCAGTGGTCTGGCCGCCGAGCAGACCGCTCACGCATCGCCCGCGCCCGATGGAACTCCCTGCGCGCCGGCGCTTCTCAGAGCTTGTCCGCGGCGCACGAGCACGGGCTCCCGCCGCAGCGCCAGCCGCTGAAGATGATGGTCTCGTGATCGAGGTAGCTCGGGTGCGAAGCGCACAGGTCAGCGGGCAGCGGGAGCGCCTGTCGACCGCTGCCGTCCGGTGCCATGCGGAACAGGGGCTGCTTCACGATTCCGGCCGAAAAGTCGATTTGGATCTCCCAGTACACGAGCTCGCCGCCGTCGGGGCGCCACTGCATGTACGACTGGATCGTCGTCGGCGGCGTGCTCGCGGGGCTGATGTTGGTCTGCGGCTCACCGAGCTTCGCGACGCTCTGGCGATACGGATGCACTTCGATGCTGCCGCCCGGGAAGCTCAGGTCCGGCTCCTGCTGCATCCATGCCACGTGGGTTCCCTGCGGATGAACGATGGGGTCGTTGGTGCCGACGACCGCAGCCAGCGTCGGAAACGCGCAGCAGCCGGCGTTGGTGGGGCAGAGTGGGCAACCCACGACCTTCACGTCGCTGATCTTCGTCGTACCGGTCGCGGGCATTTGCCAGATCGGTCGCATGAAGCCCGTGGGGTGCTGGAAGATCGCCGGAAACACGATGAAGCCGCTGCCGTCGCTGTTGCCGGACTGAAACGGATCCACCGGGAAGAGCTCGGCGGGGACGTCCACAGCGCTGGTGCTGGCGACGCTGGGCAGGGTCGTGAAGGTCGCGCGTTTGAAGCGGGGCCTGGCGGCGTTGGCCGGATCATCCTGGTGCAGATAGAGCAGCTTGCCGTCTTGCGTGAACGAGCTGTTCGCGCACAGTCGTCCGGGTGTGCCTCCGGCAACCGTCGTGACCGCGCCGGGGCTCGAGCGCTGCAAGAGCACGACTTCGGTGGCGCCGTAGTGAGGCTCGGTCCCGCCTTCGCCTTCCATGGCCAGGCCGTTCTTGTCGATGTCCTCGCTGTAGCGAGTCGCGGTGAGCCAATCGCCGGGGCCTTTGCGCACGTGGGTCAGCTGCTTGCCACCGGTGTCGATCAAGAGTGCGAGGTTCGAGCCGTCGACCTTGACCGTGAACACACCCAGGCGCGGAAGGCCGGCGGCCCCGTCGCCTGCATCGGCCCCTCCGCTCGCGTCGCTGCCCGAGTCGGAAGGCGCTCCGCCGGCCGCCCCGCCCATCGAAGATCCACCGCCGGCGTCCTTCGGCCCCAGCTTGGTGTCCGGATCCGACTCGCCGCAGTTGATTAGCGCCGACAGCGCCAAGGCCGCACCGAGGCCTGCTCGTGCGCTCATGGCAGCAACCTAACCGATTCGTCAACGAGCCGTGTGATGACCAACTCGACGCAGCTCAGCATTCTCCCTCGATCGTCGAATCAGCAAGCGCCACGCCTCGTGGCGGCGCAGACGCTCCAGCGGGGTGAGACGTAGACACGACTCGATGACCGTGCGATCGACGTCGCCTCGGTGCCCGAGGTCGTGAGCAGTCTCGTCGGTCGCCCGCTTGGCCACGTCGAAAGGTTACGCCCGAAGCGGGCGCCAAGCCATCTCGATTACCCCGATCGGAGCGTGCTGGACGACGGCTCGGCACGGGCGGCCATCACCGACGCCGCGGGAAACGCCGAGCTCACCATCGAAGGCGCGGTCTGGGATGTGCACGGCGGAGTGCTCCGGGGCCTGCTCTACGTGGGCAACCAGGGAGCCCAGCCCGTCGAGCTCTTGCGCATTGGGCCCTGGCCGAAGTGAGCGGGCCCGCGCTTCACGCCGACAGCACGCCGCGCTCCGTCCCCCGAAACGCCGAGAGCGCGTAGTTCGGGACGCTCTTCAGGTTCGCGACGCCGAGACCGTGGCACACGCGTCATCTTCGCATCATGCCTTCACTCGTAGTGTCTGACCTGCCAGCCTCGAGCGGCCATCGCGAAACCGAGGCCCGACGCGGCCAGGAGCAGGCTCGCGAGCTTGTCGAAGTCGACGACGACGGTCCAGGCGACCGCAGCGACCCCGCAGGCGCTCATGAGCGCGAGGCCTCGGCGAAGCATCGTGCCCGGCTTGACGTGAGTCTCCTCCAACCTGGCGCCGCGGCCGATCCCAGCCTCGCGCAGCTCTGCGGGGATGTCCTCTTCCAGCGCGGCCTCGGCGCGTCGCGCCTGGAGCGCCGTCTGCTCGCGATAATGGCAAGCGCGACACACCGCGTCCCCAGACGTCGTGAAGTAGTCGGACGGAGACGCCCCGCACTGGGCGCAGGCCATGCGGGATCGATACCACACGGAAGGCCCTCGAACCTCGGAAGTCACCGGGTCGACGAGGCGACGCCCCGACCGCGCCGACCGCTCACGCCTCGTCCGCGAACTCGTCGCTCTCGGGGATCTCGTCCACGCCCTTGCCGCCACGCACCGGGATGGCCCGGGCGTGAGCCACCTTCTCGAGGGCCATGGCCAGACCGGCGCGATCGCCCACCTCGGGCAAGAGCGCGTGGGTGCCGTCCCACAAGTCGAGCACGATGGTGCGGGGCCCGTCCAAGATGATCCGGTCGATCTGCGGCCAGCGGTAGCGCCGCACGCGGGGCCAGCCCAGCGTGAGCACGTCGCGGTACTCGATGCCGTCGGGGCGAATTCGCACGCCGCGCATGCTGGCCCGCAGCAGCACCGAGAGCGCCGAGGCGGCGATCAGCGCCGCGAACGTGCGCGACCCGATCAGCCGCCGCGGGTCTTGCTCGACGACCCACGCATGCAAGCTCGACGTGGTCGGCCCGACGTGCGCGGCCACCACCACGCTGATCGCTCCCAGGGCCATCGCCAGGTAGATCATGGCCGGGACGAGGACCACCCACGGCGGACCGAACGCGGTCTCCGCGGGGCGGTACGTCATGTCGAACCCGGGGGGACGGGACGGCCGAGCCACTTCAGGTGAAACCTAGCGCCCGACCGAATCCTTGGAAAGACGGTGTCGCTTGCCAACCCCCGGGGGTTTCGCTACGTCGCTGGCAGAGGTCAGCATGAAGTTCTTCATCGACAGCGGCGACATCGGCGAAATCAAGGAAGCCTGGGCCATGGGCGCCATCGATGGCGTGACCACCAATCCCTCGTTGCTCTCGAAGGCGGGGCTACCCACCCGGAAGGCCATCGAGCAGATCTGCGAGGTGGTCGACGGGCCGATCTCGGCAGAAGTGCTGGCCACCGACACCCAGGGCATCCTGACCGAGGGCAGAGAGCTCGCGAAGATCCACAAGAACATCGTGGTCAAGGTGCCGCTCTTGATCGACGGCCTGAAGGCTGTTCGGGTGTTCAAGGCCGAGGGCGTCAAGACCAACGTCACCCTGTGTTTCTCGGCCACCCAGGCGCTGCTCGCGGCCAAGGCCGGCGCTTCCTACATCTCGCCGTTCGTCGGCCGCCTCGACGACCTGAGCGAAGACGGCATGGAGCTGATCCAGCAGATCGTCACCATCTACGACAACTACGACTTCGACACCGAGGTCCTGGTGGCCAGCGTGCGCCACCCGATTCACGTCGTGCAGTCGGCGCTGATGGGCGCCCACGTCGCGACCATTCCGTTCAAGGTCATCACCCAGCTCGCCAAGCACCCGATGACCGATCTGGGTCTCGCCAAGTTCCTGGAAGACGCGAAGAAGATCCCGAAGGGCTGACCGCGTGCCCGCCGACGTTCGCCGCAGCGCGAAGCGCTCGCCCGCGCTGAGCGCGAGCACGGTGAAGCGCGTCGCGACGCGCATGCTCGCCGAGCTGGGGCTCGCCGACGCCGAGCTCAGCGTGCTGCTCACCGACGATGCGACCATCCATCGACTGAACCGCGAGTGGCGCCAGCACGACAAGCCGACCGACGTGCTGGCGTTTCCCATCGACGAGCGCGCGGGCCGAGCCGCGCACCAGCGGAAGACGGGCGGGCGAGACGTGGTGCTGGGCGACGTGGTGATCTCGCTCGACACCGCAGAGCGGCAGGCTCGCTCACGCAAGCGCGAGCTGCTCGACGAAGTGCGCTTCCTGCTGGCGCACGGGCTCTTGCACCTGATCGGTTTCGATCACGGCGCGCCACGCGAGAAGCAGGAAATGGTCGCACTCACGCGTCGCTTGGTGCGCGCCGCCGGCGCGCCGTCGCCGCCGAGGCGCGCGGCTCGCGGCACGGCAGAGCGGTGACGGGCCGGCGCCGGGCCGGCGGCCACGCGCACCCCGATCAGCGTGCCGGACGGCTGATTTTTCTGCCTTTCGGAGCCCGATCGAGCCGCGAAGCCAAAAAAAAGGCATTTTTGTGTGTGCGCTCATCGAATTTCGCTTGAACGACGGAAATTCCCTTGTTACCTGTCGCGTGCCTTGTACGGCTCTCGCGATGACCTCATGGGGTTCACGGGGTGGCCTAGAGGGCGGGAGACGGCACAAAGCTCAGGTTTCATTAGGAGGCGAATATGGCTGGCAAGAGGCTGACGAAGGCTCAGGTGGTTGGTGAGGTCGCGAGTGCGACCGAGTTGGACAAGAAGAGCGTGAACCGCGTGTTCGAGGCGCTGCAGGAGATCATCCGCAAGCAGCTGTCGGCCCGCGGCCCCGGCGAGTTCGTGGTGCCGGGTCTGGTGAAGCTCCGCGTGGTGAAGAAGCCCGCGACCAAGGAGCGCCAGGGCATCAACCCGTTCACGAAAGAGCCGATCACGATCCCGGCGAAGCCGGCGAGCAAGAAGGTCCGCGCGACCGCCCTCAAGGCGCTCAAGGATCTGGTTCAGTGATCGACACTGCTCGGTAGCTCGCGAAACCGAGCCCGAGCCCGCGACGTCCCCGGCTCTCGAAAGAGGGTCGGGGACTCGTCGTTTGTGGGGTCTACTTCACGACCAGCTTCTGTTCGCTGGTCTTCTGCTGGCCCTGGTGATCGACCACGACGCGCAGGGTGTACTCGCCGGGCGCGAGCCGAACGGCGGTCGAGATGGTCGAGCTGCAGATGCAGCGGCAGGGCGTGCCGTAGAGCGACTCGCTGACGGTGATCACGCTGCCCTCGACCCGGGTCTCGATCTTCGACTCGAGGCAGCACGCGTGCGAGAGATCGTGGGCCACCCGGACCCCACCCGCCACGGGCGTGACGGTGAGCTCGGGTTTGGCCGATTCCGGCTGCATCGCTCGGGAGCGGTCGCCCTGCTCGGTGCGGCCCGGGCTGGCCAGGCAGCCCGCGACGCTGCTCCGCGACGAGTTCAGGTCGGTCGGCACGTCGCCCGCTGCGCCCGCTGCCGGAGCAGAACCCGCCGGCGGCACCTCGGCGACCGGGGCGGCCGACCCGTCGGGAGCGGTCGGCCCAGACCGGGTGCAGGCCGCGGCGACGAGAGCGACAGCAAGCACGAGACGCTTCATGCGCGCTGCCATACCACGGGCCGCCGTCCGAGAGGTACGCTGAGCGTCCATGGCCGGCCGGACCTTCGCCATCGGCGACATCCACGGCGAGCTCGCCCAGCTGCGAACGCTGATGGCTCGGCTGCCGCGGCTCGACGCCGGAGACACCGTGGTGTTCCTGGGCGACTACATCGACCGCGGACCGCACTCCAAGCAGGTCGTCGAGTACGTCCGCTACTTGCCGAAGATGGTCGCCGCCAAGGTAGTGGCGCTGCGCGGCAACCACGAGGACGCCTGGCTCCGGGTGCGGCGCTACGGTTGGCCGGAGTTCGTCCGCCCCCCGCACCACGGCTGCCTGCCCGCGTATCGCTCGTTCATCAACGCGCCGGTGGCGGTGACGGGGCAAGAGCCCATCGCCGAAGAGCGCGAGGCCTTCGAGAGCGGTCGCTTCATTCCGCGGCGAATCGTCGAGTGGATGGAGAAGCTGCCGTACTGGTACGAGGACGACCACGCCATCTACGTCCACGCGGGACTGCCCCCCGACGAGCGCGGCGGCTTCTGCCACCCGAGCCAGGTGCCCGACCCTCCGGTGCAGCTGCTGTGGCTGCGGGACGAGCACTTCTTCCGCAACTACCGCGGCAAGCGGGTGGTCTTCGGCCACACCTGCACCGAGCTCTTGCCTCCGGAGCTGTCGCGCTACTGCCCCAGCGATCCGGGCACCCTCTGGGGCTACGACCACGTGGTGGGCATCGACACCGGCTGCGGCCGAGGGGGCTTCCTCACCTGCCTCGAGCTGCCGTCGCTCACGGTGTACGAGTCGCGCTGAGCCGCCGGCGACGCCACGACACCGCGAGCCCCAGGGCGAACGCGAGCCAGAGCGGGGCGTCCCCGAAGCGCACGTAGAGGGTCGGGCCCCGGGTCGCGAGGGCCGGTGTGACGTGCATCACGCCCTCCGCGTCGGCCCGCCCCCGCGCGCGGACCGACCCGCTGGCGTCGATCCACGCCGGCACACCCAGGTTCACCGCGCGCACCAGATCGAGGCGGGTCTCGACGGCCCGGAGCGCCGAGAGCCTGAGGTGCAGCTCGGGCTCCGCGGTCGGCCCGAACCAGGCATCGTTGGTGACGTTGACCAGCACGTTCGGCTCCGCCTTGGCGATCTTGCGACCGATGGAGGGGAGAGTGTCTTCGTAGCAGTTGAGCACGCCGATCCGCGCCGGGCCCGCCGTCAGGATCGACACGTCCTTCCCCGGGATCAGCCCGCCGGCCCGGGAGAACAGCTTGCGCAAGAAGGGCAGGTGCTCACCGAAGGGCACGGTCTCGCCGAACCACAAGAGCTCCATCTTGGCTTGCGGCAGCTGAATCAGCCCTTCGGGGCTGACCAGGGTCGTCGCGTTGTAGCCCGCGTCCGCGTCGAGCGCGCTGGTGATCAG
This sequence comes from Myxococcales bacterium, assembly GCA_016191785.1. Taxonomy (GTDB): domain Bacteria; phylum Myxococcota_A; class Polyangia; order Polyangiales; family Polyangiaceae; genus JADJKB01. Next base: position 6,594 of record JACPVJ010000127.1, on the reverse strand, counting down.
CCCGAAGAGCACGGGGCCCCGCACTGGGTCGCCGACGATCGCCCGCCGGCCACGCTGCATGCGCCCCGGGGCGTGCGGGATCACGAAGGGGTAGGCCGCCTCGGGCCACAGCGTCAGCTCGGCACCGCCACGCTCGGCGTCGACGGTCAGCCGGCGAAGGCGCGCAAGGATCTGCTCGCGTGCACCAGACTGCCAGCGCAGTCGGGCTTCGACGGCGGCCTGGACCACGCCGAGCCTCATCGTCGGCAGCGCGGCGTGCTCGGCGCGCACCTGACGCATGCGCAGCGTCCCGTGGGCCGCCATCAGCGCCAAGAGCCCGGCACCGATCGCAGGCGCCAGCCAGGGGCGCGAGGTGCTGGGCGCCGCGGGCGCCACGAACCGCACCAGCGGGGAAGCCAAGAGCGCCGCAGCGACGGCGATCAACACCGACACCCCCTTCTCGCCGATCACCTCCGCCAGTTGCACTAGCGCCGGCCAGGGCGAGATCAGCCCCGCCGGCGTCCACGCGATGACGAACACGAAGCTGATGGCGACCAGCGTGCCCAGGCCGAAGCCCAGACGCGGCTCGAGCCCGGTGCGAAGCTCGAGCCAGCGCGCCGCGCCCATGCCAATCGCCCAGGTGCCCGCCTGGATGATGCACAAGAGCACCAGCGCGAGCACGCCGAGGGCGAACCCGAGATCGGTGAAACGCACTATCACGCCGGGCACGAAGCGCATGCCGACCAGGCCGGCGCTGGTCGACCAGAGGGCCGCCATCAGCACCGCAGCGCGGATCCGCACCACCGCCTGGGTCGCGACGAACAGGAGCCCGAGGCCGATCAGCACGGCCGGCAGGAAGTCCGTGGGCGGTGACGAGAGCGCGAAGACCACACCGCCGAGCACGGCGGTCAGCGGCGCGCGCCAGTTCCGCGGCAGCGGGTCAGAGCTCACTTCGCGCCAACACTCACCAGTAGAACGTGATTCCGCCGCGCATCAGCCCGCCGCCGGAGCTGTTGGTGGTGCGCCCGGTCTCTGGGTCGGTGAACTCCGGGTACAGGCGGGCATCGTCATCGGTGCGACCGCGCACGAAGCCGATCAGGTCCACGTTCAGCGAGATGCGACGGGTGACGCGGAACTCGAGACCGGCGCCGAGCTGCCCGCCGAAGTACGAGTAGTGGTCCTGGTACTCGTCGACGGGCTCGCCGTACTGATCGCGGGGCGTGACCGTCGCACCGCTGAAACCGAACCCGCCCAGCATGTAGAACTGCACGGCGTCGCGCGGGTTGACGAACACCATCGCGTTCAAGAGCAGCGCGGTCTCGCGCCGGTCGTTGCCCTGCCAGTCCACGCCCCCGAGGAAATCGAGCCCCGCCTCGAATGCGAAGTGCGGAATGGGACGGTACCGGAACCCGAAGCCGAGCCCGGCCATGCCCGAGTCGTCGTGGCGGTTCTCGCCGCCGCCCATGAGCGCGCCCTCCAGGTGAAGGTTCAGGCCCCACTTGCGGGTCCAGCGTCGCTTCTTCTTCGGTGGTGGCGGCGGGTGGTACGGCGGTGGCTCGTACACCATCATCGGCGGCGACGGCCGCGCGCCCGGCTCGGGCGCCTGCGCTCCGTCGTCCTCGGGCGCGGCGGGCGGCGGCTCGGTCGGCTCGCAGAACCAGCCGCCCGGCGGACAGCCGGGCTGCTCTTGGGCGAGGGCCAGGGCGGGCGTGAAGAGGAACGCGCCGGTCAGCGCGAGAGCGGCTCGGGTGCGCATGAAAGCTCGGGACCAGAGGGTAGCAACCCCAGTGCCAGTTGCCAGACCCTCGGATCGGCGAGGATTGCAGAATATCGTGGAGAGCCGTTTACACCGGCGTTGCACGCTGAATACTGCCTGCCGTGGCAGTGGTCACCCTCAAGCCAGGGCACGTTCAACCGGTCTGGGCCGGGCACCCGTGGGTCTACGCGCAGGCGGTCGCGCGTGTCGCAGGGGCCGCGATGCCGGGCGACGAGGTCGAGGTCGTGGACGCACGCGGCAACGTGCTCGGTCGTGGGCTCTACTCCCCGACCTCGGCCATCCCGGTGCGGATGTACACCCGCGACCGCGAGACACGCATCGACGGCGCGCTGTTCGAGGCGCGCATCGACGCCGCGGTGGCGCGCCGCGCCGCGCTCGGGTTCCCATCGCCGGACACCGACGCTTACCGACTGATCCACGCCGAGGGCGACGACCTTCCGGGCCTGATCGTCGATCGCTACGGCAACGTGTTGGTCGTCCAGACCGCGACCATCGGGATCAAGCGCCGCGAGCAGCTGTTGCTCGATGCGCTAGTCGCAAAGCTTCGCCCACGAGCCATCCTCGATCGCACCTCCGAGCGAGCTGCCAAGGTCGAGGGCTTCGAGCCGGGCCGGGGGGTCGTCTGGGGCGATCAGACGGTGACCGAGCTCGGCTTCGTCGAGCGCGGGCTGCGCTTCGCCATTCCCTTCGAGCTCGGACAGAAGACCGGATTCTACGTCGATCAACGCCCGCTGCGTGAACGGGTCGAGGCGCTGGCGAAGGGCCGGAACGTGCTCGATACATTCACCTACGTGGGCGCCATCGCCATGGCGGCAGCTCGCGGCGGCGCCCAGAGCGTACACGCCGTCGATGCCAGCGCGCTGGCCCTCGAAGTCGCCGCCGAGTGCGCGCGCGCCAACGGGCTCTCGGGGCGCATCGAGCTCGAGTGCGCCGACGCCCACGACGTCCTGGCCGCCGCCGGGCGCAAAGGCGGTTACGACCTGGTGGTCTGTGACCCCCCCAAGCTGGCCCCGACCCGGGCGGCGAAGAAGCGCGCCCTCGAGTCCATGCGGCGGCTCGCTGCGGCCGGCGCCCGAGCCACTCGCCCGGGTGGTCTCTTGGTGCTCTGCTCGTGCTCCGCCGCCATCGGCCTGGAAGAGCTGACGCGAGCCGCGGCCCTGGGCGCCCGCGACGTCGGGGTGCGGCCCACGGTGCTCGAGCGTTGGTTTCAGGGCGCCGACCACCCGGTACCCGCCGCGTTTCCCGAGGGCCTGTACCTGAGCTCGCTGATCCTCGAAGTTCAGCCCGTGTGATCGGCTCGAGCGCACCGTGAGCGCAAAGATCCGTCCCCAGCGGTATGTCTTGCAAGGCAACACCTACATCTGTACACATTGTGTACCCATGTCGGACTTCATCAAGTTGGGCCTGATTTCCTGCTCTCTCGGCTTGGTCGCGGTGGCGGGCTGCGCCGCAGAGTCCGACCCCGCGCCGCCCGGTAGCGACGACGAGGTCTACGAGTACGTCCCCGAGGGCAAGGCGGACGACTACCGCAGCACGACCGGGCTCGAGTACTCGCTGACCGCGAAGGACTCGGTGACGCTACTCGACGCGGATCTCGCGCTGACCGGCGACGAGCGCCTGCGGCGCGCCGAAGAGCTGATCGGCCTGCGCTTCAAGGCGCTGTCGTTCTTCGTGTTCGCGTACCTCGCGGACAAAGAGCACGAAGATCCCAACTATGGCTACGGCGGATTCCGCACCACGGTTCGCCAGAAGACCTTCGACAAACAAGCGGTGGTCGAGCGCACCGACCAGCCGGGCACCTTCGACTACGTGTTCGAGGCCGAGGTCGGCGGGCCGAAGAACCTGATGGCGCTCTTGCCGCTGACCGGCGGAAAGCTCTTCGACCTGAAGCTCCCGAAGCTGACCACGGCGGAGCTCGAGTCGCAGAGCTACTCGACGACTTACAAGGGCTTCGACCCCTCGAAGCACCCCGCCGAGTCGATCCAGACGTTGGGGGTCGAGATCGCGAAGAAGCCCATCGAGCCGGACGCCTATCCGGAATACTCGAAGTGGATGGAGGACGGCGTGCTCGACATCGCCATCCACATCGGGGGCGACTACAACGAGCAGCGCTACGACCTGCAGACGGCGAAGGACGTGTTCGCCCGCCTGCAGTCGGATCTGAAGCTCACCGCCCCCGTCGCCGCCTTCGACCAGCTGAAGAGCACCAGCGGCCCGTTCAAGACCACCCTCGACGCCAACGGCAAGCCGGTCGAGATCCAGGTCTTCCTCTTTCACCCCGACATGGCCAAGGAAGAGGGCGTCGGCTACGACGGCCTGATTTCCCAGTACAAAGCCAGCGCCAAGACCCGCGACATCGTGATCTACGACGGGCACGCGGGCTACGACACCAGCTACTCGGGCATCGTCGTGCACTACAATCCGCGCGTGGCGCTGAAGGCGGACGACTTCGCCAGCCTCGAGCTTCCGGCCAAGCACCAGCTGTTCTTCTTCAATGGTTGCAAGACGTACACCTCGTACGCCGACGCGATGTACGCGAACCCGGCGAAGAGCTCGAAGAACCTCGAGGTGATCACCACCGTGAACTTCTCGTGGCTCTCGGAGATGACGCGCGTGACCAGCGACTTGGTCGGACACGTCATCCGTCGCTCGCAGAGCACCCACGCGCCCATGAGCTACGACCGCATCTTGGCCGCCCTCAACGCGGGTCGCAGCTGGGACGTGATCTACGGCGTGCACGGCCTGAGCGACAACCCGCGCCTCTCGCCCTATGCCGACCCGAGCACGCTGTGTCAGCCCTGCACCGCGAACGGCCAGTGCCCGGGCGTCGACAACCTGTGCGTGAAGCTCGGCGGCGCCGCGCGGGTCTGCGCGGCGGCCTGCACCGACGACTCGGGCTGCCCCAGCGGCTACAAGTGCCGCAGCGTCGCGGCTCAAGGCAGCGGGGTGATCAGCCAGCGCCAGTGCGTCGCCCAGACCTCGGTGTGCCAGTAGGCGCACCTGTGCCCACATGCGGTGTCTGGACGCCCAGCCCGCGCTTTGCAAGGATTCGTGGATCATGCCTCGTCACCCTCTTCGTGCGTCGCGCGCTCTCCGACCGCTGCTCTTCGGGTTGATCGCCGCGCTCGCCACCCTGGTGGGCTGCGGCGACTCGTCGTCGACCGAGTCGAGCAAAGCTTGGGACGACTACGACATCCCCGGGCCCTTCGAGCTCGAAGGCCCGACCGGCAAGGCGGACAACGCCGGCATCCCCAGCATCGGCACCGAGTTCGACAACTCCGAGACACAGGTCTGGGCGGTCAAGAACCAGTGGGAAGACCGCACCACGCCGAGCGCGAAGCAGGCCGGCCTGGCCTGGGGCGAGAACAGCGGCCTGAACTGGGACGAGAAGTACGTGGCCTGGGTCAAGTCGATGAAGAAGATCCCGGCCAAGACCTACGGGGACACCTTCGAGCTGACCACCCCCTGGGGCAAGACGCTGCCGGCGCCGAGCCTGGAGTGCGCCGAGGTCGCGATCTTCACCCGCTTCACCTTTGCGTCCTGGTACGGCCTGCCGTTCTACATGACCTCGACTGACGGAGAAGGCACGCGGGTCTACTTCGGGCACTTCGGCGCGCGCACGGCCGCCGGGCGGTACAAGAACACGCCGCTCTACAAGACGCAGTACAAGGACTACTCGAACCTGACGCCCGCCGAGTACCAGGCGAACTGGCCGAAGGACGAGAAGCTGCGCGCGAAGATCCTCCACGGCGGGGGCGACACCTCCGACGTGCTCGCCCCGGGCGGGACCAGCGGGCTCTACTTCGACGAGATCTTCCTGAACAAGCGCGTGGCCCACTGGGGCCTGCTCTTGCTCGACTACTTCGGGTCGGCCAACCTCGCCAACTCGCGCAACACCTACAACGTGAAGCCCGAGGCGCTGCGCACGGGTGACGTTTTGGTCGAGCGCTGGCAGGCGAACGGCATCGGGCACACGCTGCTGGTCAAGCAGGTCACCGAGCTGGACGGCGGCAAGAAAGACGCACAGCTCGCCTCGGGCTCGATGCCCCGCCGGCAGCCCAAGTGGGAGGGCGCCATCGCCTCGAAGCAGAGCTTCACCAACGAGTACACCGGCGGGGAGGGCTACGTGCAGTTCGGCGGCGGCCTCAAGCGCTGGCGCGTCGCCAAGAACTGGAACGGCAAGTGGACCAACTCGTGGATGAAGGCCGATGAGGCCTCGTGGATCAACGACACCGACACCGCCAAGCTGAAGGTCCGCCCGACCCAGTTCGAGACCCTGCTCGGCGAGGTGCCGCCCGAGCAGATGCGCGATGCCTACCTGGCGATCATCAACGACGCCCGCACCCACCTCTCGAACTACCCGGCGTCGTGCTCCGCGCGCGAGAAGCGCGAGAACGCCTTCCGCTCGCTCTATCAGCTGAACGAAGACAAGTTCGGGCTCACCCCCGCGCAGACCGACGCGAAGTACCGCAAGCTCGAGGACTACGTGTTCGCCGAGCTGGTCTACGACAAGAGCAAGACCTGCTGCTGGAACAGCACGACCAGCGACATGTACGCGATCATCATGGACTACGAGAAGAGCCTGCAGCAAAGCGCCTGCGTCGCTCCGGTGGTCTTCAAGGCGTCGGGCGGCGGCAAGTACCAGGCCTTCGCGGATTACGCGAAAGCCACGGGGCGCGAGGCGAAGTGGAAGCAGTGGACCGAAGACGAGCCCTGCGCTGGCAAGAACGTGGACGCTGACACCGAGGGCGAGCACAAGTGGGTGCCGTTCTGCGAGGCCACGGGCGCCGGCGGCACCGGCGGCACTGGCGGCACCGGCGGCGCGGCGGGCGCCGGGG